>DATJBV010000037.1:0-133302 GCA_035515055.1 Candidimonas sp.
TGTAACCGGTTGTACGGTATATTACCGAGGATCCAAGCCAAGGGAAGAAGTTGGGGTGACTTGCTATGTGGTGCCGATAAAGGAGGCCCGCATTGTCCGTCGACTCCAGATTCCGCTGCGGCTACAGGCAGTCGACGAGACCGCCTAGCAGAGCTGAATCTATCTCTCGTGCCGAAGGATGGCGGGACAGTGGGCAATACCACACTGCGGCGGCAGATGGAAGCACACCTAAGTATTGAGGGACTGAGCGTCAGCGAAGAAGAATATTGGAAGACGCATACGATCCTGATCTTGCAGAGCTTATTTGTCAAAGGGTTAGTGGCGTGGTGGGTCGTGCGACTCACGGGTCGGAGGCCAGACGGGCAGCTCGATGGTGACAGCATTCTTGGCGGCGCTGCTGACGGATTCCATCGGAGCCTAAATTGCAATTAGCATTACTCAAAACAATCAGAGGAAAAATAGATATGGCGAACACAATTAAATTGCCGAGTAACTGGGTATGCGATGGCAAAGAGTTAAAGCCAAAGTCAGGGGCTTCATCTTCGAACACTTGGATTTTTGACGGTAAGGAAGTAAAACCAAAAATTGGGGCAACTTCGTCCAATACGTGGATATGGGATGGAAAGGAATTAAAACCTAAAATCGGGGCGTCCTCTTCGAACATGTGGGTCATCGATAGCCAGAAAGCAAAGCCGAAAATTGGTGCAAACTCATCTAATACCTACGAAATTGGACGGTTGCCAATTTTGGCGATTGCGGGTCAGTTGGTTCTGAGACTTTGGTAGCACAATGAATGAGCTATGCAAACATGGCTTCGAAGCATTGTGGGCCTCGTAGTCTCCGTTTAATTGCATATTGCTGTTCATGATGAATTGATGCATTTGCTTCTCCTCGGTGATGGGCCCTTCCTTCTGTCGGGCTAAGGTCCTTTAAAAAAACAGCGGATCACGTTCTCTTATGGCTGTCCTATTGAACGATTGGGATAACACTCCAGGACGAGTACCTGCCAAAGTTCGCTCGGCAGTATTGACAATGTTCGCTATGTAGAGAAATCGTGTGATCGCAGCTGGGGCAGGTTCCCTTTGGCCCCTCGGCGCTTTCGCCCAGCAAGCGCTGTGCTTTCGCCTCTGACGCAAGATCTGTCCATATAGGCTGCGATGCTAGGCGAGATTTAAGCGTATCGGCCTCCGTTCCTGAAATGCTTCCCTTCGCAAGCTGATCGTCGATCAACTGTTCGCGCGACTGACGCCACTGCGAATTCATATTTCTTAATCTCACGAATACATCGGATAAGAAAACGCGCACGGCGCCGGGATCCATGGAACCATAGTGCAAATGCAATTCACCAAAATTGGCCGTAAGCGTCACGAAGGTGTGAGTCTTTTTCTTCGTGGTCAGCGCATTCAGCACGTTAGCGATGGCAATTCCTTCCAGCGCTCCCTCGACGCCAAGCCCTCCACCGATAAATCCGCCTCCCGTGACTAGTGTTCCCGGTCCCGAGACGGAGAGTTCAGCCAGCTCGAGGAGTGAAAGCTCGGCTAAATAACTGCGACCGCTGCACCGGACGACATTGTGCTTAAAGACCAGAGCAATTGTATCGCCCGGGGAAAATGGGAAGCCACTGGCGCCCAGTACCGTACAGTCCTTCAAGATTAAGGAATGGTTGGTTCTACTCTCCACAATTCACTCCGAAATAGAGAAACGCCCGCTTGTCATCGCCGCACATAACTTTTCTTCCCTCTATCCGAATAGCAATACGTCCCGCCCCGCGGCCCGGAGCAATAAGAGCCGCGGCGACAGTCACACGACGTCGCGGACTTGGCCTTGGGGGCGGCTGTCACTGTCGCGGCTGAATTGCCGGGCATCGAACACACCTTCTTGCTCCCGCTGATAGAACCGTCATTGCAGACGAACTTATCGCCGGCGCAGTGCGATATGCCGCCTTTGCTGCCGGTGCAGGGCTTGTTGGCAGCCTGAGCCAAGCCTGCAATTGATATAGCAGCGGTAAAGAAGAGAACGGCGGGTATCCGCCCGCGGCGCATAGGCAGCCTCAGGAGAGCTTGGGCTGTTGCTGAGCCGAGTCCTCGGCTGTGATTGGCTATCACCACTTGCAGTCGTTTCGGATGTCGGCGAGCGCTTCTGCTGCACCGGTGGTATCGAAGACGGCAGTCACTGGGTTCTCATTGTAGGGTGTGACGTTTGCCACGAAGGAATTCGTTTCAGTCATCGATTTCAACAATGCTACGGGCGAGGTGGGGAAAAAGGTGGCCTTATTGTCGGCAGAGAGATGCCAGGAAGCCGTCTTGGGTTTCTCCTTCCCAACTCGATGCGTCACGCTTGTGTTTCTGTTGCCAAGATACGACTGCCAATCAACCCACATCTCCGTTTTATTGTTTGAGCATCTGGCCACTAAAGCGATGGAGTTCCCATATTTGCTCCTTCCGGACTCGGCCAGGAGGAAGGCCATGTGGATCGACGTATCGGTCATCGGATCTGTACTTGTCCGTGTTACCCAGGTTCCTGTTCCCGCTTTACCTGTTGTGTCTACCGTTGTCGGGGCCAACGAGTGACGGGAGGCTAGTTCGTCGAAGCACGAGAGTCGTTCAACGGTATTCTGTTTTACTGCGCAGGCCGCTACTTCTTCCGATTCGACGGCATGCGTCCCGAGCGGGAGTAAGACCAAGGCGAGTAGTAGGCGTTTCATTCTCCGTTTCCTTACGAAAGAACATCGAATTTAAATTTTGTTACTTATTTGTCAAAGTATCCCCTAAAGCGCAGCGAAGATACATCGTTTCTGCAAACAAATTGCAATGGCGAGTTTGATGCACACAGTACCGAGGCTGCTCCCGCGGTTTTTACATCAAGCATGACTGCGCGATGGAATGGGAGCTAAACCATTGTGATAACAATCACCTGGGTCGGCAGCGTTACCAATATTGCTTCACAACTACTCATTTTTGGAATGCTATCAGTTCGGCCGCACAATCGCTGGCGTCGCTGGCGACGTCCATAGCGTCGAGCCGTTGTTGACGGAGTTCGATTCGGATGCCTCCGTCAATGGAGCTGGTGTCGCTCGGAGTTGTGGGTGAGCAGCCGTGCATCTATCACGATCTTCCGTAGTCACGTGAAGATTTCCATTTGAGGCTCGGTCGTGTCTGGACCGTGTGGCTCCTGGACAACTGCTGGTTCCGCTAATGACAAGCCATATAGCCTTGACAAGGCATCGATCATATCGGTTCTTCTGAGGCGGATGAAATCGAAATGGTTGTCCCAGAGTGGGCTGTCTGCCTTGGGAATAAAATCATAAGACGCCCAGTACTTACACCCGTCATTGCTTTTAAAGAACTCTTTCGGATGACGAGCACGCTTGTAGTTATTGACCTCTGCTGGCATCGGTTGGAAGTTCCAAAGCACGTCCACGGCGCGTTCATATGCTTCGTCACATCCCTTTAAGTGAAGCGGGAAAATATGGTCGACTTGCGGCTTGTTTTCGTGGAATACATAGCTGCGATGTGGCATTGTTACTTTGGTTGCAAGCCATGGCTGACTCAGCAACTGGTATTCGTGAACTTGCGCTGTCCGGTTCTTTTGGATCGCAATTTCACGGATTCGCTCTAGCGGAAATGTGTCACCCATTTCCGCGGCTGCCATCGCCTCGCGCGCAAATGCAGTCACCATGGTTTGAGTGTTCCAGTCACAGAATTGTGAAAGCAAAAAATATTGGTGGATGAGCTGTAAGTCCCCAGATCGCAGACCCCGAATGCGCCATTCGAAACCTTTGCGCTTACGTACAGTTAAATATGCAGCAATCGGAAGGACCGCCTGCATGCGAGGCACGATGGACGCATTATTTATGTTCAGCAGTCCTTTCAGGTATCCACCAAATAGCTCCATTAGGGGAGCAGTATCCTCCTTCAAAACTTTCTCAAACTTCAGAATGTCGGCTGCTTCCAGCCGCTCTTCGTCGATCCGGAGAGTGCCCTTCACTAGCACATGGAAGAACTGTAATACCGATGTCGACGAGAACTTGATACCACCGCTCTTTTGTTTAATTTGGTCAGTGAGTGCCCATAGTCCTTCTTCGTAGTCAGAATGGATTGCTTTTATCTTGCCAAGGACCAATTCAAGTTGGGTCAAAGCCACGCCTCCGGTATTTAGGCGGCGGAACACCTCATTAACCTCCTTAGGCGTTTGAGCGCTCACTGAGAAGTATGCAATCGACTTATGGTTGGTTTCGACAAAGATGTTCCAGAGGGCGTTCAAATTTTTGCGAATACGGAGTGCCGTCTCCTTTTTTCCGTCCATAGCAGCAGGCAGAGCTCGATCTTCCAAACTAATCTTTTCTTCATCCTTGCACGTCAGTACCGACAATTCTGTCATTCGCAGGTATTGAGGGTCTGGTGCAGCGTCTACGCTCCGAAATAGGAAGCCCGTCTCATCGGCTTCAGAACGCTCCGAATCGAAAAGCAAATCGAAATGGAGCACCTGACCGTTAAATCGATGGCGTAACACTGAATAAAGCGTTTGTAGCCGCTGTTGTCCGTCATACACCAGAAATTTATGGGCCCCCCACAGGCCTTCATCCACCTGCTTCGCATATTTACCGGGCGTGTAGTCCCCAATGAAGTATCGGTAAGGAACTTTCTGATTTGTTTCCCATAGCACGATTCCCCCGATTGGGTACCGTCTTAAGAGCGAATCGAGCAACAGGCAAATATAGGTCTCTGATTCGTGGCGGGCACCCCAAACGTACTGACGCTGTACCTGAGGTAGGCACCATCCATTATTGGGAGCATTTAGTTTGTCGAGTGCTTCACGGATCGAAATTCCTGCGTAAGACATTAAATTCCTAGATTACTGATATAGCATGAGAAAACTCAACTGCTACTGAGAATCGGCGAAGTCGACGGCTCCGACCGTCCTTGCCGTGTATCGAATTATGACACGCTGGTTGCGATATAGATTGTCCTGCGGTCACTTACGTTCGCCCTTACACGGCTCAAGCAACATACGCACAAATCGCTGCGCAGATTATTATTTAAGATAAGCCATAGTGCTGCTTGGGCGAGTTCTCGAACTATGGCCAAAGTTTCATTTTGCCGGCTCCGGATCCTTCCTCCGGTATCTGAATTCTTAATAGGCGGCGCATAGCGCGTTTCGCCTTCGTGCTGACTGTGATGGTATCGTTGACGGTATAGTGCGCAACGTTGTATGTGGAAAGCCTGCATCCATCGGGATCTCGCGCCTCAATTGATAATAGAGTGAGAGTGATTCCACGTCTGACAATGCCTGGCAACTGAAGGCATGACACCCCTGAGCCCGCGTAATAGCGGGCTTTTTTATTTTTTGTCCGGGACCGATAACACCTACAATCAACTGTGACCGAATCAACCGATAAGGAATAAGCGCCCGCAAACACGGGGATGCGTCTTTGGTGGCTGTCGGTTTTATGTCAAGGCTGCCTCGACCACTCAACGGTTTAGCAAGGAGCATGTCATAACGATCAACGCGTTCAAATTTCCAGCACGCCCAAGGAGTGCGCCGAGCCAGGAAAGGGATACGGAGCTGTTGCGCGCGGAGCTGTTCAGCATCGAGCAACTGAAGCGTCACGCGGTCACCCTGGCGGGCCAGCATCGTATCGACCGGCGCCCCGGGGCGGACAGGTTGCTGCCGCGGCTGGCGGAAAATACGCGCGTTCTGCTGGCGGCGTACGACATCGTGACGGCCGTCGCGACGACGGGACAACGGATTGTGCCGACTGAAGCCTGGCTGCTCGACAACTTCTATCTGGTCGAGCAGCAGTTCAGCTTGGCACGCCGACATCTTCCGCGCGGATACAGCCAGCAGTTGCCGCGTTTGGCCGATGGCTTGTCGACCGGTTTCCCCCGGATTTATGACCTGGCGCTGGAGTTGATCTCCCATATGGACGGCCGCGTCGACAGCGACAATGTCACGCAATTCATCGCTGCCTACCAGACCGTGGAACCATTGAAGCTTGGCGAATTGTGGGCCTTCCCAATCATGCTGCGGCTGGCCCTGCTGGAAAATCTACGCCGCTTCGGGGTGCGCATCGCCCAACGATGCGAGGAGCGCAATGCAGCCATTAAATGGGCTGATCGCATGCTTGCCGCGGCGGAACGCGATCCAAGGCGGTTGATTCAGTTGCTGGCCGATTTCGCCCATGCCGATGTACCGCTGACGGCGCCGTTTGTCGAAGAGTTCTACAACCGGCTCCAGGCGCAGGGGCCCTCCATGGCCTTCGTTCAAACCTGGGTCGAGCAGAAACTGCTGGAACAAGGTGTGACCGCAACAGAGTTGTCGGATGCGGCCGGCCGGACGGACGCATCCAACCAAATATCGATTGCAAACAGTATCGGCAGCCTGCGCTTCATCGGTGCCATGGACTGGAAGAATTTCGTCGAATCGCTCAGTGTCATCGAAAAAATATTGGGGGAAGACCCGTCAGGTATTTACGCCCACCAGGATTTCGCGACCCGGGATCGCTACCGGTCCGTTATCGAGCAGGTGGCGAGGGGCGGCACCTGCGACGAAATGGCAGTCGCACGGCAAGCCATTGTCCTCGCGAAGGCGGTTTTCGCGCAAAGGGGCGGGCACGAGCGTAGCGCGCATGTCGGCTATTACTTGATCGATCGGGGTCGGCCGCATCTGGAGCGTGCGGTCGGGTGCCGCCTGTCGTTGAAAACCCGTTTGAAACGGGTGGGCCGGCATGTCCGCCTGCCACTGTACCTCGGCCCGATCCTGCTGCTGACACTGCTTATGACGGCGGGCGTGCTTTATGCGTTTGTCGGATTCGCGCCGTATGACTGGCGCTATTGGTTTTTTGCGATCATGGGCATGATTGGCGCCTCGGCGCTGGCGATCGCACTGGTAAATCTGGCGGTCACGCTGTTCGTGCCACCGCGTGTATTGCCACGATTGGATTTCTCGCAGGGTATTCCCGCCGTTCACCGCAGCATGGTGATAGTGCCTACCTTACTAAGCAGTCGGCCGGAGATAGATAATCTGTTCGAGGCGCTGGAAATACGCTATCTCGGCAATCGCGATCCTAACCTGTACTTTGCCCTGCTGACGGATTTTTGCGACGCGCACCAGGAAACGTTGCCAAGCGACGCGGGCTTGCTCGCCCACGCGCAGGCCGCGGTCCAGGCTCTAAACGAAACCTATCGCGACGATCGCCCATGCGTCTTCTATCTTTTTCACCGTCCGCGGCTGTGGAATCCGGTTGAACAGGTATGGATGGGCTACGAGCGCAAGCGCGGCAAGCTCGAGCAATTCAACGCCCGGCTTCGGGGCGATGCGCGCACGGCCTTCTCGGACATCGTGGGTGATCAGGCGATCCTTGATTCGATTCGGTACGTCATCACACTGGACACGGATACGCAATTGCCACGCGATGCGGCGCGCGCCTTGGTCGGCAACCTGGCGCATCCGCTTAACCGGCCGATCTACGACGCCGCCAAGGGCCGCATCGTCGAAGGCTACGCGATACTGCAACCGCGCGCGTCGATCAGCCTGACCAGTGCCGGTCAGTCTCGCTTTACGAAACTATTCGCGGGTGACGCGGGCCTCGATCCCTACACACGCGAGGTGTCAGATGTCTACCAGGATGTATTCGGGGAAGGCTCGTTCGTCGGCAAGGGCATTTACGACGTCGATGCATTTCGTCAGGCGGTCGATGGACGCTTTCCAGAGAATCTCATTCTCAGTCACGACCTGCTGGAAAGCGGGTACGCGCGTTCCGCCCTCGTGACGGACATCGACCTCATCGAGGACCATCCGGCCAGTGTCACCATCGAGTCGAGCCGGCGCCACCGCTGGATACGCGGCGATTGGCAACTTGCCGGTTGGCTGCTGCCGCGCGTACCGGGGCCGCCCGGCGCGGACGGCGCCACTTCGACGCGGCAAGCGAATCCGCTCTCGGTCCTGTCCCTATGGAAAATCTTCGACAACCTGCGGCGCAGCCTGGTGGCGCCGGCGTTGCTTGCCCTGCTGGTGGGGGGATGGCTGGTCGGCCCGGGTCCCGTATGGATGTGGCCCCTGTTTGTCGTAGCGGTGGTGTTCCTTCCCAGCCTGCTGTCCACCCTGATTGAGCTGATACGCAAGCCTGAAGAACGCGACTGGTTGGTGCACCTGAGTCTGACCGGAAGATCCGCAGGCCGTCCGATCGCGCTCGCCTTCCTGGCCTTGGCCTTTTTGCCTTATGACACGTGGATCGCCCTGGGGGCGATCCTGCGCTCGGGCGCGCGCATGCCGTTTACGCGGCGCGGCTTATTGCTGTGGCAACTGCCCGACTATGCACGCCGCAACGCATGCCGGTCGCTGGCTGATTTTTTTAGGGAGATGGGCATCGCCCCGACACTCGCGGTGGGGCTGGGCATTGCCCTGGCCATGGCGGGCAGCCGACCGGCGTCGTGGCTTGCGGCCGCCCCCGTCCTGGTGCTGTGGCTGGCATCGCCCGTCGTCGGCTGGTGGATCAGCCGGCCGCTGGCGGCGCCCATACCCGGCTTGAGCACTGAGCAACAAATTTTCCTGCGGACAGCGGCCCGCCGCACCTGGCGCTACTTTGCGGACTTTGTGGGCCCGGACGACAATTGGCTGCCGCCCGACAACTTCCAGGTGTATCCCGCGCCATCGGTCGCCTCGCGCACCTCGCCCACCAATATCGGCATGTCGCTGCTGGCCAATCTGGCCGCGGTCGATTTTGGTTATGTTACGGTCGGGGAATGCCTGCAACGCATCGACAATACCCTTGCCGCGATGGAAAAGCTGGAACGCTACCGCGGCCATTTTTTAAACTGGTACGACACGCGCACACTCAAACCGCTCCATCCGCAGTACGTCTCATCGGTGGACAGTGGCAATTTGGCCGGCAGCCTGCTCACCCTGCAGGCCGGGTTGAACGAGTTGAAAAGTCAGCCTGTGCTGTCGCTCAATGCGCTGCAAGGCCTGCAAGACACCCTGCACGTGTTGGTCGAACAATTGCCCGCTACACCGGTTCCCGAATTGGCGAAAGATATCCGCATGCTGCGGGACACCCTGCGCGCCCTCACGCTGGAAGGTCCGCCGCGGACCCTGGCTGCCGCGGTCAGTGCGCTTGACCAGGTGCATCGGACCGGTGGCGCACTGCTTGCCTGGCTGCCTGCGGATGTCGATGTCGGTGGCGAACTGGTTTACTGGGCGCGGGCATTCGATCAACAGTACCGTGGGGTTCGCGATGAACTTGGATGCTTGGTGCCCGAGTCTTGGCAGGGGAGCGTGCTTCCGACCCGGATGGAGCTGGCGGGCGGAAGTGGGGCGGGCGCGCAGGCACAACTCGATCTTATCGACGATCTCATCAATCGTTGCCGCGCTCTGGCGGAGATTGATTTCGAATTTCTCTACGATGCCGGTCGCGGGCTCTTGAGCATTGGCTACGACGTCGGCGAAAGGCGCCGCGATCCCGCTTGCTACGACCTCCTGGCATCGGAAGCGCGCCTGGTTAGTTTTCTGCTCATCGCACAGGGCCGGGTGCCGCAGAAGCACTGGTTCACGCTGGGCCGCCTGCTGACCAGTCATGGCGGCGCCGTCAGCCTCATTTCATGGAGCGGCTCGATGTTTGAATACCTGATGCCGCAGCTAATGATGCCAAGCTATGCCAATACGCTGCTGGACCAGACCTGCAAGGCCGCGGTGTCGCGCCAGATCGAATACGGCCGGCAACGCGCCGTGCCCTGGGGGATTTCCGAATCGTGCTACAACGCCACCGACATCAACCAGGTCTACCAGTATCAGGCATTCGGCGTCCCTGGCCTCGGTTTCAAGCGGGGGTTGGGCGACGACCTCGTGATCGCGCCTTACGCGAGCGCGCTGGCGTTAACGGTAATGCCGCGGGAAGCCTGCCGCAATCTGCAGGCGTTGGCCGAGCAAGGATTTCTCGGCGCCTACGGGTTCTACGAGGCAATCGACTACACGCCCACGCGGGTGCCGCGCGGCAAGCTCCATGCCATCGTGCAAACCTTCATGGCGCACCACCAAGGCATGAGTTTGATGGCGTTTGCGCATGTGTTGTTCGACCAGCCTATGCAGCGCCGCTTCATGTCCGACCCGTTCGTGCGGGCGACCGAATTGCTGCTGCAGGAGCGGGTGCCAAAGAAGGGGCCAACACTGCACCCGCACGCGGCGGAAGTCAGCGCCGCCGCCCGCGCGCCCGGCACGGATGTCGGTGCAACCATGCGCGTGTTCACCGACCCCAA
Organism: Candidimonas sp.; assembly: GCA_035515055.1. Classification (GTDB taxonomy): domain Bacteria; phylum Pseudomonadota; class Gammaproteobacteria; order Burkholderiales; family Burkholderiaceae_B; genus Pollutimonas. The sequence continues at coordinate 10,254 of DATJBV010000037.1, forward strand.
CACCCGATTGCCCGAAGTCCACCTGCTGTCGAACGGCAACTATCATGTCATGGCGACCCATGCCGGGGGCAGCGCCAGCCGCTGGCGCAACCTCGCCGTCACCCGCTGGCGCGAGGACGCCACTTCTGATAGCTGGGGTACCTTCATTTACCTGCGCGACCGCGACAACGGAGAATACTGGTCGGCTGCGTATCAGCCGACCCTGCGCCGGGCCGATTACTACGAAGCGATTTTCGTGCAGGCGCGCGCAGAATACCGACGGCGCGACTACGCGATCGAAGCGCACACAGAAATCAGCGTGTCTCCGGAAGACAATGTCGAAATCCGTCGCGTCACGCTCACCAATCAGTCGTCGCGCACCCGTCGAATCGAAGTGACAAGTTATGCGGAAGTGGTGCTGGCGCCGCTCAACGCCGACTTGGCACATCGCGCATTCAGCAATTTGTTTGTACAGACCGAAATTTTGTCCGCACAGCAGGCAATCACTTGCACTCGACGCCCCCGTACTCCGGGCGAAGAAGTGCCGTGGATGTTTCACTTGCTTGCCGCACCGGGCGCGATGGCCGACGAGTGGTCCTTCGAGACCGACCGCGCCCGATTCATCGGGCGCGGTCGCACGGCGGCCAACCCGGTGTCGCTGGACAGGGCAGAGCGCCCGTCGACGTTGTCGAACACGCAGGGGTCGGTGCTGGATCCCTGCGTGGCGATCCGCGGCACCCTGACCCTGTCCCCCGATGAATCGGCGAGCGTGCAGATAATTTCCGGGGTGGCGGATACGCGTGAGGCGGCTCTGGCCCTGCTCGAGAAATATTGCGACCGCCATATCGTTGAGCGCGCGTTCGAGATGGCGTGGTTCCAGAGCCAGGAGGTGCTGCGCCACATCAATGCAACCGAAGCCGATGCCCAAATTTTTGGCCGCCTGGCCAATTCCGTCATTTACGGCAATGCCCTGCGCCGCGCGGCACCGGGTATTATTGCCCGCAACCAGCTGGGGCAGTCCGGCTTGTGGCGCTTTGCCATCTCGGGCGATCTGCCCATCGTCCTGCTCCACATCGGCGACATTGACCGCATCGGCCTGGTCAAGCAGGTGCTCCAGGCGCACGCCTTTTGGCGCATGAAGGGCCTGGCCGCCGACCTGGTGATCATCAACGAGGATTTCTCCGGCTATCGCGCGGTGCTGCACGACCTGATCATGGGACTGATCAATACGGGTCCCGACGCGCAATTGATGGACAAACCGGGCGGTGTCTTCGTGCGCCGTGTAGAAGAGCTTTCCGAGGACGAGCGGGTGTTGCTGCAGACGGTCGCCCGCCTCGTCTTAAGCGACACCGCCGAGACCCTGATCGAGCAGGTGGAGCGCCGCGTGCCGGCAGAGCGGGCGCGGGACCGCTTGGAACCTGCGCTGCAGGCGTTCGTCGAGCCGGTGTATCCGCTGGCGGAGCGTGAACGAATTTTCAGCAACGGCCTTGGCGGGTTTACGCCGGACGGGCACGAATACGTCGTCACCCTCGAGCCCGGCCAGACCACGCCAGCGCCATGGGTCAACGTGATTGCCAGCCCGCACATCGGCACGGTCGTGAGCGAGAGCGGCAGCGCGTACACCTGGGTGGGAAACGCCCATGAGTTTCGGCTGACCACCTGGCACAACGACCCGCTCACCGATGCCAGCGGCGAGGCATTCTACATCCGTGATGAGGAAACAGGGGCGTTCTGGTCGCCAACGCCGTTGCCTGCTCGCGGCAAATCGGGGTATGTATGTCGGCACGGCTTCGGCTACAGTGTGTTCGAGCACTACGAGGCCGGCATCGCCTCGGAACTGTCCACCTACGTCGCCATGGACGCCCCGGTGAAATTCGTGGTGGTCAAGCTGCACAACCAGTCGAAGCGCGCGCGCAGCCTCTCGCTCACTGGGTACTGGGAGCTGGTGCTCGGCGAGTGGCGCCACGCCAACATGATGCATATCGTAACCGAAGTGGATCCGCATAGCGGCGCACTGTTTGCACGCAATGCCTATGGGCGTGAATGCGCCAACCGGGTGGTGTTTGCCCATGCCAGTGAACGTGAGCGGTCAATCAGCGCAAGCCGCTCCGAGTTTATCGGCCGCAACGGTTCGCTCGTCAGCCCCGAGGCGATGCGCAGGAAGCGTCTATCGGGCAGGACTGGGGCCGGCCTGGATCCGTGCGCCGCGATCCAGACTCGGGTCGAGCTCGATGCGGGCCAGGTACGCGAGATCGTATTCATCTTCGGCGCGGCCGGGAGCGCCGACGAAGCAAGCAGTTTCATCCAGCAATTCGGCTGGCCCGTGGGCGCGCGACAGGCGCTGGAGGCAGTATGGGAACATTGGAACCGCACGCTGGGCGCAGTCAATGTCGACACGCCGGACATGACGCTGAACGTGCTGGCCAATGGTTGGCTGGTTTACCAAGTCGTGTCGTGCAGGCTGTGGGGGCGCAGTGGATACTACCAGTCGGGCGGCGCTTACGGTTTCCGCGACCAACTTCAAGACACGATGGCGCTGATCCATGCGGCGCCATGGCTAGCCCGCGAGCAGTTGGTCCGGCACGCCGGTCGCCAGTTCCCCAAGGGCGACGTGCAGCATTGGTGGCACCCCCCCAATGGACAGGGCGTGCGCACTCATTTTTCGGATGACTACCTCTGGCTGCCGTATGCCACCTGCCGCTATGTTCGGGCGACCGGCGATACCGGCGTGCTGGACGAGTCCATCCATTTCCTGGAAGGACGCGAGTTGTATGCGGAGGAAGAGGCCTATTATGATCAGCCGCAGCGTTCGCCCGAGGCGGCCAGCCTGTACGAGCACTGCGCGCGTGCAATCAAGCACGGCCTGCGGTTAGGCGCCCACGATTTGCCGCTGATAGGTTGCGGTGACTGGAACGACGGCATGAATCTCGTTGGGAAGGAGGGTCGTGGCGAGAGTGTGTGGCTGGCCTGGTTCCTCGTCGAGAATCTCGAGCAGTTCGCTGGCCTGGCGCGCGACCGCAACGATCTGGAATTTGCCGAGTTGTGCAGCGCCCAGTCGGCACAATTACGCAGCAGCATTGAAACCCACGCCTGGGATGGCGCCTGGTATCGGCGCGCGTTTTTCGACGACGGCACTCCGTTGGGTTCGGCCAGTAACGATGAATGCCAGATAGATTCGATCAGCCAGAGCTGGGCCGTTATCGCGAAAGGAAGCGACGCGCTCCGGACGCGCCAGGCGATGATGGCGGTGGACCAGCGCCTGGTGCGGCGCGACAAGCAAATCATCCAACTGCTCGACCCGCCATTCGATAAATCAGACCTGGAGCCCGGCTACATCAAAGGCTACATCCCCGGCGTGCGCGAGAACGGCGGTCAATACACTCATGCCGCTATCTGGACCACGATGGCATTTGCCATGCTGGGCGATACTGAACGCGCATGGGAATACTTCGCCATGCTCAATCCTGTCAATCACGGGAGCACGGCTGAATCCATCGAACGCTATAAGGTGGAGCCCTACGTCATGTGTGCCGACATCTATGGCGTGGCGCCGCACACCGGCCGCGGCGGCTGGACCTGGTACACCGGGGCTGCGGGCTGGATGTACCAGTTGACCGTGGAAACCCTTCTGGGGCTGCGGCTGGAAGTGGATCACTTGCGGCTTGCGCCCCGCGTTCCCGCGCATTGGGGCGCCTACAAAATCCACTACCGCTTTCGCGACACCGTCTACCACATCACCGTCATGCGTGTCGGCGTGTCATCAGGGCAGGTGACCCGCGTGACGGTGGACGGAAACGAGCGTCCCGACCTACGCATTCCGCTGAACGACGACCACGGGGAGCACTTTGTCGACGTGGAACTGGGCGCAAACACATGACCACCACCGACCACCCGGCGAACATTCCCGCGACGCTACCGGTTCATATAGGGTGCGCGGGCTGGGGGCTGTCTTCCGCAGTGGCCTCCCGATTCCCAACCGAGGGAAGTCATCTTGAGCGGTATGCCCAGGTATTTTCGGCCGTGGAAATCAACTCGTCGTTCTATCGTGCGCATCAGCCCAAAACCTATGCGCGATGGGCGGCGAGCGTACCCGATGCATTCCGTTTCAGCGTCAAGATTCCACGAACCGTCTCGCACGGACTTCGGATGCGTGAAGCCGACGATGCCATATGCCTATTCGTGGACCAGGTCGCCGCACTGGGCGATAAGCTCGGGTGCCTGCTGCTGCAGCTTCCCCCCAGCCTGGGCCTTGATCAGGCAGAGGCGCGAAGCTTCTTTTCCACGTTGCGTCGGTTCACGAGTGCGCGAGTCGCATGCGAGCCGCGTCATGCGAGCTGGTTCACCCCGGCGGCTGCGGAGCTGATGAGGGACGAAGGTATCGCCTGCGTCCATGCGCACCCGCTGCCGTCACCGGGCGTCGAGCCGTCAGGCGATTCGCACACCCTGTATATCCGCTTGCATGGCGCACCTCGTATTTACTATTCCGCGTATAGCGATGCATTCATCGGCGCTGTAGCCGCGCGGATCGCCGATGCTCGCCGGTCGAACCGCCGGGTTTGGTGTATCTTCGACAATACGGCGCGCGGGCAGGCCATCCCTAATGCGCTGACGTTGATGGAAAGGCTTGAGGCGCCCGGTTAAGGCATGCGTCTATGCACGGCCGAGGCGCAATTTTTCGCTCAATGACATCGCCGCGCTCGGGTTGGAAACCTTGTTCCCGCCGATCACATACATAAAAACATCGCGCGTTCCGGTATCTGGCAGGGCGGGTGCAAGCCGGTCCAGATTATCCGGCGTTGCCCCTTTGGCCCAAATAGTTGCCCGCTTCGCCCAAAGCTTCAGCGTGGCCTCGGGATAGCCAAGCGGTTCGTTCGGCTGCGTGCCCATCAGCCGGATGTAAACGAACGGCGCGGTGGTGTCCGGAATGAACGGGTGCTCCGAGTCGGCGCCCATCACCACGGCGACGCCATACTGCCGGGCGAGGGCGACAAATTCAGGCGTTCGAAAGCTATCGTGGCGGACCTCGACGGCGTGCCGCAGGGCCAGGCCATTGACATTTCGTGGGAGTAATTTAAGAAAGCTTTCGAAATCGGCACGATCGAAAACTTTGCCTGGCATGAACTGCCAGTTTATCGGACCGAGTTTGTGTTTCAGCTCTGTCAGGCCGCCAGTGAGAAACCGCTCGACCGTTGTTCCTGCGTCGGCCAGCACCTTGCGCTGGGTCGCATAGCGCGGGGCCTTTACAGCAAACATAAAGGTATCCGGCGTATCTTCGTACCATTTGGCGAAGCTTTCCGGTTTCTGGGCGCCATAGTATGTACTGTTGATCTCGATTGAGGTGAGGTGCCGGCTGGCGTACTCCAGTTCACGTTTTTGAGGATGCCCTTCGGGGTAGAAGGTGCCTCGCCATGGTTCATAGGTCCATCCGCCTATGCCGACCCGTATAATGCCGCCGCCTTTCTTGCCCATAAGAATGCTCCTTGCTAGGGCTTCGTTTCGAGGCCGGGACCGCCGGCCATTGCCGCATCGATCTCGGCAAGGGTAGGCATGGATACGGCGGCGCCGTGGCGGGTGACTGAAATTCCGGCTAATGCGGAAGCGAAGTGCATGGCGTTCCGCACGGTAAGGCCGCGTGCCAGTCCGGCAGCGAACCCGCCGGTAAATCCGTCGCCGGCACCCGTCGTATCGACGCAGCGACCCGCGTTCACCGCGGGCGTCAAATACACCTCATCCGTATTGCACAGCAGCGCGCCTTTTTCTCCCAAGGTAATGATGACGTTGGCCGCGCCTTTCGATAGCAGGACGCGGGCGGCGGCCTGAGCGCTTTCGATCGATTCCACCTCGATGCCCGACAAAAGGCTTGCTTCGGTTTCATTCGGCATGACGTAGTCGCACAGTTGGAAGATGCTGTCGGGCAGGACGGTGGCCGGCGCCGGGTTGAGTATGGCCACCACGCCGTTTTCATGGGCAATCTGAAGGCCGCGGGCGGCGACATCCACGGGCTGTTCAAGCTGAACGACAAAAACGGCGGAAGCCGCAATGTCGGCAGCCAATGCATCGATGTCGGCTGTGATCATAAGCCGCGATGCGCCGGGATACACGAAGATGCTGTTGTGGCCGGTACGCGTATCGACGAAGATCCCGGCGGCGCCGGTCACTTCATTGTCGACCACGCGGACCTTGCTGTGGATGCCCTCGTCGCGCCAGAGCGCGACGGCATCATCGCCGAAGGCATCGTTGCCAATCAGCGAAAAAAAGCTTACCTTGGCGCCCGCGCGGGCGGCGGCAATGGCCTGATTCGAGCCTTTGCCGCCGTGGCTGCGCATAAAGCCGTCTGCCGTAACGGTTTCTCCGGGCGCCGGCATTCGGCGACCGGAGAAGACCAGGTCCGCGGCATAAATACCCGCGACGAAGATGCCGGAGCGCCCGGTTACCATGGCCGCGGCTTCCGGGCTACGAATCAAGTTCCATCTGATGCAGCTTTTCCACCCGTCGGCGGCAGTCTTCGTCGGTCGAAAACTCCGCCTCGAGATAGGACTCGACCAAATCGTTTGCCAACCAGGGGCCTACGATTTGAGCCCCTATGCACATGACGTTGACATCGTCATGCTCCACACATTGATGGGCGGAATGAATGTCGTGGCACACGGCGGCACGGATGCCCCTCACCTTGTTGGCGGCGATGCTGGCCCCCACGCCGGTTCCGCATACCATGATGCCCCGGTCAGCGGCGCCGGACTTGATGTTATCGGTAACCGCCCGGGCAATGTCCGGGAAGTCCACAGGTTCGTCGGAATGGCTGCCGACATCGTGGACATCATGCCCCAATCGTTTTACCGCCTCTATGATTGAGCCCTTCAAGGACCATCCGGCGTGGTCCGAGCCGATGACTATGCGCATATCGTTTCCTGAAAAGGTGTTGAGCTTACTTTCCGCCGAGCATATTCTTGGGGAGGCCGCTTCCGTAGTATTTTGTGTGGATGGCGTTCAGCTTGCCATTCGCCAGGTTGGCTTTGACCCAGGCGTTCACTTTTTCCAGCAAGGCCTTCTCGCCTTTTTTTACGCCTATGGCGAGATCGAAATTTTGAATAAGGAACAAGGGCTTGAAGTTATCCTTGCCTATCTTCTTATTAATGGCGGCCACCAAGGACTCGGACGTGGCAACCATTTGGGCCTGGCCGCTGACGGCGGCGGTGACGAGGGTGGCGTCGTCGTCATAGCGGGCGACGGTGAAGCCGTACTGTGAGGCTTTGGGTGTGAGCGCGGTGTCTTGCGTGGTGCCGCGCGTGACCGAAACGGTACGGCCTTTCAGCGTCTCGAAACTGGTCACGGGAAGGTTGTCATAGCCTGCGACGACCGATTTCAGCACGGCGTAGGGCGTCGAGAAATCGATAACCTCCGCGCGTTGCGGTGTGACCGATAAGGTCGAAACGACGATATCGGCTTTGCCGGTCTGCAGGTTCGGGATGCGGGTTGCGCCGGTGGTCTGGACGAGTTCATACGCCACCCCCCAATCCTTGGCCAGCAACTGGCCCACTTCGACGTCGGCGCCGGTCGGCTCCATGGACGGACTCATCATGCCAGCGGGGGGAATGCCAAGGTCGGTTGAGATGCGGATTTTTTTATTTTGCATGATGTTTTCGAGGACGTCGGCAGTGGCTGCCTGTATGCCGATCCCGAACAGTGCGCAGCCGCACAACAGGTAAGCCATCAAGTTTTTCTTGGTCATGAGTATGTCTCCATGGTGGTTTAACAACGTTCCTACAGTTCGTTCTGCAGAAATCCTCTCAGTTCAAGGGTTTGGGGAGCATTCAGAATGCTCGGCGGACCTTTTTCCCATATTTTTCCGTCATGCATGAAAATAATCGTGTCGGCAATACGGCGGGCGAAATTCATTTCGTGAGTGACCATGATCATGGTCATGCCGTGCTTCGCCAGGTCTTCTATTACGCGCAGCACCTCTCCGGTCAGTTGCGGATCCAGCGCGGAAGTGACTTCGTCGAACAGCATGACTTTGGGCTGCATGGCCAGCGACCTGGCAATGGCCACGCGCTGTTGCTGTCCGCCCGATAGTTGCTCGGGAAATTGGTCTGCTTTTTCGAGCAAGCCCACTTGCCGCAGCATCCGGTGTGCCAGTTGGCGCGCTTCGGTCCTGGGGAGGCGCTTTACCGCTGTAGGCGCCAGCATGATGTTCTCTTCGACCGTAAGATGGGGGAAAAGGTTATAGCTCTGGAAGACGATTCCTACGTCCAGGCGCAGCGCTTTCAGATCGGCCTTGGCACCAACGTCGTGCCCGCAGACGGTGATAGACCCCTCGTCTATGCGTTCCAGGTAGTCCATGCACCGCAGCGCCGTGCTTTTGCCTGAACCGCTGCGGCCGATAATCGCCACCACTTCGCCGCGTGTAACGTCCATTTCAATGCCGCGCAGCACTTCGTTGGCGCCAAATCGTTTGCGAACCCCTTTCAGGCTGACGATGGTTTCCGCGCGGTCTGCGTGGGTGGTATCAAGCATAAGCGTTGTCTCCGCCCCTGGCTTCGAGCCTGCGGCTCAATATTGAAAGGGGATAGCACATGGAAAAGTAAAGCACCGCGATGAGCAGATAAATGATGAATGGCTGGAAAATGGTGTTGTTGACGATTTGCCCGGCGCGGACGAGCTCGACAAACCCCACGATGGAGGCCAGCGAGGTGTTCTTGATGATCTGCACCATGAACCCCACCGTTGGAGGCGTGGCAATGCGGATCGCCTGCGGCAAAATGACTTTGGTCATTCGTTGCGTTTTCGACAGCCCCAGGCACTCGGCTGTTTCCCATTGCGCCTTGGGCACCGACTGTATCGATCCGCGCCAGCTTTCGCCCAGGTAGGCCGATACGTAGATGGATAGCGAAGCGGAAGCCGCCGTCAGGGGCGACATCGACCAGCCCACGGACGGCAAACCAAAGTAAAACAAAAAAATCAAGACGAGTACCGGCGTACCCTGGATAAGCTGGATATATAGCGCCGTAATCGTCCTGAGCCAACGCATGTCTGAAATGCGGCTCAGCGCCACGGCCAAGGCCAGTAGGCCTCCACAAAACAGGGCAATCAACGACAGTCCGACTGTCCACAATGCGCCTTGCAACAGGAAGGTCAGGTATCCGATAGCAAAACTTCCGCCCATGTCTGTCCTCCCAGTCAGATAAGTGCTTCGAGTCTTCTGCGGCGTTTGAACAGCGCCAGCCCCAGGAGCCAGAAGGCGCCTCGCAGAAGCAGGGAAAGGCAGACGTAGATCAGCCCCGTGACGATATAGGTCTCAAGGGGTCGATAGGTATCGGATTGAATAAAATTTGCGACGGCCGTCAATTCCTCGGCCGAGATCTGCGAGCAGATGGAAGAGGCCAGCATCAACAGCACGAACTGGCTCGTGAGCGCCGGGTACACACGCTCCATGGCTTGCTTCAGTATGACGTGCCAATACACTTGCCAGCGAGATAGTCCCAGGGTTTCGGCAGCTTCGAGCTGGCCGCGCTCGATGGAATCGAACCCGGCGCGCATGATCTCGGCCGAGTATGCGCCCACATTGATGGTGAGAGCGACCGTGGCCACGGTCACCGCGTTAAGCGAGAGTCCAAGGCTCGAGAGCCCGAAGTACACCAGGAAGATCTGTACCAGCAGCGGCGTGTTGCGTATGGCTTCCACATAGCCGCTGCAAAGCTTGCGCAGCCAAGCGGTACGTCCGCGCTTGCCGATTGCACAAAAGGTGCCAAGGATAAATCCGAACACCGTCGAGATGACCGTAAGTTTCATGGTGAGGTACATGCCATGGACGATCATGTCCCAGCGCGCAAACACGACCGAGAAATCCAAGGTTCCCATCGTGTTGTCCCCTACGTCCGCGTCTGGTGGGACATGCGGTCATACACAGAGAAGAGGGCCTGATTGCCATTGGAGCCTTCACCATGAGCGCGCGCGTCAAGGTATTGCGTTGTGACAAGCGCGGTGGCCGGCAACGGCACGGCAAGATCGAACGCCATTTCCTGAACCAGCTTCAGGTCTTTGAGCATGAGGTCGATGCGAAAGCCCGCGGACGCGTCGCCAGCGATCATGGCGGGACCCAGTTTCTCCAGCATCCACGACGCGGCGGAGCCGCCCATCAGAACCTCGCGCATCACGGATAAATCGACGCCCGAAGCGCGGCCCAGCGCCAGCGCCTCGCAGATGGCCTGTATATTCACGCCGCAAATCAACTGATTACAAAGCTTCAGCGTCTGCCCCGCACCGCTTGCGCCGACATGGGTAATGGTCGTGCCCATGCCGCGGAATACCGGAAGAACACGTTTGAAGGCGTCTTCGTCGCCGCCGGCCATAATGGTCAGGTTGGCATTTTCAGCCCCTACGGGACCGCCCGACACGGGAGCGTCAAGAAATGCGACGCCATGTCGAGAAAAATCGGCGCTGATTTGGCGCGCGGCGCCCGGTGAAATGGTGCTCATGTCGACGATTAGCCGTCCTGGCGGCGGGCTGGCCATCAGGCCGCCATCTCCGTACACGACCGCCTGTACGTCGGGGGTGTTGGGTAGCATCAGGATCACCACGTCGGAGAGTTCGCTCGCTTGCCTCACACTGCGTGCCGCGGTGGCGCCATTCCGCACCGCCGCTTCGGCGGCGGCTGGCACAACGTCATAGACGACGAGCTTGAAGCCCGCCTTTTGCAGATTTGCCGCCATATGGCGACCCATCGTGCCCAGACCAATGAACCCGACGCGTTGAATCGTGTTTTCGCTCATGTCTATGTGTCCTGCGTTGCAATGTGCCGCTACAACGGCACGAGCATTAATTCATAGCGGTGCGTAGCGCGGTTTGATAGCGTCGCGCATCGCCGGTCTGGAAATGCTTTCTCAATTGGTAGTCGGCCGCCTCGGCGTCCTTTTCGGCCAGCGCCCGGAAAATCCGGCGGTGGTCGTCGATGATTTGCTCTTTAAGCTCTGGCGCCACGTCCACGATGCCTCGTCGCTCTTTATGGAGCTTCAGCAGCAACGGTTGCATGGAGTTGTACAGGCTGATCAGGGTTTCCGACCGGCTGGCGTGCAGAATGGCGGAGTGGAACTTGAAGTCGGCCACGCCGCCCCGATCGGGGGAGTCGATGGTGTTCTGGATGCCGGTGAGCGCCTGGCTTATCTCTTCAAGGTCGCCGGCGGTAATGCGCTCGCAGGCAAGTCGTACCGCTTGGCACTCGATGGCGATACGCGCCTGCATGATGTCGTCGATGACGCCCTGGTCCTGCGCCAGCGTAAACGCAAATATGTCGCCCAGTACCGACACGTCGGGCTTGCGTACAAATGTACCCACCCGTTCACGGATCTCGACCACGCCTATCATGGCAAGCGCGCGCAATGCTTCACGGACGATGGGCCGACTGACGTTCAGGTGTTCGGCAAGCTCGCGTTCCGGCAACAGCAGGTCCCCCGGGCGCAGGCTGTCCCCCAGGAGCTTTCCGCGTAGAAACAAGAACACCTTCTCGAACCCCTGTTTGGCCTCGTCGGGTGCCCGGACAATCTGTGCGGTCTGTGTGGTCATGCCTGTGGTTTTACCAGGGTTTTCAGTCGGAATGCATGAGGGTTTTCCCATGGGGGGTACGTCTTGTATACTTTTCCCGAGGGTGCTCACACTATCCCGTGTGGCAGGGAAATGCGATGGTCGGGCCGCCACGCGCCTTATTGGCGACCCATGCACCCATGACAGCATTAGAAAAACAACTCTCACGAACATTCAAAGCATTCTTCGATTCGGAAAAAGCAGGCGCCATACTATTAATTGTCTGTACCGTTATCGCGTTACTTCTCGCGAATTCGGCCGTTGGAGCGGACTACCTCCGGGTGTGGCATATACATGTTGGCGGACTGAGCATTGAACAGTGGGTAAACGATGCGTTGATGGCCGTTTTCTTTCTGTTGATTGGTCTTGAACTCAAGCGCGAGCTATCCGTAGGGGAACTCTCCGACTTCAGGAACGCGCTTTTGCCCATCGTTGCGGCGTTCGGCGGCATTTGCATACCGGCACTGATTCATTTCAGCATGAATGCTGGAACACCGACACAGGCGGGTATCGGTATTCCAATGGCTACGGATATTGCTTTCGCATTAGGCGTTCTAGCGCTGCTCGGTCGCCGGGTGCCCGCTTCGTTGAAGATCTTCCTCACGGCTCTTGCCGTCATGGACGATCTTGGCGCTATTATCGTCATTGCTATTTTTTACACGGCGGAGATGTCTTTCGCTTACTTGCTGGCGGCGGTGGCGTTGTTCGCGCTGCTGCTCTTCATGAATCGCTACCTGCGCGTCCGGTCGCTAAGCCTATACCTTTTGGGCGGCGCGATCTTGTGGGCGTTCATGCTGAAGTCGGGCGTGCATGCAACCATTGCCGGCGTACTGTTGGCATTTACGATTCCTTCCTCGGGTGGGCAAGACGACGAGCACTCGGCGTCGCACCGGCTGGAACACTTCTTGCATAAGCCGGTAGCCTTCATCATCATGCCTGTCTTCGCCCTGGCCAACACCGGTATCATTATCAGTGCTGACTGGACTCAGGATTTGAGTTCGCTGAATAGCCTGGGCATATTCACCGGTCTGGTCGTAGGCAAACCGCTGGGGATAAGCGTGGCGTGCTTTCTTGGGGTGACTGTGGGCATCTGCAAGTTGCCTCTCGACTTGAACTGGCGTCATGTAGTTGGAGCCGGCCTGCTCGGTGGTATCGGCTTTACGATGTCTATCTTCATTACTAATCTGGCCTTCATCGACCAGGCGCAGGTGGTGAATGCATCGAAAATGGCGATTCTTTTGGGTTCGTTGGTGGCTGGCATTCTAGGTTACACCTGGTTGAAAATTTTTGGGAAGCCATTGGTTACCGATACCGCTATGGACACCATGGACTTCGATGACTATCGGCTCCCCGGATAAGGACCCCGGCATGATTTCTCGTCGTGATTATTTGGCGCTATCCGTGGCGATCGGCGCGGGTTCTGTATTCGGGCCCGGCGCGCTGTGGGCCGATGGCAAATCCGCCAAGTTGATCACGCGGCCGATTCCGTCGTCCGGAGAGCGGCTTCCGGTGGTTGGCTTGGGAAGTTCCGCTACGTTCTCCAGCGCCGCGGACCGCCAGGATACGGAACGGCTCGAACAAGTTTTCCGTGCTTTTGTCGGCCATGGGGGATCGGTCTTCGATACGGCGCCCAGCTATGGTGGCTCGGAAGCAGTGGCCGGAAAAATCGTCGGTGACCTAGGTATCGCCGACAAGGTGTTTTGGGCGACCAAGCTGAACGTCGCCGGATATGGGGGTGGGAAAGCGGACGTCGAAGAGGCCAAGTCCCAGATTGAAGCCTCATTCAAGGCTATCGGTAAACCGGTAATCGACCTGATCCAAGTGCATAATCTTGGCGACCCGCCGACTCAGTTACCGCTCTTGAAGTCGCTACGCGATGAAAAGCGCATCCGTTACATGGGCGTGACCACAACATTTCCGCGCCAGTACGAATTGCTCGAACGCGTGATGCACGGCGAGCCCCTGGATTTTATCGGGGTGGATTATGCGATCGATAATCGCATCATGGAAGAACGCATATTGCCGTTGGCCGCGGACCGCGGTATTGCGGTGCTCGTCTATGCGCCGTTCGGGCGCACGCGATTATGGAGCATGGTAAAAGGGCACAACGTGCCCGACTGGGCTGCCGAGTTTGGCATTCGTTCCTGGGGGCAATTCTTTCTGAAATTTGTGCTGTCCCATCCCGCCGTTACATGCGCCACTCCCGCCACTAGCAATCCCAGGAACGTAGTGGACAACATGGGCGCCGCCTTCGGGGATCTGCCCGACGCGGCCATGCGGAATCGCATGGCCGAACACATTCAATCGCTCTGAATCAGGCGACTTGCGCGTAGCGTTGTTCCAGGTGGGCGATTATTTCGTCCGACTCGTACAACCATCGCGCTTCGCCTTGCTCCTCGATCCGCAAGCAAGGCACTTTGATTTTTCCGCCGCCGGCCAGCAGCTCTTCGCGCCGCATCGTATTCTTTTTTACGTCATGCAAGACGATTGGAATATTCAGCCGGTGGATGGCGCGGCGTGTCTTGACGCAGAAAGGGCAGGCGTGGAACTGGTAAAGCGAGAGTCCAGCCGCGTCGTTGGCGACTTTTGCCTGGCCTTGCGCCGAACGCTGTTGCGGCCGCGGCCGCGTAACGGCGTCGCCAAGAACAATAAGTTGACCAATGCCGATTCGCAAAGCTTTTAACAACATGGAGGTGTACTCGTGAGGCGTGGAAGAGTTGCCAAGTGTACCCGCTCGCCGACCCAACTTCCTGTTAAAGTAAACAATCTCGGCGGCAGTGCGCCGCCGGCTGGCACCCGACAGGAGGGGCTATGAATATCCTCATGGTACTTACGTCGCACGGCAGCCTGGGCGATACCGGCCAAAAAACAGGCTTCTGGCTGGAAGAATTCGCCTCCCCCTACTATGTGTTCAAAGACGCGGGCGCGCGCATCACCCTTGCGTCACCCATTGGCGGCCAGCCGCCGGTCGATCCGAAAAGCAGCGCGCCCGACGCTCAAACTCCCGCCACAGAACGTTTTCACAAAGATCCGGAAGCTAAAGAGGCGTTGGGCACGACACGCAGATTGTCGGACATGAGCGCGGACGATTTCGACGCCGTTTTTTACCCGGGCGGGCATGGACCTTTGTGGGATTTGGCCGAAGACAAGGCGTCGATTGCCTTGCTCGAGGCCTTCGAACGGGCCGGCAAACCCATGGCGCTGGTATGCCACGGGCCTGCCGCACTGCGCAGCGTGCGCACCGCCGATAGTCAGCCCTTCCTCAAGAATCGCAAGGCCACAGGGTTCAGTAACAGCGAAGAGGCGGCTGTCGGGCTCGACGATGTCGTGCCGTTCTCGATCGAAGACGAATTCCAGAAACTCGGCGGGCATTATGAAAAGGGCCCGGACTGGACGTCTTACATTGTTGTCGACGGCCGGCTGGTAACCGGACAAAACCCCGCGTCTTCCGAAGCGGCTGCACAAGCGCTATTGAAGATGGTCGCCACGTCCCAGCGCTGAATAAGGAGCTTATTGTGCTCGATATCGTCATCGAAAGCCGCCGCCACGACCTCGGAGGTTTCGAGGTTGAACGGGTGTTGCCGTTTCGCAAGCGGCGCATGGTGGGGCCATTTATTTTCTTCGACCGCATGGGGCCGGTTGAACTGCCTGTTCCTGTTCCACGCAGCACCGATGTGCGGCCGCATCCGCACATCGGCCTGTCGACGGTGACGTATCTCTTCGAAGGGCAAATGACGCATCGCGACAGCCTGGGTGTGGAACAAGTGATACTGCCGGGAGCACTTAATTGGATGACGGCGGGGGCCGGAATCAGCCATTCAGAACGTTTCGACGGCATGCGCCAGTCCGGCGGACGCATGGATGGCATACAGGCGTGGGTCGCGGTTCCCGAGGCTAATGAAGAAGACACCCCCGCGTTCGATCACTACGCGGCGGACCAGCTACCCGAAATCCGCGATGCGGGCGTCGTCATGCGAGTGATCGCTGGAAGCGCGTTTGGCGTGCAAAGCCCAGCCAAAATACATTCGCCGTTGTTTTACGTGCATGCCGAACTGCGTGCCGGCGCACAGCTAAGCCTGCCGGAAGACTACGCCGAGCGGGCCGCTTATGTGGCGCGAGGTTCGATCGAAGTCGACGGGCGCCGGTATTTTGCCGGTCAAATGCTTGTCTTCACGCCGCGATGCGCGGCAGCCTTGAAGGCCTGCGAGCAAAGCCGTGTCATGCTGGCGGGAGGGGAACCGCTGGGTCCACGCCATATTTGGTGGAATTTTGTCTCGTCGCGCAAAGATCGCATAGAACAGGCCAAGGCCGACTGGCTTGCCGGGCGCATACCGCTACCAACACTGGACAACGCCGAATTCATTCCCTTGCCGGAAGGCTCGGCGCCCACGCCCAACCCTATGTCTTGAAACAAGCAGCCTGGTTCAACGCACGGGCAGGAAATTGAAGAACAGCAAGCCCTGGACGTAGTTGATGCCGACCCGCCTTAGGTTTTCGTCTAGCAAGTTGGCGACAAGATCCAGCCGTCCTACCAGTTGCCCGAATTCCCGCTCGAAACTAAGATTGACCGCATCCGGCCCCATTTCATTGGCCAGCAATAGCGGCTTTCCAAAGGCATCGCGCCGGGTGGCGAGCAGCCATGCGGCCACTTCGATGTTGCGTGCGGCATTGTAGACATGGCGCGCATCCAGGACGTCCGACATGTAGAAGCGCGTCTTGCCGTTATGCGAACGTATCGTCATGTCGGCCAGGCCGAAGATCAGTGCGCCTACACGATCGCCACGGTAATAGGGGTCCATGGCTATCGTCAGTATTTCAATATCTCGCAGGCCTTGCAGTTGCGGCGGTGCTTTTCCGGTTTGTATGGCCAGCCGGCCCTGCTGGATGGCGGTATTGATGTCCGGAGCGTTGGTTTTCCGCCATTCGGAAGGGTTGCGACGGTATAGTTTTTCAAGCAAACGCGCCAGACTGTCGAGATTGTCGCGCATGGCAATCGTGACCGTTCGGTTGAAATCGGTTTGCGCCATCTGGTCCAGCGACATGACTTCATTATGCGGTTGTTTGCCCACGCCAGAGGCGCCCGTTGCAAGACAGCCTGCGAGTCCTGTGGTGGCGCTAAGGAACAGGCAGCGGACGATGCGGCTAAGGTGGCGACCGGAGTTATACGAATGTTTTTCCATCTTGTGTTGCATTGCGTACCCAGCAAAGATTGACGGGACCGGCGCAGGTGAAGAAAGGCCATGGCAGTCTACAACAAAAATCGGACCGGGCGGCGAATTTAGTATAATTTGGTTACAGTGGCCGTGGGGGGTGTGCCCGGGCGTCGGCGGTTGTATTATCTTTACTTGCAATAGGCTATAAAAACATATTCAGGAGAGCAGGATGACAAGCATTTTCGACCAGGATTTACCCCAGACGCCAGCGAACTACGCCGCCATATCCCCGCTTTCGTTCATTGAGCGCTCGGCCAAGGTATATCCGGAACGTCTGGCTATTGTTCACGGCAGTGGTCCTGCCTGCCTGCGCCGAACGTGGTCTGAACTTTACGGGAGGTGCCGCCAATTGGCTAGCGCCCTGCGGCAAAGCGGCATCGGCAAGGGCCACACCGTGGCGGTCATGCTTCCCAATACGCCTGCCATGGTCGAAGCGCATTTCGGTATTCCCATGGTCGGCGCTGTGCTCAACGCCATCAACACACGGCTCGATGCCTCCACGGTGGCTTTCATGCTTGACCATGGCGAAGCGCGGACGGTCATCGTCGATACGGAATTCGCCCCAGTCATGAGCAAGGCGCTGGCGATGCGCACGTCTACGCAACCGATACACGTCATCAGTGTGTCCGACCCGCTCTACACGGGTCCGGCGCAATCGATCGGCGTCATCGACTACGAAGACTTCATCGCCGCGGGCGACCCGCAATTCGCATGGCAACTGCCTGAAAGCGAATGGGATGCCATCGCACTGAATTACACCAGCGGAACCACGGGCAACCCCAAGGGTGTCGTTTATCACCACCGGGGCGCAACCCAGGCCGCCATCTCCAACATATTGGAATGGGACATGCCCAAGCATGCGGTCTATCTGTGGACATTGCCCATGTTTCATTGCAATGGCTGGTGTTTCCCGTGGGCAGTCGCCGCTCGCGCCGGCGTCAACGTCTGTCTGCGGCGCGTGGAAGCTCAAGCCATTTTTGACGCCATCCGTGAACATGGTGTCGACCATTATTGCGGTGCTCCCATTGTGCATAGCCTGTTGGTGAATGCGCCAGCCGGCATGAAAGAGGGCGTGCCTTCCGGAGTCAAGGCCATGGTTGCAGGCGCGGCGCCCCCGGCCTCCATGATCGAAGGCATGGAACGCCTGGGCTTCGATCTCCTGCATGTGTACGGCCTGACTGAAACCTATGGCCCCGCCACGGTATGCCCCAAGCATGACAGCTGGAATGAGCTCGATATCGGTGAACGCGCCCGCTTGAACGCCCGCCAGGGTGTCAGCTACCACCTGCAACGCGAAGCAACGGTCATGGACCCCGCCACCATGCAACCCGTGCCGGCCGACGGCGTCACGATGGGCGAGATCATGTTTCGCGGCAATATGACCATGAAAGGCTATCTGAAGAATGCAGAGGCAACAAAGGATGCATTGTCGGATGGCTGGTTCCACAGCGGCGACTTGGCTGTCATGGACCCGGATGGCTACATAAAGATCAAGGATCGCAGCAAGGACATCATTATTTCCGGCGGCGAGAATATTTCGTCCATCGAGGTCGAAGACATACTCTATCGCCACCCCGATGTCCTGGCCGCCGCCGTCGTGGCTCGTTCCGACACGCGCTGGGGCGAAACTCCGTGCGCTTTTGTCGAACTGAAAGAAGGCTCCGTAGTCACCGCCGAAGCCATCATCGCCCATTGCAAACAGCACTTGGCCGGCTTTAAGGTGCCGCGCAACGTCGTCTTCTGCGAACTGCCGAAAACGTCCACCGGAAAGATCCAGAAGTTCGAACTGCGCAAGCTGGCCGAGTCGCTGGAAACGGTCGCCAGCTAAGCGCGGCGTATAAAACCCTCGACTACAATTGCATTTGTTTTTCTGGAATACCTAGCATGCCCACTTTTGATGTCGTCTCCGAAGTCGATAAGCACGAACTCAGTAATGCCGTAGACCAGGCCAGCCGCGAACTGGCCACGCGCTTCGACTTCAAGGGCAGCGACGCCCGTTTCGAACTCGACGGGTATGTCGTTACCCAGTCCGCATCCAGCGTATTCCAGTTGAACCAAATGCTCGATATCTTGCGTGCGCGGCTGTCGGCGCGCGGCATCGACGTGCGCTGCCTGGATGTGGCCAGCCCGCTTGAAAACCTGGGCGGCGCGCGCCAGAAGGTCACGATCAAGCAGGGCATTGAACAGGCAATTTCCAAGAAGCTCATTGCCGCCCTTAAGAGCAACAAGCTCAAGGTCGAGGCCCAGATCAACGGCGAAAAGCTGCGCATCAGCGGCAAGAAGCGCGACGACTTGCAGGCCGCCATTGCCTTGCTGCGCAAGACCGATGTCGAACTGCCCTTGCAATTCGAAAACTTCCGCGACTAGTGTTTCAACCGGTATCCCGTCTTGAAGATGGCATACACAATAGCCAGGCAGGCAACAAGAAAGGCCAGCGTCATGGCCAGGCTCACGTACACGTTGACGTCGGCAATGCCATAAAAGCTCCATCGAAAGCCGCTGATCAGGTAAACGACCGGATTGAGCAGCGTTATTTTTTGCCAAATGGGCGGCAGCATGCTGATGGAGTAAAAGCTGCCGCCTAGAAAGGTCAGGGGCGTCACGATCAATAGCGGCACCAGTTGCAGTTTCTCGAAACCGTCGGCCCAGATGCCGATGATGAAACCGAACAGGCTGAAGGTGACGGCGGTAAGCACGAGGAACAGCACCATCCATACCGGATGGTCGATGCGTAGCGGAACGAAGAAGCCCGCCGTGGCAAGTATGATGGCCGCCAAAATAATTGACTTTGTCGCGGCCGCGCCCACATAGCTCAACGTAACCTCGAAGTAAGACACCGGCGCGGACAACAATTCATAAATGGTGCCCGAGAATTTCGGGAAATAGATGCCGAACGACGCGTTCGATATGCTTTGCGTCAGTAAAGACAACATGATCAGGCCGGGCACGATGAAGGCGCCATAGCTGATGCCGTCGATCTCGGTAATGCGGTGGCCTATGGCCGCGCCGAACACCACGAAATAAAGCGATGTGGAAATGACAGGCGCCACGATGCTTTGCAGCAAGGTGCGCCAGGTGCGAGCCATCTCGAAGACATAGATTGCACGGATGGCGTGTACGTTCATGAGGGCTTCCGCACTAGATTGACGAAGATGTCTTCCAGCGAAGTCTGGCTGGTCTGCAGATCCTTGAAGGAAATCCCCGCCGCGTCGAGATCCTTGAATAAGTCGGTGATGTCGTTGTGTTCACGCTGCGTGTCGTAGGTGTATACCAGTTCGCTGCCGTCGGCCCCCAGTTCCAGTTGATAGGCGGCCAGCGTGGCCGGAACCGCATCCAATACGGCAGGCAGGCTTAAAATCAGTTGCTTTTTGCCGAGCTTGCGCATGAGTTCGGTCTTGTCCTCGACCAGTATGATTTCCCCGTTATTGATGACGCCGACCCGGTCGGCCATTTCTTCGGCTTCCTCTATATAGTGAGTCGTA
This sequence comes from Candidimonas sp., assembly GCA_035515055.1. Lineage (GTDB taxonomy): Bacteria > Pseudomonadota > Gammaproteobacteria > Burkholderiales > Burkholderiaceae_B > Pollutimonas. Next base: position 30,505 of record DATJBV010000037.1, read on the forward strand.
AGAATAATGGTGACGCCGGTATCGCGCAGCGATCGAACCACTTCCCACATTGCCTTGCGCAACGATACGTCGACGCCCGCGGTGGGTTCGTCAAGGAATAGTATTTGCGGCTCATGCGACAGCGCCTTGGCAATAAGCACGCGACGCTTCATGCCGCCTGACAACGTGATGAGCTTGTTATCTTTTTTGTCCCATAGCGACAACGAGCGCAGCACGTGCTCGATGTGCGCCGGATTGGCGGGCTTGCCGAACAGGCCGCGGCTGAAGCTTACGGTTGCCCATACGGTCTCGAAGGCGTCGGTCGTGAGTTCCTGGGGCACCAGCCCGATCTTGGACCGGGCCGCTCGATAGTCGGAGACAATGTCGTGGCCACCGGCAATCACGGTGCCGCTGGTGGGAGTGACCAGGCCGCAAATAACGCTGATCAGCGTAGTTTTACCGGCGCCGTTAGGCCCCAGCAAGGCAAAAATCTCGCCGTGGCGGATGTTGAGATTAATGTCCTTGAGCGCACGGAAACCCGATGCGTACGTCTTATCCAGGTTGGACACGGAAATAATGGGCGACATAATGATTTCACCAATGCACTCGGGCACAATACCATAATCCCCAATCGCAATTTACATACCGCCCATGGCCGGACACGATGACGCTACCCAGGCATGACCATACGCTTTTGACGCCGTCCCAGATGGCACAGGCCGATCAGGCCGCCATGGAGGCCGGCATCAGCGGATTGGCATTAATGGAGGCGGCGGGGTCGGCAGTGGCCAACGCGATCGCCTCGCATTGGTCTAAGCGACCCGTGCTGGTGTTATGCGGGCCGGGCAACAATGGTGGCGATGGTTTCGTGGCGGCGCGCCACCTGAAATCGTCAGGCTGGCATGTAACGCTGGCTCTGCTTGGACGGCCGGAAGCGCTTGTTGGCGACGCGGCGGCTTGTGCCGCACTTTGGGACGACCAAATAGTAGCGTTCTCCCCGTTGTTGCTCGACGGCACGGGTATCGTGGTCGACGCCATCTTCGGCGCGGGCCTGTCGCGGTCCGTGGAAGCTGAGGCGGCGGAGATCATCCGCACCGTTGCCGCCCGCAAGATCCCCGTATGTGCTGTCGATGTGCCCAGCGGCCTGGACGGCGCGACAGGGCAACTACGCGGCGTGGCAATGCAGGCAACGATCACAGTGACTTTTTTCCGTAAAAAGCCCGGTCACGTTCTATTTCCCGGACGGTCGCTCTGCGGACGGATTATCGTCGCCGACATCGGTATTCCGCCGGCGGTCCTGGAAAGCATATCGGCATGCGCATTCGAGAACGGGCCAGACCTATGGCTGCACGCCTTTCCATGGCCCAGGCTGGATGCGCATAAATACCAGCGCGGCCACGTGTTGGTCGCCGGGGGTCCCGTTATGACGGGCGCCGCGCGGTTGTCGGCGCTGGGTGCCGCGCGCATTGGAGCCGGCCTGGTCACACTGGCCGCGCCCGCGTCGGCGTGGGCGGTATACGCAAGCGCGCTAACCAGCATCATGGTGCAGCCGCTGGAAACCGTCGACGACTTCGCCGTACTTCTGTCGGATCCCCGCAAGAACGCAGTGGTAATTGGCCCCGGAGCGGGAATAAGCGCCGATACAAAAGCCTATGCGTTGTGGGCGCTGGCCGAGCGCCGCGCCACGGTGCTGGACGCCGATGCAATCAGCGTATTTTCCACCGAGCCGTCGATTTTGTTCGATGCGATCACGGGGGCATGCGTACTGACTCCGCACGAGGGCGAGTTCGGCCGGCTTTTTCCTACGAATGCCAGCAAGCTGGAGCAGGCGCGGCAGGCGGCCGGGCAAAGTGGCGCGGTATTGGTTCTTAAAGGTCCCGATACGATAGTTGCGGCCCCCGATGGCCGTGCCTACATTAATTCAAACGCGCCGCCCGACCTGGCAACGGGCGGAACAGGCGATGTGCTGGCCGGCATGATAGGGGGGTTGATGGCCCAAGGCATGGACGCTTTCGACGCAGCGGCGGCCGCCGTGTGGCTGCATGGCGAGGCGGGACGGCTGGCGGGGCCGGGGCTGATCTCGGAAGACCTGCCCCAGGTGTTGCCGCGCGTACTGCGGCGGTTAAAACGCTTAGTGAGACAGGACGATAGGGACTGTCATGGAACTTAACAGCGTGCGCGAAGCGCCGCCCATGATCCACTGACGCATGCGGCTGTGGCCGTAAGCGCCCATGATGATCAGGTCGCTACCGTAGTCGGTCGTGCTATTGAGGATAATATTGCCCACGCCGAAATCTTCGCTGTCTTTGACCACCTGCAGGGGCTTGGGGTAGCCCAGCGATGCGCAGTAGTCGGCAAAATCCGACTCGTACACATCTTTCTTGCGCAGGTTTTCCGGGTCGGGATCAATGGTCAGCACGACCAGCTCGGTGCAACCTTTGAGGAAGGGCGCGGCATCGAGGAAGGCGCGCGCCGATTCGCGGCGATGGTCCCAGCAAAACAGGATGCGCTTGCCGATTGACGGAATCTGGCCGACGGCGGGGATCATTAATACCGGTCGGCCTGCGGCCATGACGACCGATTCCGGCAAATTGGGAACCATGGAGGTAACGGTGTCCCGGTTTTCCGCTTTACTCATGACCAGGAGGTCGCAAAAACGTGAATGCAGGGCCAATGCTTCATCTGGCGCGCCGCGCGGGGTGCGCCACTGTGCCTTGATGCCGGCGGCGGCAGTCTGTTCCAGGAACAGCTTCTTGATTTCCGCGCGTTCGCGGTCGACGTGGTTCTTCAGGACCCGATGCACTTCGTCGGGAATGACCGTGTCTTCGTGCATATACTGAGATGCGGAATCGCTGGGATATATTCCGATGAGTTCCGCCTTGTGCTCGGTGGCCAATTGTATGGCTGCCTGCAGGCGTCGTTTGCAACCGACGTCGTGGTGTAAATGGATGGCAATGCGTCCGAGCATAAAATCTCCTGGGTGATTAGTAATTTTGCAGCGGTAAAATAATGTTACTTCAAGCAGGAGCCGCTGTCTTGTGCGTTTCGGACATGTAAGCCCGCATCGACACTTTGAATGGCCCGTCGCCATGGCCGGGGTAAACTCGCCTTTGTCCCCGAGCCTTTGCGCTTACCGAGAGTCTTTGTATGTCCGATGTTATTGCCCTGGTTTTTGATTTTGACGATACGCTGGCGCCAGACAGCACGTCGGGCTTCCTGGCGGATATCGGCGTGGACGTGCGGCGTTTCTGGTCGGAGCAGGTCGATCCCTTGTTATTTCAGGAAGACTGGGATCCGGTGCCGGCTTATCTCCACCGCATGATAGAACTGTCCAAGTCGCATGCGCACGGCTTGATCACACAACAACGGCTGCAAGAGTGGGGCCGACGGCTGCCGCTGCATGCGGGCGTCGACACGCTGTTCAGCCGGCTGCGTTCGATGGTTAAAGAGCATCATCCGCAAATACACCTGGAGTTTTATCTCATCTCCAGCGGTATCGGCGACGTCCTCAGGCATACCTCCATCGCGCATGAATTCACCGATATCTGGGCATCGGAATTCATTTACGGCGAGCAGGGCGGCATCCAGTTTCCTCGCCGTATAGTCAGCTTCACCGACAAGACGCGCTATTTGTTCCACATACAGAAGGGCATCATCGGGCCTGGCTCGCGCAACAAGCCTTTCGAGGTAAACAGGAAATTCTCCCAGGACATGTTGCGCATTCCGTTCGAGCAAATGATCTTCGTGGGCGACGGATACACCGATATTCCGTGCTTTTCATTGATACGCCGGTCGGGCGGCGTTGCGTTCGGCGTGTGGGATCCAAAGCACCGCGACAAGCGTAGCCGCGCATGGGGGTTTATCCAGGAGGGCCGCGTGTCAAATTTGAATCAGGCCCGCTACGACGAAGAAGCGGAACTCTATCAATGGCTGGAAGAGGCGGTGGAAAGCCTGGCCGGCCGAATCTCACTGAACAATCGAATCTATCGTGGCTGAGTCCCTGCCCGCGGTTGCCCCTACGTTTTACGAGCCCGCCGCCGTAAACGAATCCGCCGACCGGGCCGCGATGCAGGCGGCCCTGGACCAGGCCGCACTGGCGTATGCCGCCGGCGAGGTGCCGGTGGGCGCGGTCGTGCTCGATTCGCAAGGCGCCATGATCGGCGCCGGATTCAATCGCACCATCACAGATCACGACCCCAGCAGCCATGCTGAAATCGTGGCCTTGCGCCGCGCGGCCTCGGTTCTGGGAAATTACCGCTTGCCGGGCGCCAGCGTATTCGTCACGCTCGAACCTTGCGCGATGTGCATAGGGGCCATGCTGCATGCGCGGGTGGCGCGGGTCGTATTCGGCGCGGCCGATCCCAAAACGGGCGCGTGCGGTAGCGTGCTGTCCCTGCACACCCATCCACAGCTCAACCACCAGACCAATGTCAGTGGCGGCCTGATGGCCGCCGAATGCGGCGACGTGCTACGGCGGTTTTTCCGGGAACGCCGACGCGCCGGATCCGGGCCGGGCTGCGCCTGCATAAAAACTTAGGGTTCGCCCGCTACGGATGGCGTGGCCGGTTTTCCATGCATTACTATATCTGTCCGATTCCTTATCCATCGTTTTAACGGCCACACCATGACGCTAGCGGCGCACGCTCACGACCATCACCTATCCTGCGATCACGAGCACGATGCCCCCCATGCCGATGCACCTCCTGACGGTATTTACCTCATATCTCCCTCCGGTGCGGTGGCCGATCCCGCCACAATAGACGTAGCCCGCCTACGACTGCGCGAACTGGGCTTCAAGTCGGCGGTCGACCGCGCGGCCTTGGCCGTGCACGAACGGTTTGCGGGCACCGATAAACAGCGGCTGGCAGGCATTGCGCGGGCATTGAAGCAAAAACATCCTATCGTCATGGCGACACGTGGCGGCTACGGCTTAAGCCGGTTGCTTCCTTTTATCGACTGGAAGGCGGTCGCCGACAGCGGAAAAATATTCATAGGCCAGAGCGATTTCACCGCGTTCAGCCTCGCATTGCTCGCACAGACCGGCGCCATCAGTTATGCCGGCCCGACCGCTGTGTTCGACTTCGGCGCCAAGAAAATGGACGACCTGACTGCGGCGCTCTTCGTCGAGAGCATGCGCGGGGAGCTCGAGATACTAAGCTTCGAGTCGCCAGACGCTGACGCGGTGGACGCGCGGGGTATTCTGTGGGGCGGGAATCTTGCCATGGTGGCCTCGCTTGCGGGCACGCCGTATCTACCCAAAGTCGATGGTGGCATCCTGTTCCTCGAAGACGTCGCCGAACATCCGTTTCGCATAGAGCGCATGTTGACGCACTTGTGGCATTCCGGTGTACTTTCCAACCAGCAAGCCATCGTGCTGGGCAAGTTCACCGAGTATCGTCTAGGAGCGAACGATAACGGCTACGATCTGCCGTCCGTGGTCAAGTGGCTGCGCGCAACCGTCAAGGTTCCCGTGATATGCGATCTGCCTTATGGCCATGTGAAAGTGAAGGCCACGCTGCCCGTCGGCAAGAAAGTTGGAATAGCCACCGAAGCGGGCATGGCGCACTTGGTGTTGGAAGAGCATTTTTAAGCGGGACTTGCTAAACTAGTGGGTTATTCAGACTCTTTACCGTGATACCACTACGTGATCTCCACTGCAAATCTTACTATTCAGTTCGGTTCCAAGCCGCTTTTTGAAAATGTCAGCGTCAAGTTCGGCGACGGAAATCGCTACGGGCTGATCGGCGCCAACGGCTCGGGCAAATCCACCTTCATGAAGATCATAGGCGGCGACCTGGAATCCACGGGCGGCAACGTGTCGCTCGATCCGGGCGTGCGCCTGGGTAAGCTGCGCCAGGACCAATTCGGTTACGAAGATGTTCGGGTGCTGGACGTCGTCATGATGGGCCACGAAGAAATGTGGCAAGTCATGTCCGAGCGCGATGCCATCTATGCCAATCCCGATGCCACCGAAGACGACTACATGCATGCCGCAAACCTGGAGGCCAAGTTTGCGGAGTATGACGGGTATACGGCCGAAGCGCGCGCGGGCGAGCTCTTGTTGGGTCTGGAAATTCCGGTGGTTCAGCACAACGCGCAAATGCGCGAAGTGGCTCCAGGCTGGAAGCTGCGCGTCCTATTGGCGCAGGCCTTGTTCTCCAACCCGGACGTCTTGCTGCTGGATGAGCCAACCAATAACCTGGACATCAACACCATACGTTGGCTGGAAGACGTTCTCAACGGCTACCAAAGCACAATGATCATCATCAGCCACGACAGACACTTCCTGAATCAGGTCTGCACGCACATGGCCGACCTGGACTACCGCGAGCTGCGGATTTATCCGGGCAACTACGACGACTACATGCTGGCCTCGACCCAGGCGCGCCAGCAAGTGTCGGCGTCAAATGCGAAGGCCAAAGAGCGCGTTGCCGAATTGCAGGACTTCGTTCGCCGTTTTGCGGCCAACAAGTCGAAGGCGCGTCAGGCCACTTCGCGTCTCAAGCAAATCGACCGCATCAAGGCGGGCGCCATTGAAGTAAAGCCGTCGTCGCGCGTCAACCCGTATATTCGCTTCGAGCAGACCAAAGTGCTGCATCGCCTGGCGGTCACCGTGGAATCAATCACCAAGTCTTACGACAAGCCGGTCATCAAGCCTTTTTCCGCCATGATCGATGCGGGCCAGAAAGTCGCCATCATCGGTGCCAACGGCGTGGGCAAGACCACGCTGCTGCGGATGCTGGCCAACGACCTGCAGCCCGACAGCGGCAGCATCAAATGGTCCGAGAGCGCCGACATCGGCTATATGGCCCAAGACGTGTCCGACAAATTCCAGTCCGACTGCAATCTTTTCGATTGGCTTACCGATTACCGCCAGCCCGGCGACGACGATCAGGCCATGCGTTCGGTCCTTGGCCGCCTCCTTTTCTCGGGCGACGATATCGGCAAGGAAGTACGGGTATTGTCGGGCGGCGAAAAGAACCGCATGAGTTTCGGCCGCCTGATGCTTGGACGCCATAACGTCATGTTGCTCGACGAACCCACCAACCACCTCGACATGGAATCCATCGAGTCGCTGCAGTTTGCCCTCGAGCAATACGCGGGGACACTGGTGTTCGTCTCGCATGACCGTGAATTCGTGTCGGGATTGGCGACGCGCATCATCGAAATCATGCCTGGCGGCGACGTTGTGGACTACCAGGGCAGCTACGACGACTATCTGGCGTCGCGCGGCATCGAGGTCTGATCCGCGGGCGCCATGCCATATACACTGGCGGGACTCGCCACGTACCAGGAAGACGTCAGAAAAAGCCGTTTCCTGGTCATGGCCGACGCCGCCACCACGCCGGCCGAGGCCATGCAGTTCTTTGCCGCGCATAGCGTTGCGGAAGCAACGCATAATTGCTGGGCGTACCGCATTGGTTCCGCCTACCGGTTCAATGATGACGGCGAGCCCGGCGGAACGGCCGGCCGGCCCATACTTCAGGCAATAGAGGGTCAGCAATGCGATCGCGTGGCCGTGCTTGTCATCCGGTGGTTCGGCGGCATAAAGCTGGGTCCTGGGGGCCTCATACGCGCTTATGGCGGGGCAGCCGCTCAATGCTTGCGGCTCGCTGAAAAACGGGAATTGGTCGATGAAGCCAGCGTTCTATGTCAGTGCCGTTACACGGACATGGCCATGGTGCAGTCGCGGTTTGCTGCCTTCGGCGCGCGCATAGTTCGCGAATCGTTCATTGGCGACGGGGTTTGTTGGGAATTGGCCATTCCGCGCGACAAGGAAAAGCTATTGGCGGAACTGTTTGCCAATCTGACACGCGGCCAGGGAAGCTGGCAACCGGCGCCGCCTTGCCCAAGCGAACCATAGAGCGTCGGCTGGACTGCCGCTTTACTTGCCGTCCGTGCCCGGCTGTTGTGCGGCAATCTCCGCATGCACTTGTTCCATGTCGACCGCCTTCACTTGTTCAATGAGTTCGTCAAGCTGGCTGGCCGACAGCGCGCCGGCCTGGGAAAACAGCAAGACTTGTTCGCGAAACACCATGAGCGTGGGGATGGAGCGTATATTCATGCCTGTGGCGAGCTCCGGTTGTTCTTCTGTGTTGACCTTCGCGAACGTAATGTCGTCGTGCTTGCTCGATGCCTGCTCGAACACAGGGGCAAAACTGCGGCATGGACCGCACCATGGCACCCAGAAATCGACGATCAACGGCTTGCTGTCATGGATCGCCGCCTGAAAAGTATCTTTGTCCAGCTCGATGGTGCTCATTGCCAACCCCAAAATAAAAAGCGGCCGGGCAGCCGCTTTGGTCTTAGTAATGTAGGTATTAGGCCAGTGTAGCGCCTTTTAACGGCAACGTCTTGTCTTCGAGGATCAGACTTTGGAAAGCGCCGGTATCCAGCGGCCGGCTGAAAAGGTAGCCCTGTATCAGGTCGCATCCGCGTTCTTCCAAATAGGCTAGTTGCCCCGTCGTTTCGACGCCTTCGGCGATGACCTGCAAGTTCAGGCTATGCCCCAGCGAAATAATCGCCGTGACGATGGCTGCGCCGTCTGGATCCACGGTAATGTCCCGCACGAAGGACTGATCTATTTTCAGGACGTCGATGGGGAATCGTTTAAGAGAAGAAAGGCTTGAGTATCCAGTGCCGAAGTCGTCGATCGAAATTTGCAGGCCTAGCGCCTTGAGCTGTTTCAGGATGCCGATGGTACGTTTCACATCGCTGATTACCATGCTTTCGGTCAGTTCGATTTCCAGGTAACGCGGATCCAGGCCAGTCTCTTCAAGCGTAGCTGTAATGAACGGCACAAGATTGTCTTCGGCGAACTGGCGCGCTGAAAGGTTGACGGCAATGCGCAGGGCAGGCAAGCCCGCGTCTTGCCATGCTTTGTTTTGCCGGCAGGCCTCGCGAATCACCCAGTCCCCGATCGGCACGATAAGTCCGGTTTCCTCGGCCAGGCTAATGAAGCGGCTGGGCGCGATCATGCCCATGCTCGGATGCGCCCACCGGATCAGCGCCTCCATCCCGACAACCCGGCCCGTCTGTAGGCTGACCTGTGGCTGGTAGTGAAGCAAGAGCTCGTTGCGGTCTATGGCATTGCGCAGGTCGGTTTCCAACTGCAGCCGCTCCAGTGCCTTCTCGTTCAACCCCGCCGTAAAGAACTGGAAGTTGTCGCGGCCGGCCTCTTTGGCCCGGTACATGGCGATATCCGCATGCTTGATCAGCGTGTCGGGGTCGTCGCCGTCGTCGGGATAAACTGCAACCCCAATGCTGCATGTCGGGTAAAAGGTATGGCCATTTATCTGGACCGGTTGCGCGATGACCTCCATAACGCGTTGCAGCAGCGCCGGTGCGGAGACATTGTCTTTGTGCTCTCGCAGAATGAGTACGAATTCGTCCCCTCCCTGGCGCGCCACGATGTCATTGGGGCGGACGGCGTGTTCCAGGCGTCCGGCCATCTTCTGTAGAAGAACGTCGCCCGCGCCATGCCCCAGGGAATCATTCACGTACTTGAAATTGTCCAGATCCAGGAATGCGACCCAAAGAGCGGGGCCGCCCTTGTCGGCTGCCATGATCGCGCCACGAAGGTGATCTTGCAGCAGCTTGCGGTTTGCAAGATTGGTCAGGGCGTCGTGATTCGCCTGGAACTCGAGCTCAGCCTGGTAGCGCTTCATCTCCGTTACGTCGTACTTGGCTGCGACAAAATGCGTGACAGTGCCGGCGTCGTCCTTGACCGGAGCAATATATACCTGGCTCCAGAACATCGTGCCGTCCTTGCGGTAATTGCGCATCGTCGCGTGACCCGACGTCTTGGCGGCAAGTATGGCCCGAATCTGCACGATCCCCGTCTGGTCGTGATCATCGCGGCGAAGAAAACGCAGGCTCTTGCCCAGTATTTCCTCGGAGTTGTAACCCGTCATGCTTTCGAACGCCGGGTTCACGTATTCCACAGGAAAGTTGGGCTTTGTGGCGTTGGTGATGACGATCGCATTCGCACTCGCCTCGATAGCGCGCTGGCGCAAGTGCAAGGCGGCTTCGGTTTTCTTGCGCAGCGTATGCTCGCGCAGGGATTGCAAGGCCGCGATCACGCTCTGCGCCAGGCTTTCGAGCAACCCCAGCTCTTCGCTGTCGAAGGCCTCGACTTCGCCGGCATAAACGTTCAGCACGCCGATGACTTTTCCGTTCTGGATAAGGGGCAGGGCAGCCTTCGCATGGAGTCCGTGGCCCAATGCCGCCGCGCGCCAGGGAATATGCGCTTCCTGCTGGAAGTTATTTGCCGTGGCGGCACGTTGAGTCCGCAGTGCGCGCTCGATCGTGCTTAGCTTTTCCGGCTCATCTGCGAGCGGCCCCTTGATGTTTTCGACATAGCTCTGGCTTTGGCCCGCTATGTTGGTCATGCGCAGGCTTGCTCCATGGTCGTGCTTGTCGTCGGGAAGCAGAAGACCGACCCAAGCCAATCGATAACCCGCGTTCACAACCACTTCGCATATGCCTTGCAGCAAGGCGTGCTCATCTTCCGCGATAGCGGTCTTTTCCTTGCAGTCGTGGATGGCGAGTAACGCGCGGTGGCTACGCCGCAACGACTGCTCCAGAAGGTACTCGTCGGTGACGTCGCTGCCTACGCTATTGACACGGACGATGGCCTTGGATGCATCTTGCACGAAGTTCACGGCATACCGCAACCAGCGGACGGTTCCGTCGGGTCGGACAATGCGATAATGAATGCTGGATTGGCCGCGCTTCTTGACCTTTTTCACGAAGCCTACGACACGGTCGCGATCTTCAGGATGGATGCACTCCAGCCAGAGGCGCCGGCTCTGGTAGAAGGCTTCCGCAGGGCGGCCGTAAACGCGCTCGACGGCGGGGCTGACATAACTAATGGTTCCTTCTGGAAACCGGGATGTCCACAGCACTTCATTGATCGACCCCATGATCTCCGTCAGTTGCCTGTCCCGGCTATGCAAGGAGGACTCCACCGCCCGGGCGCGCTTTTCGGATGAGTTGCGCGACGCATTCAACGCCCGCATGGCGAAGAAAACGAATAGGCTCAGCAGTGTGCCGGCCATGGCTGTGACAAAAGGCAGCCACGTCTGCGATTGCTGTATGAACTGTTCCTTGGCCGCGATGTTCATGCGCCAAATCGTGCCGCCTACCGCCACGTCGACCTGCCGGTTCAGGCCCAAGTCCCCGGCGGCCGGCGCCCAGACTTTCCGCGCTTCCGGGCTGCGGCTATCGTAGATCGGTTGGCCGGCGGCATTCGCGGTATCGGTACCTTCCAAGCTTACGTGCTCGACGGTAATGTTCAAGTCGTCCAGTTGCGGTGCGCCGAAGACGGCGCGCAACATCTCATCGGCCCGGGTAGCCAGGAACACTAAGCCAGATAACTGCTCCCTTCTTTCCGTTATGGTCGCCGGTATGCCGCCGCCATGGTAAAGCGGCAAAAAGAACACCACGCCATCTATGTTTCCCGGTTCGATGAAAAGCCTGATGCGCTCGCTGGCGGCAAGTTCGCCCGTGTCGCGCATGCGGTCGATGGCGATGCGGCGTTTGGCGTCGGCGCCTTGGTCGTAGCCTATGCCGCTGCTGTTGTGAGCGATAGGCTCGATGTAGCGAACCGGAAAGCTGCCTTCGTTCGCTGTGCGCGGGCTGAAGCCCACGGCCTGTATGCCGGGTAGCCGCCCTTCGAGATCGAGCGATTGCGTCGCGCGTTGAAACGCGTCGCGAGTCAGGTCGGGACGAGCCGAGAATTGCGCCTGGTAGCCGCGCAGAACCTCGGTGTATTCCCCGATTTGGCGTTCCAGGCTGTTTCGGGCATCGGAGGCGCGCGCATCTAGCTGCGAGGCCAACTCTTGCTCCACCAGCTTTTTTCCTTCCCACCATGCCAGACCGGTTGCGGCCAGCCCGATGATCAGGAAGATCGAGGCAAGCCAGTTGCCCCGATCAAAATTTTGCTGCGCTGTCGCCATATTATTTCGATGATTTCGGGTAAGACGAACCGAATCATACTTAGGATCGGGCCATCGTGCGTCAGTTACCGCGTGCGATGTGCCTTTTGTCGCGGGCAATGCCGCTTATTCGGGAAAAAAGGCGTACTTTGCCATGAACAACACGGCAACCAGCAACGTGGCCATATGGATGTCGCGGTAACGCCCGGTAGCGGCCTTGAGGACAACATAACTGATGAAGCCGAATGCCAATCCGTTGGCTATGGAATAGGTCAGGGGCATGACGATGGCGGTGAGGGCTGCCGGTGTGGCCTCCGTCACTTCATTCCAGTCGATCTCGGTAATTTCGCGCAACATCAGTCCGGCAACGTACAGAAGGGCGGGCGCTGTCGCGTAGCCCGGGACGGAACCCGCCAGAGGCGCCAGGAACAAGGACAGCAGGAACAGGACCGCAATGGTCAGGGCCGTGAGTCCGGTTCGGCCGCCCGCCTGGACGCCGGTTGCGCTTTCCACGTAGGCGGTGGTGCTGCTTGTGCCTAGAAAAGAACCCGCCACGATCGCCGAACTGTCGGCGAGCAGGGCTTTTCCCAGACGGTTTGGTTTCCCTGGTTGGATTAGATTGGCGCGCTTCGCCACGCCTATCATGGTGCCGGTTGCGTCGAAAACCTCGACCAGGACGAGCACCAGAATGACATGGATGAAGCCCGTATGCAGTGCGCCCAGGATGTCGAGTTGCAGAAACGTGGGCGCAAGGCTGGGCGGTGCCGAGAAAACACCTTGGAACTCACTCTGGCCAGTCAGTATGGAGAGCGCGGTGACGAAGATGATGCCAATAAGGATGGCGCCGCGTATCTTCAAGGCATCCAGCGTTGCTATTACGAAAAAACCGAATATGGCGAACAGGGCAGGCGGGGAAGTAAGGTCGCCCAGTGCAACTGTGGTTGCGGGGTGCGCCACGACAATGCCGGCGCCGCCCAACGCAATAATCGCCAGAAAAAGGCCAATGCCCGCGGCAATGGCGGAACGCAGGGACTGGGGTATCCCGGCGATCAACCACGATCGAACTCCGGTCAGGGTGATGATGAGGAAGATCACCCCCGAAATAAACACGGCTCCCAGCGCCTGCTGCCAGGTATAGCCCAGGCCGCCGACGACGGTGAATGCGAAAAATGCATTGAGTCCCATGCCGGGCGCCATGCCGATCGGCCAGTTGGCGAGAAACGCCATGACCAGCGTGCCCAAGGCGGCGGCAAGGCAAGTGGCGACGAATACGGCGTTTTTGTCCATGCCGGTGCTGGACAGTATTTCCGGATTCACGAAAATGATGTATGACATGGTCAGGAAGGTCGTAATGCCGGCGAGTACTTCGGTACGCACTGTTGTACCGTGTTCGCGCAGGCGGAAGAATCGTTCGAGCATGCCCAGTCCAGGAGTTAAAAGACGAAGACTGAATTCTAAGTCGATTTTGCAAGCCGCTGTACACTACCGGGCATGATTATTATTGGCTTTGAAAGTTCTTGCGATGAAACCGGCGTGGCCCTGGTAAGCACCCAGAGCGGTCTTTTGGCGCACGCATTGCATAGTCAGGTAGCAATGCACGAAGAGTATGGCGGGGTCGTGCCCGAACTCGCCTCTCGCGATCACATTCGCCGTATATTGCCTTTGACCCGCGAGGTGATGAATGCGGCGAATATTTCAGCAGACGGCATCGATGCCGTGGCATACACGGCCGGACCGGGGCTGGCCGGCGCTCTGCTTGTCGGCGCAAGCGTGGCGCAGTCGTTCGCGTGGGCGCGTGGCCTGCCCGCCATTCCCATTCATCACCTCGAAGGTCACTTACTGTCGCCTTTACTGGCGGAGCCCAGGCCTTCATTTCCATTTATTGCGCTGCTGGTGTCGGGCGGCCATACCCAGCTGATGCGGGTAAACGGTGTGGGCGACTATGAATTGCTGGGCGAAACGCTCGACGATGCGGCTGGCGAGGCGTTCGACAAGACGGCCAAGCTGATGGGGCTGGGTTATCCCGGCGGGCCGGCGCTATCGGCGCTTGCGGAACAGGGAGACGCCGGTGTGTTCGAGTTGCCGCGTCCCATGCTGCACAGCAAGGACTTGGACTTCAGCTTCAGCGGTCTAAAGACCGCTGTCCTGACGCGCCTGAGGAATCTGGAAAAAGAACACGGAAGTTTGTCGGAGCAGCAGCGCGCCGACCTTGCGGCCGCAACCGAGGCCGCCATTGTCGATGTGCTTGCGGCAAAGTCGATCAAGGCCATGAAACAAACGGGCTTGAAGCGTCTGGTCGTGGCGGGCGGCGTTGGCGCAAACCGTCATTTGCGCGCGCGTCTGTACCAAGCCATGCCGACGTTGGGAGGCGAGGTGTTTTTTCCGCCCCTGGACTTATGCACCGATAACGGTGCCATGATTGCCTTTGCCGCGGCAATGCGCGTGAATGCCGGCCTGGTCGACCTTGCCGATACGCAGCACGCATTCACTGTCAGGCCGCGCTGGGACTTGCACGATGTGTGCCTGGGCCCGTCGCCGTCGCGTGCCTGAGCTACTTCTTTTTGCTGCCAATACGGCTTTCTTTTCCTGTCATGAGGCGGCTGATGTTGAGCCGATGCCGGAAAACCAGCAATACGCTGATGGTGGCGACGGCCAAGGCGATGGTCGCGTGCAGTTCCCACGCCACATTCCCGCCCAGCAGGTAATAAAGAGGCGCGAATATAGCGGCCATAATGGCTGCCATCGACGAATAACGGGTAACGTACGCAACGATAAGCCATGTGCCCACAGTCGCCAAGGCAAGCCAAGGGTTCAGGGCCAGCAGCACGCCCAGGGCGGTAGCCACACCCTTGCCGCCCTTGAACTGCAGGAAGACGGGATACAGATGCCCCAGGAATACAGCAATAGCGCACAAGGCCACGACCACCATGGGTAAATGGAGTGCCGTAGCCGCGTACGTTGCAATGGCCACCGCCGCCCAGCCTTTTGCCGCGTCCCCAAACAGCGTAAGCGCGGCGGCGGTTTTATTTCCGGTTCGCAATACGTTCGTGGCTCCCGGATTCCTGGACCCGAAGGTGCGGGGATCCTGGAGCCTCATCAGGCGACTGACGATGACCGCGAATGAAACCGAGCCGACCACGTAGGAAAAAACGATCAGGGCTAGCGAGATAAGGCTGGGAACGGCGGCTGACATATATTTACGTACTCCGGTGGGTTGTGCGGCGATTCTACCTAGTGTCACCCAAAACTCCAAAACGAGCAGGTACAATTCGCTACGTTCAGTTGAATTCGGTGGAAAGGCAATGCGCATATTGGTAGCGAACGACGACGGCTATACAGCCCCGGGTCTCGACGCCTTGGTGCTAGCGCTGAAAGGCCTGGGGGAACTGACAGTGGTTGCGCCGGAAACCAATTGCAGCGGGGCATCCAATTCGCTCACATTGAACCGACCCATGTCGGTCCGTCAGGCGGCCAATGGCTACTTCTACGTGAACGGAACGCCGTCCGACTGCGTGCATATTGCGCTGACAGGACTGCTGGATTTCCGTCCGGACCTGGTTGTCTCGGGCATCAATAACGGCGCCAACATGGGCGACGATACGCTGTATTCAGGCACGGTCGCCGCGGCAACCGAGGGGTACCTGTTCGGCATACCCGCCATTGCCTTTTCCCTCGTGGAAAAAGGATGGCAGCATCTCGACACGGCGGGGCGCGTGGCGCGCCAACTGGTAATGCAACACATCGCCAGTCCGCTCGGTTCGAACGTCCTGCTCAATGTGAATGTGCCGGCCGTGCCCTACGAAGCCCTCCAGGGAATGCAAATCACCCGGCTCGGCAAACGCCACCCGTCCGAACCCGTCATCAAGAGCAGCACGCCATATGGCGATCCCGTGTACTGGATAGGCCCCGTCGGGCGGGTCTCCGATTCGTCGGCCGATACAGACTTCGGTGCCATCGGACGGCAAGCCGTATCCATTACACCGTTGCGCCTGGACCTAACCTACCACGAGCAACTTCCCCATATACGGGACTGGGCGGGGCCATTATGCGCAAACCCGTAGTACCTTTTCCTTTCGCCAACGGCACGACCAATCGTTTCGGGCGCTCCAGCCTGGGCGGCGGGGTCAGCACGGCCAACAGCAATACGCGAATATTCACACAGGCCAGGGTCACGCCAGGCACGTCGGTCGCGCGCGACCCGGCGCCCTTGACGAATCTCGGCCTTAACTCAGAGCGCTCACGCAGCATGATGATTCAGCGCCTGCGCAACCAGGGTATCCAGGACGAACGTGTTCTGGACGCCATGATGGCGGTGCCGCGCCATATGTTCATCGACGACGGGCTGGCAAGCCGCGCCTACGACGACGCCGCCTTGCCCATCGGTTACAGCCAGACCATCTCGCAGCCGTGGGTGGTCGCGCGCATGATTTCCGTTGTGTGCGAAAATCGTGTTCCGGTTAAAGTACTTGAAGTAGGCGCCGGTTGCGGCTACCAGGCGGCGGTCCTCGCCCAGTTCGTCAAGGACGTTCACGCCGTCGAGCGCATTCGCGGCCTGTACGACATGGCGCGCGAGCATCTTAGGGTATTGAAGCTTATTGGGCGCGTTCGGCTCAGCTTCGGAGACGGCATGGCGGGTTTGCCCGGCGTCGCACCCTTCGATGCCATCATCATTGCCGCAGCCGGCATTAAAATTCCCCAGGCGCTGCTTGAACAGTTGGCTGTCGGGGGCCGTTTAATCGCCCCGGAGGGCACGACAGCGCAACGCCTGATTCTAATTGAACGCACTGGCACCGCAACCTGGCGCCGTGACGAGCTTGAGTCCGTTCGCTTCGTCCCACTTCGGGCAGGAACACAGTCTTAAGCTTTCAGGAGATTTCTATGCATGCAGCGACGTTTCGGACGACAGGCACAATGGCATTTCAGCGGCCCAAACGCGCCTCCCGCTATGTGGTGCTTGCTGCCGTACTTGTCACCACCGTTCTCGCAGGCTGCGCATCGCGGACCACCAAGGCACCGGTAACCGATATGTCGGGAGGGCCTGTGGCCCCATCCACGGGCGGCACGTATATCGTCAGGCCAGGCGACACGCTGTACAAAATTGCCCAGGCCAACAACGTCGACGTCGTCACTTTGGCTCGCCTGAATAACATTGGCGATCCAGGCCAGCTACGGGTCGGGCAGGTGCTAAGGCTGGATGGTTCCGGCGCGGCACCGATACCGGCGGCGCCGGGCGTCGGAAAGCCAGCGCCCATCACCCCTGTGGTGCCGGCCGAGCCCGCAACCACGGCGGCGCGGGCCAGCGATGCCGGCACGATCAATTGGGGCTGGCCAGCCTCTGGAAAAGTCATCCAAAGTTTCAACGCGAACACGAAAGGCATAGACATTGCGGGCGCCATAGGCGAACCCGTTCACGCCGCCGCCGACGGCAAGGTCATGTATGCCGGCAATGGCGTACGCGGATTGGGCAATCTTATATTGTTGGGCCATTCCGACGGCTTCATCACCGCCTATGCCCATAACCAGACCTTGCTGGTGAAGACCGGGCAGCAAATCAAAAAGGGCGCCAAAATTGCGGCCATCGGCCAGACCGATACCACATCGCCCCGGCTGCACTTCGAAGTGCGGCGCCGTGGCACGCCGGTAAACCCGTTGTCTTATTTGCCCGTACGATGATTCCCACGCTTGTCTTCGACCTTGAAACAATACCGGACGCGGCCGGCCTGCGCCGCCTGAACCCCCAATGGGGCCCCGAACTTACGGATACGCAGGTAATCGAAGCCGCCCTCGAGGCAAGGCAGGCGTCGCACGGCACCGACTTCCTGCCATTGCATCTGCATCGGGTAGCGGTGATCGGCTGCGTGTTTCGCGATGATCAGGGCTTTCGCGTAAAAACGCTGGGTACGGCCGACGATACCGAATCCACGTTGATTACCGGTTTCTTCAAGACAATAGAGCGATATACCCCACGATTGGTAAGCTGGAACGGTTCCGGCTTCGACTTGCCGGTGCTGCACTATCGTAGCCTGATACACGGCGTCCAGGCGCCGCGCTACTGGGACATGGGCGAGGACGACCGCGACTTCAAGTACAACAATTACATTAGCCGCTATCACCAACGACATACCGACCTAATGGATTTGCTGGCCAAATACAATGGCCGCGCGAATGCGCCGCTGGACGATCTGGCCAAGCTTTGCGGTTTCCCCGGCAAGCTTGGCATGGACGGCAGCCAGGTCTGGCGAGCATGGTCCAACGGCCAGGCGGACGATGTGAGGGCGTATTGCGAAACCGACGTGGTCAATACATGGCTGGTTTATTGCAGGTTTCGATTCATGAAAGGCGAACTCGACCGCCAAGCCTACGATGCCGAAGTGCAGCTAGTACGCGACACGCTCGAGGCCAGCGCGGCTACTCACTGGCGCGAATATCTGGCGGCATGGCCGCTATCTGAAACCAACTGAAAAGACTGCGCCGGCGCGGTAACAGATGCGCAATGGCTTGGACGGCACAATGGGGCTCCATCGAAACAAAGGAACTCGCCATGCAAGCATCCATCTTTACTCAGTCTTTCAAACTGGCCACACTGGCTGCCGCAATCGCATTGAGCGGCATGACCGCTACAGCAACCGCCGCCGACACGACTGCCGCCAAACAGGTGCCTCCTGCTACCGCCGCCGGCGTGCAGGCTGATCCGGCTGCGACGCCCTGCGCAAAATCGGGTAGCCGCCATGGCAAGCATGCAAGGGCGAACATGGGGAACGCCGCGTTGTTTGTTCCCGGCTATGGACCCGTGAGCTCGACGGTTGTCGATTCGCTTGCGTTGACTGAGAGCCAGGCCAAGCTGGTGCAAGCCGCGCGTGACGCACAAAAAGCCAATATGGAATCGCGTCGCGACACGATGAAGTCCATGATGACAACCCGTAGCGACCAGGCCAAGGCCGGCAAGGTAGACCCGAAAGCCGCATTGAAGCAGGCACAGGAGGCGCGTATCAAGGCGCACGAAGAGCGCAGCAAGCTTGATGATAATTGGCTGGCGGTGTGGGATGCCCTAGATGCATCGCAACAAGAGAAAGTCGGCGCTTATCTGGCCGAACGGGCAGAAAAGCGCCACCAACACCATTCACATAGCCGTCATGGCGGCAGATCCGACAAAATGGCCTCATAAAGCCGGCTTGTACGGGGATGCTCCTCGACTTCCGGATCAGAGAGTGTCAAAATTCGGGCCTCAATCAACTGGGTGCCCGAATAATGACGTTGGAAGTACTTGATATCGAGTCGCTGGACCTGGAGGCGCGCGGCGTTGCCCGCCGGGACGGCAAGGTGGTGTTCGTGGAGGGCGCGTTGCCGGGTGAGCGCGTGCTCGCCCGAATAACCCGCAGCAAGGCGTCGTATGACACCGCCAGGACCGAGCGCATCATCAAGGCGTCGTCGCAGCGAGTCACGCCCGGTTGTCCGCATTTCGGCGTTTGCGGCGGTTGCGCCATGCAGCATCTCGATGCCGCGGCCCAGGTCGCGGTCAAGCAGCGTGTGCTGGAAGACTCGCTGGCGCATATCGGAAAGCTAAGCCCCGCCATGGTTTTGCCGCCGCTGCATGGCCCGACATGGGGCTATCGTTACCGGGCCCGGTTGTCGGTGCGGGCGGTACGAAAAAAGGGCGGCGTGCTCGTGGGTTTTCGCGAACGCCGCGGCAGCTATGTCGTCGACATGAGGGAATGCCCCGTCATGCCGCTCCACGTGTCTAACCTCTTGACTCCGTTGCGCGAGCTGATGGGCAGCTTGTCGATTCCCGATCGTATTGCGCAGATCGAAGTCGCCGTGGGCGACACAACCACCGTTTTGCTCTTGCGCCACCTCGAAGCGTTGGCCGAGGGCGATATTGCCTTGCTGCACGCATTCGCGGAGAAACATGGCGTGACGTGGTGGCTGCAGTCCAAGGGCCCGGAAACCGTGCACCCGCTGCGGCCGCAAGATAAAGACATACTCGCCTATGCCTTGCCGGAATTCGGCTTGCGCATGCATTACCGGCCGGTGGATTTCACCCAGGTGAACCATCTTATCAATCGCAGTCTCATTTCCAAGGCGTTGACGCTGTTAGACGTACAAGCGGGCGATCGGGTCGCCGATTTGTTCTGCGGACTGGGCAACTTTACGCTGCCTCTCGCCACCCGCGCGGCAAGTGTCGTCGGGATCGAAGGCAGCGCCGGCCTGACGGAAAGGGCGCTTGAGGCGGCGCGGCAGCATGGATTGGGCGACCGCACCCGATTTGCCACCTTGAACCTGTTCCAGGTCGACGTGCAATGGTTGCGGGATTTGGGCCATTTCGACCGGATGCTCATTGATCCGCCGCGCGAAGGCGCCGAGGCCGTGGCGCGTGCGTTGGCGGCGCTTACCGCCACTGAGCGGCCCAAGCGCCTTGTTTATGTCTCGTGCAGCCCCGCCACACTGGCGCGTGACGCGGCCATCCTGGTACACGAAGGCGGCTACCGATTGCAGGGCGCGGGGGTGATCAATATGTTCCCACACACTGCGCACGTGGAATCAATAGCTGTATTCGACGCCTGATTATTCGTCCAGAATGCGTTGCGCTTCCTCGCGCACGCGCTCCGGCGCGGTGCCCCCGATATGGTTGCGGGCGGCCACTGATCCTTCCAGCGTCAGCACGGCGTAGATATCTTGCTCGACCAGTTTGTTGAATCCTTGCAGGTCGGCCAGGGGCAGGTCGGCGAGGTCGCAGCCGCGTTGTTCGCATTCGCGTACGGCGAGAGCGACGGTTTCGTGTGCATCGCGGAACGGAACGCCCTTCTTGACGAGGTAGTCGGCCAAGTCCGTGGCGGTGGCATAGCCCTGCATGGCGGCCGCCCTCATGGCCTGCGCATTGACGCGTATGCCGCCGATCATGTCGACGAATATGGTCAGTGTGTCCCGGATGGTGTCGGCGGAATCGAAAAGCCCTTCCTTGTCTTCCTGGTTGTCTTTGTTGTAGGCGAGCGGCTGCCCCTTCATGAGCGTGAGCAGCGCGATCAGGTTGCCGTTGACGCGCCCCGTCTTGCCCCGCGCAAGCTCAGGAACGTCGGGATTCTTTTTTTGCGGCATGATGGAGCTGCCTGTGCAAAAGCGGTCCGCCAGATCGATGAACCCGATGCGCGGGCTCATCCATAGCACCAACTCTTCGGACAGGCGCGAGATATGCGTCATGACCAGGGCGGCGCTGGCGCAAAATTCAATGGCGAAGTCCCGATCGGAGACGGCATCGAGCGAATTGCGGCATACCTCCTCGAAACCCAGCGTGCGTGCCACCCGTTCACGGTCGATAGGATACGAAGTGCCAGCCAGGGCGGCCGCACCCAGCGGCAGGCGATTGACCCGGCGGCGGCAGTCGGCCAACCGTTCCGCGTCGCGGCCGAACATTTCGGCGTAGGCCAGCAGGTGGTGCCCGAATGTGACTGGCTGCGCTACCTGCAAGTGCGTGAATCCAGGCAATATGGTGGCGGCATGCTCTAGCGCAAGGCCTGCGAGTTTCTGGCGCAGTTGCCGCAGCAGGTCGATGGAAATATCGATTTCACTACGCAGCCATAGGCGGATGTCGGTGGCTACCTGGTCGTTGCGCGAGCGGCCGGTGTGCAGCCGTTTGCCGGCGTCGCCTATCAGTTCGACCAGCCGCTTCTCGATGTTCAGGTGCACGTCTTCCAGGTCGATGGACCAGACAAATTTACCCGCTTCGATCTCGCCGAGAATCTGGGCCATGCCGTGCTGGATGGCGGACTGGTCGTCGGCGCTGATGATGCCTATGGACGCGAGCATGTCGGCATGCGCGAGGGAACCCTGGATGTCGACCCTGGCAAGACGCTGGTCGAAGTTGACCGAGGCGGTGTATCGCTTTACGAGGTCGGATACGGGTTCCGAAAATCGGGCGGACCAGGCCTGGGCCTTGTTCGCGAATTGGTTTTGTACCGTTGGGATAGTGTTTTTTGGCATAGTGGCGAGATTATAAGGGACGGCCGCGCGCGACGGGCACGCGCAATACGCCTGCCTGGCGGCGTCGCGCTTGTCCGCTACGTTATATTACGTAGTTCCCGCAGGACGACGCTAGCGTCATTCGCTTGCGATGAACAGCAAAGCTTTGATGGACGTAATGCAAGAAAGCACCTCTTTGTCCCGTTGGCTCGGCGACAACTGGATCAGCAACAACATGCCGGACACGGTCTGGGCGCAGGTGGCGCTGGGCGTAGCTGTGCTTGCCGTCTTGATGGTCGTGGCCGGCTGGATCACGGCGCGTGTCCTCAGTACGCTGGCGCGCCGCGCCCTGACGGCAATCGGACACGAGGACTGGTCGGCGGCGCTGGCGCGCCGTCGCGTCTTCCGCAGCCTGAGTTATGCCGCGCCGCTGCTCGTCATCATGAGCAACATAGGCGTACTGCCCATGGAAGAACGCTACGCAAGCCTGCTGTCGCGGATTTTCCTGTCGACGGGGCTGGTGTTCTTCTTCATGGCCATCAATGGCGCGCTATCTGCCTGGCAAGATATTTATGCCGCCAGTACCCGCGCGCAGACCCGTTCCATCAAAGGCTACCTGGAACTGGCCAAGATTATCATTTGGGCGCTGTGCGTCATTCTGGTCATCTCCATTCTGGTAGACCGCTCGCCATTATTAATGCTCTCGGGCCTGGGCGCCATATCGGCCATTTTGTTGCTGGTGTTCAAGGACACGCTGCTTTCACTGGTGGCGAGTACGCAGATGACCAGCAACGATATGCTGCGCATCGGCGACTGGATCGAAATGCCGCAAGCCGGCGCCGATGGATTCGTCATCGACATGGCCTTGCACACCGTCAAGGTACAGAACTGGGACAAGACGGTAACTACCATCCCGACCTACAAGCTGTTCTCGGAAAGCTATCGGAACTGGCGTTATATGTTCGAGTCGGGCGGGCGGCGCATCAAGCGCACATTGCGCATCGACGCCAGCACAGTGCGCTTTCTGCGAGAAGACGAAGTCGACGAACTACGCCGCTTTGCCTTGCTTAAAGATTATCTGGACGCCAAGCATAACGCCTTGCTCGAAAGCAATCGGGCGTTGGGCTCTTCAGGCGACCTGCGGGCCAATCGGCGCCGGCTGACCAATCTGGGCACCTTCCGGGCGTATGCCCTGGCTTACCTGCGCCAGCAAAATGATGTGCACCAGGACATGACGATGATCGTGCGCATGATGGAGCCGGAGTCCAAGGGCATACCGATCGAGGTCTATTGTTTTGCCAATAATACGGCCTGGGTCGAATACGAACGCATACAGGGCGACATCTTCGACCATCTGGTCGCTATCCTGCCCGAGTTATGGCTGCGTCTCTACCAGGAACCCGCGGGCAGCGACTTCGCCAACATGCGATAATTTTCCCTTTAGTGGAGCCTTCTTAATGAAACTAGTTGCGGCAATCATCAAGCCGTTCAAACTCGACGAGGTGCGCGAAGCCCTCGCCGACATAGGCGTGAGCGGCCTTACTGTCACTGAAGTGAAAGGATTCGGCCGGCAACGCGGCCATACGGAACTGTATCGGGGCGCCGAGTACGTCGTGGACTTCCTGCCCAAATTGCGGGTTGAAGTCGTACTTCCGGCCGCCATGGTCGACGGCGCCATCGATGCCATCATCAAGGCCGCCTTCACAGGCAAGATTGGCGACGGCAAGATCTTCGTCACGGCGGTGGAGCAGGCAATACGCATTCGTACGGGCGAAAGCGGCATAGACGCACTATAGCGATCAATACAGGAGCAGTTAATGAAACCATTCAATTGGGTCAACCCTTACCGCAGCGAACGAATTCCACTATTCGCGCGTAACGTGGTGTCCACGTCCCATCCTCTTGCCGCGCAGGCCGGCTTGCGCATGTTGTTGAAAGGCGGGAACGCCGTCGATGCCGCTATTGCGGCGGCGGCCACCATTGTTCTGGTCGAACCTGTTTCCTGCGGCATGGGCGGCGACTGTTTTGCCATCTTGTGGGATGGCAAGGAGTTGCACGGCCTGAATTCATCCGGGGTAGCACCCGCCGCCTGGAATGTTGAATACTTCAAGCGCAAATACGGCACGACCGATAAGGGCCTGGCCAACAGGCCGCTGCGCGGCTGGGACACGGTCACTGTGCCCGGCGTGGTCGCTGGTTGGGCCGCGCTGCACGAGCGCCACGGCAAATTGCCTTTCGAATCCTTGTTCGAGCCCGCCATAGAGATCGCGGAACGCGGCTTCGTGGTGCCCCCCGTCGTGCATCGCAAATGGGTTGCCGCAGCGGCTGAACTCAAGGACCAGCCTGGCTTCGCCCAAGCCTTCATGCCAGAAGGCCGCGCGCCCCATATCGGCGAATTGTTCTCCTTGCCCGACGCCGCGCGCACGCTGCGCCTGATTGCGCAGAGCAAAGGCCGCGACTTCTACGAAGGTGAACTTGCCGACAAGATAGTGGCATTCAGCAAAGCCTGCGGCGCCGCCATGACACACGAGGATTTGCGCGGTTACAAGCCAGAATGGGTCCAACCCATATCGAAGGATTATCGCGGCTATTCGCTTCACGAAATACCGCCCAACGGGCAGGGCATTGCCGCATTGATGGCCCTGGGTATCCTGCAGAATTTCGATGTGGCGGACCTGCCCGTCGACTCGCTCGAATCTCAGCACCTGCAGATCGAAGCCATGAAATTGGCGTTTGCCGATTTGTACCGCTATACATCTGACCCGCGCACAATGGAGGTCACTCCCGAGCAGATGCTCGACGACGCCTATCTGGCCAGTCGCGCGAAACTCATCGACCGCGACCGGGCCACGGCTTTTGGGCCGGGCCGGCCGGCGTCGGGCGGCACAATCTACCTGACCGCGGCCGACGAAAGCGGCATGATGGTCTCGTTCATTCAGTCCAATTACATGGGTTTCGGCTCGGGCGTTGTCGTGCCGGGTACGGGAATCAGCCTGCAAAACCGCGGTTATGGGTTCTCCATGGATCCGGTGTCGCCCAATGTGGTCGACGGCGGCAAACGCCCATTCCACACGATCATTCCAGGCTTCCTCATGCGCGACGGCGTGCCCGTCATGAGCTTTGGCGTCATGGGCGGCGACATGCAGCCACAAGGGCATTTGCAAACTATCGTCCGCATGCTCGACTACGACCAGCAGCCACAGGCGGCATGCTGCGCACCGCGCTGGAAGCTGAACCGCGATTTCACCCTGGACCTGGAAGGCGGCATTCCACCTGACGTCGTGCAAGGCCTCATGGACAAGGGCCATGAACTCAAGGCCGTAAACGATCCGTACATGGATTTCGGCGCGGGGCAGTTTATTTGCCGCTTGTCCGACGACCCAGCTCGCGGCTATGTGGCCGCCAGCGATAGCCGCCGCGATGGTCAGGCTGTCGGATTCTGACGCAAGCAAAAGGGCATTGGTATGGCATTACGCGCCACGATTTTCAAGCTGGAACTGCACGTGGCCGATATGGTGCGGGGTTACTACGGCAGCCATGCGATGACAGTGGCGCGTCATCCTTCCGAAACCGAAGAACGCATGATGTTGCGGGTGCTGGCATTCGCCTTGTATGCCAGCGAAGGCTTGGCGCTCACGCGCGGCCTTAGCACCACAGACGAACCATCCTTGTGGGAAAAAGACCTTACAGGAACCATACTCACCTGGGTGGAGCTGGGCCACCCCGACGAGCGGCGGCTGCTTCAGGCCAGCGGCAAATCGGGCCAGGTCGTGGTGCTGTGCTACGGTGGCAACGCCAGCCAGGTATGGTGGCAAGGCGTTCGGGCGGCGATGGGCCGGGTCGATAACCTCACGGTGTTATCGGTTGCCCCCAGCCAGTTGCAGGCGCTGGCCAAATTGGCTCAGCGTAATATGACGCTGCATGTCACTATCGAAGAAGGCACAGCGCTGGTATCATCCGCGGCCGACAGCGTATCCATGGACATCACCGTGCTGCGCGAACCGGGGTTGAATCACGCCTAGCCTCCCTACATTCTTGGCTGCTGGTACGCGGCCCTGGCGGCCAGCTGCCAAAAGTCAGGAAGAAAGCACTCTGCAACCAATAGTGGCTGGCCCAGACGCCAAAACACCGAACACCGCGCCAGCATTTTGCCGGCGGGCGGGCACGCCGTCCCGAAATGATGGCGCGCCGAGCGGTACAAGGGCTGCTGATCGGTCAGGCGGCAAGCGAAAAATCGTGATCGCGTAATTTGTGCGTCGTGATACAGCATGTCGGCCAGAGGACGGGTCTGTAGGCGCCGCATACCCTGCCACAGCGCGTGGGAGGCCGGCAGTGGCGTGAAACTACGGGCGAACACGCTGTCAGTGCCGTTGATTGCCATTACTATTTCGCGCGACCAGATGGGCGTGCGGGCAGTACGTTGCAACATCCAGGATTCGCTGCGTTGCAGGCCTTCGGATCGTTCGCGTATGACGCGCAGCTTGAGGTCGCCAATAGTGCGCAGGCCTGCAGTAAGAGCCCCGGGCCGAAATAGCCAATGTTTTTGCTGAGGGCTCAACGAGGGGTAGGGCGCCGTCAGCCAGGCGCTATTGTCAGGTGGGAAAATTTCCATAAACCATATTATCGCCAAAGTCATAAAATACCGCTCTTGACGTCCTCTCCGACTTAAAAATAGGAAATTCCCACAGTTGGCGCTCGACGTCCCGAGCGGAGAATGTTCAATGCGGCATTTACATCACGATCATGCATAGCCTCGCACACGCTGCACTTCCATGTTCTTATTCCAAGACAGGACGACCGGGCCGCGTCATTGACGCTTTTTGCCAGCCGGGTTGCAGGCGCCTTGGCGTTGACGTTGCCAACGGCGATATAATCGAAGCCAGTAACGAGTATCTTTTGGCCAGTCGAGAACGCGACGAAGGCATCAAGCCCCAAGGCTATCCCTACGCCGGACTGCATGGCGCGCGTCGGTTCGCGCGACTTGGCGCATTGCTCGCACGCCGCATTGACTGTGTCCGAGTGGATGCCAAGCATTTTGCCGCTGCCCGCGGTCTATCCATTCAGGTCAAACCCCGTGGGCCATTTCTTGTTCCGTTTCAAGGCGTGCTTCGGGGCGTTGTTACAGAAATTCCACCCATAATTCACCGCCCGCGCCTGCGGGTTAAGCAGGGCGTTCAAGGAGGGCTGCACGCGGTAATGGTAAGCCTTCGTGCTCATCGCTGTGTGGGCTTGGGAGGAATAACTAATCGTTTTCATTATTGCCATTATGCCTGTTTATTTACACAGTGCGAGCTCTTGCTTGCGCCCCTTTCCTCCACGGCCTGAGCGCCGCGGTTCACTGAGCAACTGATGGAAAAAATACGTATTTCAAAACTAATGGCCGAACGCGGCTTGTGTTCGCGCCGTGAGGCCGATGCCTACATCGAACGAGGCTGGGTGCGCGTCGACGGCGTCATCGTTTCTGAGCTGGGCACCAAGGCTTTTCCGGACCAGAAAATCACGTTGGAAAAGCAAGCGCAGCGTCGCCAGACGGCCCGTGTGACCATTCTGCTCAACAAGCCGGTCGGCTATGTCTCCGGTCAAGCCGAACAAGGGTATCGGCCTGCCGTATCGCTGATTTCGGCCGCAACACGCTACAAGGCCGATAAATCGCCTCTGCGCTTCGAGGCCACGCATCTTCGCGGGCTTGCGCCCGCAGGGCGCCTGGACATCGATTCTCAAGGTTTGCTGGTTCTGACCCAGGACGGCCGTATTGCGCGGCAGCTCATCAACGACGATTCCGAAATCGAAAAAGAGTACTTGGTTCGGGTCCAGGGCAAGCTGGGGGCCAACGGCATGAAGCTGCTGCATCACGGCTTGACGCTGGACGGCCAGCAGCTTTTACCCGCACGCGTCGAATGGCAAAACGAGGACCAGCTGCGCTTTATTCTGCAAGAAGGCAAGAAGCGGCAGATTCGCCGCATGTGCGAGCAGGTCGGGCTAAAGGTCGTGGGCCTGAAGCGTGTTCGCATGGGTCGCATTATGCTTGGCGATTTGCCGCCCGGACAGTGGCGCTACCTGAAGGACAACGAGCACTTCATGTGAGGCCGGCTGGCGCGGGCAGGGCCGCGGCCTAGCGTTCCGGGTGGCGCGTCAGCGTAAAGCCAGCGCGGTCGTCGAGGCCCAGCTTTTCGCGCAGCCAAGGCAGGCTGCGGGCCAGCTCAGCGTGCAGGGTCCAGGGGGGATTAATAACGAACATGCCGCTGCCGTGCAGCCCGAAGCCGTCGCCCGTCGGTTTGCGCACGCTTAGCGTGGCATGCACCCAGGGCGTTTTGAGTCGCTCCAGGGCCCGCGAAAGCTCTTGCGACTCGCGACGCTGAACCAGGGGATACCAGACCAGGAAGCAGCCCGTTGCAAACCGCTTCAGACCTTCGTTTATGGTCTGCAGCGTCTTGCGGTAGTCGGTCTTGTCTTCGTACGACGGATCGATGATGACCATGCCGCGGCGAGTCGGTGGCGGCAAATGCGCCTTCACGCCCTCGAACCCATCGGATTGATACACCGCGGTCTGGCGCACGACCTGGCGACCCTGGCCGGCAAGATTTTGCTTCAATACATCGACTTCGGACGGGTGCATTTCGAACAGGCGCAACCGGTCGCGTTCCCGCATGGCCCGTAGAGCCAGCCAAGGGCTGCCCGGGTAAAAGTTGGCCACGCCATCGGGGTTGAAGGACTGAATTTCCTCCAGGTACCGTTGGATGAGCGTAGGCATGCCTTTGGTCTCGAGAATACGGTCGAGGCCATCGATGAATTCGCCGTTTTGCAGTGCCCACTCGCTGCGCAAGTCGTAGATGCCTGCTCCCGCGTGCGTGTCGATGACCCAGTATGGTGCATCTTTCTGGTTGAAATAGTCCAGCACATGGACAAAGATGGCATGCTTTAGAACATCGGCATGGTTGCCTGCATGGAAAGCGTGTCGGTAACTGAACAAGAAGATTCCTTTGGGAATAAATATGAATAGAAGCGCGCCGGTCAGGCCAGCCGCGACGGGCGGATTGTGTTGATGTTATCAGTCACTATGGCGTTGCACCCATAACGCAACAATTCCTCGGCCCTGGCCAAGTCGTTTACTGTCCAGATGGCCAGGGTCAACCCGGCGGCGCGGACAGCTTCGACCACGGCCAAGCTTGTGTGCTGGTGGTTAAGATTGACGCCTATGCATCCCAATTGTTTTGCGCGCTCCAGCGTGCCGGGCGGCATGTCTTTTTCAATGAGTAGAGCGCGCGGCAATTCCGGGGCCTCGCGCCCGGCGGCGTCGAGCGCGACTTCGGAGAACGACGACAGCAGCGGCGGAACTTCGACATTTGCCCAAAGCCGCCGGGCGAGTCGCGCGACCTGCGTTCCGGTATGCGCGTCGGTGCCCGCGGTGGGCTTGACCTCGATGTTGCTATGTATGCCTCTGGCAATCGTACAGGCGGCGACGGTATGCAGCGTAGGTATGGGTTCGCCCGCATAGTCCCGTGAGTGCCAGGCGCCGAAGTCCAACGTGGCCAGTTCGGCCAACGTTTTTTCCGCCGCCAGGCCGGTGCCGTTCGATGTGCGGTCCACGGTGTCGTCATGCAACAGCACGGCAATCCCGTCCTTCGTGAGCTTCACGTCGTATTCCATCATGGTGAAGCCATGCCGCGCACCAAGGCGTATGGAAGCCAGTGTGTTTTCGGGTGCGTCGCGGCCTGCGCCGCGATGAGCAATGAGCTTGGGCCAGCGCCACGATCCGGACGTATCTTGCATGTTGGACTTCCTGTTTGGCAGCAACGAAATAATGCGGAGATTTTATCGCTACTTGACAAACACCCCGCTGATTTCAACATGTGTGGTGGTAAACTGAATCAATATCCGCGTTTATTTGCGCATTCCGTAATCTTGGCGATCTAGGTCGCCTTTTTTGATGTAACCGTCGTGCATGGCCAAAGGCCGTGCGGGTCAGTGGGTGACTAATGTTCGATTTTATACGCACGCATCAACGCATGATGCAATTGGTGTTGCTGCTGCTGATACTTCCGTCGTTCGCCCTGATCGGCGTAAGCGGGTATACCAATTACGTCTCTGGCGACGAAGACCTCGTCAAGGTGGGCGGTTCCGCCATCACCCTGAAGCAGTTCGACGATGCGCGCCGCAACCAGTTGGAACGCCTGCAGCAAAACAGCCAGGGCGGCTTCGATCCGTCTGTACTCGACAACCCAGCGGCCCGGGGCGCACTGCTCGAATCCCTGGTCGACCGGCGCGTGCTCGTCACAACGGCAACCGAAGAACGCCTTAGCGTCTCAGATGTCGCGTTGCGTCAGGCCATCGCCTCCATGCCTCAGCTGCAGGTGGACGGCAAGTTTTCCCCCGAGCGCTATAACCAAGTGCTCGCCCAGGCTGGCCTGACCACCCGCGATTTCGAGCAAGGCCAGCGCGCCGAGCTTTCGCTGGACCGCGTACTGGCTCCGGTAGGGCTTACGGCAAGCGTGCCCCCAACGGTCAGCGAACGTCTTGAAGCTGTCTTGACCGAAGAACGAACGGTACGCTTGCTGGCGTTCGCGGCCACCGACTATCAAAATGATGTGGGCATTACAGACGACGACATCAAGGCATGGTACGAGCAAAACAAGCAACGCCTTGAATTGCCTGAACAGGTTAGTACCCAGTACCTGCTGCTCAACGAGGCGGCGGCCATGGAGAACCTGCCTGAACCCAAGCCCGAAGATTTGCAAGCCTATTACGAGCAGAACAAGGCGCGCTACGTGCAGCCCGCCCGCATCAACGTCAGCCATATACAGATCAACGTGCCCGCCGGCGCAAGCGACGAACAGCGCGCCGCGGCGAAAGCCAAGGCCGACGAAATCGCCAACAAGGCGCAGGCCGCCGGCGCGGACTTTGCGGCCCTTGCAAAGGCGGAATCGCAGGATGCCGGTACTGCCAAAGATGGCGGCAAGTTAGGCTGGATCACGCAAGGCAGTTGGCCGGCGGCGCTCGAGGCCGCGGTGTTCGCCCTCGACCAGGGCGGCGTCTCCGGCGTTGTGCAAGGACCAGGCGGTTACCACATCTTTCACGCAAACGAAGTGCAGTCCCAAAAGGGCCAGTCGTTCGACGAAGCCAAACCCAAGATCGAAGTGGAAGTTCGCCGTCAATTGGGTGCCGAACGCTTTGCCGACATGGCCACCCGTCTTACCAGCCTGGTGTACGACAACCCCACCTCGCTGCAGCCTGCGGCCGACGCTCTGGGAATCAAGATCAGGTCCGCGGCCGGTATTGCGCGCGACAGGCTCTTGTCGTCCGATGAAGTCGGCGCAAACGCGGCGTCGGCAAGCGAAGACGCCGCGGTACTGGACGATATCCGCGTTCGCCGCGCATTGTTTACGCAGCAAGCGCTCGTCGAAAAGCAAAACTCGGGTGTCATCGAGATCTCGCCCGACACCATGGTTGCTGTCCGTGTCGAAAACATTACCCCCGCGCATGTTCCCCCACTGGAAAAGCTCAGCGCCTACATCAAAGAACAGCTCACGGCCGAACGGGCCAGGGCGGCGGCTGAAAAAGCCGGGCAGGAAGCGCTGGCGGCCTTCCGCGAATCCAAAGACACGGCAAACGTTCCCGAGAAGTTCGGTACGCCACTGGAAATCACTCGCATTAGTCCGCAAGGCCTCGATAAACTAGTATTGGACGCGGCCTTTTCCGCGCCCGCCAAATCGCTGCCGGCATATGCGGGCGTAACCGGCCCGCAGGGCTTTGTTGTGGTGCGCGTGGAAAGCGCCCGTCCTGGCAACCCCAACGAGCCGCTGCTAGCCGGCTTGTCGACCGAGCTTACCCAAGCCTGGGGACGTGCCGAAGAACAAGCCGTGCTGAACGCGCTGCGAGAACAGGCCAAAGTCACGATGCTGCCCGAGTCAGAGAAAGTGCTGGCCGGCGACACCGATTGAAGGGCCCAACTTAACGTGCCGGCGGCTGGAGCATAGGCTTCAGCTCTCGCCAAACTGTCTCGGCAAGCAAGGGCTGCGCCCGTTCATTCGGGTGCATGCCGTCTGGCTGGAACATCGCGTGATCCGTTGCAATGCCCTCGAACAGAAACGGCACAAGTCCAACGTCGTGCTCCCGGGCAATATCGTTGAACATCTGTTTGAACTGCTCCGCATAGCTGCGTCCGTAGTTGGGCGGAATCTGCATGCCAATCAACAGCACACGCGCACCCGAACCCAGGCTAAGGCTTGCCATCGTCGAAAGATTCTTCCTGGTCATGTCGAGCGGCAGACCCCGCAACGCATCGTTGCTGCCCAATTCAATGATTACCAGGTCGGGGCGATAGCGGTCCAATGCGGCCGGCAGGCGGCTCAGCCCGCCGCTGGTCGTGTCGCCGCTAATGCTTGAATTATGAATCTGGTATCCTGCATTCTTGTCCTGCAAGCGTTGGTCGAGCAAGGCAACCCATCCCGAGTTGCGTTCCAGGCCGTATTCAGCCGACAGACTGTCGCCGATCACCAGTATCTTGGCTGCCCGTGCGGCTTCGGGCACCGGCGTGGCGACCGCCAGGCCGGGTAATGGCAAACAACATAGGGCAGCAACTACAAGGCGCCTGCGTATCAACATGAGTCGTATCCATTCAATAGAAGTTAGTGGCTTATGCCAGAAAGTCGCGGACTCGTCCGGCATTCTCGATATTTTAAGTAATGTCAGTTTTACCATTGCCGCAAACCAGGCGGTGGCAATAACCGGGAGTTCGGGATCAGGCAAGTCTACTCTGCTGGGGCTGCTGGCGGGCCTGGACGTGCCGACGTCGGGTCGTGTATTGCTGCTAGGACACGACTTGTTCTCTCTGGACGAAGAGGCGCGCGCGGCGATACGCGCCGCGCATGTAGGCTTTGTCTTCCAGTCCTTTCAGCTTTTACCCAATTTGACTGCCCTGGAGAACGTGATGTTGCCGCTGGAACTGGCTGGCAAGCCCGCGCGGGCAGCGGCGACGCACATGCTGGATCGCGTGGGCCTGGCCGCGCGTCTGCATCATTATCCCAAGACTTTGTCGGGAGGCGAACAGCAGCGCGTATCCCTGGCGCGGGCGTTTGTCGTGAGTCCGGCAGTCCTTTTCGCCGACGAACCCACGGGCAGCCTGGATGCGCACAACGGCGAAAAAATTATCGAATTGATGTTTTCCCTGTATCGCGAGCACCAGACAACGCTGGTCTTGGTAACCCACGATGCGCAATTGGCGAGTTTGTGCCAGATGGAAATCAGGCTGGCCGCGGGCCGCGTCGTGCCGCCCGAGGCGTTACATGGTCATATTTCGGGGTAGCCAGATGGCGATTTCCGGCAGCGCGTAAATCAGCAATACGCCGATTATCATTAGCAGGAACATCGGAAACGACACGCGTGCGAGATATGGCAGTTCTTTCCGCGTCATGCCCGAAAGCACGAACAGGTTGAAGCCAACCGGCGGCGTGATTTGCGCCATTTCAATGACAAATACCAAGAAGATGCCAAACCAGAGCAGATCGATACCGGCGGCGGTAACGGTGGGCAAGAGCACGCCCATGGTCAAAACGACGATGGAAATGCCATCGAGAAAGCAACCCAGCACAATATAAAACACCATCAGCGCCATGATCAGGCCGAATTGCGACAGGCCCAGCGATGCAATCCATTCCGCAAGGGCGCGCGGCAGGCCGATATAGCCCATCGAGAGCGTCAGGAACTGGGCGCCGGCCAGTATGAGGGCGATCATGCAGTAAAGGCGCGTCGCGCTCATGAGGGACTGGTTGAATACCGACCAACTGAGCGAACCCTGGATCATGGACAGGATCAGCGCGCCGATAACTCCCACCGCGGCCGCCTCGGTGGCGGTGGCAAACCCAGTGTAAATGGTTCCCAGCACGGTAACGATCAGGACGACCACCGGAATAAGATGGCGCGACTGATGGATTTTGCGGGCAAAGCTTAGCGACGTGTCGGCCTCTGGTATTTGCGTGGGATGCAGCAGCGCCCAGATGGCGATATAACCCATGAACAAGCTGGCCAGCAGCATGCCCGGAAATATGCCGGCGATGAATAGCTTGGAAATCGAGACATCCGCCGCTACGCCGTACACGATCATGATGATGGAGGGCGGTATGAGCAGTCCAAGCGTTCCCGCGCCCGCCAAGGTGCCGATGATCATGTCTTGCGGATATCCGCGACGCGTAAGTTCCGGTATGGTCATTTTTCCGATAGTCGCGCAGGTGGCCGCCGACGAACCCGAGACAGCCGCAAAAATGGCGCAGCCGATGACGTTGGTGTGCAGCAGCCTGCCCGGAATACGATTCAACCAGGGCGCAAGCCCTTTGAACAGGTCTTGCGACAACCGCGATCGGAATAGTATTTCGCCCATCCATAGGAATAGCGGCAGGGCGGTCAGTGTCCAGCTGGACGAAGCGCCCCATATGGTAATGGCCATCGCGTCGCCCGCCGGGCGGCTGGAAAATAACTCCATCCCCAGCCAGGCGGTGCCTGACAACGTGAGCCCGACCCAGACGCCGCCGGCAAGAAAGCCGAAGATGGATATGATGAGAAGTGCAATGACCAGCGCTTCATTCATATCGGGTCTCGCTAGGTTGTACCGTTTCGGGGAAGCCGCGCATGCGCCTTACGGTTTCATCGAGCACGGAAATCAAGAAGATGATGTTGCCGATTGCCATGGCCAATTGGGGTATCCAGAGAGGTGTGGCGTCATCGCCCGTGGAGACATCGTTATAGCTGAACGAATCCAGCACCAGCTTGCAGCTGAATCCGGCCAGACTGGCTGTGATCAGGCAGGCAACCAGTAGTGCGGCAATGTCCAAGCGCATGCGGTTCCTGGCGGATAGCGCCGCCAGCACGAGCGTCACGCGGATATGGTCGCCTGTCTTGAAGGTGTGCGCCAAGGCAAGAAATCCCGCAGCCGCCATGGCGTAGCCCGCATAGGCATCCAATCCGGGTATGTACACGCCAATTTGACGGGTGATGATCGACAAGCTGACCGCCACCAGCACGCCTATGGTGAAGATACCGGCCAGCGCACCGGATACGAGATACAGCCCGTCGAGGAAGCGACGCATGCTTACTTGCCGGCCCTGTAGGCGTCAATGACTTTCTGACCATCAGGTCCGGCTTTCTGCAGCCATTCCGCCAGCATGGTTTCGCCCACCTTGTCGAGGCCCTTCATCAGCTCCGATGAAGGCTTGACGATCTGCATGCCGTTCTTTGCGAGGTTATCGAGATACCACTGGGTTTTTTCTTTTGAAGAGGCCCAACCGCGTTTTTCGGCTTCTTCGCCTGCTTGCAGCAACGCCTTTCTACTTTTCTCGTCCAGGCCATCGAACGCCTTCTTGTTCATGATGACGGCGTTCTTGGGCAGCCAAGCCTGAGTATCGTAGAACTTCTTGATATATTCGTAGGCCTTCGTGTCCCATCCGGTCGAACCGGATGTCATGAATGCGCTGACCACACCCGTTGCCATTGCCTGGGCGAGCTCGGACTGCTGGATGGTTACTGGCTGCGCGCCTACGAGCTCCGCAATGCGTGCGGTGACAGGGCTATAGGCGCGCCATTTCACGCCCTTGAGGTCGTCCACCGTGTTGATTTCTTTATTGGCGAAAATGCCTTGCGGCGGCCATGCGACCGCATATAACAGGGTCATGCCTTGGCTGGCCAGCTTGCGGTCCAGCAGGTCTTTCTGTGCCTGATACAACTTCCATGCGGCGTCGTAGCCGGTCGCCAGAAAAGGCAAGCCATCGAGCGCGTAGATGGGGTCTTCATTCGCAAAGTTGGTTAGCAGGATTTCGCCGATTTGCGCCTGGTTGCCTTGAACGGCGCGCTTGATCTCGGGAGCCTTATAAAGCGACGCGTTGCTGTGCACAGTGATCAGGAGCTCGCCGCCCGACAATTTGCTGACGTCTTTGGCGAATTCTTCAAGGTTTTGCGTATGCAGATTCGACGCTGGATAGGCGCTGGGCAGATCCCATTTAGTTGCGGCCTGTACTTGTAACGCCAGTGTGAATGCGCCTACGGCGGCCAGCAATGTGAAGCTCTTTTTCATAGGTCTTCCTTTATGTCGAAATGCCAGGGACGTTGCATGAGGCGTAACGATTGTAATGTGCCAACCCCCGAATCCAGGCAAATTGATACGGATTCCAGGGTAAGTACTGATGAGTTTGCGTTGGCCGGTTCATATACGTTCTAATTGCATGTTGTTGTCGAATTCTTTGGCGGGATCCCATGCGTAGCTACGTAATTTGTCTACTAATGACTATGCTGTGGCCGGTGGCCGCAAGCGCTGAAGGCTATATCAGTCGGCTGCTGCATCACCCTGTGCCCGGCGGCGTGGCTGTGGTTCCCGTGGGTTCAGGGGCGCACGCTCCCCGCGTATTCCTGGACGGCGACAGGGTAATGGTTTTACGCGATAGCGACCAGGCATGGATAGCGGTGGTCGGTATTGATTTGAAGACGGCTCCCGGCAAGCACAAGCTGAACGTAGACGGCGTTGGTGCCGGGCAGGAGCCAAGCTTCCAGGTGAAGGCCAAAGACTATAAAGCGCAGCACATCACGCTTAAGGACAAAAGCCAGGTCAATCCCAGCCCTGAGCAGACACGCCGCTACGAGCGCGAATACAAGGAACAAATCGACGCCTATCGTACGTTCCGGGAAATAACGCCAAGCAATGTGTCCCTCGACAAACCGGTCTCCGGGCGGCTGTCCAGTCCTTTTGGATTGCGCCGATTTTTCAATGGCGAAGAACGCAATTCACATTCCGGCCTCGACTTCGCTGTTCCATCGGGGACGCCGGTGAAGGCGCCGGCCGATGGCGTGGTAACGATCGTGGCCGATTACTTTTTCAATGGAAAAACCGTGTTCATCGACCATGGTCAGGGCTTCATCACGATGTATTGCCATTTGTCCGCCTTCGAGGTCAAGGCAGGCGATGCCGTGGCGCGAGGCCAGGTGATAGGCAAAGTGGGTGCAACCGGAAGGGCAACCGGCCCGCACTTGCACTGGAACGTCAGCCTGAATAACACGCGTGTCGATCCATCAATTTTCATTAACGCAATCAAGCCCTGATGCGGGCCGTCAAGCATCCTGCCGTACGCGGCATGATCGACAGCCTGTCGATCGCCATCGGCTACTTTCCAGTGGCCATATCATTCGGGCTGGCCGCCATTTCCGCCGATATCCCGCCTTGGGCGGCTGTGCTCACGTCCGTACTTGTGTACGCAGGCGCCAGCCAGTTCATCTTGATCACGCTGGTTGCCGGCGGCAGTACGGCGTTTAGTGTTATCGCCATCGTCCTGCTGATGAACTTAAGGCATCTGTTCTATGGGCCGGCGTTGCTTGGCAAGCTCCCGTCGGCCACACGCCGCTTTCCCTCGCTGGTGCTTGCGGCCGGTCTTACAGACGAAGTCTTCGCCACATCGATCAGCCGGCTCGAACAGCAACCCATTGCCGAGCGCGAAGGCTGGTATGTGGGCCTCCAGGCCGGCGCCTACTCGGCATGGGTGGGCGGTACCGCCGTAGGCGCATTTTTCGGACACGGGTGGATGCAGGGCTCGCCTTGGCTCGCGCAGACGCTGGATTTTGTTCTGCCCGCGCTCTTCCTTGCGCTGCTGCTCGAACTCTGGTCCATAGTCCCCGGCTACGTTGTGGTCGGCGCGGCTCTGGCGACGGCTGCCGGGCTGGCGGTGCTGCCGCCATATGGGGCGATAATTGCGGGAATGGGTGTTGGCGCGGCGCTTGCATCACGCAGGGGAGCATAAACGCATGCAAACGACGCTGAATGGAACGGTTCTTGTTTGGGTTATTGCCGCCTGCGGCCTCGTAACTCTGCTTATCCGTTACTTGCCCATGCGTTGGCGCGAAAAAGGAAACGGCCGCGCGGCCGGCGGGGGTAGATGGCGGTATGCGCTCGACGCGGTCGGGCCGTCCGCCATCATGGCGCTGTTGGTGACGTCGTTTTGGTCCATGGCCGCGGCCGATCCTGTCGCGACCACGGTGGTGCCGATTTTCGTAGGCGTGAGCGGGGTTATTTTGGGAAAGAGGCTCGTTGGCAGCATTGCCGGAGCCACATTGAGCGGTGTTCTAGCCTATGGACTGGCCCTATGGGCCGTCACGGCCATAGGGTTTTGAATCAGCCTTTAACGCGCACGATCTTCTGAACCTGCGGGACATGGCGCATGGAACGTATGACCTGCGCCAAGTGTTTGCGGCTATCGACCTGTACCGTCAGGTGCAGCAAGCCAGTGGACGTTGCGTCGTCTTGCATGGTGAGATGAATAATATTCGAATCGGCTTCGGTTATTTCGGCGGCAAGCCTGCCGAGGACGCCGCGTTCGTTGATAACCGTGACATCCAGCCGAGTGCTCAGGTGGCGCGCCGTGTTCGAGTCCCACAATACCGGGATCCAGCGTTCCGGTTCGCGGGCACGCTGGCGTTGCGCCACGGCGCACTCGTCCATATGAACCACTAGCCCGTGTCCAAGGCGGATGCCGCCGATAATGGCATCGCCCGGCAACGGCCCGCAGCAGGGCGCAAGTTGTACCGCCTGGCCTTCGTTGCCGTGTATTAGTATGGGCGCGTTGGTGGCCGACCCGATTTCATCGAAGGCCGCCGCCGTTGTTGCCAGAAGCGCATTTTCGGGCGCGAACCGCCTGGCCACGACGGCCGCCAGCCGCTTGCCCAGCCCGATATCGGCCAGGATTTCTTCGCGAGACGTCGCACCCGAGCTTTTGGCCAGCTTCTCCCATTCGGGATCCGTATCTTCGGGGTGGGGCAGATGAAGCTGATCGAACGCCTGATTCAGCAGGCGTTGGCCGAACGCCACCGATTCTTCAAGCTTTACCGTACGAAGAAAGTGACGGATCTCAGATCTGGCCCGCCCGGTGCGTACGTAGTTGAGCCATTGGGCGCTGGGCCGCGATGCCGGCGATGTAATGATCTCGACCGAATCGCCGCTTTTGAGTTCGGTTCGTAGCGGCGCGAATTCGCCGTTGATTTTGGATGCGACAGCCTGGTTGCCGATGTCGGTGTGGATCGTGTAGGCAAAGTCCACAGGGGTGGCGCCGCGCGGCAGGGAAAGGATTTTGCCTTGCGGTGTGAATACATACACGGCATCCGGGAACAGGTCGACTTTGACGTGTTCGAGGAATTCTCCAGAATCGCCGGTCTGGCTTTGGATATCGAGCAGCGACTGCAGCCACTGGTGTGTACGCTTTTGCAGATCGTTAAGAGTGACGTTGTCTTCTTTGTATAGCCAATGTGAAGCCACTCCTTCTTCGGCGACATGATCCATGTCGCGGGTGCGGAACTGAAATTCGACAGGCGTACCGTAAGGGCCGACCAAGGTCGTGTGCAGCGACTGATAACCATTGAGCTTGGGGATGGCGATATAGTCTTTAAACTTCCCTGGAACCGGCCGGTATAGCTGGTGCAAGGTGCCCAGTGCCAGATAGCATTCCGGCAAGGTATGCACAATGACCCTGAAACCGTAAATGTCGAGCACCTCGGAGAACGACTTTTTCTGTTCAGTCATTTTCGCGTAGATACTGTAGAGCGACTTTTCGCGTCCGCTGACTTCGGCTTCGATACCTGCGGCAGGCAGTGCCACGCGGACTGCTTCGGAGATTTTGCCGAGCACTTCGCGCCGGTTCCCGCGTGCCGACATCATGGCTTTGTGCAGCACCTGATAGCGATTCGGGTGTATGGCCTGGAAACACAAGTCCTGGAGCTCGCGGAAGAGGGCGTTAAGCCCCAGTCGGTGCGCAATAGGCGTGTAGATTTCCAGGGTCTCGCGGGCAATGCGGCGCCGCTTTTCGGGACTGACCGCACCCAGCGTACGCATGTTATGCAGGCGATCGGCCAACTTGATCAGGATGACCCGTACGTCGCGGGCCATGGCCAGCAGCATCTTGCGAAAGCTCTCGGCCTGCTGCTCGGCCTTGGTGGCGAATTCGAGACGGTCCAACTTGGAGAGACCATCCACGATTTCGGAGACGTCCGTCCCGAATTTTTCCGCCAGCTCCAGCTTAGCGATTCCCTGGTCCTCCATCACATCGTGCAGAAGGGCCGCCATGAGCGAATCGGCGTCCAGCTTCCAGCCGGCGCAGATTTCGGTCACCGCAATGGGATGCGAAATATAGGGTTCCCCGCTGGCACGGAACTGCCCAAGGTGGGCCTGGTCGGCGAACCGATAGGCCTCTTTGATGCGCTCGATGTCTTTGGGATCCAGGTAGTGTCGTATGACCTGGGTCAGCGTCGCAAGCGACGCAATGGTATTGGGGCCGGTGTCGTTATTGGTAAGGGCGACGGCCTTGGGCTTGCGCCGCCTTAGCCGCGTACCTTTTTTGAGTACAGCCAGGAGCCCGGAGGAAGCACCGCGAAGACTGGTAAACGCCATGAGCCGTGCCTCCCGTGGTGAATCAGGTAGGAACTTTGCGCAGCATTTCCACGCCGGTCAAGCCAGCAGCGATTTCACGTAGTGCCGTTACCGTTGGCTTGTCTTTAGTGTCGAGGCGGGCTTCGTGACCCTGTGCCAGTTCACGGGCACGATAGGTGGCGGCAAGCGTCATGCTGAACCGGTTGGGGATTTTTTCCATACAATCTTCGACAGTAATACGAGCCATGATAGACCTATAAAGCTAGAGTTGAGGGGTGTCAGGCGAGCGTCTTGCTTATGCCCAGCTGTGAAAACAGATTGGCATTGCGGGCCGCTTGCGTGCTATACCGCAAACGGGCGGCGGCGACGATTTGGCCAAGCTGTAGCAATGCGATGCTAAATTCTTGATTAATAATAACATATTGACACTCTGACGCGTGCGCGATCTCGCCGCCGGCGGCGAGTAAACGGCGCGAAATGACTTGAGGTTCATCTTGGCCGCGCTGGGTCAAGCGGCTCTCGAGTGCCTCTATGGAAGGAGGCAGAATGAAAATGCCGATAGCGTCGGGATAGTGCTCCCGGATCTGGCGCGCGCCTTGCCAGTCGATTTCGAGCAAAACATCCTGGCCTTTCTTAAGAGCGGCATCGATCCGGTCGCGAGGCGTGCCGTAATAATTGCCGTGTACTTCGGCCCATTCCAGCAGTTCGCCCCGGTCGCGCAATTCAAAAAACGCTTCAGGACTAATGAAGCGGTAGTGTTTGTTTGCCTCTTCGCCCGGGCGCGGGGTGCGGGTGGTGCACGATATTGATAAAAGCAGCGAGTCGTCCTGGGAAAGCAGGGCGTTGACGAGACTGGATTTACCGGCGCCGCTTGGCGCGACCACCATGAAGATATTGCCGGAATAG
Organism: Candidimonas sp.; assembly: GCA_035515055.1. Taxonomy (GTDB): domain Bacteria; phylum Pseudomonadota; class Gammaproteobacteria; order Burkholderiales; family Burkholderiaceae_B; genus Pollutimonas. The sequence continues at coordinate 71,668 of DATJBV010000037.1, forward strand.
GGCGACATAATTGCATCTTGGTAACAAATGGAAGGGGAAGGATAGCACGCCTCGACCCCGCTTTTCCACGCGCTAGCGGGTATCTTGCGCCGTGATTTGCCCTAGCTCTTCCAGCGTATCAGTGTAGGCTTGCGCGTCTTCGCACAGAAACACGGCCGCATCGCCCAGGTTCATGTTGAAGACGATATCCTGAATTTGTTCGTGGGCGTTGTCGTCCTGGCATATCGCGGCCACATGCACGTCGCCGTCTTGCTCGAATTGCTCTTTTGGAACGAAATCCGTCACGCGGTTGATGTCTGGTTCGCTAAGAACCACGTAGGCAGTGAACTGGAGGTCTTCGATCGTGACGTCCAGGATCAAACCGTTTTCCAGGGTGCCGCGAATTTGGCTGAGTGCATTCATTACGAGGGTTGCGGGAGTTTGATTGTTTTAAAGGAGAAGGTAGTGATGTTGGCCGGCGGCACATTGGCCCAGACGATCCTGGAGCTGGTGTGCCTTGCATGGACATTGCCGCGCCATTTGGGCAGGCGCAGATTGTACGTGAACTGTATGGCCACGCCGCCATCTTGCAAGAGCAATCGCCATTGCTGCAATATTGCCTTTGTGATCGGTTCGGGCAACGAGCACAGCGGCAGGCTGGAAACAATGGCCTCGATTCTGGCGTTTTCCGGCAGCAGTTGGCATAAGTCGGCAGCATTTCCGTGAATGATCTCGACAGCGGGAAAGCGCTCCCGCAGGCGCTGGACAAAAGCGGCGGAGAATTCAATTACCTTCAAGCGCTCCGGGGCCACGCCATGGTCCAGCAAGGCCTGTGTTATTACGCCGGTGCCGCCCCCCAGTTCGACAATGAGTCCATGCTCGTGAGGCGGAATCTGACTTGCCATTTGCCTGGCCAAATATTTCGAACTTGGGCATATGGCGCCGATGGATTTCGGCCTGCTGCAGAGTTCTTGCAAGAATATTCCGGGCGCCATCTTCTTGATGAATTCTGAAATGCGCAGCGCACGTTCCAGCCGCAAGACTCGATACATTGTCGTTAACCTGTTTTGTCGAAGTTGCGTAACGTTAACAGCAGTAGGCCGGCACCTGCATGACGAAATGTTATTACCAATACAAAGGAGAAACAAGCGGGCATCCTGCCCAGGGCTAAGCTTGTGGCGTTAGGTTGAAATCCAGTGTGGCGATCACGGGCGTGTGATCGGAAGGCTGTTCATTAGCACGCGGATTCTTGTCGATGACGCAGGCCGAACAATAAGGCAGTAGCGCCGTTGACAGCAATATGTGGTCAATACGAAGGCCCGCGTTCCGGCGGAATGCGAAACGCCGGTAGTCCCACCAAGTGAACGCCGAACCGGTTTGTGGAAATGTACGAAATGCATCGTGGAAACCAAGATCGATTAAACCGCGGAAGGCCGCGCGTTCCGGTTCTGACACCAGCACTTCACCCACCCATTTCGAGGGATCGTGCACATCCTCGTCGGCTGGCGCCACGTTGTAGTCGCCCAGTATGGCCAAATTGGGATAACGCCGCACCTCGGCCTCCAGCCAGTCGTGCAACGCGGCATACCACTTCAATTTATATTCGTACTTGTCGCTACCCACGGATTGCCCGTTGGGGCAGTAGGCGCTGACGACCCGGATGTCGCCCACTGGGCTGGGCAATGTGGTCGCCACGATACGTTGCTGGTGATCTTCGAAATTAGGGAGGTTGCGTTGTACGTCCGTGCCGGCGCCGCTTGTGATGATGGCAACCCCGTTATAGGTTTTTTGCCCGACCCATTGGGCGGCGTAGCCTATGTCGGCAAAGGCGTCCAACGGAAATTTCTCGTCGGGAAGCTTCAGTTCCTGCAGGCACAGGGCATCGACAGGGTTGGCTGCCAGCCAGTCGATGACCTGGGGTAGGCGGACCTTCAGCGAATTGATGTTCCAGGTGGCTAGTTTCATGTCTCTTGGGTCGTACAGGGCGATGCTGGATCATACCGCAGGCCGTCCGGAGTAGGTTCATTCAGGCTAAGTCTTTGAGCTTATTGGATTTATTTAGTTTTTTAAGGTATCCTATGAAGGTCTAGGGGCGCAGGGTGCGCCCCTTGTAATGCGTAAAGGAGAGCTAGCATGGCACCGAAACCGACTCAAAAAAAGCAGCCTTTTGTAATCGAGCCGCTTAACTGGACGACTAAAGATGTCTCCCGCGACGAGCCGGCCAAACGCAACGAGGATGCAAAGCAGCCCGCTCCACCAAAAGAAACGCGCGACTAACGCGGCAAGAACCCATAAAAAAGCGGCGGCGCCACAAGCCCGCCGCTTTTTTATTGAGCCTATTGCGCGTTACTATTCACTATCCATCCCCAAATTACCCTCTATCTGAACAATCGGAGATCCATCATGGAAGAAGTAGTCGTCGTCGGCGCGTGTCGCACCGCCATCGGAGATTTTGGCGGTGCCCTTAAGGATATTCCACCTTGCGAGTTGGGCGCGACCGTAGTCCGTGCCGTGCTGGACCGCGGCAATATCGCGCCGGCCGACGTGGGCCACGTTGTGTTCGGGCATGTCATCAATACCGAACCGCGAGATATGTATTTATCGCGCGTGGCCTCCATGAACGCCGGCATAGGTAAAGAAACGCCCGCATTCAATGTGAACCGCCTTTGCGGTTCAGGCCTGCAAGCCATTATTTCGGCTTCCCAGTCGCTAATGCTGGGCGACGCCGAAATCGCCATTGGCGGCGGGGCGGAAAGCATGAGCCGCGCACCCTATATTGTTCCGGCGCAGCGTTGGGGCGCTCGCATGGGCGACAGCGCAATGGTCGACATGATGACCGGCGCCCTGGCTGATCCATTCGACAAAAATCATATGGGCGTCACTGCTGAAAATATCGCCGCCCGGTACTCGATTTCGCGCGAAGAGCAGGATGCGCTTGCGCTGGTCTCGCACCAGCGCGCGGCCGCCGCCATCACCAACGGTTATTTCAAGGAGCAAATCGTTCCTGTCGTCAAGAAGAGCCGCAAAGGCGATGTGGTCTTCGATACCGACGAGCATGTGCGCATGGACGCCACACCGGAAAATTTCTCATCGCTCAAACCAGTCTTCATCAAGGAGAACGGTACCGTCACGGCCGGGAATGCGTCGGGCCTGAATGATGGCGCGGGCGCCGTTCTTTTAATGACGGCGAAAGCGGCGCAGGCGCGAGGCGTCAAGCCGCTTGCCCGCCTGGTGGCTTACGGCCATGCCGGTGTCGACCCCGAATATATGGGCATGGGTCCCGTACCGGCCACGCGCATCGCGCTTCAGAAGGCGGGCATCACGATCGATCAGCTGGACGTCATCGAGGCGAACGAGGCGTTTGCCGCGCAGGCATGTGCCGTCAGCAAGGAATTGGGTTTCGATCCCGCGAAGGTTAATCCGAACGGCAGCGGCGTGGGGCTGGGCCATCCTATCGGCGCCACAGGCGCAATGCTTGCCGTGAAGGCGGTTCATGAACTGCATCGCATCCAGGGACGCTATGCCCTGGTCACCATGTGCATAGGCGGCGGACAAGGGATCGCGGCTATTTTCGAACGTGTTTGACGCGAATAGCGGGGCGCACGACGAACCAAGCTTGTCCGAGTTGGCGGGTATCCGTTATCTGCATTTCGGAACAGAATGGGTCCAGGGCGCCATGCGTGTAGGCAAGCCGGCCGAACTCGTGCTTGCCTACACGCAGCAAATGATGGGCTGGCTGCTGTTTCTCGAGCCGTCGGCAGAGGACGACATAGGCATACTGGGGCTGGGCGCGGGTTCTTTATTGCGCTACGCATTAAAGAAGACGCCCGCATCGGTCGAAACGGTCGAATGGAACCCGCAAGTCACGGCAATTTGCCGGGCTTACTTTCGTTTGCCGGATTCCCCACGCTCTGTCATCGATCACTGCGACGCGGCCCTCTGGGTCGCGAAGCGCCACAACATTGGCCGCTACATGGCATTGATGGTCGACTTGTATGATGCCCAGGCGCAGGGTCCCGTGCGCGATACGCTTGAATTCTATGAAGGGTGTTACCACGCGTTGGCGGATGTCGGCATCATGACCGTAAACCTGTTCGGCGACCATGCAAGCTTCGCACCCAACCTCAACAACATTCGCCAGGCGTTCAAGGGAAGGATGCTTGAGTTGCCCGAAGTCGACGCGGGCAACCGCGTGGTTCTGGCATTCAAGGGGCCATTGCTCGATATCAATGCCGCGCAATTGCTGGCGCGGGCCGACGAGGTCGAGGCTGTTTACGGGCTGCCGGCGCGCCGGTGGGCCAAGGCACTGCTTGCCCAGCAGGGGGCTGCAAGCCAAGTGGCCGTCTAGCCCGGTTCGTCGTCCGCTTATCATTCTCAAGGGATATCCCTTGGGACAATCTGGTCCTTCAAGCGGTAGACTTACGCCCATTCATTAAAGTGCATAATCACGCCCGTCCACTATCAAGGAGTCGTCCATGAAGTTCAGCAAGTCAACCAAGCGAGTGCTTGGCGCCGTGGCAATGGTTGGCGCCATGGCGCCTGCGATCGTCGCGGCGCAATCGGTAGCGGTCACTTCCATTGTCGAGCATCCCGCCCTGGATGCCATCAAGGACGGTGTCCAGGAAGCCCTGACCGCCGCCGGCTACACCTCGGCCAAGGGCCTTAAGTGGCAATTCCAGACGGCCCAGGGGAACACGGCTATCGCGGCCCAGATCGCGCGTAAGTTCGTTGGCGATCAACCCGATGTGATCGTGGCCATTGCCACGCCATCGGCCCAGGCTGTCGTTGCCGCCACGAAGACCATACCCATTGTCTACTCGGCGGTGACCGATCCGGTCGCGGCGCAACTTGTCCCGTCCATGGCGCCATCGGGAACGAATGTGGCCGGTGTATCCGACAGCCTCGCGCTGGAAAAGCAGGTGGAGCTGATCAAGAAAATAATGCCCGACGCGAAGCGGGTCGGCATGGTGTACAACCCTGGCGAAGCCAACTCCGTCGTGGTCGTCAAGCAAATGCGCGAGCTATTGCCCAAGGCTGGCATGTCATTGGTCGAAGCGTCGGCGGCGCGTACCGTTGACGTGGGCGCGGCCGCTCGCAGCTTGGTGGGCAAGGTCGACGTTATTTACACAAATACCGATAACAACGTGGTTTCGGCCTACGAGTCCCTGGTCAAGGTCGGCAACGATGCCAAGATCCCGCTCATCGCCTCCGACACCGACAGCGTCAAGCGCGGCGCCATTGCGGCCCTGGGCGTGAATTACCACAACCTTGGCCTGCAGACGGGGAAAATGGTCATCAGCATCCTGAAGGGCAAAAAGCCAGGTGAAATCGCTTCCCAGACCAGCGACAAGCTCGAACTCTACGTCAATCCCGGCGCGGCGAAAAAGCAAGGGGTCGCACTTAGCGATGCCTTCATCAAATCGGCGACCAAAGTTGTAGATTAGAATACGGCGTCGATCGAACAGGTGGGTTGTCGCAGGCGGCCCACCTGTTTGCTTTTTTGCTTACTCCTGGCTTGAACATGTCACTTTATTCGTTGTGGGGCGCGCTTGAAATAGGGCTGATCTTTGGTCTGGTTGCGCTCGGTGTGCTTATTTCGTTCCGGTTGTTGCGCTTCCCCGACCTGACGGTGGACGGCAGCTTTCCTCTAGGGGGGGCCGTTGCCGCAACCTTGATCAGCGCTGGTATGGACCCGTTCAGTTCGACGCTAGCCGCAACGTTCGCCGGTGCCGTCGCGGGGATGATCACGGGGTGGCTCAACGTGAAGCTCAAGATCATGGACTTGCTGGCCAGTATCTTGATGATGATCGCGCTGTACTCCATTAATCTTCGCATCATGGGCAGGCCCAATGTACCGCTGATCTCCGAGCCCACCGTGTTCACCATGCTGCAGCCGGACGGAATCAACGACTACATCATGCGGCCGCTGATCCTGCTGGTGCTGATCATTGTCGTCAAGTTCGCCCTGGACTGGTACTTCTCCACCAAGACCGGATTGGCCATGCGCGCCACCGGTTCCAATCCTCGAATGGCGCGCTCCCAGGGCGTAGCGACGGGAACAATGTTGCTGGCCGGCATGGCCATCTCCAACGCCTTGTGTGCGCTGGCTGGCGCGCTGTTTGCGCAATCCCAGGGCGGCGCCGACATCTCCATGGGTATAGGAACGATCGTTATCGGCCTGGCTGCCGTCATCGTCGGCGAGAGCATCATGCCATCGCGAAAAATGATAATCGTGACGCTTGCGGTGATCGTTGGCGCGGTGCTCTACCGTTTCTTCATTGCGCTGGCCCTGAATGCCGACTTCATCGGTTTGAAGGCGCAAGATCTTAATCTGGTGACAGCCCTGCTGGTTACCGTGGCGCTGGTTATTCCGCTGCTCAAGCAACGCTTGCGCGGCAAAGGCGGGGTGCGCTGACATGCTGAGCGCGAATAATCTGAATATTACGTTCAATGCGGGCACGGCCATCGAGACCAAGGCCTTGCGCGGCCTTTCGCTTACCATACCTGCCGGCCAGTTCGTCACGGTCATCGGGTCAAACGGCGCCGGCAAGTCCACGCTATTGAATGCGGTCTCTGGCGATATTCCCGTCGACAACGGCGAAATCGTCATCAACGGCGAAGACGTGACCCGTCAGTCAGTGTGGGCGCGCGCCGGACAGGTGGCACGGGTGTTCCAGGACCCCATGGCGGGGACGTGCGAAGACCTTACCATCGAAGAGAACATGGCGTTGGCCTATAGCCGCGGCGAAAAGCGCGGTCTGGGGCGAGCGCTGAAAGGCACTATGCGCGGCGAGTTCCGGGAAAGGCTGGCCACCCTGGGCCTGGGGCTGGAAAGCCGGCTGACCGATCGCATCGGCCTGTTGTCCGGCGGACAACGGCAAGCCGTAAGCCTTCTAATGGCTGCTTTACGGCCATCGCGCATTCTTTTGCTCGATGAGCACACGGCGGCGCTGGATCCGCGCACGGCCCAGTTCGTGCTCGACTTGACACGCCGTATCGTTGCTGAAAACCGCCTCACGACCATGATGGTCACTCACAGCATGCGCCAGGCGCTCGATGTCGGGGAGCGCACCGTCATGCTCCATCAGGGCAATGTGGTCCTCGACGTTTCGGGACCCGAGCGGCAAGGACTCGATGTGCCGGACTTATTGCATATGTTCGAACGTGTACGCGGCGAACAGTTGTCGGACGACGGGCTGCTGCTGGGCTGATCGTCTCTGGGCACGGTAATTGCGGGCAAGTCGTATTCTGACTTCGTTCCGCGCCTATGACTGTCCACGTTGCCCCCGTAACCCTGAAGATCCTGACGGTAAACACCCATAAGGGGTTCACCGCATTCAACAGGCGATTCATCCTGCATGAATTACGCGATGCAATCAGGGCAACTCACGCCGATATTGTTTTCCTGCAGGAAGTTCAGGGGGCGCATCATAATCACGCCCTGCGGCTGGCGCGCTGGCCCGCCGTCAGCCAGTACGAATTTCTGGCCGACACTATATGGAAAGACTTCGCCTACGGTCGCAATGCCGTCTATCCGCACGGTCATCATGGCAACGCCTTGTTGTCCAAGTTTCCCATCACCAGCTACGACAACCTGGATATTTCCCAGGGCAAGCACGAAAAACGCGGGATGTTGCATTGCATCCTGCACGCTCCCGGTATCGGCGATATCCATGCGGTGTGCGTTCATCTAGGCTTGCATGAACGCCATCGCAGCAAGCAGCTGGCGACTCTATGCCGCTTGATACACAACGAGATTCCCGACGATGCGCCTTTAGTTGTCGCAGGCGATTTCAACGACTGGCGGTTGTGCGGCCACCAGACGCTGACGAGCGATTGTGGCTTGAAAGAGGTGCATAGCGAACGGCATGGCCGCGCCGCCAGGACCTTTCCCGCTCGCTTCCCCATTTTACGGCTCGACCGCATCTACGTCCGCGGCATGTCGACATTCGGTCCGATCGCGTTGGCGGCGCGGCCCTGGATGCATTTGTCCGACCATGCACCGCTGGCGGCAAAGGTGGCCATATGACGATTAAGTGGACCACAGGGAATTCGGTGCGTTTGCTGGAAAACGGCGAAGAGTTCTTCCCGTCGGTATTCGAGGCGATCGAAGCGGCGTCCTCGAGCGTCATTATCGAAACGTTCATTCTCTTCGAAGATAAGGTGGGCAAGGAACTGCACCGGGTATTGCTCGATGCGGCGGGGCGCGGCGTGCGCATCGACGTTACTGTGGACGGCTATGGCTCGGCGGACCTCACTCCCGAGTTTATACACGCACTCACATCGGCTGGGGTGGGCTTTCATGTTTTCGATCCGCGCCCCAGGCGCTTTGGGCTGCGCACCAATTTGTTCAGGCGCATGCACCGGAAGATTGTGGTCGTGGATGCGGCGCTTGCCTTCGTGGGCGGCATAAACTTCAGCGCGGATCATCTGGCCGATTTCGGTCCCACGGCCAAGCAAGACTACGCCATATCCATACGCGGACCGCTGGTGAACGAAATCGCCCGATTTGCGGTGGACGCGCTTGCCCCGGTGCGCCCGCGTTTCTCTTGGAGACGCCTTGCCAGGCGCAAGTTGCCACCCACGGCGGGCCCAGGGGAAAGCACAGCTGCGCTAGTCGTGCGCGACAATGACAAGCACACGGACGACATCGAAACCCACTACCGGATAGGCATGCGGGCGGCTCGGCACGATATTACGATAGCCAACGCCTATTTCTTTCCGGGTTACCGATTTCTAAGGGATTTGCGCAAGGCCGCGCAGCGCGGCGTGCGCGTGCGCTTGATATTGCAGGGCGAACCCGATATGGCCGTGGCTCGCTTCGTGGCAACGATGCTGTACGACTATTTGCTATCGGCGGGCGTGCAGATTTACGAATACTGCGAACGGCCGCTGCACGGCAAAGTGGCTACAGTCGACGGGATGTGGTCCACCGTTGGCTCCAGCAATCTCGATCCGCTGAGCCTTGCTCTGAATCTGGAAGCCAACGTCATCATTCACGATCGGGTCTTCAGTCACTATCTGCAGCAACGTCTTGAGACGTTGATCGAAAGGCATTGCAAGTTGATGGAACGGGCAACGCCGCCTCGCCGCAAGCTGCAGCGCGTCCTTCTGGGTGTATTCGTGTTTCACTTCCTGCGTCGCTTTCCATCGTGGGCGGGATGGCTTCCTGCGCGCAAGCCGCAATTGCTGTCGATGGCGCCGGGCGCGGAGCGTCTGCCGGAGGGCAAGCCATGACTGCGACATCCTGGAGTCGTATCCGGCATTGGTTCGCCTCCCATTGGCATACTATTCGGCAAGTCTTGACCGCTGCTTTCATCCTGCTGGTCGTCGTGCTGCTAGGAATGGCGGCCGTACGGGTGGAGTGGGGCGAAGTCGTTTCTGCAATCCAGGGCCTGCCCGCGCGCGCGTTGTGGATCGCCGCCGGTCTTGCGGCGCTAAGCTATGCGGTATACAGCACCTTCGATGTGCTGGGCAAGTGGTACACCGGACACGGGTTGGCGTGGTGGCGTTGCATGATGGTGGGCTTCATCAGCTACGCGTTCACCATGAGCCTTGGCGCGCCGGTGGGCGGTCTTGGTTTGCGCCTGCGACTATATAGCAAGCAAAATCTCCAGCCGGCCGACATCATGCGGATCCTGGGTCTTAGCCTGACCACCAACTGGGTCGGCTATCTGTTTCTGGCGGGCATTGTTTTCGCGATGGGCGTAGTCAGGCTACCCGTTGAATGGAAGCTGGACAGCGGTCCGCTACGGGTCATCGGCGTGGTCATGGTCTTGACGGGCATTGCGTATTTATTGCTATGCGCCTTTTCCAAAACACGCTCCTGGACCATCAGGGGCCATGAGATTGAACTCCCATCGTTTGGCTTGGCTGCCATCCAGGTTTCGATTGCCATCGTCAATTGGGCGCTCATCGCTGCGGTGATTTATGTGCTATTCCAGCAAAAGGTGGATTATTTGGTCGTATTGGCCACCTTGCTTATCAGCGCCATTGCCGGTGCACTGGCGCACATCCCCGGAGGGCTGGGCGTCATAGAAGCCGTGTTTGTCGCGCTGCTGGCCGGATCCATGGCCCGGGGCGAAATAATTGGCGCCTTGCTGGTGTATCGGGCCATTTATTATCTGGGCCCGTTATTGATTGCCGGCGGCTGGTACTTGGGGGTGGAGGCCAAGATGGACAATCCGCGGGACAATGTGAAAGCGCAGCCGAGATAGCATGCCGCCTTCGCCGGCGGCATGCGGATTGCTTCCAGGTAAATCCGCCGTGGGGCGTGGCGCAAGTTCAAGAGGAAAGCATTATGTCGCTTATCGTAGCTGCTCGTTTCGAGACTTTCGATGCCGCTGAAAAGGCGGCGTCCGCACTCGCCCGGGCGGGCGTTGCGCCAGATGCGCTACATACTTTTTTCGTCAATCCCGCCGGGGCCCATGATCGATACCCCGTGGGAGGTGACAGGGCGGCCGATCCGCAAGCGAAGGGTGCGCCTTTTGGCGCCGTTGGCGGCGCGGCGGCGGTTGGTATAGTAGGTGCTTTGGTCGGGGGTGTCATCGCATTCACGTTTGCCGATTCGATGCTGCCTATCGTCGCTGGGGCGGGTGTGGGTGCCTATATTGGCTCGCTGGCCGGCGCGGTGCATTCGCTGGGCGGGAAAAAGCAGATCGATCATTCCAGGCACCGTCAAGGCCCTCGGGTCCCGGCCGAGGAGATTCAGGAGGGTCAAGGGCATCCATCCGGCGTCATGCTTGCGGTGCATACGTCGCCGGAGCACGAGAAGCACATTGCGGCAATTTTGCGGGACAACGGCGGCACTGCCGTGGAAAGGGCCCAGGGGCGATGGCGCGATGGAAAATGGGAAGACTTCGATCCGCTGGCGGATCCGGAGTTGGAACAGCGTTTCTGATTACTGCCCGGGCGGCACGCGGATATCGAATTCCACGCGCTTGACGCCAGGAACCTGCCGCGCCGCCTGAACGGCGTTGCGGGCGGCGACTTGATTGGCGGCGGTGCCCCGCAAGTTCACCACGCCATCGGTTGTATCAACCTCCATGGTGGGTGGATGCACGCCGGGAACGGCGACGACTGCGGCCTGGACATTGGTGGTGATCGAGGCGTCGTCTGTTCGCATGGCATTTCCCGGAGGGTTGGGATTGCCGGCACAGGCGGATAACGACAGTAGGGCAACAAGAAACAAGATGCAGCGTAGGCAGTATGTGAGCATGGCGAGGTCCTTGAATCAATAGTGGAAGCGCCCATTGCGCCCTCGATGTGGCTAGCAAGCTCCATGCCGCCGGCCCTCAAAAAATATTCGGGTTTGACGATGCATGAAATGCGATCTCATCGTATTTGGAGTGATCGTTTCGACTTATACTCTCGGTTTACCAAAACCAAAAAACCCAAACGGTTACACACGTGTCTGCATTGCCCGGCATGCTGTACAGGAGCTTTTGAATGTCGAATCTTCGTCTGCCCTCGGGGCGACAAGTCCGAGCGGTTCTTTTTTCATCAATGGTTCTACTCGCGGCATGCGGCGAAAAGTCGCCTCAGGCAGGGCCCGGCGAAATGAAAGTACCCGTTGGCATAATTACAGTGCAGCCAACGCCTACAGAACTGACGGTCGAGCTCCCCGGACGCGTCGAAGCCATCAAGGATGCACAAATCCGGGCCCGGGTCACAGGCATCGTTACCGAGATCAACTTCAAGCAAGGCTCCGATGTGAAGGCGGGGCAGTTGTTGTTTACGATCGATCCCGCGCCGTATCGCGCGGTTCGCGCGCAAGCGGCAGCCCAGCTTGAACGTGCCCAGGCGGATGCGAAAAGCGCGCGCTTGTTGGCGGAACGCTATGCCAAGCTGATCAAGGCCAATGCGGTTAGCCGTCAGGAATACGACAATGCCACGGCAGCCGCGGGGCAGGCCGACGCCGCCATTGCCGGTGCGCGTGCCGCACTCCAGGCGGCCGACATCGACCTGGGCTATACCAAGGTCGTGTCGCCCATAGCCGGACGCATCGGGAAATCGTTGGTGACCGAAGGCGCATTGGTCAGTGCGAGCGCCGCCACCCAGATGGCCGCGGTGCAGCAAATCGACCGTGTCTATGTCGACCTTACCCGCTCCACCTCCGAGCTTTCTCAATTGCGGCGCGCCTTTGCCAGCGGCGCACTCGAGCAAGTCAGCGCGGGAGCCGCGAAAGCGCACGTCGTGCTGGAAGATGGTTCCGACTACGAGCAGCCCGGTGAACTCCTCTTTTCCGGCGTCACTGTCGACCCAACCACCGGTCAAGTCAACTTGCGGGCCGAATTTCCCAATCCCGACCAGATACTGCTGCCCGGCATGTATGTGCGGGTACGCCTGCAGCAAGGCGTAGATGAAAAGGCATTGCTGGTTCCTCAGCAGGCGCTGCAGCGCACGCCCGACGGACGCAGCAGCCTTATGGTCGTCAAGGAAGGCAAGGTCCAGGTCGTCCCAGCCACGCTGGGGGCTGCCGTCAATGGCCAATGGATCATTGCGCAAGGCTTGACACCTGGCGATGTGGTCGTCGTCGAGGGCTTCCAGAAACTGCGGCCCGGGGCGGCAGTGCAGGGCATTCCCTGGACGCCCAAGGGGCAGAGCTCGGCACAGGCGCCCGCGGCGGCCGCCCCAGACGCTAAAGAAGCTTCCACCGATAAGCCAGTTTCAGCAGATTAAGAGTGAGCAAGCATGCCGCAGTTTTTTATTGAAAGGCCGGTTTTTGCGTGGGTGATTGCCCTGGCGATCACCCTGGCGGGTCTGTTGGCCATCCCCAATATGCCGGTGTCGCAATACCCCGAAGTGGCTCCCCCAGCCATCAGCATCCGTGCAACCTATCCGGGCGCATCGGCCGAAGACGTGGCCAAGTCGGTATCCAGCGTTATCGAGAACGAACTCAATGGCGCAACGGGGCTCTTGTACTACGAGTCGGTCAGCGATTCCTACGGCGGCTCGCAAATCACCGCCACGTTCGCACCAGGAACGGACCCGGACCTGGCGCAGGTCGACGTCCAGAACCGCATATCGAACATCACGGCAAAGCTGCCGGGCGCGGTAACCCAGCAAGGATTGCGGGTCAGCCAGAGCAACGCCAGCTTCCTGATGGTGGTGGCTCTGTCGTCGACCGATGGGACGCTGGACCAGACCGCCTTGGCCGATTACATAACGCGTAATGTGCAGAATGCCATTTCGCGTGTTCCGGGCGTGGGGAATTTTCAGCTTTTTGCCGCGCCGCGCGCCATGCGCATCTGGGTGGATCCCGACAAGCTGACTGGCTACAAGATCAGCATGTCAGAGGTAAATGCCGCCGTCGCCGGCCAGAACAGGCTGATTTCCGCCGGCATTATCGGTTCGCCGCCCAATCCGGGCGAACAACGCGTGACCGCGCCTATCGTCGTCAATGGCGAGCTCTCGACCGTCGCCGAATTCGAGAACATTGTGTTGCGTGCCAATGTTGGCGGTGCGGCCGTGCGGCTGAGCGATGTCGCCAGGGTGGAGATTGGGGCCGACAACTATCAGTTTGGCGCACGGCTCAACGGTAAGCCCACGGCGGCCTTCGCCATCTCGTTGGCAACCAACGCCAATGCATTGACGACCGCCGAAGGGGTCAAGGCCCGAATGGATGAACTGGCGGAATTTTTTCCTGCCAACATCAAGTACGACGTCCCTTACGATACGACACCCTACGTGGAAATTTCCATCGAGCAGGTGATTTACACCTTGATCGAAGCCATGATCCTAGTGTTCATCGTGATGTTCCTTTTCCTGCAGAACGTCCGCTATACGCTGATACCCGCCTTGGTCGTTCCTATAGCAATTCTGGGCGCGTTTGCGATCATGCTGGCGGCGGGCTTCTCGATCAACGTGCTGACCATGTTCGCCATGGTGCTGGCCATCGGCATTCTGGTCGACGATGCCATCGTGGTCGTCGAGAACGTGGAACGCATCATGGTCGAAGAGGGACTTTCCCCCAAAGAAGCGACCAAGAAAGCGATGCCGCAAATCAGCGGCGCGGTCGTCGGGATGACGCTGGTTCTTGCCACGGTATTTTTGCCGCTGGCTTTCATGAGCGGTTCGGTTGGCGTGATTTACCGCCAATTCTCCGTTGCCATGGCCGTATCCATCCTGTTTTCGGGCTTTCTCGCCCTGACGTTCACCCCCGCGCTATGTGCCACGATATTGAAACCGATCCCGAAAGGACATCACGAGGTCAAGAAAGGCTTTTTCGGGTGGTTCAACCGGTCTTTCGAGCGCGTGACGGCCAAGTACGAGGGTTGGGTAGGGCGCAGCCTGAAACGCGGCGGACGCATGATGATCGTCTACCTGATACTTGTACTGGCATTGGGGTGGATGTACTTTCGATTGCCGACGGCGTTCTTGCCGGAAGAAGACCAGGGCTACGTGATTGTGAACATGGAGTTGCCGGCGGGCTCGACCAGCAATCGCACCATGGAAGTAATCAACCAGGTCGAAGATTACTTCAGCAAGCTGCCCGAGACCAAGAATATCGTGGCTATCCAGGGTTTCAGCTTCAACGGTAACGGCTTGAACTCCGCGTTGGCCTTCGTGCCCCTCATCGACTTCGCTGAGCGCAAGGATCAGGCCAGCTCGGCCCAGGCCATTGCGGGTAAAGCGACGGGAAGCCTGATGTTCGGCATCCCCGACGCCATGGTGTTCTCCATCGTGCCGCCGGCGATATCGTCGTTGGGCAATGCATCCGGCTTCGATGTCCGCCTGCAGGACCGGGGCGGGCAGGGTAACGATGCCCTGATGGCCGCCACCCAGCAACTATTGCAAATGGCCATGAAAAGCCCGGTCCTGGCCAACACGCGCATTACCGGTCTGGGGGCCGGCACACAGCTGGGCCTGACGATCGATCGGGACAAGGCGGCGGCGCTTGGGGTCGATTTTGCGGAAGTCGCGCAACTGATTTCGACGTCGTTGGGTTCCGCCTACGTCGCCAAGTTTCCAAACATGGGATGGATCCAGAATGTGTGGGTCCAGGCTGAGCAATCGCACCGGATGACCACGGACGACATCATGAAGCTCAATGCGCGCAATGCCCAGGGCGAAATGGTGCCTTTGTCATCGTTCGTCAGCATCAACTGGGAGCAAGGGCCGGTACAGGTGGTGCGCTATAACAGCTACGATTCCATCCGCATCGGCGGCTCGGCGGCCGCGGGCTATTCCACCGGCGAAGCCATGGCCGAAATGGAGAGTCTGATCGGGCAACTGCCCCAGGGCTACGGCTACGAATGGACCGGTCTCTCATATCAAGAAAAGCAGGCGGGCAGCCAGTCGATCATTCTTATGGGCCTGGCCATGCTGGTCGTGTTCTTATTATTGGCGGCGTTGTACGAAAGCTGGGCCATCCCGCTTTCCGTCATCCTGATGGTGCCTTTAGGCATGTTGGGCGCCGTCGGGTTGGTGTCGGCGCTAGGCATGTCGAACGACGTCTATTTCCAGGTGGGCATGATCACGGTTATTGGATTGGCGGCTAAAAACGCCATTCTTATCGTGGAATTCGCCAAGGATACGTATGCGCAAGGGGGCAGCATTATCGATGCCACCGTCGAAGCGGCACGCCTGCGCTTCCGTCCCATACTAATGACGTCTTTCGCCTTCATTCTGGGCGTCGTGCCGCTTGCTCTTGCAACCGGCGCAAGCTCGGCCAGCCAGAACGCCGTGGGCCTGGGCGTGCTTGGGGGCATGCTTGCGGCAACGCCGCTTGCCATGATTTTCGTGCCCACCTTCTTTGTGGTGGTCCTTACACTGTTCAAGACCAAGCCCAAACTATTGGGCGCGCACGCCACAATGGCCCCGCTGACGTCGGTCCATCATACTCAAGAGCCAAAAGACGGAGCGCAACCATGAGCCGCACTTATCGATCAGCCCTGATGGCGGGAGCGCTGGTATTCCTGGCGGGGTGTTCGCTCGCGCCCAAGTATCAGCGGCCGGCGGCTCCTGTCCCGTCGCAGTATCCGGACCAATCGGCCATGCGCAATAGCGGGCCCAACAGCGCACTGGCGGTCGCGCCCGATGCCCGGTTCAGCTCCGACCTGGGGTGGAGCGAGTTTTTTCGCGACCCTCAGCTACGGGCCTTGATAGATGTTGCATTGGCGAATAACCGCGATATGCGCATTGCGGTAGGACGTGTACAAGAAGCGCGGGCGCTTTATGGCATTGTCGACAGCGATCGCCTGCCCAGCATAGGCGTCGGCGCCAATGCCCAGGCAACTCGTAACCCCGAATCCCTACGCATGCAAGGTGCCAATTCGCCTAGCGTCTCCAGGTACTACCAGGCGGGCGTCGGCATGACGGCGTTCGAGCTGGATTTCTTCGGACGTGTTAGAAATCTTAGTGAAGCAGCGTATCAACAGTTTCTGGCAACAGCCCAGGCGCGTCGCACCGTCCATATCAACGTTGTCGCTCTTGTAGCCGAAGCCTATTTCCGCTTGCGCACGGCTCAGCAACTAGACGACTTGATGGCCAAGACGCTGAAGTCGCGCACCAATACATACGCGCTCGTGAAGGCACGCTACGACGGCGGTGTGGCGTCGGCGCTAGACCTCAGCCAGGCGAAGTCGCAGCTCGACACAGTGCGGGCCGACCAAGCCGGGATCAGGCGCGCACAGGCACAGGCGCGCAACGCCTTGCAGCTCCTGCTCGGAGCTGAAATTCCGGCCGATTTGCCGCAGCCCGCCATTTTTGGGCGCGACCAAGTGCTGGCAGCCATTCCCGTGGGATTGCCGTCGGAACTGCTTGAGCGCCGGCCCGACATAATGGGCGCCGAGAATCTCCTGTTGGCGGCGAACGCCAATATTGGCGCCGCCAGAGCTGCTTTCTTCCCGAATATATCGATCACCGGCCTGCTGGGCTTTGCCAGTCCGCAATTGGGCGGCTTGTTCAGCGGCGGCAACCGTTTTTGGCAATTCGCGCCGCAATTGCAAGTTCCCATTTTTGCGGGCGGTGTCAGCGGTAATCTTGACCTTGCCGAGGCGCGCAATAATATTGCCGTTGCCGAGTACGAGAAAACCATACAGACCGCGTTCCGGGAGGTGGCGGACGCCTTGGCGGGCGAGGCGTCTTATTCGAATGAACTGGACGCGCTACGCGCCCTGGAAGCATCCGCTTCCGAGACGCTCAAGCTGGCGACGCTACGCTACGAAACCGGTATCGACAGCTTTCTGCAAGTGCAGAACGCCGAAGTCGACCTATACTCGACACAGCGTATTTTCCTGCAAACCGGAATGGATTCCCTCTTGAACCGTGTTGAACTCTACAAGGCGCTGGGCGGCGGCTGGCTGGAAACTTCAGCCAGCGCGATGACCGGCGAACAAAAGTGATTGAATTAGGCGTCAACATCGACCATGTGGCCACATTGCGCCAGCAGCGCTACACGGCGTATCCCGATCCGATTGCAGCCGCGGTTCGCGCCGAAGACGCGGGAGCTGACCTGATTACCCTGCATCTGCGGGAAGACCGTCGTCATATCCAGGATGCCGATGTGGCGGCAATCCTTCCCTTGCTGCGCACTCGAATGAATCTGGAATGCGCGATTACTCCCGAGATGCTCGACATTGCGTGCCGCATCCGGCCTCATGATGTTTGCCTTGTGCCCGAAAAGCGCAGCGAATTGACGACCGAAGGGGGTCTTGATGTGGCGGGCCAGTTCAATGCCGTTTACCAGGCGGTCACGCAATTGACAGAGGCAGGCATCCGCGTCTCGCTATTCATCGATCCCGATGCCGCCCAAATAGAGGCGGCCGGCCGCGCCGGGGCCACGGTCATCGAGCTGCATACGGGCGCCTATGCCGACGCCACCGATGCCGACGCGCGCGCTCACGAACTCGCTCGAATCCGAAACGCGGTCGTCGCCGGCGTTTCCCATGGCTTGCGCGTGAATGCCGGCCATGGCCTACACTACGAGAACGTTCAGGCGGTGGCCGCAATACCTGGCATCGCCGAGCTCAATATCGGGCACGCCATCGTGGCGCGCGCCATTTTCGATGGCTGGGAAAAGGCCATACGCGACATGAAAGCGTTGATGATTACTGCCCAGGCGTCCCAACCATAAGGATAGGAATTTAATGTCGCAGTCTGCTCTTGACTACCTTTTATCACGGCGTTCGGTCAAGTTCGTACAGGAACCGGGGCCCACGCAAGAACAGTTAAGCGTCATTTTGCAAAGCGCAATGTCCGCGCCCGATCACGGGCGGCTGCAACCATGGCGCTTTTCCATCGTACGCGGTCCCGCCATCGGGAAGCTGGCGGATCTCGCCATGTCGGCCATCAAGACTGCCGGCTTGCCCTTGACCTCTGAAAAAGAAGCAAGCACCCGCCAGTGGCTGGCCAAGGTGCCGTTATTGATTGCAATTGCATGCCACCTGGATCACGGCAACACCAAGGTGCCGGAAAGCGAGCGCATGCTGGCCGTGGGAGCGGGCGTAATGAACATGCTCAATGCCGCCCATATGCTGGGCTATGGCGCCTTCTGGAGCACGGGGCTGGGAACGTATGTTGACGAGGTCGGAGAAGCCTTGGGGTTCGATGCGCTCGACTACCGTTTCATGGGGTTCCTGGCCATAGGCACCCCTGTCACGGCCCCGCTCGAAGCGCGGCGCCCCGACGCTTCCGGTTTCGTTACCGAGTGGACGGGCAACTAGCGGTATCCCCATTTGCTTTGCAACACGACGAAGGAGACGCATGAAAAACGTGAAAACAGACGTTGCCATCATCGGAGCGGGGACGGCGGGCATGGCGGCATGGCACACGGTAAATAGGGCCAGCCTGGACGCCATTTTGATCGAGGGCGGTCCGTATGGAACGACCTGCGCCCGTGTTGGCTGCATGCCTTCCAAGCTATTGATCGCCGCCGCTGAAGCGGCCCATGGCGCCTCGTCGGCAAGCGCCTTCGGCGTACATATCGATGGCGCTCTACGCATCGACGGGCGCGAGGTAATGGCAAGGGTAAAGCGCGAGCGCGATCGGTTTGTGGGTTTTGTCCTCGAAACTGTGGACCATATTCCCGCAGACCAGAAAGTACGAGGTCATGCGCGCTTTCTATCCGATACGTCGCTGCAAGTCGACGACCATACCCAGATCCATGCGTCCCGCATCATTATCGCGACGGGAACCTCGCCCAATGTGCCGGAAGCCTACCGCGCGATAGGCGACCGGCTCGTTATCAACGATGATATCTTCGAATGGAACGACCTTCCGCGCAGCGTCATGGTGGTCGGCGCGGGCGTAATCGGCCTGGAGATAGGGCAGGCGCTTTCACGCCTTGGCGTCCGGGTATGCATGATCAATCGTAGCGGCGGCCTGGGCGGCATCACCGACCCCGACGTGCGAGCCAGCGCCAAGGCGGCATTCGAGGCCGAGCTGGACTTGCGTCTGGAGACGTCCGTCGTCGACATGAAACGCGTGGGTGATGCGGTTGACGTCTGTTTTCAGACGGCGGGCAAAGCGCCTGTCACCGAACGATTCGACTATGTATTAATGGCGGCCGGACGGCATCCCAACCTATCCCGGCTTGATCTGCACACTACCTCGGCGCATCTCGATGATAAAGGTATGCCGCAATACGACGCCAGTACGCTGCAAGTGGGCACAACGCCCATCTTCATTGCCGGAGACGTCAACGGCGTCTTGCCTGTGCTGCATGAAGCTTCCGACGATGGACGTATTGCCGCGCGGGGCGCTGTCTCCTATCCCGACGTGCAACGAACAACACGCCGGGCACCAATGGCGGTGGTCTTTTCGGATCCTCAATTGGCGCAGGCGGGCATTCGCTACAAAGATTTGCCGCCGGGCAATGTCGTGTTTGGCGAAGTCGATTTTTCCAACCAGGGTCGCGCCCGCGTGATGTTGAAGAACAAGGGAAAGCTGAGGGTGTATGCCAGAGAGGCGGACGGCCGCTTTTTAGGCGCCGAAATGGCCGGGCCGGGCATGGAGCATATTGCGCATTTGCTGGCTTGGGCGGCACAGCAAAAAATGACGGTCGGCCAAATGTTGGATATGCCGTTTTACCATCCGGTCGTCGAAGAGGGCTTGCGCACGGCATTGCGGCAAGCGGCGGCGGAGGTGGCCCATACGCCGGTGCCCGAACCGGTGGTCAACAGCTTATAGCCATCCGGCCAGCTATCGTCAGTTCAATAAGTTTCTGACGCTTATGGTCAATGCCTCGACCGATTCGGTATCGGCCGCAAGCACACGGGCACGGCCCTTGGCATCGAAAATATATACGCCCCGGCTATGCGCCACCTCGTAGTTGTCGGGGTTTTTTCCTGTGGGTTTCTCGATCTGGTAGGCAACGCGATAGCGTCGTGCCAGATCGGCCACTTGCTTCTCGGTACCCGTAAGCCCGATGGCGTTCTTGTCGAATGCATCGACGTATGCCTGCAGTATTTCAGGCGTATCGCGGTGAGGATCGACGCTGATGAACAGTATGCGCACCTTTTCTGCGTCGTCGCCCAGTTCAAGCATGACTTGGGAAAGTTGGGCCATGGTGGTGGGGCACACGTCGGGGCAACTGGCATAGCCGAAGAACAGCATAACGGTTTTGCCCTGGAAGGCGTCCTGGGTGATGGTTTTTCCGCCAGCGGCCTGCAAGCTGAAGCGAAGATCCGGCAGGAAGCCCTTGACGTTATGCACCGCGGTCTCGGCATGCAGCATTGCGGGCGCAAGAACAACAGCTCCGCCAAGAGCCAAGGCGCATGCCAGCATAAGCCGGCGCATGCGTGTCTGGGCCTGCTGGTACTTGAAGGAAATGCGCATTACTGAAAAAACCTGGAGTGCCAAAGTACCTTCGATTATAAGCCGGAGTCCGTCAACCCACTATGGCGGAGCAACGCGTCGATGCTGGGCGGACGGCCACGGAAGGCCTTGAAGGACTCTGCCGCGGGGCGCGAACCGCCTACCGCCAGTATTTCCTTGAGAAAGCGCTGGCCGGTCGCCGCATTCAATGTTTCGCGGGCATTGTCGGGTCCGGTTATGGCGGTCTCTTCGAATGCGCCATAGGCGTCGGCCGACAGCACTTCAGCCCATTTGTAGCTGTAGTAGCCTGCGCCATAGCCTCCCGCGAACAAGTGCGAGAAGTTATGCGGGAAACGGTGCCAGGCCGGAGGAAACAGCACCGCTACCTCTTTGCGGACCTCGTCGAGGGCGTCGAGCACCGCTTGCATGGACAAGCCTTGCGCCTGGTGATGGATGCTCATGTCGAAAAGAGAAAATTCCACCTGGCGCAGCATTTGCATGCCGCTCTGAAAATTCCTGGCGGCAACCAGTTTATCGAACAAGTCGCGGGGAAGTTTTCGGCCGGTGTCCACGTGGGCCGTCAGGGCCTGAACGACAGACCATTCCCAGCAAAAATTTTCCATGAACTGCGAGGGCAGTTCGATGGCATCCCACTCGACGCTGGCAAAAGCGGACGCGCCGGGATCGTCGACCTGCGACAACAAGGCGTGCAAAGCATGACCGCTTTCATGGAACAGCGTAATCACATCGTCATGAGTGAGGAGCGCGGCCTTGCCGTCTTGGCCGCGCGAGAAATTGCATGTCAAATATACGACGGGCGTCTGGATATGGCCGTCGGCTTTCCGACGATTGCGCTCGCTGTCGACCCATGCGCCGCTTTGCTTTCCTTGCCGGGAATACAAATCCATGTATAGAGTGCCCAACAAGGCGCCATCAGCGCCCATAACCTGGAAGGCCTGTGCGTCGGGGTGCCAGGTTGGGACGTTCGCACGTTGCAGCTGCACGCCGAACAGGCGTTGAACGACCTGGAACAGTCCCTGCAATACCTGCGGTTCCGTGAAGTACTGCTTGATTTCTTCCTCTGAATAGGCGTAGCGGGCCTCGCGCAGGCGTTCCGATACAAAAGCGATGTCCCACGCGTGCAGGTCGGCCAGATTCAATGTGTCGGCGGCAAAGGTGCGAAGTTCCGCCAGATCGCGCACGGCATAAGGTTTGGCTTTTGCAGCCAATTCGCGCAGGAAGCTGACCACCTGGTCGGCGCTGTCGGCCATTCTGGTTTCCAGCCGCAGGCTGGCAAAACTGCCGTAGCCCAGCAGTGCCGCTTCTTCCGCTCGTAAAGCCAGCAATTGTTCAATGAGGGGGGAATTGTCGAATGCCGGATCGCCTTGCTCGGAGGCAATGGTGGCATAGGCGCGGTACATGGATTCGCGCAAACCGCGGTCGTGGGCGTTCTGCATCACAGGCAGATAGCAGGGCATCTTGAGTACCAATTTCCAGCCGTCCAACTGGTCTTGCGCAGCGGCGGTTCTTGCCGCCTGCATGACGTCGGACGGCAGTCCGGCCAACCGGCTCTCGTCGGTTATATGCAAGGACCATTGATCCACGGCATCGAGCGCGTTCTCGGAAAATTTTTGCGAAGCCTGCGCTTCCTGGTCGGAGAGCTCGGCGTATCGGGTGCGCTGCTCGCCCGCAAGCTCTACGCCGCTTAGGCGAAAGTCGCGCAGGGCAAGATCGACAATCCGCTGGCGAACGGGCGCAAGCAAGGCATATTCCGGAGCCGCCTTCAGGCGTTTGTATTGAGCATACAGTCCGGTGTGCAGGCCCACCCAGGTGGAAAATTCAGTGACCAGGGGCAGGCAGTCGTTATACGCGGCGCGCATGGCGGGCGTATTGACGACGGCGTTCAAATGACCGGCCACGGACCAGGCGCGCCATAGCGTCTCGGAGGCATCTTCCAGGGGCTCGATGATGGCATCCCATGCAGGAGGCAGGCGAGGATCGGCGGCCTTTTCCACCGCGACGCGCGATTTGTCGATCAGAGCGGCTATGGCAGGCTGGATGTGCTCGGGCGCAACCTGGGCGTAATCGATAAGGGATGAAATGGGAGCAAGCAGGGGGTTTTCGTTCATTGCACTTCAGTGTGGGGAGTAAGTAAGGCGTGGCGTTCGGCGGCTTCGACTGTGTTGACCAGCAGCATTGCTATGGTCATGGGTCCCACGCCGCCAGGCACCGGAGTAATTGCGCCCGCCACAGGCATGGCCGAATCGAAGTCGACATCGCCCGCCAATTTGCCATTGGGCAAGCGATTCACCCCCACGTCGATGACCACGGCGCCCGGCTTGATCATGTCGCCGGAAATCATCTGGGGTTTGCCTGTTGCCACCACCAGCACATCGGCGCGGCGCGTTTGCGCGCCAAGGTCGCGCGTTTTTGAGTTGCACAGTGTGACCGTAGCCCCTGCCGCCAGGAGCATCATGGCCATGGGCTTGCCGACAATATTACTGGCACCGACCACAACGGCTTCCGCGCCTCGGAGGACTACGTTCTCGGACTCGAGCATCTTCATGACACCGTAGGGCGTGCACGGACGGAACAAGGGCTGGCCGGTCATGAGCAGTCCGGCATTGCTGATATGAAATCCGTCCACATCCTTGCTTGAGGCGATGGTCTCGATTACCTTGTTGGCATCCATGTGCTTGGGCAACGGCAATTGCACCAGTATGCCGTGCATGGCCGGGTCGTCGTTGAGGCCGCGGACGACATCGAGCAAATGCTCTTCGGAGACATTGGCGTCGAGCCGGATGACGCGTGACTCGAGGCCCGCTTTCTCGCATGCCGATGCCTTGTTGCGCACATAAACCTGCGATGCTGGGTCTGCGCCCACCAGGACAACGGCCAGGCCGGGCGCGATTCCCTGTTCCTTGAGCCTGCTTACCCGTTCCGCCACTTGTGCCTTTATGGCGTCGGACAGCGCCTTGCCATCGATGATACGTGCCGTCATGCCGCGCCCTCGGCCTTGGTAAGCGCAATTTTCATCAAATCGGCCACGGTGGTTACTTCGAGCTTTTCCATGATATTGGCGCGATGTGCTTCGACGGTCTTGATGCTGATATTCAGGTCGCCGGCAATTTGCTTGTTGAGCCGGCCCGCCACGATGCGCTCGAGAACTTGCTGTTCGCGCGCCGTGAGCCGACTGAGGACGGCCTGTTGGCTTTTCTTGGCCTGGGCCTGGCTGACACGCTCGGTGGCCTGGTCGAGCATGCGCGCAACGATGGCGCGCAAGTCCGTTTCATTGAATGGCTTTTCGAGAAAGTCGACAGCGCCTTTTTTCATGGTCGAAACGGCCATCGGGACATCGCCGTGGCCGGTGATGAACACGATGGGCAGCGGGGCGTTGCGCGAGATCAGTTCTTCCTGCAACTCAAGGCCGCTCATGCCGGGCATGCGTACATCGGCGATGAGTACGCCCACCTGGTCGGGCTCATAGGCCGCGAGGAATTCTTCGGCACCGCTGAAGCTTCGTACCCGGTAGCCATTGGCTTCGAGCAGCCAGCGCAATGAATCGCGCACCGCTTCGTCGTCATCGACGATAAAAATAGTGCTGGGCGCTTGAAGTGTTGTCATGCATGCAACTCCTGGTTGTCCACTGTCGTGATAGGCGCGTCGGGCGCTGCGCAAGGCAGGGTAAAGCGGAAAATAGTGCCACCTTCGGGATTGGCGCTGGCCCATAGGCGGCCATGATGCGACTCGATAATGGTACGGCAAATATTCAGTCCCATGCCCAAGCCTTCGGACTTGGTGCTGTAAAACGGCTCGAAAAGGCGTTCGGGTTCGCGCAGGCCGTAGCCGCGGTCGATGACGGCGATCTCGATGAAAGGGGACTGGTCGGTAATAATAACGTGCAACACATGGTAGTCGCTGGCTTCCATTGCTTCCACGCCATTCTTCAGCAGATTGAGCAATACTTGTTCGATAAGTATGGGGTCGGCCATGACATCGGGCAGGGACGTGGGCAGGTGTTGCTCGATATCGATTTGCCGCTTGCGCGCGTCGATTTCGGCGAATGCGACGGCGTTTTCCAATATGCTGCTGACCGAAACGCGCTGGCGGCGCGGTTCGCTGCGCTTCACGAACTCGCGTATGCGGCTGATGATTTTTCCGGCTCGCTCGGCTTGGCGCGCCGCCTTTTCGAGCGCGTCGAGCAGGCGTTCCGGCTGGACGTTGCCCGACTTGAGCATGGCGACGGCGCCCATGCTGTAGTTGGTAATGGCGGTCAACGGCTGGTTCAGTTCGTGCGCCAGCGATGACGCCATTTCGCCCATGGTCGTCAGGCGGCTGGTAAGCTGGATTTTCTCTTGTTGGACCCTGGAGTCCTCCTCGTGGGTGCGGCGTTCCGTGATGTCGCGAGCCACTTGCAATCGTACCCGGCGGCCATCGGTCCATGCGAGTATCCGATGGTGTACCTCGAACCAGCGTTGCGCCGATTCCGAAAAGATCTCCACCGTTTCGTCGGTGAAGCGCCCAAGGCGGCCTCCCAGGAGTTCGCCATGCCCGTTCGACTGCGCGCCGAAGAAACGCCGGTACGTCCGGTTGGCGAATAAAAGCTCGAGTCCCT
This sequence comes from Candidimonas sp., assembly GCA_035515055.1. Classification (GTDB taxonomy): domain Bacteria; phylum Pseudomonadota; class Gammaproteobacteria; order Burkholderiales; family Burkholderiaceae_B; genus Pollutimonas. The sequence goes on from DATJBV010000037.1 coordinate 97,022, forward strand.
CGGGTGTGTCGGCCACCACTGAAATGGCGTCGTCCAGGCCTTCCAGCACGGTCATGAAGCGCTCATGCGCCGCTGTCAGGGCTTCGCGTATCCGCTTGGGTTCCGTAATGTCCGTCATCGACGTCATCCACCCGATTTGTTCACCGTTGGGATCGCGCAAAGGAGATACATACATGCGCGCGGTAAAGCGGGAACCGTCGCGCCGTTGCGCCTCGACCTCCAGGCCGCTGCTGGGCGTCCGGCCGGACAAGAGCAGGTCTAGCGTTTCCTGGTGTTGCTCGTGCCTGCCGGGCAGCCAGTAGGGGAAGGGCGTTGTACGGCCGATAAGGTCGGCTTCATTCCATCCGATCATCCGGCAAAACGCGGGGTTTACATAGGCGATGCGACCGTGCATGTCGAAGACCCGCATGCCGGTCGACATGGAATTCTCCATTGCGCGGCGAAAGCCGGTTTCGGCAATGAGGGCGGCCTCCGCCGTTGTCCGAAAGCGGGTGTACCGCCATAGCGCCAGCAGGCTGAGTACGATAACGAAGGAAAGGGCGATCACCACCATGATGAGACGCTGCTGGCGCGTTTCCTGGTCGATCGTGACGAACATGACGCTGTCCTTGTGCAACATCTGCAGCCATACGAACGCACCCATTACGCACAGGTACAACACCAGCACGATCGCAGGCGTCAGCCAATAAAAACCGCGTCGGGTGTTATGGGCCTGCTCGTAGAAGGTCGTGGGGATCAGGGATTTTCGCGGAGGACTAGCCATGTCTCTTTCGTGTACGCACACGTGTGCGGATATCCATTTTAAACTGTAACGGCGGATCAGGGCATTTCATATTATAAAAAGTGATACCATAAAATGAAAAATCCCTTGAACATATCCTGGGTCTTTCCTAGAATTGAGCGGATTGCATACTCCCATGCCTGATTCCCGAGAATCCCGCGTGCGATAAGTATCGGGTATAAGCTGTACAAACAGATAGTTCGTCAGCATTCGGATTTTAAAATTACAACCAGGAGACAGCGAATGTCCTCTCTTGATCAAGCCAGCACAACCGCAAACACCACAGACGACGAAGCCCTCGAAACCCAGGAATGGCTGGAAGCGCTTGAAGCTGTACTCGATCGCGAAGGACCCGAGCGCGCCCACTATTTGCTGGAGCGCCTCGTCGACCTGGCCCGCCGCTCCGGCGCGCACATTCCATTTTCGCCCAACACGGCATACGTGAATACGATACCGCCCGGTCTGGAACCTCCTCATCCAGGCAACCTGGTGCTGGAAGAACGGATCCGTTCGTACGTGCGCTGGAACGCCATGACAATGGTGGTCAAGGCGAACAGCCATAATCCTCCAGATGGCGGCGACCTCGGCGGCCATATTGCATCGTTCGCATCGCTTGCCACAATGATAGGCTGCGGCCAAAACCATTTTTGGCATGCCGAGACCGAAGACCACGGCGGAGACCTGGTCTACTTCCAGGGCCACTCGTCGCCGGGCATCTACGGCCGCGCCTACCTGGAGGGGCGGCTCACAGAAGACCAACTGGACAACTTCCGCCAGGAAGTCGACGGCCATGGCTTGCCTTCCTATCCCCATCCTAAATTAATGCCGGATTTCTGGCAGTTCCCGACGGTATCCATGGGACTGGGGCCGCTAATGGCCATCTACCAGGCGCGCTTTCTTAAATATTTGCACGCTCGCGGAATAGCCGACACCAGCAAGCGCAAGGTCTGGGTATTCTGCGGCGACGGCGAAATGGACGAGCCCGAGTCCCTCGGCGCGATCAGCCTGGCGTCGCGGGAAAAACTCGACAACCTCATTTTTGTCATCAACTGCAATCTACAAAGGCTAGACGGCCCAGTGCGCGGCAATGGCAAGATCATCCAGGAACTCGAGGGCGACTTCCGCGGCAGCGGCTGGAATGTCATCAAGCTTATCTGGGGCGGTTATTGGGATCCCCTATTGGCGCGCGACAAGGAAGGCATTTTGCGCCGCATCATGGAAGAGTCCGTCGACGGCGAATACCAAGCATACAAAGCCCACGATGGCGCCTTCGTGCGCGAACACTTTTTCGGCAAGCACCCGAAACTGCTGGAAATGGTCAGCCGCATGAGTGACGACGATGTCTGGCGCCTGAATCGCGGCGGCCACGACCCTTACAAGGTCTATGCGGCGTTTTCGGCGGCCGCCCAGCACACTGGTCAACCGACGGTCATCCTCGCAAAGACCATCAAGGGCTACGGCATGGGCCACGTGGGCCAGGCAAAGAACCCGTCGCACCAGCAGAAGAAGCTCGACCTTTCCGCCGTGCGCGAGTTCCGCGACCGCTTCAATATTCCCGTTCCGGACGACAAGCTGGAAGAATTGCCATACTTCAAGCCAGCCGACGATTCCCCTGAAATGAAGTATCTGCACGAACGTCGCAAGGCGCTGGGGGGCTACCTCCCGCACCGCCGCGTCAAGGCCGACGAAAGCCTGAAAGCGCCGACGCTCGACACGTTCAAGGCGGTTCTGGAGCCAACAGCCGAGGGTCGCGAAATCTCCACGACCCAGGCGTTCGTACGCATTCTTAACCAGGTATTGCGCGACAAGGAGCTCAGCCCGCGCGTCGTGCCTATTCTGGCCGATGAATCGCGCACTTTTGGCATGGAGGGCTTGTTCCGCCAAATCGGCATCTATGCTCCCGAAGGCCAGAAGTACACGCCGGTCGACAAAGACCAGGTAATGTATTACCGCGAGACGGAAAACGGGCAGTTGCTGCAAGAGGGAATCAACGAGGCGGGGGCCTTCAGTTCATGGATGGCGGCCGCTACGTCGTACTCCACCAATAACCGCATCATGATTCCGTTTTTCATCTACTACTCGATGTTCGGATTCCAGCGCATTGGCGATCTGGCATGGGCGGCCGGCGACATGCAGGCCCGCGGCTTCCTGCTCGGCGGCACGGCGGGGCGCACGACGCTCAACGGCGAAGGCTTGCAACACGAAGACGGCCACAGTCACATCATGTCGTCGCTGATCCCGAACTGCGTCTCCTACGATCCCACGTTCGGTCACGAACTTGCCGTTATCATCCAGGACGGCCTGAAGCGCATGGTCGAGAACCAGGAAAACGTCTATTACTACATCACCGTCATGAATGAAAACTATCCGCAGCCCGGCCTTACCGCGGGCGACGAGGAAGGCATCATTCGCGGCATGTACAAGTTCAAGTCGTCGCCGGCTTCCGATTTGCGCGTGCAGCTGATGGGCTCGGGCACCATTCTGCGCGAAGTCCTTGCCGCCCAGGAATTGCTGGAAAGCGAATGGGGCGTGGGCTCCGACGTCTGGAGCATGACGAGCTTCACCGAACTGCGCCGCGATGGCCTCGACTGCGAGCGGCACAATATGCTGCATCCGGAAGAAGCCAATGCGCGATTGCCGTACGTGACGCAATTGTTGCAAGACACCGCTGGCCCTATCGTCGTTTCGACCGACTACGTAAAGGCCTATGGCGACCAGATCCGTCCCTACATACCCAAGGGTCGGGAGTTCAAGGTCTTGGGTACAGACGGCTTCGGGCGTTCCGATTTCCGCTACAAGTTGCGCGAGCACTTCGAGGTCGACAGGCATTTTGTCGTTATCGCGGCGCTCCGCGGATTGGCGGACGAAGGACGCCTGCCGCTGGCGAAAGTGTCGGAAGCGATTAAAAAATATGGCATCAATCCAGAAAAAGCCAACCCGCACCGCGCCTGAGGGGGACAAGACATGAGCAAAAGCAACGTAATTACCGTGCCCGATATCGGCGATGTCAGCGAAGTCGATGTCATCGAGATCCTGGTCGCCGAGGGCGATACCATCAGCAAGGAACAGAGCCTCATCACTGTGGAGTCCGACAAGGCATCCATGGAGATCCCGGCCTCGCAGGCAGGGGTGGTGAAGTCCATCAAAGTGAAAGTGGGCGACAAAGTGAAAGAGGGCTCGATCATCCTCGAGGTTGCTTCTTCCGGCGATGCCGAACCGCAGTCGGCCAAGAAACCTGCAACGCAGCCCGCGAAGCCGCCTGCGGCCTCGGCTTCATCTGCCATCAAGGACGAGCCCGCAAAGGTGCCAGCCGCCGATCCGTCCGCCAAACCTGAACAGGCGGCTGCGCCGTCGGCTCCGGTGACGGTCACGGTGCCCGACATAGGCGACTCGACGGACGTTGAAGTGATCGAGATCATGGTTGCCGTGGGCGACACCGTTGCGGTCAATCAAGGCCTGATTACGGTCGAGTCGGACAAGGCATCCATGGAAGTGCCATCCTCCTGCGCCGGCGTGGTAACCGCCATCAAGGTAAAGTTGGGAGATAAAGTCAATCAGGGCAGTGAAATACTCGAACTGCGCACCAGCGCACCCGCCGCTGAGGCGCCCGGTCGTACCGCGGCAACGCAAGCTGCCGCCGCGCCGCCGACACCCCAGGCACGCGCAACCCAGGCGGCTCCGGTCCAGGTCGAGGCGCAGCCCCAGGCGCCTGCTTCGGCCGACGCGCTCGCCTCGGTCCCGCCACAACGCTCTTCGCCCACGGCGGCATTTTCCGATGCCGACGTCCCGCTGCGCAACCTGCCGCATGCCTCGCCATCGGTGCGCAAGTTTGCCCGGGAGCTTGGCGTCAACCTGGGCCAGGTGCAAGGTTCCGGCGACAAGAACCGCATCACGCAGGACGATGTGCGCCACTACGTCAAGCAGGCGTTGGCAATGGGTCGGGGCGCGATTTCATCGCCAGCCGGCACGGAAGGCGGGTTGTCCGTCCTGGGTTGGCCGAAAGTGGATTTTGCCAAGTTCGGGCCGGTGCAATCCAAGCCAATGTCTCGCATCAAGAAAATTTCCGGCGCCAATCTGCACCGGAATTGGGTAATGATTCCCCACGTCACGAACAATGACCTGGCCGACATCACCGACCTCGAAAACCTGCGCCAGTCGCTCAACAAGGAAAACCAGAAATCGGGCGTCAAAGTCACGATGCTGGCGTTCCTAATCAAGGCTGTGGTCGCCGCGCTTAAAAAGTTCCCCGAGTTCAACGCCTCGATCGAGGGCGACAACCTTGTCTTGAAGCAATACTTCCATATTGGTTTCGCCGCCGATACGCCGAACGGGCTGATGGTGCCTGTGATCCGCGACGCCGACCAGAAGGGCATCATGGACCTGGCCATCGAGACCGGCGAGCTTGCCGGCCTTGCACGCGAAGGCAAGCTCTCGCCGGCCCAGATGCAGGGCGGTTGTTTTTCCATTTCATCGCTGGGTGGAATAGGCGGGACAAACTTTACGCCTATTATCAATGCGCCGGAAGTCGCCATCCTGGGCGTCTCACGTTCATCGCATCAGCCGGTCTGGGACGGTAAAGCGTTTCAGCCACGCTTGATGCTGCCATTGTCGCTGTCCTACGATCACCGTGTCATCGATGGCGCGGCGGCCGCGCGGTTCAACGCTTACCTGGGCAGCTTGCTGGCCGACTTCAGACGCATTGCGCTATAGGAGCACCGAATGAGCACTACTGAATTGACCGTGCCCGACATCGGCGACTTCGGCGAAGTGGAAGTCATTGAAGTCCTGGTGGCGGTGGGCGATACGTTGAAGGCTGAACAAAGCCTGGTGACGGTCGAGTCCGACAAGGCATCCATGGAGATCCCCGCTTCCCAGGCCGGACTCGTCAAGGCCGTCCTGGTAAAGGTGGGCGACAAGGTGGCGCAGGGTGCGCCGCTGGTCCAGATCGAACCGCTGCAAGAGAAAGCCGATACCGCCGCGGCCGCTCCAGCCAAAGTCGATACGCCGACGGCCGAGCCGGCGAAAGTCGTTACAGCGATGGCCGCTACAGCCGCAACTCCTTCGGCCAGCGCCGCGACCGTCAGCAAAGAAGCCGCCGATGCGCAATACGATGTCCTCGTGCTGGGGGCTGGCCCGGGCGGCTACTCCGCCGCCTTTCGCGCGGCCGATCTTGGCTTGCGCGTCGTGCTGGTCGAGCGCTATGACACGCTGGGAGGCGTTTGCCTCAACGTGGGTTGCATTCCTTCCAAGGCATTGCTTCACACGGCGGCGGTCATGGAAGAAGCCTTGTCGCTTGCCGCGCACGGCATCGCATTCGATGCGCCAAAAATCAATCTCGACGCATTGCGGGCCTATAAAGATGGCGTCGTTGGCAAACTGACGGGCGGGCTTGCGGGCATGGCGCGGGCTCGCAAAGTCACCGTCATTACCGGCAACGGACAATTCCTGGATCCGCACAACATTGCGGTGCGAGGTGCCGATGGAAACACGCAGACCATTAGCTTCGGCTCGGCCATCATCGCGGCGGGCAGCCAATCGGTCAAGCTTCCATTCCTTCCCGACGACCCTCGCGTCGTCGATTCCACCGGAGCCTTGCTGCTGTCGTCCGTACCCGAAAAAATGCTTATCGTGGGCGGCGGTATCATCGGATTGGAAATGGGCACGGTGTATTCGGCCCTGGGCTCGCGCCTGGACGTCGTTGAAATGCAGAGCGGCCTCATGCAGGGCGCCGATCGCGACCTGGTCAAAGTATGGCAAAAAATGAACGCCAGGCGCTTCGACAACATCATGCTCGACACCAAGACCGTTGACGCGCAGGCACGCGAAGATGGTATCTGGGTAATGTTCGAAGGCAAGAATGCACCCAATGAAGCGCAACGCTACGATCTGGTCTTGCAGGCGGTCGGGCGCGCGCCCAACGGCCGCAACATTTCGGCGGACAAGGCCGGCGTGGCTGTCAGCGAACGGGGCTTCATCGAGGTCGATAAACAGATGCGCACCAACGTGGCCCATATATTTGCCATAGGCGATATCGTCGGCCAACCCATGCTTGCCCACAAGGCGGTACACGAAGGCCATGTGGCGGCGGAAGTCATTGCCGGCCAAAAAAGTTTCTTCGACGCGCGCGTCATTCCTTCGGTCGCGTATACAGATCCAGAGGTGGCGTGGGTCGGATTGACGGAGGACGACGCCAAGAAAGAAGGCATAAGCATCACCAAGGGAATTTTTCCCTGGGCGGCATCGGGGCGTGCCATCGCCAATGGCCGGGACGAGGGTCACACGAAACTGCTGTTCGATGCGGAAACCCACCGTATCCTTGGCGGCGGCATCGTGGGAACCCACGCTGGCGACCTGATCAGCGAGGTGGCGCTTGCCATCGAGATGGGCGCCGATATGGTCGACATCGGCAAAACCATACATCCCCATCCGACATTGGGCGAATCCATCGGTATGGCGGCGGAAGTGGCAGAGGGCACTTGCACCGATCTTCCGCCACCGCGACGCAAGTGAAATCCACGCTGTAAGGTCTTGCGTTATCGTCCAGGCGGCAGATGCTATCATCAGCATCTGCCGTCAGCATTTCTTATAAGTTCCTACCATGTCCCGTGCTCGCCCGAATGCCACCGCCACCTTGCCGCAGTGGCTAAACTACCTGGAAACTTTGCACAAAACGCCTGTCGACCTGGGCCTTGATCGAATCCGGGAAGTGGCTGCAAGCCTGGGGCTGCACTATCCGTATATCAAGATAACGGTGGGCGGAACCAACGGCAAAGGCTCAACCTGCGCCATGCTCGAAGCCATTCTGCTTGCATCGGGCTACAAGGTCGGCTTGTATACCTCGCCGCATCTTGTCGACTTCAACGAACGTATTTGTGTGAACGGCGAGCAGGCATCCGACGCCAAGATCATCGAGCAATTTCAGCGGATTGAAGCCGCGCGCGGCGACACCACTATCAGCTACTTTGAATACACAACGCTGGCCGCGCTCGCATTGTTCGAACAGGAACGGCTGGATGTGGCCGTGCTTGAAGTGGGGCTGGGCGGCAGGCTCGATGCCGTCAACCTTGTCGACGCGGACTGCGCCATTATCACCAGCGTCGATATCGATCATACCGATTATTTAGGCGATACCCGCGAGAAAATCGGGTGGGAAAAGGCGCATATATTCCGCCCCGGCCGACCGGCCATCTGTGCCGACCCGCTGCCGCCTCACACCATCGTCGACCATGCAAAAGAGATCGGCGCCGACTTATGGCTGTTCGGCAAAGATTTCAATTATTCCGGCGACCGCCTTCAATGGGCTTACGGCGGCCGCGAACAACGGCGCAGCAGCCTGGCCTATCCCTCGCTGCGCGGCGCCAATCAGCTATTGAATGCGGCTGCCGCGCTAGCGGCCCTGGAAGCGCTGCGATATCAGCTGGTCGTTCCGCAGCAAGCGGTTCGCATCGGCCTGTCCCAGGTTTCGCTGCCTGGCCGCCTGCAGATTCTTCCCGGGGTGCCCGCCATCGTGCTCGACGTCGCACACAACCCGCACGCGGCGGCGGCGCTTGGGCAGAATCTTGACGCGATGTCATTCTTTCCTTGCACACACGCGGTCATTGGCATGCTTAACGACAAGGACATTCCCGGCGTCGTCGCCAAACTGGCCACTCGGGTAGACAAGTGGTATTGCGCGGGGATCGAAGGTGAGCGAGGAACATCCGGAGACGACCTTGCGGCCATCGTGCGTCAAGTCGTGGCGGCCAATAGCGGCACGGCAACATTCGAAGAGCAAAGCCGCGAAGTCAGCCGCCTTGGTTCCGATGCCAATGCCGCGCCCGCAAGGCCCGGGGTGCGGCCGCTTGCCGTGTCAAGACCGTCCAAGGCGCCTCCAACGGTGTCGAGCTTTAAAAATCCGGTACAAGCGTTTACCGAAGCTCGAAAACAGGCAAGCGACAATGATAGAATCGTAGTATTCGGTTCGTTTGCCACGGTGGGCCCGGTTCTCAAAATGCTAGAGCACCCGCCCACATAGTGCAGGCAAGGCTTGCGGTTGGTTTTGTTTACCAAGATAGGTTATTGCCCCATGGGATTGTTTTCTCGTAATGAGTCCGCGGCGGGATCCGGCCGGCGTTCAACGCCACGGTCCTCGATGTCCAGCGAAGCGCAGGCAAGCGACCTCCGGGGCCGTGCCCGCCGGCGCCTCATAGGCGCACTCGCGCTCGTACTTGCCGCTGTCATCGTTGTGCCCATGTTGTTCGATTCATCCCCTCCGGCCGACCAGACCAGCGCCCCAGTGGTAATTCCCGCCATCGTCCCGCCCGCCACCGATTCAGGGCCATCGGCGGCTGCCCCATCCCAGCCCGCCGACTCGGGCGCAATTTCGGCGGCGCCTCAAGGCGAACCATCGCAGGGCAACCTCCACGCGCCCAACCCCTCTGTGCAAGTTCAGCCCGACCCCAATAAACAGGCTTCCGCCGTACCACCTTCCGACACGCTCACGCCTGTCGAAAGTTCACCGCCAGAATCCAAACCTGCCGACAAACCTGCGCCCAAGCCCGAACCCAAGGCAGCCGATGGCCGCACCGACGACGGATCGGTGGCCATGGCATTGCTCGAAGGGCGGAGTCCCGCAAAGGCGGTACCCACTCCAGCTGCCAAGGGAAGCTTCGTACTGCAAATAGCCGCGTACACCACCGACAAAGACGCCCAAACACGCCGCGACCGGCTGGTAGCGGCCGGTGTCACCAACGCCTACGTCGAAAACGCCTCTTCCGGCGGCAAGACCACTTACCGCCTGCGCGTAGGCCCTTTCCCCACCCGAGACGCGGCACAGGCGGCACAAGCCCGTCTTCGCGCGCTAGGATACGACAACGGTTTTATTTCCGCTAAGTGACTAGCTTCGACTATATCGTGCTGACCATACTGTGCGTGTCGGCCGTTTTAGGGCTGTTGCGCGGACTGGTGAAGGAAGTCCTGTCTCTCATTGCTTATGTCGTTGCTTTCCTGGCCGCGATCTGGTGGGGGCCCCTCGTGTCCGCATGGATCACCGGTTATATCGATAACGCCTTGCTGCGCACGGGCGTGGCTTATGGCGCCGTCTTCATTCTGGTGTTGTTAATGGTGGGACTCTTGAATCTCACGCTCGCCACCCTTATTCGAAAAACAGGTTTAACGCCAGCCGACCACGGCCTGGGTGGACTGTTCGGATTATTCCGCGGCGTATTGCTGGTTCTGGTATTGGTCAGCCTGGCCGGCTACACCGAATTACCCAGTGAACCCTGGTGGAAAGACGCCAAGCTGTCCGGACCGGCGGTCAAGGCAATACAACAGGTCAAGCTCTTCTTGCCGCCATCCCTGGCGTCATGGTTACCGTATTGATCCAAATGACAGGAACATCAACATGTGCGGAATAGTTGGGGTGGCAGGAAACGGCCCCGTGAATCAACTGATTTACGACAGCTTATTGCTGTTGCAGCATCGAGGGCAGGACGCCGCCGGTATCGCGACATCGCATGAGCAGTTTTTCAATATGTACAAGGCCCACGGCCTGGTACGCGATGTGTTCCGTACCAGGAACATGCGTTCGCTGCCGGGCAGCAGCGGCCTTGGCCAAGTCCGCTATCCCACCGCCGGGTCCAGCGATAGCGTCGATGAAGCCCAGCCATTCTACGTAAACGCCCCTTTTGGCATTACGTTCGTGCACAACGGCAATCTGACCAATTGGCGGGAATTGCGCGAAGAGCTTTTCAGGGTTGACAGGCGGCATATCAATACTAATTCCGACTCGGAAGTTCTGCTCAACGTCTTTGCTCACGAGCTGCATTTGGCAGCCGTCGGTGGATCGTTGGACGAAAACGCCATTTTTACCGCCGTCACCTCAGTGCACCGGCGCGCCCGCGGCGCCTACGCCGTCATTGCGCAAATAGCCAATTACGGCATGGTCGCCTTTCGCGACCCCTTCGGCATCCGGCCCTTGTGCCTCGGCTCCGTTGAAACCTCCTCCGGTACCGAATGGATGGTCGCGTCCGAATCGGTGGCCTTGACAGGCTGTGGCTACACGCTCGTCCGCGATATTGCCCCGGGCGAAGCTATTTTTATCGATCTGGATGGCAACATCACCAGCCGTCAGTGCGCCGAAAATCCCGTCCTGACGCCGTGCGTGTTCGAATATGTGTACTTTGCCCGGCCCGATTCATTAATGGACGGCGTTTCCATCTATGACGCACGGCTGAACATGGGGGAATATCTTGGTGACAATGTCGCAAAAGCCTTGCGCCTGGGCGAGATCGATGTCGTGATGCCCATTCCGGATTCATCCAGGCCGTCCGCAATGCAGCTGGCGGCGCGGCTCGACCTGAGCTACCGCGAAGGATTCATCAAGAACCGCTATATCGGCCGTACGTTCATCATGCCCGGCCAGGCGGTACGCAAGAAGTCGGTTCGCCAGAAGCTGAGCGCAATCGACATGGAATTCCGCGGCAAGAATGTCTTGTTGGTCGACGACTCCATCGTCCGGGGTACGACTAGCCGGGAAATTGTCGATATGGCCCGGGCAGCCGGCGCCAATAAGGTGTATTTCGCATCGGCTGCGCCCGCGGTACGTTTTCCCAATGTGTATGGTATTGACATGCCGACCCAGACCGAACTTATCGCCACAGGCCGGGATACCGAACAAATTGCCAGGGAAATCGGCGCCGACGGCCTCGTGTACCAGGAGCTGCATGATCTTGAAGATTCCATCCGCGACTTGAATCCGGCGATAACTCAGTTCGAGTCTTCATGCTTTAACGGGCGCTATGTCACCGGCGATATCGACGCGGCCTACCTGGAACGCCTCAGCCTGACGCGCGGCGTCCGTCCAACGGCGGGCGAGATGGCAACCAGCAACAGCGACGACTGATAAGGCGGTGTGCAATGGCGGCACGCATAGGCACGTGGGTTGCGGCCTTCATCCTAGGCCTGCTACCAGGCCTTCTCAACGCCCAGCCAACATTGGATTGGTTCATAGAGGGGCGCCCGACGCAACAGGCGGTCCAGGTCGTCGACGTCTTGTCGACATCGGAGCGGGAAGGCCTATCGCCGGACGATTACCGTGCGCACGAGCTGGCAGCCGCCATCGGCAGAGCAAGGCAGGGAGCGGCGTTATCCGAGACGGCGCTCGCCCATCTGGACGCCGCGCTGACCGCGTCTATTCGGCAGTACCTGCATGATCTGCGTACCGGCAGGCTGGATCCACGATCGGCACGGCAGTATTTCAAGGCGTCTCCCGCCGATGAGTTCGACGCCGCCTGGTATCTGGCCAGTGCCATCAGCCAGAACCGCGTCGTTCAGGCGCTACACGAAGCAGGGCCCGTTCTGCCCCTATATGGGCGTTTGCGTCGTGGCCTCGCCGAGTATCGCGCATTGTCAGGCCACCCGGCCTGGCAAACGCCTCTTGCGCCGCCACCTGCAAAAGGGTTGGAGGAAAACCAAGCTTATGACGGCATGGACGTGCTGCGGCGGCGCTTGGCGGCCTTGGGCGATATGCCAGCCGATGCCTCCGTCCCGCCGTTATATGGCGGCGCGGTTCAAGAAGGACTAAAGCGCTTCCAGGAACGCCATGGGTTGGTCGTCGACGGACTGCTCGGACCCGCCACATATAAGCAATTAGAAGTAAGTCCGGCCCAACGCGCGCGGCAGATCGAGCTCACGATGGAACGCCTGCGCTGGACACCCGCGTTCCCGGGGCCACGGATAATTGCCGTAAACATTCCTGAATTCGTGCTGCGTGCGTATGAAATACACGATGGTCAGGCGCAGGCGCGGGTAGAGATGAAGGTTATTGTGGGTAAAGCGCTCGATAACGACACGCCGGTCTTCAATGAAGACATGCGTTATATCGAGTTCAGTCCTTACTGGAATGTGCCGCCCTCCATCGCCAGAGCCGAAACGCTGCCTCGCCTGCGGCGCGACCCCGCGTATCTCGACAGGCAGGGCTTCGAATTCGTGGCCAAGGACGGGACGGTGGTGCATGGCGTATCCGATGCGTACCTCGATGCGGTGCAGCGCGGCGATCTGCGGATACGCCAGCGTCCGGGCCCAGACAATGCGCTCGGCGACATCAAGTTCATTTTTCCGAACGACCATAATATTTATTTGCACCATACGCCGGCGCCGCAATTGTTCCAACGTAGCAGGCGGGATTTCAGCCATGGGTGCATACGTATCGAAGACCCTGTTGCGTTGGCAAAGTTTGTGCTTGTCGATGAGCCAGCATGGGACGAAGCCAGTATCCGCGCAGCCATGGGCACCGGGCGCTCCCGTACGATACGCCTGAAACAGCCTGTGCCTGTAGTGATTGCTTACAGCACGGTCAACGTGCGGAATGATAAGGTATATTTTTTTGACGATATATACGGACACGACGCATTGCTCGACCAGGCCCTAAAGCGACGCAAGCGTCCTGAGCTCCTTTCATGACTATGGTATTTATTCCTTCCCGGCGCCGGTTTCTATCTTGCACGGCCAGCATGACGCTAGCTGGAGCCGGCGCCCCTGTCGCCATGGCACGCTCCGTCGTCTCGACGCAGCCGCGTCATTTGGCCTTCGACCACACCCACACGCGCGAACACGTATCGCTGGTCTACGCCTCTACTGCGGGCCACTATGTGGACAAGGCACTCTCACGCCTTAATTATTTCCTACGCGATCACTATACGAACGAAGTGGGCGTCATGGACCCACAGTTATTCGACATTCTGCACCGTATTAGCCATAGCTTGTCCACACGGCGCGCATTCCAGGTAATTTCCGGCTATCGGGGTCCCGCAACCAATGAACGCCTGCGCACCACGCGCGCAGGAGGAGTGGCCAAGCGCAGCCTGCACATGGACGGCAAAGCCATTGACATTCGGCTGCCGGGCGTCCCTTTAGCCGAACTGCGCGATGCGGCGTTATCGTTGCGCGCGGGCGGCGTTGGTTTCTATCCCGGTCAGCAATTCATTCACGTCGACACAGGACGGGTGCGCAGTTGGGGTAGCTGACCCTTACTTAGTACATGTGCTGGCCGCCGTTCATGGCCACGTTAGACCCGGTCATGAAGGCCGCGGCATCGCTGCAGATAAATGCCACTAATGCGGCAATCTCGGACGGCTTGCCAAGCCTGCCTACAGGTATTTGGGAAATGATTTGGGACTCCAACACGTCTGTCGGCACTTGGGCGACCATTGCACTGTCCAGATAACCCGGCGATATGGCGTTTACTGTCACCCCTTTGCGCGCCACTTCCAGTGCCAATGACCGGGTGAAGCCGTAGATGCCAGCTTTGGCCGCCGAATAATTGCTCTGGCCGAACGCCCCTTTGCTGGCATTGACCGACGAAATATTGACGATGCGTCCCCAGCCGCGTTCCACCATGGCCTCGCAGAAGGGCTTGGTCATGTTGAACATGGAATCCAGGTTGGTGTGTATGACTGTGTCCCAATTAAGTTTCGACAATTTTCGAAAACTTGCATCCCGCGTAATACCTGCATTGTTTACAAGAATATCCACCTGGTTGCCGTCGCCGTGCAAACGCTGCGCGCACGCCATGCAAGATTCAAAATCGGCCACATCCACGGCATAGGCGGCGAAGTGATAGCCTTCCGTTACCTGGTCGGCAAGCCAAGCTGCCATATTCTGGTTGCCTGGGCTATGGGTCACCAAGACGTTGTAATGTGCGTCGTAAAGTTCGCGAGCGATGGCCGTTCCCAGGGAGCCCATGCCTCCGGTCACAAGCGCCGTGCGTTGTTTCGTCATTTTTTTCCTTTATTTTTCGAATATATAAGTGCCAGGAGCGGAATCGATGACCGGATAGCCGCGTTTTCTATTTCCCATGGAAGGGTGAGCAACAGGCGCGCCTGAGTGCCGGCCCAGCCAATCCCGCCAGGCCGGCCACCACGATCCCGGATGTTGTGCGGCCGTCTGCAACCACTCGTCGGGGCCCAGGTAGGGATCGCCGACCGCCCTGGTATGGCACTTATAGTGCCTGTTTGGATGGCCGGGTTCGCTTACTACGCCAGCATTGTGGCCGCCGCTGGTAAGCGCAAATGTCAGTTCGGCAGAGGTGAGCAGGTGCAGCTTGAAAACAGAGCGCCAAGGAGCAACATGATCACTCTCCGTGCCCAGGCAAAAAATCGGCACACGAACATCGGTGAGGGCAACAGGTCTTCCATTGACGGGATAGCGGCCTTGAGCAAGGTCGTTGTCCAGGAATAGCCTCCGCAAATACTGCGAGTGCATCCGTGCAGGCATCCGCGTGGCGTCCGCATTCCAGGCCATCAACTCGTTTATCGGGGGCCGCTCGCCCATCAGGTAGGTGTCTATCATGTAGGACCAGACCAGGTAGTCGGAGCGCAGCAATTGGAACGCGCCCGCCATTTGGTCGGCGGTCAGATAACCGGTGTCGGCCATTTGTGCCTCGAGCATTGCCACTTGGCTTGCGTCGATGAATAGCGACAGGTCGCCAGGCTCGCTGAAGTCGGACTGCGCGGCAAGCAGTGATATAGACGCCAGCCTGTCGTCGCCATCGCGTGCCATGGTTGCGGCCGCAATACAAAGCAACGTGCCCCCCAGGCAGTACCCCGTCGCATGCACCTTTTGGGCGGGGACAATTGCGTTGACGGCATCGAGCGCGGCCCGCACCCCAAACGATACGTAATCGTCCATGCCAAGGTCGCGTTCTTCATGCCCGGGATTCTTCCACGAGACGCAGAATACGGTGTGGCCCCGGCCAACCAGGTACTTGATCAGCGAGTTCTGAGGCGACAGATCGAGAATGTAGTACTTCATGATCCACGCCGGGAAGATCAGGATGGGCTCGGGGTGTGCCTTGTCTGTTGTCGGCGAGTATTGAATAAGCTCCATGAGCTTGTTCTTGAAGACCACCTTGCCGGGCGTGATGGCAACGTCGCGGCCGGGCATGAATTGGTCAAAGCGCGGGTCGGCGGCGCCCGTCAACCGCCTCCCAAGGTCCTGGACCATATTTTGCATGCCGCGCACAAGGTTTGCGCCATGCTCCCTGCGTGTACGCTGAAGCACCTGCGGATTGGTGGCGGGAAAGTTGCGCGGGGAAATGCTAGCCAACCAGTGTTGCGCGGTAAAACCTACCACATCGGCGTGGTGCGGAGCGACCCCTCGCACCCCGTGGGTAGCCGCCTGCCACCACTGCTCGGTCAGCAGAAAAGACCGGCACCATATGTTGTAGGGCCACTGTTGCCATTCAGGATCGCCAAAACGCCAGTCGGATTGTGCTACCGGCACTGGCGCGGCGAGCGTTTGGCTCGCCGCCGTATGCAGCAGTTCCAACTGTTTGCCGGGCGCAGCGGCCAAGTGCGTTGCCCAATCGATATAGCTCAACAGCGCGATCGTGGGCGACATGGACGACGTAGCCCTTCCAATGGCGGCATGCAGGCGCTGGTCCAATTGCTCGGTGCTGCTCTTCGGCAGGAATGATGGGAGTTTCACGGTATGCCTTTACTTGGAAGAAGAACGGGATCGCGTTCCTGTATGCCCCTGACGACGGCTTTTTCGAGCTCCGCGGCCAGGAACACCAAAAAGGAGGCGGCGATGACTTTGGACCAGTCCATTGGACTTAAGCTGGACGAGCCGAAGATGCGTTGCATGAAAGACGCATGGGTGTATAAAACCTGTAAGACAATACTGGCGGCAATGGCGAACAGCACATAGCGGTTGCCGGTCAGGCCCTCAAGGCTGAGCACAGATTCAGTTATATAGCGGCTGCAGATTAAATAAAACATCTCGCTGAAAACAACCGTATTGACCGCCATGGTGCGCGCGGCGGAGAGGGAGGCGCCGTTGTCGATTTCCCAGAGAAACAAGGCCAGTGCCACACCCATCATGAGGAAAGAAACGTAAACAATTCGCCAGACAAAGAAGAGCGGAAACAGCGAGGCGGCGGGCGGACGCGGGCGACGCCGCATAATGTTGCGCTCGGCCGGCTCGAACGCCAGCGCAAGCCCAAGTGTGCTTGCGGTAGCCATGTTGATCCACAATACTTGGACGGCGGTCAGGGGAAGAGTCAGCCCGAAGATAAGTGCGGCGATGATCAGCAGCGCTTCCCCTCCGTTGGTGGGCAGCATGAACAGCATGAACTTCTTCACGTTGTCGTATACCGCCCGGCCTTCGCGAACCGCAACGACAATGGTGGCGAAGTTGTCGTCCGCCAGGATCAGGTCGGCGGCGTCCTTGGCGGCTTCTGTGCCTTTCAGGCCCATCGCCACTCCGACATCGGCGCGCTTGAGCGCGGGTGCGTCGTTGACGCCATCGCCGGTCATCGCCACGGTGTGGCCGTTAAGCTGCAAGGCTTGGACCAGGCGCAACTTATGTTCGGGACTTGCGCGAGCGAAGATGTCCACATCGGACACCACGCGCTGCAATGTGCCTGTATCCATAAGCGCAATTTCGCTGCCCGTGAGACTGGGCTTGCCCATGCCTATCGAGAGTTGCGCCCCAATGGCTCGGGCTGTGTCGGCATGGTCACCGGTGATCATTTTTACCGAAATACCCGCCGCGTGGCAATCCCGCACAGACCTGATGGCTTCTTCCCGTGGAAGATCGACGATGCCGACCAATGCCAGCATGGTGAAGTGTCCGCCCAGGTCGGCGTCCGCCATCAACGGGCCATCCGGCTCCGCCGGCTTTTCGGCGATAGCCAGTAGGCGCAAGCCTCGTGCGGCTAAATCGGTTGCCATCCGGCGCCAATAATCGACGTCCAGCGCGGCTGTTCCAGCAAGGTCGGACTGGCTGTCGCATAGTTCGAGTATGCGTTCAGGCGCGCCCTTGGCAAATATCCATGGACGTTCGTCGGGCCCGACGTGATGGGTCGCCATATAGCGGTTCACCGACTCGAAGGGCAGGGAGTCCACGCGCGGCCATGCGGAACTCAAGGCGTCCGGTGTCAGGCCGGCCTTATGGCCAAGCACGAGCAGCGCGCCTTCAGTGGGATCGCCCTCGACGAACCAATGTTCATCGGCTTTGCGCAGCGCGGCATCGTTGCATAGAACGCCCGCGCGGATGGCCTGGGCGAGCACAGGATCGCTGCCGGCGCCTATTTGTCTACCGTCGACGAAGAACGCGCCCGCCGGCATATAGCCCACACCGCTCACCTCGACGACACGGCCGGCGCAGACAATGCGCTCCACCGTCATTTCATTGCGGGTCAGCGTTCCCGTCTTGTCGGTGCAAATTACAGTGACCGATCCTAGCGTCTCCACCGCGGCAAGACGTCGTACGACCGCTTTTTGCCGTGCCATGCGTTGCACTCCCAGGGCAAGGGTGACGGTCAGCACCACCGGCAGTCCTTCCGGGATAGCCGACGCGACCATGGCGACGACCATCATGAACATGTCGCTGGGCGGCAGGTCGCGAACCAGCGTTCCGAAAAGGAAGGTTAGAGCGCCCAAGGCCAGGATGACGAGCGCAAGCCAGTAGGAAAACTTGTTGATTTGCTGAATAAGAGGGGTCGCCGCCCTTTGGATGCCTGCCAGCATTCTATTTATTTGGCCGAGCTCGGTGGTGGCGCCGGTGGCGACAATGACGCCGCTCGCCTGTCCCTGGACGCAGACGGTGCCGGAAAAAGCCATGCATGACTGATCGGCCGGTGTGGCGTTGTTGGGCACCGGGGCAACGGATTTATCGACTGGCAAGGATTCGCCAGTGAGCGCCGCTTCGTCAATTCTGAGCTCTTTCGCCGCGATCAGCCGTAAATCGGCGGGCACCCGGTCGCCTGGATTCAAAACCACCACGTCGCCAGGGACCAGCGCCGCCGCCTTGATTTCGTATCGGCGGCCGCCGCGTATGACCAGCGCATGGGGCGCAAGCATGGTTCGAATGGCGTCCAGCGCCGTCTCGGCTTTGCCTTCCTGAATAAATCCAATAATGGCGTTGATCACAATGGCGGCGAGAAGCACGCCGGTATCGAGCCAATGTTCCAGGCTGGCAGTCACGACGGCCGCGCCCATCATGACATAGAGCAGGATATTGTTGAACTGCCCGATGAGGCGCCGCAACGGCCCGCGGCGTTGTGCCGGCGCCAGTTCGTTGCGCCCATAGCGTTCGAGCCGCAGTCGGGCTTCGGTTTCGTCGAGTCCGGAGAGTCCGGACCCAAACTGCCGCAAGACGTCGTCCGCGCCGAGAGCGTGGAAAGGCCGCGTGCCTTCCGGCCGGGTTGTGCGAGGCAGAGGTTCCATGGATTCCCGTAGAGGCTCGCCGGTTGCATCTTTTCCGGTGTCTGGGGTTGTAGCGTCAATCAAACAAGATAATGGACAGAAACCCCACTTAACTTGATCCCGATCAAGAGTAGGGCGTTTGTCATGGTGCCGCAACGTTGGACGGGACAGGTTCTATTTACTATGCCTCTTCATCTTGCGCCTTAACGCGCACATGCTCAACCCTCCGGAATCAGGCATAGTGGATTTATTTATTGTTCTTGCGGCATTGACGTTTCTGATGCTTGCCGCCTACCGCGGCTATAGCGTAATTCTTTGCGCGCCGCTTGCGGCCATGGGTGCCGTATTTTTTACGGATCCGGCGGCGGTTGCCCCCGTGTTCTCGGGCGTCTTCATGGAACGGATGGTGGGCTTTGCCAAGCTGTACTTTCCGGTATTTTTGCTGGGCGCGGTATTCGGCAAATTAATAGAAATTTCCGGTTTTTCCCGAGCCATCGTTCAGGCCGTCATGCGGGTTATTGGTCCGCAACGAGCCATGCTGGCGATCGTCCTCGTATGTGCGCTGCTTACTTATGGCGGCGTCTCGCTCTTTGTGGTGGTGTTCGCGGTCTATCCGTTTGCGGCCGAAATGTTCCGCCAGGCCGGTATTCCCAAGCGATTGATGCCGGCCACTATTGCGCTAGGCGCGTTTACTTTCACCATGACCGCCTTGCCGGGCACGCCCCAGATCCAGAACATAATCCCAACCACATTCTTCGATACGACATCCTGGGCCGCGCCGTGGCTGGGTGTCATAGGCAGCGTGCTTACGCTGACATTCGGCCTGGCATACCTGGAGTGGCGCCGCGTCGCGGCGCGCAACGAGGGTTACGGCACTGAATTGCTGAACGAACCGGCAGTCCCGGCAAACGACGTTATCCATCACCCCGTTATCGCCTTGCTGCCCCTGGTTGTCGTCGGGCTGGCCAATTTATTGTTCTCCCGGTGGATACCCGCATGGTATCCGGCCGATTACGCGGTCGTGTTGCCGGGCCTGGCTACGCCGGTGCCCGCCAATACTGAGCAGATGGCGGCAATATGGGCGGTCATGGCTGCATTGCTGGCCGGGATTCTCACTGTCATCATTTTTGCCTACCGCGACATCGTGGCGCAATTTGCCGAGGGCACGAAAAGCGCCGTATCGGGCGCGTTGCTGGCATCCATGAATACCGCTGCGGAGTATGGATTCGGCGGCGTCATCGCCGCGCTTCCCGGCTTCTTGCTGGTTTCGGAGGCGCTCAGGGCGATCCCGGATCCCCTGGTCGGCGAAGCCGTAGCCGTGACCGTGCTTGCCGGTATCACCGGATCCGCATCCGGCGGAATGAGCATCGCGCTGGCCGCCATGGCCGACACTTTCATCGAAGGAGCCCGTGCGGCGGGCATTCCCTTCGAGGTGCTCCATCGGATCGCCGCAATGGCCAGCGGCGGCATGGACACATTACCTCATAATGGTGCCGTCATTACGCTGCTTGCGGTCACCGGACTTTCGCACCGTCAGTCCTACGTTGATATATTCGCCATAACATTGATTTCAACGGCCATGGTATTTGCCGTGATAGCCACTTACTACCTTACGGGCATTGTCTAGGCTCGACCGACTCATTCAGTAACAAGGAACAAGCATGACCGAATCCGCTCGCTATACCCGACTCATCGACGCCGCACGCGGGACGGCGGACCGGACTTGCGTGGTGGCGCATCCCTGCGATGAAACCTCGCTGGGCGCCGCGGTCGAAGCGGCTGAGCTGGGCATCTTCAAGCTAGTACTCGCCGGTCCTGAACGCCGGCTGCGTTCGCTCGCTCAGCAACTCGGCCTGAATCTGGATGCGGTCACGATCATCGATACACCGCATAGCCACGCATCGGCCGAGGCGGCCGTGGCCGAAGTGCAGGGCGGCAGGGCGTCGCTGCTGATGAAAGGCAGCCTTCACACCGACGAACTCATGTCCGCGGTGCTGAGCCATAACGGCGGATTGCGAACCGCGCGGCGCATCAGTCATGTCTTCATCATGGACGTGCCCAGCTACCAGGAGCTGCTCTTCATCACGGACGCCGCCATCAACATTTTTCCCGACCTCGAGACAAAAGCCGACATCATCCGTAATGTCATCGACCTGCATGTGGGCCTGGGCTTGGGCGCACCGCGCGTCGCTATCTTGTCGGCTGTCGAACAGGTAAGCGGCAAGATCCCCAGCACCATTGAGGCGGCCGCCCTGTGCAAGATGGCCGATCGCGGCCAGATCGAAGGCGGCATCATCGATGGTCCACTGGCGCTGGATAACGCCATCAGTCCCGAGGCGGCCCGCATGAAGGGCATACATTCAGAGGTGGCGGGGCGCGCTCAAGTATTGGTGGTGCCCGATATGGAGGCGGGCAATATGCTGGCCAAAAACCTGACGTTCCTCGCGGGGGCCAACGCCGCCGGTATCGTGTTGGGCGCGCGGGTGCCGATCATTCTTACCAGCCGGGCCGATAGCGCCAGCGCCAGGCTTGCATCTTGCGCCGTCGCGGCGCTTTACGCCGACCATCGCGCGCGGATTTTGCCCGTTCCCGCCTGACGGACCCCATACTCAACTTGGCCAGATATAACCAATGCACGATTTATTACTAGTCATTAATGCAGGCAGCTCAAGCCTGAAGTTTCAGCTATATGCCATACAAGAAGCCGACACGCTTGCACTGATATATGGTGGCCAAGTCTCCGGAATTGGAAGCGCGCACCCCAACTTCAAGGTTCGCGACGCCGCTCGGTCCGTGCTGGTGGACCGGGACTTGGCCGCGTCCGATGCGGCCGATCTGGGGCTGGCGCAGCATGCTCTTGCGGAATGGCTGGGCACGCGCATCGACCGGCAGCCCATTGCCGTGGGGCATCGTATCGTTCACGGCGGCGCGCGCATGAGCGACAGCATTGTGGTGGACGATGCCGTGCTGGAATACCTGGATTCATTGTCGCCGCTGGCTCCGCTTCACCAGCACAACAATCTTGCGCCGGTGCACGTCATTCACGAACAGTGGCCCGAGATAAGGCAAGTCGCGTGCTTCGACACCGCCTTTCATCGCACCCATGACAATATGGTGGACCGGTTCGCCTTGCCCGAATCCTTTTATGAAAGAGGAGTGCGCCGCTATGGTTTCCACGGGCTGTCCTACGACTATATTGCCCAACATTTGCGCCAGCATCTACCCGACGTCGCCTCGGGTAGGGTGGTCGCGGCGCACTTGGGGTCAGGAGCTTCGGCGTGCGCGATGGTGAATGGGCGTAGCGTCGAAAGTACCATGGGATTTACCGCGCTCGATGGCCTGCCCATGGGGACGCGGCCAGGCCGGCTCGACGCCGGTGTCGTATTGTGGATGCTGGAGCAAGGCATGACACACGACGAAATCCAGCACGTTCTTTATGCCGAGTCGGGTCTGAAGGGCTTGTCGGGCATTAGCGCCGATGTGCGCGACCTCCTGGTCAGCGGGGCGCCCTCGGCAAAGCTGGCCCTATCTTATTTCGCCTACCGTACGGCTGAAAGCATTGCTGGCTTGTGTGTTGCTTCAAAGGGTCTGGATTCGCTGGTTTTCACCGCGGGAGTCGGGGAAAACTCTCCACCCGTGCGCGCCGCGATTTGCGGTCATCTGGATTGGCTGGGTATCAAGCTCGACGATGCACGGAACCGTGAAGGATCGGTGTGTATATCGGGGCGTGACAGCCGCATTGGGGTGTATGTCGTGCCTACCAACGAAGAATACGTCATTGCCCGCCAGACGCTGGAGAAAATCCGGGCATCCGCGGCTGCTAGCGCTATCTTGCCGGTCGCCGCCATGCCGCAACCCCAGCCAGTACCGTAACCAGTACGAATAGGCCCATACCCCACAAGGCGTATTCGATACCCAGCAGGCTGACCCTGGCATCCATGCAAGTGGCAAATATCCCGAATAGCCAGGGGATCCCCGCATCCAGGCCGCTGGAGACCATGTATCGATCGGCAAACGTCATGTCGCAGGAGAACTTATTGGCGGCTACCGTGTGTTGATACCATGCGGCCGCGACGCCAGCGCAACCTAGCGCGGCGGCGGCCGCTGCGCCCAGCCGCTGTGCCCAGCCGGCGTAGCGTCCGGCCAAGACAGCCAGCCAGCACACGGCGGCAATCGCCAGGAAAATGAAACGTTGCAATACGCACCAGGCACAGGGCAACATGTCGAAAACATGCTGCGACACCAAGGCAGCCGCAACAGCGCCTACGCACAGCAGTGCAATAATATTAAGCAAGCGCGCGCTTGAGACTGTAGTCATGTTGCATCAAATCCCGATGGCTGCCGCTTCTCGCAGCAGGTTAAGTAAGAGTTCGTGTGCGCCGTCCCACATGATTTGCACACCAAGGCAAAGCAATATGAATGCCGACAGCCGCATAAGCACAGCGGTGCCGTTAGGGCCGAGCTTGTGCAGGAATTGCGCGGCGAATTTAAGGCAGAAGTAGACCACAATGGAGGCGGCGCCGATAGCGAGGAGCGAGCCGGCCAGGTTGCTTGCGGTGGTCATGGCCGTATCGCCGTGCAATGCGGCGCCCACCGTGATGGCGGCCGATATCGCGCCAGGTCCGCAGATCATGGGAAACGTCAACGGATAAAACGCCTTGGCGCGCACCTGTTCCAGCGAATAGGCTACGGCCATATTCTGGGCCTGCTCGGCATCGTGATCCGAGGCGCCGACCAGCCGCCAGGCGGTGGCGACCACCAAGAGCCCGCCGCCCACACGGATGATGGGCAGCGAAATGCCGAAGAACACCAGGACAAGGTTGCCTGCCACCATGGCGACCGCCAGCATCAGGCAAATATTGAAGGCGACGCGTTGCGCCAGTTGCGTCCTGGCGTGCGCGCTTGCCCCTTCGGTGAGGGTAAGGAAAATGGGCGCTACCGCGGGCGGATTCAGAATGGGCAGTAGTGTCGCAAGGGCAAAAAGGAAACTGCGCCCGAAATTGATGAACAAATCGTTGAAGGCCATGACGATAGCGCGCAGTATAAGTGGATTAAGGGGTTGTGCTATCGAGTGTGGAAAGCACGTCGCGCTCGAATTGCAGCTGCGCCCGCGGGTGGCCCAATACATCGCCCTCGATGATGAAAATGTCTTCGACCCTGTCGCCGAGCGTCAAGACTTTTGCCATCTTCAGATTGATGGAGTTCGCCGCGAATACTTGCGCAAGACTATACAGGAGACCAGGCCTGTCCGCCGCGGTAACGGACAATCGCCAAGACGAACTGCGTTCGTCCGGCTGCAGCTCAACGTTTGGAACAATGGGAAACACCCGGGCCCGCCGCGACCCGGGGCGAGGGTTGGCCGCCGTCGATGGGTCAGCGGCTTTCTTTTCGCGAGGCGAACGTAGCTGAACATCCAGTTCATGTTCAACCAGCGAAGCATTCGATCTATAGTCTTTGTCGTATGGTCCGAGCAAGACAATAAAACTGTCCAACGCCCAGCCGTGATGCGTGGTGTGTATGCGGGCGTCTTGCACGCTGAGGCCTCGCCGGTCGAAGTAGCGGCAGATAGTCACGAACAAGTCCTCGACATCTTTGGTGTAAACCATGACTTGCAGCGCCTGGTTCTGGCCGACGACCCTGGCTTTCACGACGGGCTCCGGCGAGTTGACCCGGTAGTACAAATGGCGCGTGTGCCAGGCGATATCGCTGGCTTCATGGCGCAGGAAATAAGCAATGTCCAGTTGATCCCAGAAGGCGTCGCGGCTTTCGTCGCGCAGGCCCAACAGGCGAATTTCGTTCGCGGCCAGCGCCTTGCGTTGCGCGAGCACCGTGCCCGTATCCGGCTGGGCTCCACCCAGCGCGGCCAGCGTCTGACGATACAAGTCCTCGAGCAACTTGCCTTTCCAGGAGTTCCACACCTTGGGGCTGGTTCCGCGTATATCGGCAACGGTAAGCAGATAAAGCGCGGTCAGGCGCCGTTCGTCCCGCACGCAATGGGAAAAGTCCTGAATTACGCCGGGATCGCTAAGGTCGCGCTTCTGCGCCACCATGGACATGGTCAGGTGGTGGCGCACGAGAAACTCGACCAGTTCGGCGTCCGCGCCTTCGATGCCGTGATCCTGGCAGAAGCGGCGTGCCTCGATGGCGCCAAGTTCGGAATGGTCGCCACCCCGACCTTTGGCAATGTCGTGATAGAGCGCCGCAACGTAGAGCAGCCAATGGCGGTCAAAGTCCGCAATCAATTGGCTGGCCAGCGGATACTCCTGCGCGTGTTCGGGCATGGTGAAGCGGCGCAGGTTGCGCACGACCATTAGTATGTGCTGGTCCACCGTGTACGCATGGAACAAGTCATGCTGCATCTGGCCGACAATGCGGCGGAATACCGGCAGGTAACGCGGCAGGATATTCAGCATGGTCATGCGGCGCAATGCGTGAACGATTCCACGCGGTTGCTGCAGGATTTGTATGAACTGCCTGCGATTCACCGGGTTCTGGCGGAATTGCGCATCGATGCGGCGTCGGGCATTCCACATGGCCCGCAAGGTCTGGGCCGACAGCCCCGACACGTCGGGGTGTTGTTGCATGACCAGAAAGGCGCGCAGCAACAGTGCGGGGTTGCGGGCAAAACTGTCTTCGCGTCGGCTCTGCAGGCGGCCCCGTACAATCTGAAAGTCATCGTCGATGATGCGCACGTGGTCGGTCGCGGCGGGAAAGAGCAGTTCCTCGATGCTCTGCATCAGGATGGTATTCAACTGGTTGACCGCCCTGGCTGCCCAATAATACCTCTGCATAAGAATTTCGCTGGGGCGCCGGTTCTTGACCGCGCTGAACCCGTATATGGCCGCAAGCGCCGGCTGCAGGTCGAAAAGGACGCGATCCTCGCGGCGTCCGCTCAGCAAATGCAATTCGATGCGCAGGCGCTTGAACGCCGATTCCGCGCGGCGTAGCGAGCGCAATTCGGCAGGTGTCAATAAATCGGTACGGACGACCTCCGCCCAGGTGCGTCCAAGGCCCGCCGCTTGCGCCACCCATAACACCACCTGCAAATCCCGCAGTCCACCGGGAGCCTCTTTGCAATTGGGCTCGAGCGCATACGGCGTATCCTGGTGACGTGCGTGGCGCTGCTGCATTTCAGCGCGCTTGGCCTGGAAAAAGGTCTGCACGTCCATTTGGTCGCGCATCAGGAGTTCGAGCTGTTTAAGCAACTGCCGGTCGCCTACCAGCCACCGCGCTTCCATGAGTGCGGTTTCAACGGTTATGTCATTCGCCGCCTCACGCTGGCAGTCCGCCAGCGTGCGCACGCTATGCCCGGGCTCGATGCCCAGGTCCCACATTGCCGCAATCAACGCCTCGATCATGGCGGTATCGGTATCGCTCGGCGGATCGCGCAACAAGACCAGGACATCGACATCGGAATAGGGATATAGCTCTCCGCGCCCATAACCCCCGACCGCGACCAATGCTGAGCCTGGCGGCAGGGGGTACGCGCGGACCAGATCCCTCAGGGTCTGATCCATGATGCGCCGTAACGCGCCAAGCAGCTGGTCGGGACGCAGATGCTCGCGGAACCGTTGTATGGCCTCGTTGCGACGTTCGGCCAACTGATCGCGCAATAAGGCTACGGTGGGCGTGCGCATGGTCCGCCTGTGAATAGGGCTTAGGCCGCCTTCACGAAGGCGGGGAGTGCGGGCATGCCTTTGGATACAGTAAGGATTTCATAGCCTGTATCGGTTACCAGGAGACTGTGCTCCCACTGTGCCGACAGTGTGTGGTCGCGCGTGACGACCGTCCAGCCGTCGGCCAGTGTGCGGATTTCGCGCCGGCCCGCATTGATCATGGGCTCGATCGTGAATATCATGCCTGGTTCAAGCGTGACGCCGGTTCCTGGTTTTCCATAATGCAGCACTTGTGGATCTTGATGGAACTTGCGGCCGACGCCATGCCCGCAATATTCACGAACGACCGAAAAGCCAGCCTTTTCGGCATGCTTCTGTATGGCGTTACCGATGTCGCCCAGCGTGGCGCCGGGGCGAACTTGCTCGATGCCGAGCCACATGCATTCGTAGGTGGTCTCGGTCAGCCGGCGAGCAAGGATGGAAGGTTCGCCTACATAGTACATGCGGCTTGTATCGCCAAACCAGCCATCCTTGATGACAGTGACGTCGATATTCATGATGTCGCCGTTCTTCAAAACCTTTTCGCCGGGGATGCCATGGCAAATCACATGATTGACCGATGTGCAGATGGATCCTGGGAATGGGGTGTAGCCTGGCGGGGCGTAGCCCACCGTCGCCGACTGAACCTTGAGTTCGTTGGTAATGAAATCCAGACACAGACGATCGAGTTCGCCGGTAGTGATGCCGGCGCGGACGTGCGGCTCGAGGAAGTCCAGCGTGGCGGCGGCGGCCTGGCAGGCGGCGCGCATTTTATCGAGATCGGCGGGGTCGGTAACTATAACACTCATGGTAACTTGAACTAGGTGGCCTAAAAATAGTAGAATTATAGGCTTTCTTGAATTTTCATTAGAAAGCCCGTAGTGCGAAAGCGCTGCGGAGATGCCACCGACGTGCCATGACTATGGCATTGATGTGGCGTGCGTCAAAAATCGCGTGCTGGTTAAAACAGGGTGTCTGGATCAACCGGATACTAGCCTAGCACAAGACCAAACCCTCGGAGAATTTTATGTCGTTAATGCGCGAAATGCTTGAAGCCGGTGTCCACTTCGGCCACCAGACACGTTACTGGAACCCAAAGATGGCACCGTACATCTTCGGTCACCGTAACAAGATACACATCGTCAACCTCGAACAAACCGTGGTCAAGTACCAGGAAGCCGCGAAGTTCGTCCGCCAAGTCGCGGCCCGCGGCGGCAATGTATTGTTCGTCGGCACCAAGCGCGCGGCGCGCGAGCTCGTCGCCGCCGAAGCGGCACGTTGCGGCATGCCTTATGTCGACAGCCGTTGGCTGGGCGGCATGATGACCAACTTCAAAACGGTCAAGAGCTCCATCAAGCGCCTGAAAGAAATGGAAGTGCAGGTTGCCGACGGCGCCACCGAGCGCATGAGCAAGAAAGAAGCGCTGATGTTTGATCGCGAACTCGAAAAATTGAACAAGGCCATTGGCGGCATCAAGGACATGAACACGTTGCCAGAGGCGTTGTTCGTCATTGACGTCGGCTACCACAAGATCGCCATCGCCGAAGCCAAGACGCTGGGCATTCCGGTTGTGGCCGTGGTCGACACGAACCACTCGCCCGACGGCATCGAACACGTCATTCCCGGCAACGACGACTCGGCAAAGGCAATTGCTCTGTACGCCCGCGGAATGGCTGATGCCGTTCTGGAAGGCCGCGAGCAAAACCTCAACGGCCTGGTCGAAGAGATTGCCGAAGGCGATGAAGAGTTCGTCGAGGTCGACCAAAACCGCGAATAAGTTTATTCCTCGCCTGGCGCGGATGTTGGCTGGTCGTGCCGGTACGCGGCTGGCCAGCCGCACTTGATTCGTACCCGCCCCGGCCATGCCGGGGTCTGTTTTAGTGAACTGGAGAAAATAGTGGCTCAAATTACGGCATCTATGGTTAAAGAACTGCGCGAGAAAACTGACGCGCCCATGATGGAATGCAAAAAGGCACTCACCGAAGCAGACGGCGATTTGGCCCGCGCTGAAGAAATTCTCCGCGTAAAACTGGGCAACAAGGCCAGCAAGGCAGCCACGCGCGTCACCGCCGAAGGCCTTGTGGGCTTGCATATGTCGGCCGACGGCAAGCGCGGTACGGTCGTCGAAGTCAATTGCGAAACCGATTTTGTCGCAAAGAACGACGATTTCCTCGGTTTCCTGAACCAGCTGGCCGAACTCATTACCGATAAAAACCCCGCAGACGTCGCGGCGCTGAACAATCTTCCCATGGCCGGCGGCACTGTCGAGTCGACTCGCGCCGCCTTGGTCGGCAAGATCGGCGAGAACATCTCCGTGCGCCGCTTCCAACGCTTTGAAACGACCGACAAGCTTGCCAGCTACGTGCACGGCGGGCGTATCGGCGTCCTGGTCGAGTTCTCCGGTCCGGACGAAACGGGCAAAGACCTGGCCATGCACATCGCGGCCACCAAGCCGAAGGCGCTCGACGCCAGCGGCGTGCCAGCCGCCGATATCGCTGCCGAGCGCTCGGTTGCGGAACAAAAGGCCGCCGAGTCCGGCAAGCCTGCGGAAATCATCACCAAGATGGTCGAAGGCTCCGTCCAGAAGTACTTGAAGGAAGTAACGCTGTTGTCCCAGCCCTTCGTCAAGAACGACAAACAGTCCGTTGAGCAGATGCTCAAGGAAAAGAACGCGAAGATCACGGGATTCGCCCTGTATGTCGTCGGCGAAGGCATCGAGAAAAAATCGGAAGACTTTGCCGCTGAAGTAGCCGCTGCGGCTGCCGGTACGGCATAATCTCTGCCAGCTGCACAGAATGCCCGGCTTGCGTGTACGCGCAAGCCGGGCGCTGGCTTACACTTTCGTTGGACTGTTTCACCTGGGATATTAGCTATGACCACCAGATCGTATAAGCGCGTTCTTCTAAAACTCTCCGGCGAAGCGCTGATGGGTGAGGACGCCTTTGGGATCAATCGTTCAACGATACTGCGCATGACCGAAGAGGTTGCCGAAGTCGCCGCGCTTGGCGTCGAACTGGCGATCGTGATCGGCGGCGGCAATATCTTCAGAGGTATCGCCCCTGGCGCTCAAGGCATGGATCGCGCAACCGCCGACTACATGGGCATGATGGCCACAGTCATGAATGCGCTCGCCTTGCAAGACGCCCTGAAGCACCGAGGTATCGACACGCGGGTGCAGTCCGCCCTGAATATCGATCAAGTCGTCGAGCCCTACATTCGCCCCAAGGCCTTGCGTTACCTCGAAGAGGGCAAGCTGGTCATTTTCGCCGCGGGTACGGGAAATCCGTTTTTTACGACCGATACCGCGGCGGCGCTCCGAGGGGCCGAGATCGGCGCCGAGATCGTGCTGAAGGCCACCAAGGTCGACGGTATATACAGTGCGGATCCAAACAAGGATCCTACCGCCACGCGATATTCGCGCATCAGTTTCGACGAGGCCATCGTACGGCGCCTGGAAGTCATGGATGCAACCGCGTTTGCGCTATGTCGGGATCAGAAGCTGCCTATCAAGGTGTTCTCCATCAACAAGCCAGGCGCCCTCAAGCGCGTCGTGTGCGGCGAAGATGAAGGCACACTGGTACACGTTTGATAAAGGAATAATCATGAGTCTTTCAGAGGTCAGGAAATCGGCTGAATCCCGAATGACGAAGTCGCTCGACGCGCTTAAAGTCGGCCTGTCGAAGATACGCACCGGGCGTGCCCATGCCGGCATACTCGACCATGTCATGGTCGATTACTACGGTTCGCCCGTGCCTGTCAGCCAGGTGGGGAATGTAAATCTTGTCGACGCCCGCACCATCAGTATCCAGGTATGGGAAAAGAATATGGCTGGGCCCATTGAAAAGGCCATACGCGATTCCGACTTGGGGTTGAACCCCATTTCCATGGGCGATTCCATCCGCGTGCCCATGCCGGCGCTCACCGAAGAGCGCCGCCGCGACTTGACCAAGGTCGTGCGCACCGAAGGCGAGGATGCCAAGATTGCGGTTCGCAATCTGCGCCGCGATGCCAACGACACGCTCAAGAAGCTGGTCAAGGACAAGGAAATTTCGGAAGACGACGAGCGTCGCATGCAGGATGACGTTCAAAAGCTGACTGACAAATATGTCGCTGAAATCGACAAGCTGGTCTCGCAGAAAGAAGCGGAAATCATGACGGTCTGAATCGGCCGTTGCTTGCGGATTATCCTTAATGATAAGCAGCACCACATTGTCCGTGCCCACATGCACCGACGTTCCACGCCACCTTGCCATTATCATGGATGGGAACGGCCGGTGGGCGACCAAGCGCTTTCTTCCGCGGACCGCCGGCCATGTACGTGGCGTGCAAGCCGTCAGGCGGGCTGTCGAAGCCTGCGGCAAGCGCGGCGTCGAATACCTCACCTTGTTCGCATTCAGTTCCGAGAACTGGCGGCGTCCCAAGGATGAAGTCTCGTTGTTAATGCGCTTGTTCATCCAGACGTTGGAAAAAGAAGTGCTGAAGTTGGATGGGCAAGGTGTGCGGCTGCGTATCGTGGGCGACTTGTCGCCGTTCGAACCGCGTTTGCAGGAACTCATACGCGCAGCCGAACAGCGTACCGAACATAATACGGCGCTCAATCTCACGATCGCCGCGAATTACGGCGGACGCTGGGACATTCTTCAGGCCATGCAGCGCTTGCTTGCCGCGCGTCCCGAGCTGGCGCGGCAGCCCGACAAGATCAACGAAACGCTGCTTAGCGATTACCTGTC
The DNA here is from genome assembly GCA_035515055.1 of Candidimonas sp. Classification (GTDB taxonomy): domain Bacteria; phylum Pseudomonadota; class Gammaproteobacteria; order Burkholderiales; family Burkholderiaceae_B; genus Pollutimonas. Next base: position 128,376 of record DATJBV010000037.1, read on the forward strand.
CATGGCCTATGCGCCCGAACCGGATTTGTTCATCCGCACCGGCGGCGAGCAGCGAATCTCGAACTTTCTGGTCTGGCAGCTCGCCTATACTGAGCTGTATTTCACCAACGATTACTGGCCTGACTTCGGACCCAGGGAGATCGATGCCGCTTTCGAATGGTATCGGACTCGCGAACGCCGTTTTGGGCGCACCAGCGCCCAGCTTGCCGAAAAAGTCTGAACCGGGAGTTCCCTTATGTTGAAGCAACGCGTCATCACGGCGATAGTCCTGCTTGCCGTATTGCTGGGAACCCTGCTTGCGCCGGGCCCGTGGCCCCTGGTCCTCCTCTTTACCCTGGCCGCCGGGTGCGCGCTGTGGGAATGGTTGCGTCTTACATGGCCGCGGCGCAACAGCGCAATACCGTGCATGATTGCTATCGCTGTTGCCGTCGGCCTGGTCATCTTGGCCAGCCTCTGGCTGCGGGCGGCGCAGCGTGGCCAGGAAATGCCGTTCCAGGGGCAGGTCAATACATGGCTGCTGCCTCTGGCAGCCGCATTATGGGTGTTGGGCGCCAGCTATCTCGTCTATCGCGGCCAGTCTGAAAGCCGGAAGAACGGGCTTGCCCTGAGTGTTTTTGGGGTGCTTGCGGTCGTCGCGGTATGGGCGGCGCTCGTGCAATTGTTCCTGGCACACGGCGCAGGCTTCCTCGTTTCTTTGCTGGCACTCATCTGGATCGCCGATATCGCCGCCTATTTCACCGGAAAAGCCCTGGGGAGACATAAGCTCGCACCCAAGGTCAGCCCCGGCAAGACGTGGGAAGGGGCCGTGGGCGGCGTACTTGCCGCGACGGCCTGGGTAATGGCAACCAGCCTCTGGTGGCCGGGCAGCTTCGGAGCGGTGCTCGCGCAGCGGTGGCCTATGTGGGGCGTGCTGGCTATCGCGGTCTTTCTTGCAGCGCTGTCCATCGTCGGTGATTTGTTCGAGTCCTTGCTCAAGCGGCGGGCTGGCGTCAAGGATTCCAGCCAGTTGCTGCCGGGCCATGGCGGCGTATATGACCGCATCGATGCATTGTTGCCGGTTGCGCCTATTGCCTTGTTATTGACCGGAGCGGGGCTTTGATGAAAGAGCAGCAAATATGTGTTTTGGGCTCCACGGGTTCAATTGGCGTGAACACGTTGGATGTCATTGCGCGGCATCCCGAAACACTCTCGGTTTACGCGCTTAGCGCCTTCAGCCGTATCGAACAGCTTGCAGAGCAGGCGGCAGCCACCGGTGCCCGAGTCGTCATTGTGCCCGACAGCAAGGCGCGCGCACGTTTTATACACGCCTGGCCATCAGCCCGCACCATGCCCGAGATCCGTGTAGGCGCGCAGTCGCTTGCCGATACCGCGGCCGACTCTATGGTTACAACGGTCATGGCTGCCATCGTCGGTGCGGCGGGGCTGCCGGCGGCCCTGGCGGCGGCCCGCGCGGGCAAGCGGGTCCTGCTTGCCAATAAAGAGGCTCTCGTCGCGGCGGGCGGCTTGTTCATGCGAACCGTGAGGGACAACGGCGCCGAACTCCTACCCATCGACAGCGAGCACAACGCGATCTTCCAGTGCCTGCCTCACGGCGGGCAGGCCCACGCGCCATCGTCACCGGCGGTCGGCGTGCGTCGTCTGCTGCTAACGGCGTCAGGCGGACCATTCCGGACAATGGCGCTTAATCTGCTGGCGGGGGTAACGCCGGACCAGGCATGCGCCCATCCCAACTGGAGCATGGGCCGCAAAATATCGGTCGATTCAGCCACCATGCTGAACAAGGGGCTTGAGGTAATTGAAGCGCATTGGCTCTTCGCCATGCCGGTCGACAAGATCCAGGTCGTCATCCATCCGCAAAGCATGGTGCACTCGATGGTCGAGTACGAAGATGGATCCATTCTTGCCCAGATGGGTCAACCGGATATGCGTACGCCCATCGCCTACGGGCTGGGCTTCCCCGAACGCATCGACAGCGGTGTGGGGCTGCTGGCGCTTACAGCCCTCGGTCGCCTCGATTTCGAAGAGCCCGATCTGGAACGCTTTCCATGCCTGCGCCTGTCGTTCGATGCGCTCGCAACGGGGCAAGCGGCTTGCGTTGCGCTCAATGCCGCCAACGAAATTGCCGTCGACTGTTTCCTGAAGCAGCAAATTCGGTACACTGAGATCGCGCCTATTATCGAGGCCTGCCTGAACCGGATGACGGCTATGCCCGATCCGGGGCTCGACACACTTGACGACGTATTGGCCCTCGACGCCTATACGCGTGGCATAGCCACGGAATTTTGCCTGCTCAAAGGGTAATACAGCGGTTTTTTCAGGACATTAATGTTTTTCACACTGATTGCATTCGCTGTTGCGTTGGGCGTACTGATTACGTTTCACGAACTTGGTCATTACTGGGTGGCTCGACGCTGCGGCGTGCGTGTCCTGCGGTTTTCCGTCGGTTTCGGCAAGGTCCTGGCGCGTCGCGTGGATCGCCATGGGACTGAATGGGCCTTTTCCGCCATTCCGCTAGGCGGATATGTGAAGATGCTGGACGATGCGCCGGCCGATGCCGCCGCCGGCGAGGCCGCACAGGCCTTCAATCGCAAGTCTTTGCTCCAGCGCAGCGCCATCGTCGTCGCCGGACCGGTCGCCAACCTGATTCTCGCTGTGATCTTGTATGCGGCGCTGGGAATGGCGGGTACGCAAGAACCGGCGCCCGTGCTTGCGGCGCCGCCGGCGGCCACCGCGGCAGCCCAGGCCGGGTTCCAGGAGGGCGACCGGATCACCCGCATCGACGGGCAGGAAGTACAGTCGTGGGGAGAAGCACGGTGGCAACTGCTCGACGGCCTGACCAGCGGCGGGCAGGTACAAGTGCAGGTCGATACCGCCTCGGGCATGTCTCGTGAACGCCTGTTGCAGTTAGCCCCGGGCGCCATAGAACCGGAGGGCAGCGACTTGATGGCCGAAGCCGGTCTGAGCTTGGCCGCGCCCCGCGCACAGATTTCCGAAGTGATTGCGGGAGGGGCGGGGGAGCGGTATGGATTGCACACCGGCGATATCATCGTCGCCATCGGCCAAGTGCGGCAGCCTGCGCCGGGCGCCGTGGTCAAGGCAATCCAGGAGCACCCTGGCGTTCCCGTCCCCGTCAAGGTGTTGCGCGATGGCACCACTCTTGCGTTTGACGTGACGCCTCAGGTGGACACCGCCAGCGACGGTTCCAAGGTGGGGCGTATAGGCGTGCTGCTCGGAGCTGACTTTCCCATGGTCAACGTTAGCTATGGCCCGCTCGATAGCCTAAAACGCGGCGTTGTCCGCACTGTCGATACGGCCTGGTTTTCGCTCAAGATGATGGGCCGCATGGTGGTCGGAGACGTCTCGCTGCGCAATGTCAGCGGCCCGGTCACCATCGCCGATTATGCCGGCCAGACGGCACGCATCGGTTTGGCGGCATATATCGGCTTTTTGGCCTTGATCAGTGTTAGTATCGGCGTGTTAAATTTGTTACCTATACCTATGCTGGATGGCGGTCACCTTATGTATTACGCTATAGAGGCGGTGCGCGGCAAGCCGGTTCCAGAAAAATGGATGGAAGCGGGGCAGCGTATTGGGATTGGTCTGCTTGCCGGCCTAATGGGTTTGGCGTTCTTTAATGATTTCATGCGTCTTTTCAGTTAAAGGCTTTGTGCCTTACAATCTTCCACCATTCAATCGCCCAAGGATCGTCCAGGATGTCGTTTAGCCGGAAATTCCCTTTTGCCAAGCGCGCCTTGCCCATTTTATTGGCGGCCATGCTTGTTCCCAGTTTCGCAAATGCATTCTCGCCGTTTGTAGTACGCGATATCCAGGTCAACGGCATCCAGCGGGTAGACGCCGGCACGATATTCAGCTATTTGCCCGTCAAAGTGGGTGAACAATTTACCGAGGCCCAGGCCAGCGAAGCCATACAGCGCTTGTACGCCACCGGCTTCTTCAGCGATGTCAAGATCGACACGGCCAATAATGTGCTTGTCGTATCCGTCCAGGAACGGCCCACCATTGCCTCGGTCAGCTTCAACGGCATGCACGAGTTCGACTCCAAGGCCATCATCAAATCGCTGGGCGCGGTCGGCTTCGGGCAGGGCCGGGTATTCGATCGCTCCATGCTCGAGCGGGCGGAATTCGAACTCAAGCAGCAGTACTTGTCCAAAGGCAAGTACGGCGTAGAAATTAGCCCCATCATCACACCGCTGCCGCGCAATCGCGTCGGGGTCAGCTTCGACATCTTCGAAGGCGACCTGGCCAAGATCAAGGAAATCAAAATCGTCGGCAACAAGGCGTTTTCGGAGTCCACGCTGCTTGGCGAAATGGAACTGACCGACTCCGGCATGATGACGTGGTATACGGGCACGAATAAATACTCGCGCGAAAAGCTCGAAGGCGATATCGAACGCATTCGCTCCTACTACCTGGATCGCGGGTACCTGGAATACGCAGCCGAACCCCCGCAGGTCACCATATCGCCCGACCGCCAGGATATCTTCGTAACGCTTACCATCCACGAGGGCGAACCGTACAAGTTGCGCAGCGTCAAGCTGGCCGGCGATCTCCTTGGGCTTGAAGACAAGATTCAACCGCTGGTTGCCATCAAGGCCGGGGAAACCTTCTCCGCGGCAAAGTCCAGCGCAACCGTCAAGGCAATCACGGAATACCTGGGCAGCCTGGGCTATGCGTTCGCCAACGTCAACCCCAACCCTGTACTGGACCGCGAAACCCACGAAGCCGACCTGACGTTTTACGTTGATCCGGGCCGCCGCGTTTATGTGCGCCGTATCGAGATAGGCGGCAACACGCGCACGCGCGACGAGGTCATTCGCCGCGAGATGCGCCAGCAAGAAGCGGCCTGGTACGATTCAAGCAGCATTAAATCGTCGCGCGATCGCGTCGACCGTCTGGGCTACTTCAA
>DATJBV010000038.1:0-56442 GCA_035515055.1 Candidimonas sp.
ACATGTGCCCTATAAGGGCGGGGCTCCCGCCGTCGTCGATTTGCTGGGCAAGCAGCTTAATGCCATGTTCCAGAATATCAATGCAATGATTCCGCATATCAAAGCAGGCAAGATGCGCGCACTGGCCATTACCAGCGAAACCCGCTCCCCGCTTCTGCCCGATGTGCCGACCCTGGCCGAGGCTGGCGTCAAGGATGCGGTAGTCTACTCCTGGCAGGCAGTGGCCGCGCCCAAAGGGTTGCCTGCCGACGTCAAGAGCAAGCTCCACGCCTCGTTGGTTAAGGCATTCAACGACCCGCAGGTAAAGAAACAGTTCGTCGACATCGGCTTCGAGGTTGTGGCCAATACGCCCGAAGAGTTCACCGAATACCAGAAACAGGAATCAGCCCGTTGGAAGCAGCTGGTCGTATCCCGCAACTTGAGCGTCAAGTAAGTAAAGAAGCACTTAGGAATAATCGCCCATGACACTCGCCGGCACTCCCGTCATCGCCTCGCTACGAGCTGTCCCGGTAGCCGGGCATGACAGCATGCTCATGAATCTTTCAGGAGCGCATGGGCCATTCTTCACGCGTAATTTGCTGATTCTTACCGACAGCGCCGGACGCACTGGCGTCGGCGAAGTGCCCGGCGGTGAAAACATCCGCGCCACACTCGAAGAGGCCACCCAACTCGTTGTGGGGCAAAGCATCGGCAATGTGCAGTCGGTTCTTAATATGGTGCGCCAGCGTTTCGCCGACCGCGATGCGGGCGGCCGTGGTCTGCAAACTTTCGATTTGCGCACAATGATCCATGCGGTCACGGCGATCGAATCCGCCATGCTCGATATCCTGGGCCAGCATCTGGGCGTGCCTGTGGCGGCATTGCTGGGAGAAGGCCAGCAGCGCAGCAGGGTGCAAACGCTAGGCTATCTTTTTTTTGTTGGCGCCAGCAACAAGACCGACCTGCCTTACCGCAAGGAACCCGACGCCGACGACCCGTGGTTCCAGTTGCGCAACGAAGAAGCCATGACAGCCGAGTCCATCGTTCGCCTGGCAGCGGTTGCGCAGGCTCGGTACGGCTTCCAGGATTTCAAGCTGAAAGGCGGCGTGCTTCCCGGTGAACAAGAAGTCGAGGCCATAGTTGCCTTGCACGAGCGTTTCCCATCGGCACGCATCACGCTCGACCCGAACGGCGGTTGGCTGCTCAAGGACGCCGTGCGGCTCATGCGCGACATGCGCGGTGTGATGGCCTACGCCGAAGATCCCTGCGGTGCCGAGGATGGCTACTCGGGTCGCGAAGTCCTGGCCGAATTTCGCCGTGAAACCGGCTTGCCGACGGCAACGAACATGGTCGCGACCGACTGGCGGCAAATGGCTCATTCGCTATCGTTGCAAAGCGTTGATATCCCGCTTGCCGACCCGCATTTCTGGACGATGGCGGGTTCGGTCCGCGTCGCACAGAGCTGCCGCGACTGGGGGTTGACGTGGGGTTCGCATTCCAACAACCACTTCGACGTATCGCTGGCAATGTTCACCCATGTTGCCGCAGCCGCGCCGGGCAAGGTCACCGCTATCGACACCCATTGGATCTGGCAGGACGGGCAAGGCCTGACTCAAGATCCCTTGCAAATCATCGATGGCTACATCGATGTTCCCCGAAAGCCAGGGCTGGGTATTGCGCTCGATATGCGCAAGGTGGAGCTGGCCCATGAGCTGTACCTGAAGCGCGGACTCGGCGCGCGCGACGATGCCATCGCCATGCAATACCTGATACCCGGCTGGAATTTCGACAATAAACGCCCCTGTATGGCACGCTAGCGCGAAAATGACCCTCCGTTCAGAACGCTTCAGGCTCACCCATACTTCACTTGCTTGCTTCTGACGGCGCCGTCGATCACGGGTTGTTCCGGATCGACGATTCGATCGCCTTCCTTGTCCCGGATGCGCGTTACGAGTCCCATGCCATTCATCAGCGAAATAAATGGTGCGGGATCCAGTTCTTCCACATTGGCCATTGCGCCGATGTCCCAAATGCCGTTGGCGATGAGCATGGCCGCTGCCACGACGGGCACGCCCGCGGTGTAGGAAATCGCCTGGCTGCCCACCTCTTTGAACGTTTGCTCATGGTCGCAGACGTTATAGATCAGGACTTCCTGCGCCCGCCCGTCCTTCATGCCCTTGATCAAATCGCCGATGCAGGTCTTGCCTGTATAGTCGGCCGCGAGCGAAGCTGGATCTGGCAGCACGGCCTTGACCACTTCCAGTGGCACGATTTCCTGACCCCTAGCCGTGGTGACTGGCTGTTCGGACAACAGGCCCAAGTTTTTCAAGACTGTGAACACGTTGATGTAATGGTCGCCAAACCCCATCCAGAAGCGGATATTGGGCACGCCCAGGTTCTTCGACATGGAGTGAAGCTCGTCGTGCCCGGTCAGGTAGGTGGTGCTGGTGCCTGTCACCGGCATGTCCCAGTCCTTGCGGTGCTCGAACATCGCGTTGGCCTTCCAGGCGTTGTTTTCCCATGACCACACGGTAGAGGTGAACTCGCGAAAGTTGATTTCGGGGTCGAAATTGGTCGCGAAATAGCGTCCGTGGCTACCCGCATTGATATCGATGATGTCGATGGAGTCGACACTGTCGAAGTGCGTATCCATCGCATAACGAGCGTAGGCATTGACGACACCCGGATCGAAACCCACACCCAGAATGGCCGTCACCCTGGCGTCTTTGCACGCCTGGCGCCGCTTCCACTCGTAGTTGGCATACCAGGGCGGCGTTTCACATACCTTGCTTGGATCTTCGTGAATGGCGGTGTCGAGGTAGGCGGCACCCGTGTCGATGCACGCCGCCAGAACCGACATATTCACAAACGGCGATCCGACGTTGATCACGATCTGGCTGCGGGTGGCGCGGATCAGGAATTTGGTGGCTTCGATGTCCATGGCGTCGAGCGCATGAGCCTGCAGCTGGCCGGGGCGCTGCATGCGGCCCTTGGCGTGTATCGAATCGATAATGGCATGACACTTGGCGATCGTGCGCGAAGCAATGTGGATATTCCCCAGCAGGGCATTGTTTTGGGCACATTTATGAGCGACCACTTGGGCCACTCCTCCTGCGCCAATAATCAGGACGTTGCGTTTCATTGAGTATTCCCTATCTTGCAAGTTGAGGGTGCTGTCGTCAGGAAAGGCTGCCGACGAAGTCGTTAAAGGAAAACGTGCGTACCACGCGCACATTGCCGTCGGCATTCTTGACGGCGATGGCCGGCATGTGGATGCCGTTGAACCAGTTCTTCTTGACCATGGTGTAGCCGCCGGCATCGCCGATTGATATGCGATCGCCTACCTGCAGCGGCTTGTCGAACCGGGCTTCTCCGAAAATGTCGCCGGCCAGGCAGGTTTTTCCGCAGACCTGATAGCTATGAGCGCCTTCGTCGTTGCCGATAGGGGCTGTTTCGCGGTAGATAAGCAGATCGAGCATATGCGCTTCCGTCGAACTGTCGACCACCGCCAAATGCTTGCCGTTGAAGCCTACATCCAGAACACTGACCTCCAGCGTGGTGGTGTCGCGCACAGCGGCTTCGCCGGGTTCCAGATACACCTGCACGCCGTAGGTCTGTGCGAAGCGGCGCAGGCGTGCGCAAAAGGATTCGAGCGGATAACCCGGCGCGGTGAAGCTGATACCGCCGCCAAGGCTGACCCAGTTCAATTTGTGCAGGATATCGCCGTAGCGCTCCTCGACCTCGGTCAAGAGGGCATCGAAGCGTTCGAAATCTTTGTTCTCGCAGTTGTTGTGGATCATCACCCCGTCTAGGCGATCGATGATGGCGAGGATGCGAGCCGCGTCGGATTCGCCCAGGCGGCTGTGGGCGCGCGCTGGGTCGGCCAAGTCAAAGCTGGCGCTACTGACGCCCGGATTCAGGCGCAGGCCCTTGGGCAGCTGGCCCGTACGGCCTTCGAAGCGCTCGAATTGACTGATTGAATTGAAAATGATTTTGTCGCAGTGAGCCACCACCTCGTCGATCTCGTGGTTGGCAAACGCCACGCTGTAGGCGTGAGTTTCGCCGCCGAACTTTTGATGGCCAAGCTTCACTTCATACAGGGAGGAAGATGTGGTCCCGTCCATGTGCTTGCGCATCAGATCGAACACCGACCAAGTTGCGAAGCATTTCAGGGCAAGCAATACCTTGGCGCCAGAGAGTTCCCGAACCTTGTCGATTACCTCAAGGTTTCGGAGCAGGGCTGATTCGTCGATCAGATAGTAGGGGGTAGGGATCATGTGGAGTGTTCGGCCGGGCGGCGGCCGCGCTTCTTGTGCAAAACTTTCTTGTCATCGTGATGATCGATCACCGCGGGCGGATGGTCGGGGAAGGTGGCTACCAGGGCCAGATGGCCGCCGATGCTCTCTACATAGTGGCGCAAGGTCGAAAGCAGCATATCGCTACGCTTTTCCAGCCGGGAAATCGTGTCCTGGCCCACGCCCAGCGCGGCCGCCAGTTCTTCCTGGGTCTGGCCGCTACGCTTGCGCAATTCTTTCAAGGTGCTTGGCGTTGTGGCTTCGAGAGCCACGACACCATCGTGTTGTTTTGCCATGGTGGCAGCTCGCTTTCTTCGACATTGTTTACTTATTATGGTTTAGAAAGCATATGCTGTCAAATACATATTTCAGCTTGGACCGGACCGCTTCGCCAGCGCGACAAATGCCTTGATATAGTCGATATCGGCGTCTGTATCGCGCATGCCCAGGAAAATTTGCTTGGCGATTCCCTGCCGACCAAGCCGGACCCGCTCGATCGCCAGTTTGCCCGCATATTCGTCGACGAGCCAGCCAGGCAGGGCGGCAACGCCACGTCCGCTTTCGACCATTTGCAGCATGATGTCGGTGGTTTCAATGACCTTGTGCTTTTTCGGCACGCAGCCGGCAGGCAACAGGAACTGGTTGTAGATATCCAGCCGCTCGACTTCGACGGGATACGTTATCAGCGTGGCGTCGGCGAGTTCGGTTGGCTTCACCCATGCGCGTCCGGCCAGCTCATGGTTGCGCCCTACGACAAGGACTTGCTCGTAGTCGAATACGGGCTCGAACCGCAAACCTGGCCTACGTAGCGGGTCGGGAGTCACGAGAAGGTCGATGTCATGCCCGAACAGCGCGCCTATGCCGCCGAACTGGAATTTTTGCTTGACGTCCACATCCACGTCTGGCCACGCGGCCAGGTAGGGGGCAACGACTTTAAGCAGCCACTGATAGCAGGGATGGCACTCCATCCCTATGCGCAAGCTGCCGCGTTGCCCTTTGGCATACTGGTCGATGATTTGCTCGGCGTGTTCCAGTTGCGGCAAGAGCCGGTTGGCCACTCCCAGTAAATGAAGGCCTGCCTGGGTCAGGCGCATTTGGCGTCCCTCCCGTTTCCATAATGGCGTGCCCAGTTGAGCTTCTATCTTTTTTACGGTGTGGCTAAGCGCGGACTGCGTCAGGCAAAGCACGCCGGCGGCGGCGGTGAGCGACCCGGTGCGCTCGACTTCGCGGACGATGGAAAGGTGGATACGTTCTATCATGGGTCTTTGCATGAATTTATCTAATCGGTTCATGAAATAATACCATTTTCTTTCATGAGTGCCGACTCGTAAGATGAGCGCTATTCATCATCACGGAGTCATCAACATGGTCGTTACACACAATCTGGGGTTTCCCCGAATCGGCGCGAAACGCGAGCTGAAATTTGCCCAGGAAAGCTATTGGAAGGGGCGGTCTTCCCTGCAAGAGCTGAGCGCTGTGGGCGCGGCATTGCGCCAAGCGAATTGGCGAAGCCAATCGCAGCTGGACTTTGTTCCCGTTGGCGACTTTTCGTTCTACGATCACATGCTGGACACCAGTTTCATGCTGGGCAATATTCCAGACCGTGTGCGGGGCCCCGACAGTCATTCGCTCGATAATTATTTTCGGCTCGCCCGCGGCCAGTCAGCAAAGGATTCGGGCTGCGGTTGCGTCCATGCCGGCGAAATGACCAAGTGGTTCGACACTAATTATCACTACATCGTGCCGGAATTGACCGCCGGAACGGAATTCACCCTCGAAGCATCGCGATTGTTGGCGCAAGTGGCAGAGGCGCGGCGTTTAGGCCACAAGCCCAAGCCGGTCATCGTTGGTCCCGTGACCTATCTATGGCTGGGTAAAGCCAAAGACAATACCGAGAAGCTGCGTTTGCTGCCGCGCCTGCTGCCCGTTTATGCCGAGCTATTGAACGAACTTGCCAGCCAAGGCGTAGAGTGGGTGCAGATCGATGAACCCATATTGGTTACGGAGTTGGAAGAAGACTGGAAGGCGGCTTTTGCCGCTGCGTATGACGTGTTGCAGGAAGGCCGGTGCAAGCTGCTTTTGGCGACCTATTTTGGCGAGCTGCGGGATAACCTGCCTTTGGCTTGCGGACTTCCTGTACAAGGCCTGCATGTCGATGCCATCAACGGCCGTGCCGAATTGACGCGCATTGTCGACCAATTGCCGGTCGGTAACGTGTTGTCCCTGGGTGTCATCGACGGCCGCAATATTTGGAAAACGGATCTACTTGCCACGCTGGATTGGCTGGAGCCCATACACACCGCATTGCGGGAGCGCTTGTGGATCGCGCCGTCGTGCTCTTTGCTGCATGTGCCGGTGAATCTGGACAGCGAGACAACGCTCGACAGCGAAATCAAGTCATGGCTGGCCTTCGGCGTGCAAAAGCTGCAGGAGCTGGACGTTCTGGCGCGGGCGTTAAGCAATGGACGGGTGTCCGTCCAGGAACAGCTCCTGGCGAACCGGGCGGCAGTGGAGTCCCGCCGGCAATCGGCCCGCGTGCATAACCCAGCGGTGCAAGCCGCATTGAAGACTATCGATGCCGCGTCGGGAAACCGCAAAGGAAGCTATGCGCATCGCGCCGTGGTCCAGGCAGCCCGTTTGAACTTGCCTCCATATCCTACGACGACGATAGGCTCGTTCCCGCAAACGGCTGAAATTCGCCAGGCGCGCAGCCGATATCGCAGGGGTGAGATGAGCGAAATCGCGTACAAGGCAGCCATGCAAGCGGAAATCGCGCGCTGTGTGCGCGAACAGGAGGCGCTGGGGCTGGACGTCTTCGTCCACGGTGAAGCCGAACGCAACGACATGGTCGAGTATTTCGGCGAACAGCTCGACGGCTATGCCTTCAGCGAGTTTGGCTGGGTCCAATCCTACGGCTCGCGTTGCGTGAAGCCGCCCATACTTTTCGGTGATATCAGCCGTCCGCGGGCAATGACGGTGGAGTGGACCACATACGCGCAATCGCTGACCGACAAGCCGATGAAAGGCATGCTGACCGGTCCGGTGACCATTCTGAATTGGTCGTTCGTTCGCGACGACCAGCCAAGGTCTGTCTCGTGTCATCAGTTGGCGCTCGCGATCCGCCAAGAGGTGCTGGATCTGGAAGATGCGGGCGTGCATATTATCCAGATCGACGAAGCGGCGCTGCGGGAAGGTTTGCCGCTACGCCGGTCGCAGTGGAACGACTATCTGCGTTGGTCGATTGAATCGTTCCGGATTGCGGCAAACGGCGTCGCGGACCAAACCCAGATCCACACGCACATGTGCTATTCCGAATTCAACGACATCATATCGGCGATTGCGGATATGGATGCGGACGTGATCACAATCGAGACCTCGCGATCCGACATGGAATTGCTGGATGCGTTCGATACCTTCAACTACCCGAACGACATCGGACCTGGCGTGTACGACATTCATTCCCCCAACGTTCCAAGCCAACAACACATGGTGCAATTGATGCGCAAGGCGGCAGAGCGCATTCCCGCGCGGCGCCTATGGGTCAACCCGGATTGTGGATTGAAGACCCGGACCTGGGAGGAAGTGATCCCCGCTATTCGGAATCTTGTCGCGGCCGCCAAGGAGCTGCGCAAGGCGGCGTGACGCGGTCGCGTCTTTCGCATCGTTGTAAGAGCGGCGCCCCGGGACTACGTGTTCTCCGGGGCCGCGGCTTCGGGGCGCCGCCGCGTGACGTCCACGCTGACAATGCGGCGATTGCTGATTTTTACGACTTCGAATCGGTAGCCGTCCATTTCGATGGCATCGCCGCTGTCGGGCAGTGCGCCGAATCGCGTTAGCAGGAATCCGGCGACGGAGGAAAACGCACTATTCCCCGCTAAGAAGGCGTCGGTACCGAGTTCGCGGGCCAAGTCCTGAAGCTCGGCGGCGCCATCGACGCGCCAGCGATCGGGCCCCGTCGACTGTATGGCGGGCCGTTCGTCTTCATCGGGAAATTCGCCCGCAATGGCTTCCAGCACGTCGATAGGGGTAAGCAGGCCGGTGATGGTGCCGTATTCGTCGACCACCAGCACGAGTTGGCCTTGCGACTGCTTCAGCGTGTCCATTGCCCCAAGCACGCCGACTGTTTCGTGCACAATGACCGGGTCGCGCAGGCTGGATACTGGAGGTGTGGCCGAATCGTCGGCCAGGTCGGCCATCAAGTCTTTGGCTCGCGCCACGCCCAGCATATTGTCCAGGTTGCCCCGACAAACCGGGAAAAAGCTATGGGGCGTCTCTCGCAGAATACGGCGTATGGCTGCCGTGTCATCGTCGAGGTTGATCCACGAGATATCGGCGCGTGGCGTCATTATGGATTGAATCGAACGCTCCGCCAACGACAAAACGCCGCTGACCATGCTGCGCTCTTGTATGCCAAAGGCCGGTTCCTCGGCCACGTGCGCCGCGTCTTTCGCCGGTTCGGCGGTTTCGGCTGCGTGCTTGCCGCCCAGCATGCGCAATACCGCGTCGGCTGTGCGGTCCCGCAGTGGAATGCTTTCCTGGTTCTTGAGAACACTGCGGCGCGCCACTTGGTTGAAGAATTCAATAAGAATAGAGAATCCGATGGCGGCGTAGAGATAGCCTTTGGGAATGTGGAAGCCCAGGCCGTCGGCCACCAGGCTCAGGCCTATCATGAGCAGGAAGCTCAGGCACAGGACAATGACGGTGGGATGCGCGCTGACGAAGCGGGTGAGCGGTTTGGACGCCCACATCATCAAGGCAATGGAGATGATGACCGCTGTCATCATGACGGCCAGCTCGTCGACCATGCCGACAGCGGTAATGACCGAGTCCAGCGAAAAGACGGCATCTAGCGCGACAATTTGCGCAATGACGATGCCGAAGCTGGCGTACTCCTTTTGTTGAATGGACCCATGCGGTTTGCCTTCCAGGCGCTCGTGCAATTCCGTGGTCGCCTTGACCAGCAGGAAAATACCTCCCAGAAGAAGAATAAGGTCGCGCCCGGAGAACGAGAATGGGCCGACCGAGAACAACGGAGCGGTAAGGGTGACGAGCCATGAAATGATGCTGAGCAGCGCCAGGCGCATAATAAGCGCGAGCGACAGCCCGATGAGCCTGGCCTTGTCGCGCTGTTGCGGCGGAAGCTTGTCGGCGAGAATGGCAATAAAGACGAGGTTGTCGATGCCTAGGACAATTTCCAGGACTATCAAGGTCAGAAGACCGACCCACATATTGGGATCTAGTAGGAGTTCCATAATCGCCCTCGTTGAAATGCCGCGGGAAGGGTACTGTGGGAAGGGTGCCGCGGCCAGTATAGCGTGTGCATCAGCCGAAATTGACGCGCGTTTCGATTCGTATCATGGCGGCAAATCGGACCGCTGCGCGCTTTGGGGTAAATTGAAGTTTCTCGGAATTCGAGCACATTAAGAATAACTAACGGAGAAACGTCCCATGTTCAAAGTGTATGCAATCAACGGAATCACCCCAGTGGTGGACCCGACCGCCTACGTGCATCCCACCGCTGTGCTGATCGGCGATGTCATCATCGGTGCCGGCGTATATGTCGGTCCCCTGGCGAGCCTGCGCGGCGATTTCGGACGTATCGTCTTGATGCAGGGTTCCAACGTGCAGGATACGTGCGTCATCCATGGCGTGCCCGAGAACGACACGGTGGTGCATGTCGATGGCCATATCGGACACGGGGCGGTGCTGCATGGCTGCACGATACAGCGCAACGCCATGGTCGGAATGAACGCTGTCGTCATGGATCAGGCGGTGATTGGCGCCAATAGCATAGTGGCGGCGATGGCCTTCGTGAAAATCGGCCTATCCGTGCCGCCCCGCAGTCTGGTCGTGGGGGCGCCGGCGCGAGTGCTGCGTGAACTAAGCGATGCCGAAATCGCCAACAAGTCTTTCGGTACCGGCATGTACCAGCGGCTTACCCAGCGCTGTCGCGATACCATGCAGGCCGTCGACCCGCTGCCTTATGCCGAGCCGGACCGGGCGCGCCTGACCTCGGAAATGATGCATCCGCGGGCCTGACGGGCGCCCGGTACGACCGGGCGTTCGTCAGTCGAAGATGTTGCCGTTCAGCAAGATGGAGCGGTCGATATTATGGATGTCGGTGTGCCCGCAAAAGCCCATGGTGATGTCCAGCTCGTTGGCTATCATCTGCAGGCAGCGTTGCACGCCGGGCTCGCCCATGGCGCCGAGCGAATATAGGAACGGCCTGCCTATCATCGTGCCCTTGGCGCCCAGGGCAATGGCCTTGAGCACGTCCTGGCCCGAGCGAATTCCGCCGTCCATCCAAACTTCAATATCCTTGCCCACCGCATGCGCGATGCCTGGCAAGGCGGAGATCGAAGACGGCGCGCCGTCGAGCTGGCGCCCGCCGTGGTTCGATACTACGATCGCATCGGCTCCGGTTTCAACGGCAAGGCGCGCATCCTGCGCGTCCATGATGCCTTTGAGTATCAGTTTGCCGCCCCACAGCTTCTTGATCCACTCGATATCTTTCCAGCTCAGGCTGGGATCGAATTGCTCAGCCGTCCAGGACGATAAGGAAGACACGTCGCCCACACCTTTGGCGTGACCGACGATATTGCCGAAGGAGCGGCGTTTCGTGCCCAACATGTTCATGCACCAGCGAGGTTTGGTGGCAAGATTGATCAGGTTGGCCAGTGTGGGCTTGGGCGGCGTGGTAAGGCCGTTGCGAATATCTTTGTGGCGTTGGCCCAGCACTTGCAAATCGAGAGTCAATACCAGCGCCGAGCAGTTGGCCGCCTTCGCCCGGGCAATCAGGCGCTCCATGAAGTCCCGGTCGCGCATGACGTAGAGTTGAAACCAGAACGGTTTGTGGGTGTTTGCCGCAACGTCTTCGATGGAGCATATGCTCATGGTCGATAGCGTGAACGGGATGCCGAACTTCTCCGCGGCGCGTGCGCCGAGAATTTCGCCATCGGCGTGCTGCATGCCCGTCATGCCGGTGGGTGCGATGGCGACCGGCATGGCTACGTCTATGCCTATCATTGCACTGCGATGCGTCCGTTTTTCGATATCGACGGCAACGCGCTGCCGAAACTTCAGCTTCTGGAAGTCGGCCTCGTTCGATCGATACGTTTCTTCGGTCCATGAGCCGGAGTCGGCGTAGTCGTAGAACATTCTGGGCACACGGCGCTTCGCCAGTAGCCGGAAGTCTTCGGCGCAGGTGATCTTGGATGGATTTTGCAAAACAGGTCTCCGAATTATTAGTATGGTGCCGGCTCGCCGGACGACGCGTCATTTTACGCGGGCGGAGGAACGATGGCACGCAAAAGCATTTCTTTGGGCGGTCTTTATCCATAAGCCTTGCTTGCAAGACACGCCAAAAAATCTATGTTATAGTTACGCCTCTTTCAGCGGCTGTAGCTCAGTTGGATAGAGTACTTGGCTACGAACCAAGGGGTCGTGGGTTCGAATCCTGCCAGCCGCACCAGCATATGTAAGGGGTTACGTCTAATAGACGTAACCCCTTTTGCTTTTTGGCTCTTCATGGCGTTGTTATTCAGAGCGGAAATTCGCACGAACGTAAAGCAATCACCATCTATTTGAATTTATTGGATTCATTTAGCGACTTTTAGTAAGAAAGCTTTTACCATCAATAGTCGATGCTTCAACGCTGGTGATTCATGAATATGCTCGTTTCCAAAGCCGTACTGACCTTCGGTATGGTTGTTTGCGGCGTCGCTTTTGCACAAACGCCGCCTAACGCCGGCTCGCTGAATCAGCAGATCGAACGGGATCAGGCGCCACTTTCTCCCGGCAAAGCAGCCCCTGACATCCGCATCGAGCGGGATGCGGCGCCAGCTGTGCCAACGGCCGATGACCACAAAATTTTTGTTCGCAGCCTGCAGACAACAGGAGCGCACGCGTTCGCCGAAGCGGCACTTCTGGAGGCAACCGGCTTCAGTACCAGCCGCGAGTTGACGCTGTCCGAACTACGCGGCATGGCATCGAAGATCGCGCGCTATTACCATAGTCACGGTTATTTGCTTGCTAAAGCATACCTGCCAGCACAAGAAATCAAGGATGGGGTCGTGACGATCGCTGTGCTTGAAGGGCATTATGGCAAGGTCACGTTACGCAATAGCACCAATTTGTCTGATGACTTGGCCGATGGCTTGCTCAGTAATCTGAAAAGTGGCAATGCGGTTTTGATTGCTCCGCTTGAAACGAGTCTTTTGCTGCTTTCTGACGTCCCCGGTGTGAACGTGAAATCAACCCTGGTTCCTGGTGCTTCAGTCGGTGCTTCCGACTTGATCGTCGATGTAACACCGGGCCAGCTCGTAACTGGGAATGTCGATGTCGACAATGGTGGCAATCGATATACCGGCGCTAACCGAATGGGCGCGACGGTCAACATCAACGACCTCACCGGACATGGCGATGTCGCGACGCTGCGCGCACTGACGTCCGGTTCCGGTCTGAACTATGCGCGTGCTTCCTACCAAGTGCAAATCGACCGCGCCAAGGTGGGTGTCGCCTATGCCAGCATGCGCTATCGCCTGGGAGAGGAGTTCGAAAGCCTGCAAGCTAACGGAACTGCGCAGATCGCCAGCATCTACGGCAGCGTGCCGCTGATCCGGTCGCGCAGCAACAATCTGTATGCGGTGGTCAATTTCGATGCCAAGACGTTCCAGGACAAGGTGGATTCGAGTGTGACGCGCGCAAACAAGAAAGCCCGGGTGATGATGGCCAGCCTGACGGGCGATCATCGGGACGATTTCGGGGGTGGCGGGCTAAGTGCGTACGCGTTCACCTGGACCACCGGCAAGATCGGCATCAAGGGCGCGGCAGCACTCGCAACCGACGCCGCGACGGTGCGAAGCAACGGCCATTACAACAAATTCGGATTCAATGCCATGCGGCTGCAGCGGGTGACCGATACGCTATCTTTGTACGCCGCTATGAACGGGCAGTTGGCGTCAAAAAACCTGGACACATCGGAGAAGATGGGATTGGGCGGCGCCAATGGCGTGCGCGCGTACCCCGAAGGCGAAGCGTATGGCGACCAGGGATATGTGTTCAATCTGGAAGCCAGGGCATTGTTGCCGCGGTTTTCGGAAAGACAGTCGGGGCAGATGCATTTAGTCGGCTTTGTCGATACCGGCAGGGTAAAGCTGAACAAAAATCCGTGGGCCGTCGAGCAGAATCGCCGGACCCTGAGCGGTGTGGGGATTGGGCTTAACTGGGTGGACAACAACAATTTCGTGGTGAAGGCTTATTACGCCCGCAAGCTGGGCAATGCGACAGCAACCTCGGCACCAGACAAGTCGGGTCGCTTCTGGTTGCAGGCCACTAAATATTTTTAAGCGCGCCGTCAGGCAACGACTGCAACCAACATTGGTTTTACTCAGTCTTCAATAACACCAGGGGCCACATCATGAACGACACTTACCGCTCGATTACCGGCTTTGTGCTGAAAGCACTGGCGGGCTCGCTGCTGGTCGCGTTCGGGTCGACCAGTCATGCGTTGCCTGTCGGTGGCGAAGTCGTGGCCGGCAGCGCCACCGTCGCCAGCGGAAATGGCACCATGACCGTCAACCAGACCAGCCAGAACGCGGCGCTAAATTGGCAAAGCTTCAATATTGGCGCGGCGGAAGCGGTGCGCTTTGTGCAACCCAACAGTAGCTCGATCGCGCTTAACCGAGTAATTGGTTCGGACCCGTCGCGCATTCTCGGCAGCCTGACGGCCAATGG
Organism: Candidimonas sp.; assembly: GCA_035515055.1. GTDB lineage: Bacteria > Pseudomonadota > Gammaproteobacteria > Burkholderiales > Burkholderiaceae_B > Pollutimonas. Next base: position 14,010 of record DATJBV010000038.1, read on the forward strand.
AAAAGTATTCCTGGTCAATCCGAACGGTATCCTGTTCGGCAAGGGCGCATCGGTCAATGTTGGCGGCCTGGTCGCGTCGACGCGCAACATCACCGACAGCGACTTCATGGCAGGAAACTACAAGTTCGCCGGCACGGGCGGCGGCAGCATTCTCAATCAGGGGATTATCAATGCGGATGGCGGCTATGTGGCGCTGCTAAGCGCGCATGTAGCAAATGAAGGCACGATCAGCGCCAGACTCGGCACCGTCGCGCTCGCAGCAGGCGATGGCCTCAGCCTCGATGTCGTCGGCGATGGGCTGTTGAACGTCGCGGTGAGCGAGGCTGCGGTGAATGCGCTGGTGCAGAACGGCGGGATGATCCAGGCCGATGGCGGGCACGTGCTGATGACTGCGCAGGCCGCTGGTAATCTGTTGAATACCGTGGTCAACAACACCGGGGTAATTCAGGCGCGCACCATTGAAAATCGTGACGGCGTGATTAAACTGCTGGGCGATATGCAAAGCGGTATCGTCAACGTCGGCGGCACACTGGATGCCAGCGCACCCAATGGCGGCGACGGCGGCTTTATCGAAAGCTCGGCCGCGCATGTGAAGGTGTCTGACCACGTCCGCATCACCACATTGGCAGCGGATGGCAGTACGGGAAACTGGCTGATCGATCCCACCGACTTCATTATTGGTGCTGGGAGCGGCGCATCGACGGCCTCGAGTATTGGCGCCGATACGCTCTCCAGTGCCTTGAACGACAATAACGTCAGAATCGCAACCGTTGAGTCCGGTTCAGAAAACGGCGACATCCACGTCAACAGCGCCGTCAGTTGGACTGCAAACGAACTGACGCTGAGTGCTCACGGCGACATCAATATCAACGCCACGCTCAACGGCTCCGGCACCGCCACGCTGGCGTTGGAGTACGGGCTAGCCACCGTCGACGGCGCGGGCAGCGGCTACGCGCTGCGCGGCGCTAAGGTCAACCTGGCGGCCGGCAACAACTTCACCACCAAGCTCGGCAGCGGTGGCGACACTGTCCACTACATGGTCATAACCGACTTGGGCACAGCCGGGGATACTGGCGCCATGAGCTTGCAAGGCATTAACGGTAATTTGGCTGGCAACTACGTGCTAGGCGCAAATATCGATGCCAGCGCCACCAGCGGTTGGAACGGTGGCGCCGGCTTTACGCCGATTGGGAACGAAAGCGCGCTATTCGGCGGCATCTTCGAGGGGCTCGGGCATGACGTCTTGAACCTGAGCATGAAGCCCACTGGCTCACGGTCTTACGTTGGGCTGTTCGGATCGACCGCCGCTGCGTCCGAAGTCCGCAATATCGGGCTGGTCAACGTGTCGCTAGCTGGCGCGGACGGACAAGTGGGCGCTTTGATAGGGAGCAACCGAGGCAAGGTCAGCAACAGCTACGCCACCGGTAACGTGCGCGGCGCTACGCACGTGGGCGGTTTGATCGGCGATAACTGGGGATCAATCGACGGCAGCTACTTTTCCGGCTCGGCCATTGCCGGAAACCGGTTGGGCGGCTTGGTCGGTGTCAACGATGGCCACATTCGAAACTCCTACAGTACCGGCCAAGTCAGGAGTTCCGCAAACCAAGACCTGATTGGCGGTCTCGTTGGGCATAACAACGGCGGCACCATCAGCAAGAGCTATGCGTCTGCCGAGGTATTCAACGGCAACACAGATCCAGGTCGCAACACCGGGAGTTTGGTCGGGCATAACTCTGGCACTGTCGTCGACAGTTATTGGAATACCTCCGCCAATAGTGGATTACCCGCTGTCGGCGGCGGCTATACAACCGGCATGACGGGGTTGACTGAAGCGCAGATGAAGACTGCGTCCAACTTTAGCGGCTTCAACTTCACAACCACGCCCGGCGCGGCCGGCAACAACTGGGTGATCGTCGATATCGACGGGACGCTCAACAATGCCGGCGGCGCAGTTGGAGCGACGCGGCCGATGCTGGCCTCCGAATATTCCACCACAATCAACAACGCCCACCAGTTGCAACTGATGGCGATGGCCCCTGCGGCGAGCTACACCTTGGGCTTGGATATTAATGCCGCCAATACGGCTTTCAGCAACGATGTCTGGGGCAGCGTCGGCTTTGCGCCAATCAGCGCATTTTCGGGCAGCTTCGACGGCCGCCACCATACGATCAGTGGCATCACCATCAATGCTCCTGATCTTTCGTATCGTGGCCTGTTTGCATACGCTAATTCTGCTTCAAGAATCAGCAATGTGGGCCTTGTCGGGGGCAGCGTGAATGGAGATAGTTACTCTGGTAGTTTGGTGGGCCGCAGCGAAGGCGTTATCAGTAATAGTTACTCAACCGTGAGCGTGAATGGAGGTAACAACTCTTATGCCGGTGGCTTGGTGGGGTGGCTGATGCCCGGTGGCATCATCGGCAACAGCTACGCGACGGGCATGGTTACCAGTGGGGCATTTGGAGGCGGCCTGGTAGGGAGAAACGAAGGATCGATCAGCAACAGCTACGCGAGTGGTACGGTAACCGGTACTAACAGTGGCGGCCTGACGGGCTTGAACGAAGCGCCGGGGGTAGTGATTAACAGTTTCTGGAATATGGCGACATCAGGAAAGGCTACGTCGGCTGGCGGCACAGGTCTGACCGCAGCGGCGATGATGCAGTTGGCAAGCTTCAACAGTTGGAATGATGCTACGCCCAACACCATCGCCAATACCGGCGGCAGCGGGGCGGTCTGGCGTATTTATGAAGGGCATACCGCGCCATTGTTGACCAGCTTCATGACCGGTTTGACGCTTACCGGCGCGCCGGATGTGGCAGTGACATACAACAGCAATGTCCAAAGTGGGGCGAGCATTAGCCCTCCCAGCGGCGTATTGGGTGCGGCCGCCACCGGAACCAATGCAGGTTTCTATAATGGTTACTACTCTACACAGCAAGGGTATGACATCATTGGGGGGAATCTCAACATCAGCAAAGCCGATCTCACCATTAGCACCAGCGATGTCAGCAAGACCTATGACGGCGCTTTGACCGCAATAGGCCTGGCCAGCCTTACCAGTGGCACGCTGTTCGGAAGCGATTCAATCAGCGGAGGCGCTTTTTCCTTCACCGACAAGAACGCCGGCAGCGGCAACAAGACGGTAACGGCCACTGGCGTAATGGTCAGCGATGGCAACAGTGGCGGCAACTATAACGTCACGTATGCGGACAACATCACCAGCACGATTGTGCCCAAGGCGCTCACGGTTGCCGGGGTAACGGCGCTGGATAAGGTCTATGACGGCACCACCTTGGCCACTCTTGCTGGCGGTACGCTGACGGGCATGATCTCCGACGATATAGTGACGTTGATCGAGGCGGGAACGTTCGCCATGCCAAACGTGGGGGACGGGATTGCCGTTACGGCGGCTCTCAGCCTGGGCGGGTCATCGGCGGGGAACTACACCGTAACTCAACCCACTGGCCTGACGGCAAATATCACTGCACCCGTGAGCGTGATTGATACCAATCCACCCATTCCAGCCAATCCGAACGCAATCGCCAGCGCGATTTCGGTAATGTCCGTTACGCCTTTGCAGGGTGATATGGCCAATGCGCAATTGCCGTCGCCTGAAGATGGGATCGATGCGTCGATGCCGGGCAGATTGGCCGAGCTCAACCTTACCATTACGGGCGATGGTGTAAGACTGCGATCCATGGCGCAGCCTAGCGACGCACGCGATGACGGGAACTAACCGCTGAGGGCATTGATCGATCAGGCATAAAAAAACCCACCGCGAAGGTGGGTTTTTTATGCATCAAGTTAGCTTAGATAACTTGGATGTTCTTGGCTTGAGGACCTTTTTGGCCTTCAGCAGCTTCGAAAGAAACGCGTTGGTTTTCTTCGAGCGATTTGAAGCCGGTGCCGACGATGTCGGTGTGGTGCGCGAACAAGTCCTTGCCACCCGATTCAGGCTTGATGAAACCGAAGCCCTTTTCGTTGTTGAACCACTTTACAATACCAGTTTCTGTTTGCATTTTTTGCAATCCCTAAAATTAACGAGCGACATGCTCTATAGAAGACTGTCAAGGTGTAGAGATTTGAGCAAAAAAAAGTACTGTTTCTGGTACTTCAGTTGTACTAACTTCAACGAACTTGAAAATCTAAGGGGCAATAATACGCACCTTGGCAAGGAAAGTCAAGCAAACCAGGCAACATGCATAAATTACCCCGGCGCTTCTTTATTAGGGAAACCACGACCGTCGCCCGCGAACTGCTGGGCAAACTGCTAGTGCACCGCGTGGATCACCAGGACCGCATAGGCAAGATCGTAGAGGTGGAGGCGTATCTTGGTCCTCACGACCTGGCGGCACATACTTCCAAGGGGATCACTCCGCGCACCAAGGTAATGTTTGGGCCGCCCGGGCATGCGTATGTCTATCTTGTCTATGGTATGCATCACTGCATGAATGTCGTCACGGAACCCGAGGGGACCGGAGCAGCCGTCTTGTTGCGTGCAATCGAGCCTCTGGCCAATATATCGCACAATACCAAGGGTCCGGGCCGGCTATGCAAGGCAATGGGAATCGACCTGCGTCACTATGGTCATGACTTGTGCGGCGACTCTCTTTATATTGCCAGCCCCGAAACCCTGGAGCCCGTTTCCATTGTGCGTCGCCCCCGAATAGGCGTTGACTACGCCGGCACATGGGCGGACGAATTATTGCGCTTCTATATAGAAGGCAACGCCTTCGTCTCGAAACGATGAGCGAGGCCCGGTAAGGGAGGCCCGGTAAGGGAGGCCCGGTTAGGGAGGTGTATAAGGGAAAACCCGCGAAATTCGCCTGTGAAAGACGTCAAATCGCGCAACGCAAAAAAAACTTTCAAAATATGCCGATTGTTGCCATAAAGCCGCTAGACATTCACCCTTTATGCGGCTACATTCTGGGTTAGATTTTCAAGTTCGTTGAAGTTAGTACAATCCAGTACCGAAAAACAGTACTTTTTTGCTAAATCTCTGCACCTTGACAGTCTTCTATAGAGCATGTTGCTCGTCTATTTTAGGGATCGCAAAAATGAAAACAGAAACCGGTATTGTGAAGTGGTTCAACAACGAAAAAGGCTTTGGCTTTATCACTCCTGAATCGGGTGGCAAGGACTTGTTCGCGCACCACACCGACATCGTCGGCACTGGCTACAAGTCGCTCGAAGAAAACCAACGCGTTTCCTTCGAAACAGCCGAAGGCCCTAAGGGTCCTCAAGCCAAAAACATCCAAGTTGTGTAAATCAGCTTGATGTAAAGAAAAGCCCACCTTCGCGGTGGGTTTTTTTATGCGTGCAAGCCTAGCAGCCGCTGCTTATGGGCATCGGGCAAAAACGACGCATTGATGCTATTGCGGGCGAGTAGACGCAGTTCCTCGTCAGTCAAGCCCAGCGCGTTCGCGCAGGCTATATAGTTGTCGGCGACGTATCCGCCAAAATACGCTGGATCGTCCGAGTTCACCGTGACCATCACGCCGCGACGCAGCATGCCGGCCAAGCTGTGTTGCGCCAGGTCCGGCACCACGCATAGTTTTACGTTGGAAAGCGGACATACAGTCAACGGAACCTGGGCTTTGATGAGGTGTTCCATGAGTGCGGGATCCTCTTCGCTGCGCACGCCATGATCGATGCGTTCCACATGCAGCTTGTCGAGGGCGTCGCGTACGTAGGCGGGCGGGCCTTCCTCGCCCGCATGAGCCACAAGGCGGAAGCCCAATGCTTTGCAGCGTGCAAACACGCGTTCGAATTTTTCCGGCGGGTTGCCGCGCTCGGCGGAATCCAGGCCTATTCCTATCCACAGGTCTTTATATTGCTCTCGTAGCGGCAACGCTTCATCCAGCACGGCATTGGCCGCCTCCTCCGATAAATGCCGCAGAAAACTCAGTATCAAGTAGCTGCTGATCCCCATTTCCGCGCGCGCGTCGCGCAAGGCACGTGCGATGCCGGCAAATACCGTGACCAACGGGACACCGCGCCCAGTATGGGTTTGGGGATCGAACATGATTTCCGTGTGCACCACGCCGTCGGCATGCGCGCGCCGCATATAGGCGGCGGTCATGTCGTAAAAGTCCTGCTCTGTGATCAGGACGCCGGCGCCAGCGTAATATAAGTCCAGAAAGGACTGCAGGTCGTGGAACGCGTACGCCGTGCGCAGTTCATCGACACTGTCATAGGCAAGGGCAATGTTATTGCGCTGGGCCAGACAAAACAGCAATTCAGGTTCGAGCGTGCCCTCTATATGTAGGTGCAGTTCGGCTTTGGGCAATTGGCGTATAAAAGTGGAGCGTTGATCGATCGACGTGCTGGGCAAGGCTGTCATGTGGCGTCCCGGACAAAAAACTACAGCTATTATGGCCGACAGCCGGCCAGCAAATGCAAATATCAGTCGTTGAGCAGCGCTGCCGCGCCGAGCAAGGCGGGATAGTCGCTGGTGATCACGAAGACCGGAATTGCCGCCAGATAGTCGGTGAACCTTCCTTTGTCGTTGAAGCGTTCGCGAAACGGCGACTGGTCGAAATAGTCGCCCAGGCGGGGCACGATGCCGCCGCCCAGGTAAATGCCGCCGCGCGCACCCAGCGTCAATGCGAGATTGCTGGCCGCTGTGCCCAGAATGGCGCAAAACGTATCGAGCGCTGTCTGGCAATGCAGGTCGGCGCCCGCAATGGCGCGGCCCGTGATGTCGGCAGGCGTATAGTCCTGCGCCGGTACCCCCGCCTCCCGGCTAAGGTGACGATAAATGAATTGCAGGCCGCGACCCGACACCAGCCGTTCCATGGATACATGCCCAAATTGACGCCGGGCGTCTTCCCATAGCGCCTGCTCGCGCGTGTCGCAGGCGGCGAAGCTGACATGGCCGCCCTCGGCCGCCAATGCATGCCATTTGCCGCCGCCCGTGGGGATCAGTCCTGAAACCCCAAGCCCCGTGCCTGGCCCGACGAGGCCTAATGGCGTGCCCGATTCCGCCCGGCCGCCGCCGACGGTGCGCAGGTCGCCCTCGGACAGATAGGGAACCGCCATCGCCAACGCTGTAAAGTCGTTGATGAGGCGTAGGCTCTGGAAGCCAAACTGCCGGCGCGTTTGTTCAATGGAGAAGTGCCACGGCGAATTGGTCATCTGGACTTCGTCGCCGGTGATGGGATTGGCAATTCCTATGACGGCGTGCATTACGCCTGGGTTGCCATGCAGGTCAAGATAGTGCTGTATGGCCAGGTCGATGCGGGCAAAGTCTTTCACCTCCATGGCGCTGACATGGCCTATGTCGCGCACTGACGTGCAAAGGCCGAAACGCGCGCGGGTGCCGCCGATATCCGCAACCAGGTTCAACGGGCGTTCAAGGGTTCCAGTAGACATGGACGGGCACTCCGGTTTGGGCGAGCACATAGCTGACGGGCAGGTCGGGCGTGGCCTGCTGCGCCGCGCGCAGGCAGACGTCGCGTTTGTGGTCGCCGGCAATGGGTAGAACAATTTGCTTCGCTTGCAAGATCGCCGCCAGCGTCATGCTGATGCGTTCGTGCGTCGCGGCCGGCGGGCTGATATGCATAAAACGACATGTCGCGCTCGTATCCAGCGCCGCCGGTAGTTGCGGAGCATGCGGAAACAAGGACGCCGTGTGGCCGTCGTCTCCCATGCCAAGAACGGCGATCGTGATGGCATGTGCCTGGCGGTTGGCTAACATCACGGCGCGGTCGATGTCGTGCACATGGCTGACGAGGCCGGTGAAGCGCGCGGCACCGGCCCGCTTGACCAATAAATGCCGGCGCACCAGGTTCTCGTTGCTGTCCGGGTGGGTAGTGGGCACAAAGCGCTCGTCGACCAGTGTGACATGGACGTGCTCCCAGGGCAGTTGGGCCTGGCTAAGCCGCTGAAACAATGCCACCGGCGATTTGCCGCCGGATACGGCCAGCCCCGCCTGGCCTTCGGCGGCAATGGCCGTGTCCAGTTGCGCCACGATATGCGACACCAGGGCGGTGACGCATTCATCGGGGTCGGAGTAGCAGTGCCACATATGCGCCTTATGGAGTTCGATCGAGGGCCGCAAGCGCCACCAGGCACCAGGCCGCGATGAAGGCTACGCCGCCGAAGGGCGTAATGGCGCCCAGCCATCGGGTGTCGGTCAGGACCAGCGTATAAAGGCTGCCGCTGAAAATGACGATTCCCGCCAGCATCAGCCCTCCCGCCAGCCGAAGCCGTGGCGACGGCATATGCATGCCAAGAAGGGCGACGGCGAGCATGCCCAGGCCATGTATGATCTGGTAGAGCACGGCGGTTTGCCAGATCGGCATGCGGTCCGCCGCAACCAGGCCGCGCAGCGCATGGGCGCCGAACGCACCGGCGCCAACGCCCACCGCCATGACAAGGGCGGCACATACCACCAGGTTGCGCGAGTTCATCTGCTTCCTTTCGTTAATAAGGCCGCCAGCAATAACGTTGATGACTAGCCGTGGCCTAACTTTACCAGCCAAGAGCCGTCGGCACACGTCGTCTTCTCCAGGCATGCGCGATCCCGCCGCGCATGGTGATATCATGAATTCACGGTATTTCGTTCATTTTCGCGCGCCAGGGCGTTGCGGCAATAAATGGGGGTGGCGCCATGAGCTGGAGCACACACGAAGTAACCAACCAAACGCCCGATCTGGGCGACTACAACCTTTATACAAGTGATGCGGCGCTGCGGGAAGGGGTGCGGCGCGAGGGCGCGCAATGGCACGAGCAGGCGCTTTCGCACTACGGATGCAGGCTGGGTCTTGCCGAAACCTTCGCGCTGGCGCATGACGCCAATCGATACGGACCCGAACTCCAAAACTTCGATCGGCAGGGCAGGCGTCTCGATCGGGTGAATTTTCATCCCGACTGGCATCGATTCATGCGCATGGCCTTCTTGCAAGGCATGCATTGCAGCGCATGGTCGGCGCCTCAACCGGGTGCTCACGTAGCGCGCGCCGCCGCCTATCTTATGCACGGTCAGGTAGAGGCCGGGTCGCTGTGCCCGGTCACCATGACGTCGGCCGCCATTCCCATCCTCCAGAAAGAGCCGTGGTTCGATTCCGTCGCCAGCCGTCTGTATTCGCTTCAATACGACGACCGCGATGTCCCGCTGTCCGAAAAAACGTCGATGATGGTCGGTATGGGCATGACGGAAAAACAAGGGGGATCCGACCTGCGCAGCAATACAACGCAGGCGACGCCGGTCGATGCGGCGGGCGGCCAGTGGCGCTTGATGGGTCATAAGTGGTTTTTTTCTTCCCCCATGTCCGATGCGCATCTTGTACTTGCCAGGCACGATGACGCTTATTCCTGCTTTTACGTTCCACGATGGCTGGACGACGGCAGCAGGAACGCCGTCCATATCCAGCGAATCAAGAACAAACTGGGCAACCGTTCGAACGCCAGCGTCGAGATCGAGTTCCAGAACGCCATCGGTGTACCGGTCGGCGAGCCAGGGCGCGGCATTGCCACCCTGGTCGAAATGGCCTCGTATACCAGGCTGGACTGCGTCCTGGGCAGCACGGCGCTGTTGCGCCAGGCACTGGTCCAGGCCATGCATCATGCACGGCATCGTGTGGCATTCGGGGCGCCGTTAATTCGCCAACCCTTGATGCAAAGCGTGCTGATGGATCTGGCGCTTGAAAGCGAGGCTGCCACGAGCTTGGCCCTGCGCCTCGCTCGCGCCTTCGATCCGTCCAGCGATCCGCTGGAGCTGGCCTTGCGCCGCATCCTCACCCCAGCGGCAAAATTCTGGGTATGCAAGCGCGTGATCGAAGCGGTGGGCGAGTGCATGGAAATTCTGGGCGGCAATGGCTACATCGAAGACGCACCGATGGCGCGGCTTTACCGCGAAGCGCCCGTCAATTCCATCTGGGAGGGTTCGGGCAACGTGATGTGCCTGGACGTGTTGCGCGCCATCAAACGCCATCCCGAGCATGCACAAGCTCTGTGGACAACGCTGAAAGAAGACAGTGCCGATGAGCCTGTACTTCGCGAGCATGCCGACCGTTTGTTAGCACTGTTGTCGGCGTCCGGACCCGACCTGGAGTCCGCAGGGCGTTATGTTGCTCAGGAACTGGTGTTATTGACGCAGGCCAATTTGTTGCGCCGGCATGCGCCGCGGGTCTTGTCGGACGCCTTCATACAGACCCGGTTCGGCGGTCCGGGAGGCCGTGTGTATGGCGTGACCGCTACGCCTGTTGCGCTATACAGCGTACTCGAACGCGCCTGGCCCGAATGAATCCCCCTATAATCGCCAAGCTGGCTGGCCGTTGCGGCCTCGTCGCGCATGCGGCATGGTGATAGGAAAAGGTAAATATCTCTTGAGCGCTTTACTCAACACTCTGGCCTACCGCCTTCGGGTCCGGCATTCGGCATGGCGGGGCGCCATCGCCCTTGCAATGGTGGCAGTGGCCTGGTCTCTTGCCCCCGCGTCGCAGGCACAGAACCGTCTATTGCCAAACGCCGGCCCCGCAAATACGGCCTATACATTGACGGGCCGAGTGGTTCGCGTGTCGGACGGTGATACCTTCAACTTGCTGGTAAATGGCAAGGAACAGCGCATTCGCATGGCAAGCATCGATGCGCCCGAGATCAAGAAAGACCGGCAACGTCCTGGACAAGACCAGGCGCAGGCATCCAGGCAGGCCTTGTCGGCATTGATTGCCGGCAAGATGCTTACGCTGGCCTGCTTCGAGCGCGATCGCTACGACCGCTATATTTGCGATGTGCCGCTCGCGGACGGCATGACGGCAAATCAAAAACAAGTCGCCGCCGGGATGGCATGGGCCAATATGGAGGGCAGGGGCAAGTTCATGCGCGACCCCGGCATACCCGCGCTCGAGGAGCAGGCCAGGAACCAGCGCGCGGGTATCTGGCGGCATGAAAAGCCGGTTCGTCCGTGGGTATGGCGATACCAATGTTGGCGGCAACAACAATGTTGATCCGGCAGCGTGTTCTTGCGCTGGCGCTTTCCATGTCTGGGGCGCTCGCCTTGCTTGCGGGCTGCACGAACGAACCCGTCAATAGTCCTTATTCGCGCGGGCTCGAATACGAAAACGTGATGTACACGGCGTTCACGCAGCGTTCGCCGAAGTTCCTCGACCCGGCCAGCTCGTATTCTACGGACGAGACGCCATTCACCTACTCAATTTACGAACCGCTGTACAGCTATGACTACCTGACCCGTCCTTATCGGTTGGTGCCCGCCGCGGCAGCGTCGATCGAGCCTCCGGTTTACCTGGACGATGCCGGTCATGTTCTGCCAGGCGATGCGCCAGGGGAACGGGTCGCCATCAGCGTTTACGATATTCGGCTCAAACCCGGTATTATGTTCCAGCCCCATCCCGCCTTTGCGAAACATGCGTCGGAGGACGGCTACCGTTACTGGCCTATCGACCCGGGTCAGCTCGAAGGGAAATTCGGTATAGACAAATTCGAGCATACGGGGACGCGCGAACTGCTCGCCCACGATTACGTCTATGCATTCCGCCGCCTTGCCAGCCCTCGAGTCGTGTCCCCCATCTATGGCGTAATGGCCGAGCATGTGATGGGTATGCGGGAGTACGGCGAAGGGCTGCGCGAGCAAGACCGGCGGATGGCTGCCCAGCCTGGTGGCGCGGCCAAAGGCTGGCTCGACCTGCGTCAAGAGGAATTCGACGGCGTCCAAGCGCTCGATTCGCATACGCTGCGAATCAAGGTCAAGGGCAAGTACCCGCAATTCAAGTATTGGCTTGCCATGACATTTACCGCGCCCATACCTTGGGAGGCGGACCGCTTCTATCATCAGCCGGGCATGGCGGAGCACAATCTGTCATTGAATACATGGCCCGTCGGCACCGGGCCTTATATCCTCGAACAATCCATTCCGAATCGCCGCCACGTGCTGGCGCGCAACCCGAATTATCGCGGCCAGCCTTATCCATGTGCCGGCGAACCTGAAGATGCCGCGGCCGGCCTGCTCGAAGATTGCGGCAAGCCCACGCCTTTCATCGATCGCATCGTCTTCAGCCTGGAGAAGGAAAGCGTGCCCTTGATGGGCAAGTTTCTTCAGGGGTATTACGACATCCCGCAAGTGGATCGTGGCGATATCGGGGTGGCCATGAGGGTCGCCGCGGGCGATTCGGCCGAGAAGGCGTCCTTGTACCAAGACCATGGCATACAACTGCGCAGCTCCACTGAAGCGCAAGTTTATTATCTGGGTTTCAACTGGCGCGATCCTGTGGTCGGGAAGGGAGATACCCCCGAGCGGCAAGAGAAGAACCGCAAGTTGCGGCAAGCCCTTAGTATTGCCTTCAATTGGGAACAGTTCGTCTCCATATTTCAAAATGACCAAGCGCAGGTGGCGCATGGTCCCGTGCCGCCAGGGATACTTGGCCACGAAGAACTGCCGCAAGGGCTGAACCGCGAGGTTTATGCGCTCGAGAACGGACGGGCGGTCCGCCGTCCGCTGGACGAGGCCCGCAAGCTGCTGGCCGAGGCGGGATATCCCGATGGACGCGACGCCGCCACAGGCAAGCCCTTGATCCTGCACTTCGATTCGGCCGGGGGCATGGGGTCGAGCGCGTCGCTGGACTGGATGCGGCGGCAACTGTCGGCCATCAATGTATCGCTGGAAGTCCGCGCGACGGATTACAACCGCTTCCAGGATAAAATGCGCAACGGCAGCGCCCAGATGTTCATGTGGGGTTGGGTGGCCGATTATCCTGACGCCGAAAACTTCCTGTTTCTGCTGTATGGCCCCAATGCCAAGGTAGCTACAGGAGGCGAGAACGCGTCCAACTACCAGAATCCCGAGTTCGACCGGCGGTTCGAACAAATGCGTTTTCTTGACGATGGCCCCCAAAAGGAAGCACTGGTAAGGGAAATGGTAGCCATCGTGCAGCACGATGCCGCCTGGATGTTCGGATATTTTCCCAAGTCGGGCGGCGCCTACCAGACATGGGTGGGCAACGCGAAACCGACGCAAATGGTGCGCAATACGCTGCAGTTCTATCGCCTCGATCCTCAATTGCGGGCCCAGAAAATCAAGGAATGGAATGTTCCTTATTGGTGGCCTTTATGGGTGCTGGCGGGCTTGCTGGTAGTCGGCGGCGGCTTTGCATGGCGCCTGGCGCGTCAAAGAGACAACGCAACGGCGCTGGCCGATTCTTCCGACCGGAGCCGCTCATGACGCGTTACATCATACGCCGCCTTATGTATGGCGTGCTGATACTGATAGGCGTGAATCTGCTGACGTTCTTGCTTTTTTTTGCCGTCAACACGCCCGACGACATGGCGCGCCTTTCCATAGGCGGCCAACGTGTCAGCCAGGCTGCCATCGACACCTGGAAAGTGCAGCGCGGATACGACAAGCCGCTGTTCTTCAACAATAAGGCCCAGGGGGCGTCGCAGTTTACCGAAACAATATTCTTCGATCGTTCGGTGCCTTTGCTGCGCTTCGATTTCGGCTTTTCCGACGAGGGGCAGGACATAGGCAATCAGATAGCCGACCGCATGGGTCCGAGCCTGGCCTTGGCCCTTCCGACATTTGTGTTCGGCTTGTTCGCTTGCGTTTCGTTCGCCTTGCTCCTGGTGTTCTTCAAGGGAACATCGCTGGACTTCGCGGGGGTCGTCATATGCGTGATTTTGTTATCGATCTCGGGGCTGTTCTATATCATTGCCGGCCAATGGTTTTTCGCCAAAGTCTTGCGCTGGGTGCCGTATTCCGGCTATGTCGACGGCTGGGGCAGTTTGCGCTTTCTTGTCCTGCCAGTGGCGATTGCGGTCATATCGGGCCTGGGTAGCGAATCCCGCTTTTACCGCACGCTGTTTCTTGAAGAGGCAGGCAAGGACTATGTTCGCACTGCACGCGCCAAGGGCCTGTCCGAACGCATCGTATTGTTCCGGCATGTCTTGCGCAACGCCATGCTGCCGATACTTACAGGAACGGTGTCCGCCATCCCCTTGCTCTTCATGGGCGCCCTTATTTCCGAATCCTTCTTTGGAATTCCAGGGCTTGGCAGCTACACCATAGACGCCATCAACAGTCAGGATTTTTCTATCGTGCGAGCCATGGTGTTCCTGGGTTCGGCCTTGTATATCGTGGGCCTGATCCTGGCCGATATTTCCTATACCCTGGCTGATCCCAGGATACGGTTCGAGTAGCCATGCCGAAATTCGTTTTCCTCTGGACCGATGTATTTGTTTTTTGCCTGGTGCTGGCCGTGGCGTTGTACGCGGTGCGCGTGGCGCGAAGCACAGCATTGCGGGCCACTTGGCGCAGCGTCGCCAGGACGCCGTCTGCCATGTGTGCGGCCGTGGTGCTGACCAGCTTCATTGCAATCGGCGTGCTCGATTCGGTGCATTACCGGCCGCTATTGCCGCCTGTGCCGGCCGCTTCGGCACAAGCGTCCCCCAATACGCCAGTCTATTCGCCGGTCTTGCGGTCCGCCCTCGACGACTTGCTCGCGCTTACCCAGTTGGGCAAGCGCGAGGCCACCTATTCCGCACCCTTGGCCTTGCGCCAGTTCACCAAGGAAACCCAGGTAATCGATGGGCAGCCCGTGCGCGACTACCCGCGCCTCAAGCACGCGGGCGTGCATCTTGGCGCTGAAGGCGACCGGCCGGCCGATATTCGGCAACGCGTCGGGTTGGGCATTTTCGCAGGCGTCGCGGCTTCCGTTCTGGCGGGTTTGCTGATTTCGCTTATTTACCTGAAACAGGAAAAAAACCTATCAGCGGCGTGGCGTATCTGGTGGCGGCGCGACACCGACATTCCCTGGCGCGCAATGTGGGTCACGCTAAGCGCCGGGCTGATCATCGCCGCTATCGCGCTCAGCCTTGGCGGCAACTACCATGTCATGGGTACCGACCGTACGGGTAACGACGTGTTGTGGCAAGGCTTGAAGAGCATACGGACGGCCTTGGTGATAGGCACGCTGACAACCGTCGCCATGCTGCCTCCCGCCCTGGGTTTCGGTATTGCGGCCGGCTACTTCAAGGGCCGTGTCGATGATGTGATCCAGTACATATACACCACGTTGACGTCTATTCCTGGCGTCTTGCTCATAGCGGCATGTGTGCTGATGATGCAGGTGTATATCGATAACAATCCCGGAATGTTCGATACCGTTGCCGCGCGCGCCGACCTGCGGCTGTTCCTGCTGTGCCTGATACTCGGCCTTACCGGGTGGGCCGGACTGTGCCGACTGTTGCGCGCCGAAACCCTCAAGCTGCGGGAACTGGAATATGTGCAGGCGGCGCATGCCTTCGGCGTCAGCCATTGGCGCATCATGCGCAGGCATCTGTTGCCCAATGTCATGCATATTGTGCTGATTACAATGGTCTTGCAGTTTTCCAGCCTGGTGTTGTACGAGGCGGTATTGTCGTATCTGGGCATAGGAGTGGACCCCAGCACGCCGTCCTTCGGCACCATGATCGATGCGGCGCGGCTTGAAATGTCGCGCGACCCGATGATCTGGTGGAATTTGCTGGCGGCATTCACGTTCCTGCTTGCACTTGTGCTTTCGGCCAATATTTTCGCCGATGCCGTCCAGGACGCCTTCGACCCGCGCACCCGCCGGTTCAGGCCGCGCCGGCTTGCTGTCAAGGATACGTCGCTATGAACGCCGTGCCAACTCCGTCCATTATGGCCGACGCCGATTCAGGTCCTGTCTTGTCAGTGGCCGATTTGTCCGTGCAAATTGCAAGCGACGCGGGGGTGCGCAATGCCGTCGAGTCGCTCAGTCTGGCAATAGATAAAGGGCAGACGTTCGCCTTGGTGGGCGAATCCGGTTGCGGCAAGAGCATGACGGCCTTGGCGCTATTGCGTTTGCTGCCCGAGGCCGGCCGTATCGCCGCGGGCGCGATTCAGCTGGGACGAGTCGAACTCAACGGCTTGTCCGAGCGCGGCATGCGGGAGATCCGGGGGGCCCAGGTCGGCATCATCTTCCAGGAGCCGGCCACCAGCCTGAACCCGGTCATCAGCATAGGCGAGCAGTTGACAGAGATGCTCAGGCTGCATACTTCTTATCGGGGCAAGGCCTTGCGCGACAGGGCGGCGTGGTGGTTGACGCGTGTCGGGATCCCCGATGCCGTGAATCGCCTGAACGATTATCCCTTTCAGTTCTCCGGCGGACAAAAGCAGCGCGTGATGATCGCGATCGCACTGGCTGCCGAGCCTCGGCTGCTGATTGCCGACGAGCCCACGACAGCCTTGGATGTGACTGTGCAGGCTCAAATACTGGACTTGCTTGCGGACATTCAGAAGGAGATGGGGCTGGCCATCTTGCTGATTACCCATGATCTGGCCGTTGTGAAGAATGTAGCCGACCATGTCGCCCTGATGCGGGCTGGCCGGATCGTCGAGACAGTGGATGCGCCCACGTTTTTTGCCTCGCCTCGCCATCCTTATGCCAAGGAATTGCTGGCTGCCATTCCAACGTTCGCCAAGCGCGGCAGGCCGCTGTCCGCCGATACGACGGTGCCGGTCAAGAACGTTGGCGCATCACGCTCCATATCGGCAGAGCCTGTATTGGCCGTCCGTGAGCTGTCCGTCGCCTACACAAAAAAAAGCGGCTTCCTGCGACCCGCCGCTCCGCCCGTGCGCATCGTCGATAACGTAAACCTGGATCTTCACGCGGGCGAGACGCTGGCATTGCTTGGCGAGTCGGGCTGCGGCAAGACGACGATCGCGAAGGCGTTGTTGCGTGTGTTGGATAAACAGGCCGTAGTCCAGGGGACCGCATTGCTCGGCGGCGAAGATGTGCTTGCCGCCAAGGGCTCACGCTTGCGCCTGATGCGTCGTAGCCTGCAGATTGTTTTCCAGGATCCGTATGCATCGCTGGACCCCAGGATGATCGTCGGCGAAATCCTCGACGAAGGCATTGCCGCCTTGCGCCCGGACCGCTCGCGCGCGGATCGCGCAGCCCAGGTACGAACCCTTCTGGACAGAGTGGGATTGCCTGCCAATACCGCGCAGCGCTACCCTCACGAATTTTCGGGTGGCCAACGGCAGCGCATTGCCATTGCACGCGCGCTTGCGGTGGAGCCCGCAGTTCTTATTTGCGACGAACCAACATCGGCGCTTGACGTGTCCGTACAGGCGCAAATCCTTGATCTGCTGCGCGAACTGCAGCGTGAGTTTAATATTGCCTATCTCTTCATCACGCATAATTTCGGCGTTGTCGAGTATTTGTCGGATCGCATCGCGATCATGCATCGAGGCAAAATAGTGGAAACCAATGCCACGGCCAGTGTCTTGCATGCGCCGCAACACGCCGAGACGCGCCGGCTCTTGGCCGCCGTCCCGCGTTTATAGTGCCGCGCGCCGCGCTTGGCCTTGCAATTGAAGCGGACGCCCGCATATTAAAGCCATGTCATTAAAAGTCTTCGATTTCCAGTGCGACCTTGGCCATGTCTTTGAAGGTTGGTTCGCATCCGAGGAAAACTTTCAGGCCCAACTGGCCGGGGGGCATCTTAGCTGCCCCGTGTGCAACAGCGGCAAGGTCACCAAAAAACTGTCTGCGCCCAGAATCAATCTGGGGCATGTCCAAGCGTCGGCGCCCGCATCGCCGGCTCCCGCCGCAACGGCAGTGCAGGCACAGTCGGGGGCACCGGTTGCGGTGCCGGCAGCGGGGGCGCTCGCGCAACTACAGGCCGACGTATTGCGGCATATTCGAAAAATTGTGCGGGAAACAGAAAATGTGGGGCCGCGATTCGCCGATGAAGCGCGGCGCATGCACGAAGGCGAGGCGCGCGAGCGCTCCATACGCGGCACAGCCACGCAGCAAGAACGTGAAGAGTTGGCCGAGGAAGGCATATCCGTCATGCCCATACCCGATTTTCTGGACGACGGCCGCTTGCAGTAGCGGCGTCGTCCGATTGCGTCTTACATAACGCGGCTGCGGTATTCGCCCGTGCGGGTGTCGATTTCAATCTTGTCGCCGATATTGCAGAACAGCGGCACATTGACGGTCATGTCGGTATTCGTCTTGGCAGGCTTTAGCACTTTGCCGGACGTGTCGCCCTTGACTGCGGGTTCCGTGTACATGATCTCGCGAACGACGATCGTAGGCAGTTCCACTGAAATGGCGCGGCCGTCGTAAAACACTACTTGCACCGTCATGCCTTCTTCAAGGTAGTTCAGCGCATCGCCCATGCTGTCGGCTTCGACTTCATGCTGGTTGTATTCCTCGTCCATGAAGACATACATGGGGTCGGCGTAATACGAGTACGTGCATTCCTTGTTGTCGAGTACGACAATGTCGAATTTTTCGTCGGCTTTGGATACGGTCTCGCTGCCGGAACCTGTGAGCAGGTTTTTGAACTTCAACTTCACGACAGCCGAGTTGCGGCCCGATTTGTTGTATTCGGTTTTTTGGATGACGAGGGGGTCGTTGCCTACTTTGACCACGTTGCCGACACGCAATTCCTGTGCGGTTTTCATATATTAAAAGACTCCGGGGGGTTGACTGCTCCGAAGATGCCACTGCCGGGCCGGAGCAAAGCTTGGAAAACCTGGCATTTTAACCTTTTCGCTGTTGTTGCGCGCAAAAGTCGACCAGGGATTGAGTCAGATCAGGATATTGTGCCAACTGGGCGCACCAACGCGCGCTGCCGGACTGCCATCGGCTCCAGTCATTCGACTGCATGGCCGTTTCCATGGCCACGTCAAATGCCGGCGCATCCGCGGTATTCCAATGTGTCATCGCCTGGCGGACGGCTGGCTCGAACGGAGATTTGTCGAGCCAGGCCTGCAGTTTGATCATGTGAGCATTTTCCTGCTGCGGATATATTTGCCAGATCAGCGGCTTGCCGGCCCACAGAGCGCGCACCAACGAGTCTTCGCCGCGCACGAAATTCAAATCGCTACTCCAGAGCAGCCGATCGAATGCGCGCTGGTCCACGAACGGCATCTCGTGGACGTACACGTTGTCGTGTTGACCCTCGAGAAGGGACGGGTAGACTCCGGCAGGCACGATAAGGAGCGTTGGCGTTTCGCGCCTGGCCATGACGTCGACCAAGGCCGATGCCGGCGCGTCGGGATAGCAGAACAGGAATACCTGACGCATGCCTTGGCCGACGCGCGCAATCTGGGTCTCGGGCACGTTGATCGCGCGTAGGAGGGCGACGCGTAGGGCCGGATCGGCCAACCAACGGTCCCGAACCGCAAGCAGCTCGGACTCGCGCAGCAGGCCCCCCGTGGCGGGTGTAAATCCTGGAAAAAAGAAGGTTTTGCGCAAGCCGCTGGCCTGTGCCGATGGCAAGGCGTGACAGGATTCCACCCATGGCTCCGCGCTGAGGTATTCCAGATTGATCCATAGGCTGTCGCGTTCGACCATTGCCTGGAGAAACGATGCCGGGGGATCACAAGCAAACGCTTCAATGACAATATCGTGCGGCTGCAGGCTAGGCGCAATACGTGTCCAATGGACAATACTGACGTCGCCTACGGTTTGTTGCTGGATCGATGGGTCGACTTGGGGTTCGATGCGGGCGAAGCTGCATAAGTCGTCGACCCATAGCCTGACGGTATGCCGTTGCGGCATTTGCGCCAGCTGTCGCGCCAGGCGCCAGCAAACACCAATGTCGCCAAAGTTGTCAATGACACGGCAAAAAATATCGAAGGAAAGCCGTGCCATTCAATGAAAGTGGGCTGGCGCCATATCTGTTTCTTCAGGCAATTCCGGATGCATCATTTCGCCCAATGGGTTCGGAAAGTAGGGTGCTCCGCAATCGTCGCAGAACTCAGACGAATAGACGCCCGGCAGCCTGCGCACGTCGCCCACGCCGAGCTCCTTGAGCAGTGCGGCGATCTGGTCGGGTATGTCGATGTGGTCGCCTTCTGTGCTGTCGTCGACTGCCTCTTCCTTGCTAAGAACGGGCCAGATGCAGCCGTAGACCACTTCGTTGCTCTGGCGCGTACTGAATCCCACCCGATATTCCTCGATGGAGTTCTCGCCGCATCCGACGATAGCCGCGCGCAGGTCGGCACCGGGCAAATGCGCCGCGGTCTGGAGCCAGGTGACAGCCGCCTTGAGCGCCAGCGGACGTATGCGCCGGTCTGCTTCGCGGCTATTCATGTAGTACGCGTCCGGATTCAAATACTCCACATAGCAGCCGGTGAACAACGAGGCCAGTATGCCTTCGTAGCCCCGCACCCATTCCTTCTGGCATTGTTCGCGCAATACCAGGGCATCGTCTTTGGGCGTCTGCCAGCGAAATACCGCTTCGCCCTTCGGTACGACGATGACGCCGACGGCGAATCGGGCGTCTGCCAGCATGCCTTCGGCGTCGGCGGGCTCGTTCAATTGGCATGCTTCGGACGGCGCACCCAGCGCCGTCATTGCCAGGCGTTCGAGCCAGCTGCGGGTTTCATGGAACGATTGAGGCATCTGGTCGAAGTTGACCAGCCCGGGCACCATGGCGAGCTTGGCGCCGGGAGCCATAATATGCGCCTGCAACTGGGTGGCAATGCTGGCACTTTGGACAGGCGTCAGGTCGCTGCCCGGCAATTGATAACGGGTCCACGCGACGATGGGGGCCGAAAACAGCAGCGCATCGTACTCGACCCCTTGCCATTGAATGGTGGCTGATTCGGACAAAGTCTCGGCCTGCTCTACCAGGATCTCGTAGGCATTCAGGTCGGCTGCAAGCAGATGCTCCAGCACGGACTCTATAGATTTATTCTTTTTCCCCGATAGCAGCTTGACCAGCAGCGTGGCAATCAGGTTTTCCCAATAGACGTCCTCGAGGCGGCTTCCCGACCGGGCCAGCGCTTGGGTAAGTGTTACCAGCCGCTGCGCATCGCGGGAAAGACGTGAGGGAGAAGAGGCAGGCATATGCAGCATAAGTCATTACGAGTAGGCGGAAAGTCTAGTGTAACGCCCTGGCTGCTTTTATGGGCTGGCGGTGATAGCCGCAACCGGATCGGGGCGCGCAAAAAAACTCCCGGCCAACCGCGCCGGGAGTTCTATCGTGCCGCCGTGAGTATCGTTAGATCCCCACTGAATCGGCGATTTCCTTGAAGTCTTCGATTTGATCGAAATTCATATAGCGGTAGATCTCGGCGCCATTGGCGCTTAGCAAGCCCATATCGACCATGTACTCTTGCTTGGTCGGAATGCGTCCAAGGCGGGAGCAGATGGCTGCAAGTTCAGCTGAACCCAGGAACACGTTGGAGTTCTTGCCCAAGCGGTTCGGGAAGTTGCGGGTGCTGGTGGACATGACCGTGGCACCTTCGCGCACTTGCGCCTGGTTGCCCATGCACAGCGAGCAGCCGGGCATTTCCATGCGCGCACCGGCACTGCCCAGGACGCCATAGTGGCCTTCTTCGGTCAGTTGCTTCTGGTCCATCTTGGTGGGCGGCGCCATCCACAGTTTGGTGGGGATGTCGCGTTTGCCTTCAAGCAGCTTCGATGCGGCGCGGAAGTGTCCGATGTTCGTCATGCAACTGCCGATGAACACTTCGTCGATGACTGTGCCGGATACGTCCGAGAGCGTCTTGACGTCGTCGGGATCGTTGGGGCAGGCCACGATAGGCTCGTGAATGTCGGCCAGGTCGATCTCGATGACAGCGGCGTATTCCGCATCGGCATCGGGTTGCAGCAGTTGAGGGTCGGCAAGCCAGGCTTCCATTGCCTTGATACGGCGGGTAAGCGTGCGTTCGTCTTCATAGCCGTTGGCAATCATCCACTTCAGCAGCGTGATATTGCTGTTGATGTATTCGATGATGGGTTCCTGGTTCAGGCGCACGGTGCAGCCGGCGGCGGACCGTTCGGCCGAGGCGTCGGACAGCTCGAACGCCTGTTCGATCTTCAAGTCGGGCAAGCCTTCGATTTCAAGGATGCGGCCGGAGAAGATGTTCTTCTTGCCCTGTGTTTCGATGGTGAGCAAACCCTGCTTGATGGCATAGAGCGGAATGGCGTTGACCAGGTCGCGCAGCGTTACGCCGGGTTGCAGCGAGCCCTTGAAGCGAACCAGTACGGATTCTGGCATGTCCAGCGGCATGACGCCTGTAGCGGCCGCAAAGGCGACCAGGCCCGAGCCGGCGGGGAAGCTGATGCCGATCGGGAAGCGGGTGTGCGAGTCGCCACCGGTGCCGACGGTGTCGGGCAGCAGCATGCGGTTCAGCCACGAGTGAATGATGCCGTCGCCCGGACGCAGCGAAATACCGCCGCGCGTGCTGATGAAGTTCGGCAGTTCGTGGTGGGTCTTCACGTCGACCGGTTTAGGATACGCCGCGGTGTGGCAGAACGACTGCATGACCAGGTCGGCCGAGAAGCCCAGGCAAGCCAGGTCTTTCAGCTCGTCGCGGGTCATGGGGCCGGTGGTGTCCTGGCTGCCGACAGAGGTCATCTTGGGTTCGCAGTACGTACCGGGACGCATCCCGCGTCCTTCAGGCAATCCACAAGCGCGGCCAACCATCTTCTGGGCCAGCGTGTAGCCCTTGCCGGTATCGGCCGGGACTTGGGGCAGGCGGAACAAGGTCGAGACTGGCAAGCCCAGCGCTTCGCGCGCCTTGCCAGTCAGGCCGCGGCCGATAATAAGAGGAATGCGGCCGCCAGCGCGTGCTTCGTCGAACAGCACGTCGGACTTGACCTGGAATTCAGCGATCACTTCGCCGTTCTTCAATGCCTTGCCTTCGTAAGGACGCAGTTCAATCACGTCGCCCATGTTCATTTGCGACACGTCCAGCTCGATAGGCAGTGCGCCGGCGTCTTCCATGGTGTTGTAGAAGATAGGGGCGATCTTGCCACCCAGGCATACACCGCCGAAGCGTTTGTTCGGCACGAAGGGAATGTCTTCGCCGGTATGCCACAACACCGAGTTGGTGGCGGATTTGCGCGATGAACCGGTACCGACGACGTCGCCGACGTAGGCGATGAGGTGGCCCTTTTCTTTAAGGCTTTCAATGAACTTGATGGGGCCGACTTTGCCTGCGACTTCCGGTTCGATACCCGGGCGAGGATTCTTCAGCATGGCCAGCGCATGCAATGGAATATCGGGGCGGCTCCAGGCGTCTGGGGCGGGCGACAAGTCGTCCGTATTGGTTTCGCCGGTTACCTTGAATACCGTGAGGGTCAGGCTGGCCGGTACTTCGGGACGGCTTGTGAACCACTCGGCGTCGGCCCAGCTTTGCAAGATCGACTTGGCGTAGGTGTTGCCATTGTCGGCCTTTTCCTTGACATCGTGGAATGCGTCGAACACCAGCAAGGTTTTCTTCAAGGCTTCAGCGGCGTCCGCGGCCAATTTGCTGTCGTCGAGCAAATCGATAAGCGGCGTGATGTTGTATCCACCCAGCATGGTGCCCAGCAATTTGACAGCATGCTTGCCGTCGATCAAGCGGCAGTTTTCTTTGCCGAGCGCAATGGCGGCAAGATACGAAGCCTTTACTTTCGCGGCGTCGTCCACGCCGGCCGGCACGCGGTGCGTGATCAGGTCGACCAGGAACGCGTCCTCGCCGGCAGGCGGATTCTTCAGCAGTTCGATCAGGTCGGCGGTTTGCTGCGCTGTAAGCGCAAGAGGAGGGATGCCTAACGCGGCGCGTTCGGCAACATGTTGGCGATAAGATTCCAGCATTGTGCATGCCCTTTATTCGAGAATGATTGGGAAACAGCGTCCCCTCGATTGTAAAAGGAAGCACAGCGGGAAGCAATTGTCTTATATCTTATATAAGACATAAGAGAACCACATGTTGCGTTTACGCGTCCTAGGCCACCAAATCCGCATACTCCTGGTGGCGGCGGATGTAAGCCGCCGCGTACGAGCATAAAGGACGGACTTTCCAACCCTCGGCTCGGGCGGTGTCCAGGGCGCACTTGGTAAGGTCGGCGGCAATGCCGCGCCCGCCGAGCGCCTCTGGCACGCCTGTATGCGTGATAGTCATCAAACCATTCTGAAGCTGGTAATCGAGTTCGCTGACGATGCCGTCTTCGGTCCATTCGAAGCGTTGGCGTGCGGTATTGTGTTCTATGCTGCGACTCATGGAGACTCCTGTTCAAGAGGGTTATGCACCCATTGTAAGCAGGATCATGGTCCACAAGGCCAGCATGGTTGCAATACCCACGAAGCAACCGCCCCAGAAACCGACGATGGGCCACTTGATGCCCATGGGCACGTCGCCAGGGTCGACGTGCGCAAGCAGGCGGTTCGCTTGTCCAGCCACCCAAAAGGAACTCTTGGGAAAAACGATGCGCAGGAAATAATCCAGCAAAATGGCGGCGCGTATGGAGAACGGGTATCGAGCCCATGGGTGTTGGGCCAGATAGGGATGGCGCATGATCTCGTTGGTGCGGCGTAGCCTGAACACCCAAAGCATGATTCCCGATACCACCGAGGCGAGCACACAGGTAACGAGCAGGGTGAAAGAAAAGGGCAGGGCGTAAGCGATAAAGGTAGTCAACATGCTGCTATAAAAAGAAAGTGGCTGCGCTGTTCCAGCGCAATCAGATGACGAACAGGTCGACGTATTCGTGAACAGGCATGGATTCAAGCATCTCCTGGTTCAGCGAGACATCGAGAATGCGTTGTTGCTGTTTGGCGGGAAACCGGCGAGCCAGGTTAATGCGGAACTTGTCTTCCAGTAAAGGAATGCCCTCGCTGCGGCGGCGCTTGTGGCCGATCGGATACTCGCAGACGATTTCTTCCAACTTGCCGCCGTCGTTGAACTCGACGGTAAGGGCGTTGGCAATAGAACGTTTTTCGGGGTCGTGGTAGTCGGCGGTGAAAGCGGGATCTTCGATGCAGACGATCTTTTCGCGCAACGCGTCGATGCGCGGATCGATCGCTACGTCATCCTCGTAGTCGCTTGCCGTAAGCCGGCCGAAAATCACCGGTACGGCAACCATATACTGAATGCAGTGGTCGCGGTCAGCCGGATTGTTCAACGGACCCTTCTTGTCGATGATGCGGATGCATGCTTCATGCGTGCGTATGGTGATTTTGCGAATGTCGGCGTAGTTGCGGCCGATGGCTTGCAGCGTTTGATGCAACGTCATCGCGCATTCGACCGCCGTCTGCGAGTGAAACTCAGCTGGGAATGAGATCTTGAAAAGAATGTTCTCCATCACATAACTGCCATACGGACGCTGGAACTTGAACGGCTTGCCTTGGAACAGGACATCGTAGAAGCCCCACGTCTTTGCCGTCAGTACGGACGGATACCCCATTTCGCCGGTGCGCGCCATAAGGGCCAAACGCACGGCGCGGCTGGTGGCGTCGCCGGCCGCCCAGCTCTTGCGGCTGCCTGTATTGGGCGCGTGACGATAGGTGCGCAGGCTTTGGCCATCCACCCATGCAAGGGACACCGCGCTCAGCATTTCTTCGCGGCTCAGCCCCAGCAACTGGGCGACAACGGCGGTCGATGCCACTTTGACCAGGACGACGTGGTCCAGGCCGACCTTGTTGAATGAATTTTCCAGGGCAATGCAGCCCTGGATTTCGTGTGCCTTGATCATTGCGGAAAGCACGGCACGCATCGTCAACGGCGACTTTCCCGCCGATACGGCATTGCGCGACAGCCAATCGGCTGTGGCGAGAATGCCGCCCAGGTTGTCGGATGGATGGCCCCATTCGGCGGCCAGCCATGTGTCGTTGAAATCGAGCCAACGTATCATGGCGCCGATGTTGAAGGCGGCCTGGACGGGATCCAGCTGGAACTGCGTCCCCGGCACTTTGGCGCCGTTCGGCACAACCGTGCCTTGCACAACCGGTCCCAGCAGCTTGGTGCATGCCGGGTAGTCGAGCGCTTCCAGGCCGCAGCCTAGCGTGTCGATCAGGCAGTTGCGCGCCGTGTCGTAGGCGAGCTCGGATGTGATCTGGTAGTTTTCGACATAATCGACGATGTCGACCAGGACTTCATCCCATTCAGGGCCGTGGGGGGCAGGTGGGTTCGCAGATGTCATGGTGACTTCGTCCTTTTCGTGGAATGACCTACGGAAATGTGTCGCCCGGCACGCGTACCCATCCTTCCATCAGCACCCGGGCGCTGCGGCTCATGATGGCTTTCTTTACCGTCCATTCGCCGTTTTCCTGGCTGGCCTCGGCGCCTACGCGCAAGGTGCCAGAAGGATGGCCGAACCGTACCGCCTGGCGTTCGCCGCCGCCCGCCGCCAGATTCACCAGCGTACCAGGTATTGCGGCGGCGGTGCCGATGGCAACGGCTGCGGTTCCCATCATCGCATGGTGCAGCTTGCCCATGGATAATGCCCGCACGAGGAGATCGATATTGCCGCCGGCAACCTGCTTGCCGCTGGATGACACGTAGCCGGCTGGCTTGGCGACGAAGGCCACCTTGGGCGTGTGCTGGCGTTTGGCGGCTTCGTCGATATGCTTGATGAGACCCATGCGCAGGGCTCCGTGGGCGCGGATGGACTCGAACATCAGCAATGCCTTGGCGTCGCCGTTGATGGCATCCTGCAGTTCGGTGCCCGTGTAGCCGACATCTTCAGCGTTAATGAAAATGGTTGGAATGCCGGCGTTGATCATGGTGGCTTTCAGCGTTCCAAGGCCGGGCACATCCAGTTCGTCGACCAATTGCCCGGTCGGAAACATGGAGCCCCCGCCGCCGTCCTCATCGGCCGCTGGGTCCATGAATTCAAGCTGAACTTCGGCTGCGGGAAAGGTAACGCCATCGAGTTCGAAGTCGCCGGTTTCCTGCACAGCCCCATTCGTCATGGGAACATGGGCGATGATTGTCTTTCCGATGTTGGCCTGCCAGACGCGCACGGTGGCGATTCCGTCCTGCGGAACGCGAGCGGCATCGACCAGGCCATTGGTAATGGCGAAGGGGCCGACGGCGGCAGACAGATTGCCGCAGTTGCCGCTCCAGTCGACGAACGCGCTATCGATGGAGACCTGGCCGAACAGGTAATCGATGTCGTGATCGGGCTTGCTGCTCTTGGAAAGAATGACGGTCTTGCTGGTGCTGGACGTGGCGCCGCCCATGCCATCGATTTGCTTGCCGTATGGATCCGGGCTGCCGATGACGCGCATCAGCAGGGCGTCGCGCGCCGCACCTGGCACTTGCGCCGCTGGCGGCAAGTCCTGCAAACGAAAGAACACGCCTTTACTCGTGCCGCCGCGCATATACGTGGCGGGGACCTTGATTTGAGCTACATGGGCCATAGTGACTGTTCCTTTGCCTTAGCCGGCGGTTGCCGATTCGAGGAAATCCTGGGCAAAGCGCTGCAGTACGCCGCCCGCCTCGTAGATGGACACTTCTTCGGCGGTATCCAGGCGGCAGAGCACCGGCACTTCCACGCGTTCGCCATTCTTGCGGTTGATGACGAGCGTCAAGGTCGTGCAAGGCGTGGGCTGGCCGATGACGTCATAGGTTTCGGTGCCGTCAATATTGAGCGTCTTGCGGTTCACGCCAGGCTTGAATTCCAGCGGCAACACGCCCATGCCGACGAGATTGGTACGGTGTATGCGCTCGAAGCCCTCGGCGGCGATGGCTTCCACGCCTGCCAGTCGCACGCCCTTGGCGGCCCAGTCGCGCGAGGATCCCTGGCCGTAGTCGGCGCCGGCCACGATGATCAGCGGCTGCTTGCGTTCCATGTAGGTCTCGATAGCCTCCCACATGCGGGTGACTTTGCCTTCGGGTTCGATGCGCGCGAGCGAGCCTTGTTTGACCTCGCCGTTTTCCCGGACCATCTCGTTCAATAGCTTGGGATTGGCGAAGGTCGCGCGCTGCGCGGTGAGGTGGTCGCCGCGGTGGGTTGCGTACGAGTTGAAGTCTTCCTCGGGCAGGCCCATTTTTGCCAAGTACTCACCGGCCGCGCTGCTGGCCATGATGGCATTCGACGGCGAGAGGTGATCGGTGGTGATGTTGTCGCCCAGCACGGCCAGCGGGCGCATGCCTTTCAGCGAACGGGCGCCGGCAAGCGCGCCTTCCCAGTACGGTGGGCGGCGAATATACGTGCTGGCCGGACGCCAGTCGTATAGCGGGCTGATCTGCTTGCCGTCGTCGACCGTGATGGCGAACATGGGCTCGTACACTTGACGGAACTGCTCGGGTTTGACGCTGGCCGAAACAATGGCGTCGATTTCTTCGTCGGTGGGCCAGATGTCTTTCAGGGTGACGGGTGCGCCGTTGCTGTCGATGCCCAAAACGTCTTTCTCGATATCGAACCGTATGGTGCCCGCAATGGCGTAGGCAACCACCAGCGGCGGCGACGCAAGAAATGCTTGCTTGGCATAGGGATGGATACGGCCGTCGAAGTTGCGGTTGCCCGACAACACCGCCGTTGCGTACAAGTCGCGGTCGACCACTTCTTGCTGGATGACGGGGTCGAGCGCGCCGCTCATGCCGTTACAGGTCGTGCAGGCGAAGCCGACAATCCCGAAGCCCAGTTGCTCCAGTTCGGACAACAGGTTCGCGTCGTTGAGGTACATCTCGACGGTCTTGGAGCCTGGAGCGAGCGACGACTTCACCCAAGGTTTGCGCGTGAGGCCGCGTGCGTTGGCATTGCGCGCCAGCAAACCGGCCGCAATAACGTTGCGCGGATTGCTGGTGTTCGTGCAACTGGTAATGGCTGCGATGATGACAGCGCCGTCGGGCATGAGACCGGGTTCATTCTCGACGATGCCTGAGATGCCTTTCGCAGCAAGCTCGGACGTGGGTACGCGGCGGTGCGGATTGGACGGTCCGGCAATATTGCGCACGACTGATGAGAGATCGAACGTAAGCACGCGCTCGTACTGGGCGTTCGTCAGGGTATCGGCCCAAAGACCGGCCTGTTTCGCATAGGTTTCCACCAGCTTGACCTGTGCGTCTTCGCGGCCGGTGAGCTTTAGGTAATCGATGGTTTGCTGGTCAATGTAGAACATTGCCGCCGTGGCGCCGTACTCGGGCGTCATGTTGGAAATGGTCGCGCGATCGCCCAGTGTTAGATGTGCGGCGCCTTCGCCGTAGAACTCGAGGTAGGACGAGACGACTTTCTGATTGCGCAGGAATTCCGTCAGGGCAAGGACCAAGTCGGTTGCCGTGATGCCCGGCCGCAGTTTGCCGGTAAGTTCAACGCCGATGATATCGGGCAGCCGCATCCACGACGCGCGGCCCAGCATGACGCTTTCGGCTTCCAGGCCGCCGACCCCAATGGCGATGACGCCCAGTGCATCGACGTGCGGCGTGTGGCTGTCGGTGCCCACCAGGGTGTCAGGGAAGGCGACGCCGTCGCGGGAATGCACAACCGGCGACATGCGCTCGAGGTTGATCTGGTGCATGATGCCATTGCCGGGAGGAATGACATCGACATTCTTGAATGCCTTTTTTGTCCAGTTGATGAAGTGGAAACGGTCTTCGTTGCGCCGGTCTTCGATGGCACGGTTCTTGGCGAATGCGTCGGGGTCGAAGCCGCCGCATTCGACTGCCAGCGAGTGGTCGACGATCAGTTGTGTTGGCACTACCGGATTGACCTGCGAAGGATCGCCGCCCTTATCCGCAATGGCATCCCGCAAACCCGCCAGGTCGACCAGGGCCGTCTGGCCCAGGATGTCATGGCAAACCACGCGTGCCGGAAACCACGGAAAGTCCAGATCCCGTTTGCGCTCGATGAACTGCTTGAGCGAATCGGTCAGTGTGCCGGGGTCGCAGCGGCGCACAAGGTTTTCGGCGAATACACGCGAGGTGTACGGTAGCGTGTCGTAAGCCCCTGGCTGAATGGCATCGACGGCTGCGCGCGCGTCGAAGTAATCCAGCTGGGTGCCGGGTAGAGGTTTGCGGTATGCAGTATTCATGGCGTCCGGATCAAAAGGTAGTGAACAGGGATTAGCGTTTGCTCAATGGCACGAACTTCTGATCTTCAGGTCCGACATAGTTGGCCGTTGGACGGATGATCTTGTTGTCGATGCGTTGCTCGATGATGTGCGCCGACCAGCCCGCGGTACGCGCAATAACGAACAGCGGCGTGAACATGGCCGTTGGAACGCCCATCATGTGATAGGACACGGCCGAGAACCAGTCAAGATTGGGGAACATTTTCTTCGCGTCCCACATGGCGCTTTCAAGGCGTTCGGCGATGTCGAACATCTTGGTATTGCCTTGCTTCTTGGACAGCGTGCGGGCGACTTCCTTGATGACCTTATTGCGCGGGTCCGACACGGTATACACGGGATGGCCGAAACCGATCACGACTTCCTTGTTCTCGACGCGGCGGCGGATGTCGGCCTCGGCTTCGTCCGGGCTGTCGTAGCGTTTTTGCACTTCGAAAGCGACTTCGTTGGCGCCGCCATGCTTGGGACCGCGCAGGGCGCCGATACCACCAGCGATTGCCGAGTACATGTCCGAACCTGTGCCGGCAATGACGCGGCTGGTAAACGTCGAGGCGTTGAACTCGTGTTCCGCATACAAGATGAGCGAGGTATGCATGGCGCGTACCCAGTCGTCGGTCGGCTTGGTTCCGTGCAGCAAGTGCAGGAAATGCCCGCCGATGCTGTCGTCGTCCGTCTGGACGTCGATCATGACGCCGTTATGGCTGTAGTGATACCAATACAGCAGTGCGGAGCCCAGGTTGGCCATGAGGCGGTCCGCAATATCGCGTGCGTCCGGCGTATTGTGATCGTCTTTTTCCGGCAGAACGCAACCCAGAACCGAAACGGCGGTGCGCATGACATCCATAGGATGGCTTGAAGCCGGCAGTGCCTCGAGGGCGACTTGCAACGCGGCGGGCAGGCCGCGCAGGCTACGGAGCTTTTCCTTGTAGGCTTTAAGTTCGGGCTTGGTGGGCAGTTTGCCGTGCACCAACAGGTGAGCGACTTCTTCGAATTCGCAGGTTTCCGCGATATCCAGAATGTCGTAGCCGCGATAGTGCAAATCGTTGCCGCTGCGTCCGACGGTGCAAAGCGCCGTGTTGCCGGCGATGACGCCCGACAGGGCGACCGATTTCTTAGGTTTAGCGACGGGTTTGGTTTCTGTTGTGTCTGTAATAGCCATGCCTCAACTCCTAAATGATTATTTCGACTTGCCTTGCTGGAAAAGCGCGTCAAGTTTGGATTCGAATTCGTGGTACCCGATACGGTCGTAGAGCTCGTCGCGGGTTTGCATCATGTCGATGACGCTCTTTTGGTGGCCGTCGCGGCGTATGGCCGTGTATACCGTTTCTGCGGCCTTGTTCATGGCGCGGAACGCCGACAAAGGATACAACACCATACCCACGCCCACACCGCCGAGTTCCTCGACGCTGAATAGGGGTGTTTGGCCAAATTCGGTGATGTTGGCCAGGACAGGAACGTTCAACACGTTGGTGAATCGTTCGTAGGTGGCGAGGTCGTACGAAGCCTCGGCAAAAATGGCGTCCGCCCCCGCTTCCACGCAGGCAATCGCGCGCTCGATGGCGGCGTCGACGCCGTTGACGGCAATGGCGTCAGTGCGCGCAATAATGAAGAAATCCGAGTCGGTCCGGGAGTCGACCGCAGCCTTGACGCGATCGGCCATTTCTTGCGTACCGACGATTTCCTTGCCTGGCCGATGGCCGCAGCGCTTTGCGCCGACCTGGTCTTCAATGTGGCAGGCGGCCGCGCCGAACTTGATCAGGCTTTTGACGCTGCGCGCAATATTGAATGCGGACGGTCCGAAACCGGTGTCGATATCGACCACCAGGGGGACATCGCATACGTCGGTGATGCGGCGGATATCGGTCAGGACGTCATCCAGGGTGTTGATGCCCAGGTCCGGCAAGCCGAGCGAACCGGCGGCTACACCCCCGCCAGATAGATAAATAGCGCGATAACCGGCGCGTTTGGCCAGCAATGCATGGTTGGCGTTGATCGCCCCCATGATTTGTAGCGGTTGCTCTTCTTTTAGCGCCTGGCGAAATAGAGCGCCTGGCGAGGCGGGTCGGGTCATGGATGTCTCCGGAAATGGCTGTCTTGGCCGGGGTCGGGATTGAATTGGGGTTCCCATAGAATCAAGGCCCGCATAATCGGGCCTTGACGGGGCGTTTACTTGAGCAGGTCTTGCACGCCTTCACGCTCTTCCAGCAGTTCCCGCAGGGTGAAGTCCATGCGCTCGCGCGAGAAGGCGTCGATCTCCAGGCCTTCCACGCGGGTGTATTCGCCGTTGGCGGTGGTAACTGGAACGCCGTAGATGATCCCTTCGGGAATGCCGTAGGAACCGTCGGAAGGTACGCCCATGGTGACCCACTTGCCATTCGAACCGAGGACCCAGTCATGGATGTGGTCGATGGCGGCATTGGCCGCCGAGGCAGCCGATGACAGGCCGCGTGCTTCGATGATGGCGGCGCCGCGCTTGCCGACCGTCGGGATGAACGTGTCGCGATTCCAGGCGTCGTCGTTGATGAGAGCGGGCAGGCTCTTGCCGCCGACAGTCGCAAAACGGGTGTCGGGATACATGGTGGGCGAGTGGTTGCCCCATACGATCAGGTTCTCGATGTCGGCGACTGGCTTGCCGGACTTGGCGGCCAATTGCGACAGCGCGCGATTGTGGTCCAGGCGCAGCATGGCGGTGAAGTTCTTTGCGGGCAGGTCGGGGGCCGACTTCATGGCGATGTAGGCATTGGTATTGGCGGGGTTGCCCACGACCAGTACCTTGACATTACGGCTGGCGACGTCGTTCAACGCCTTGCCTTGAGCCGTGAAGATCTGCGCATTGACTTGCAGCAAGTCTTTGCGTTCCATGCCTGGGCCGCGGGGGCGCGCGCCCACCAGCAGGGCAACGTCCACGTCCTTGAACGCATCGCGCGGATCGCTGTGTGCCGACATGCCGGCCAGCAGGGGGAATGCGCAATCGTCGAGCTCCATCATTACGCCCTTCAAGGCCTTTTGAGCTTTCTCGTCCGGGATTTCGAGGAGTTGCAGAATGACGGGCTGATCTTTGCCGAGCATTTCGCCCGACGCGATACGGAACAGCAGGGCGTAGCCGATTTGACCGGCTGCGCCGGTGACGGCGACACGCATGGCGGGTTTGGACATGAACAATCTCCGGTAGATGTTAAGTGTGAGGAATACTGGTAGGTGACAGTGTAAATCGTGTCAAGCCGTAGCCCGCTAGCGTAGCGAAATTTCAGTGCCTCGTCAATTGTCTTATATCTTATATAAGACAGAAGAGTGTTAGACAGAACCATCAAAAGCATGCGAAAATGCTATTCGTTATCCGATGTTTTTTCTATCGCCTGCCATTTTACCGAGCCAATACGCCGCATGTCCGACATCCCCCTTCCTGATCGTGGCCAAGAGCCTGATCGTTCTGCCAGCAGCGCGGCGTTCAGCCCGTTGTACCAGCAGATCAAGGGCTTGTTGCTCCAAAGCCTGGACCGTGGCGAATGGAAGCCGGGCGAAGCCATACCCAGCGAATTCGAATTGGCCGCGAGGTTCCAGGTAAGCCAGGGAACCGTGCGCAAGGCAATCGACGAGCTCGCGGCCGACAATCTCCTGCTGCGCCGGCAGGGCAAGGGTACGTTCGTTGCCACTCACCACGAACCTAAAGTGCGTTTCCGCTTTCTTCGCCTTGCGCCCGACGACGGTAAGCAAGCGGTCTCTGGAAGCCAGGTGCTAGAATGCCGCCGCGTAAAAGCCCCCGCCGACATTGCCGCGCTGCTTGAGCTGCGCACGGGCGAGATGGTGGTCAATATGCGCCGCCTGCTGTCTTTCGACCAGACGCCAACCATTCTCGACGACATCTGGCTGCCGGGCGCGGTGTTCAAGGGATTGACGACGGAGTCGCTCGCTCGCTATCGCGGACCTTTGTATGGCTTGTTCGAATCCGAATTCGGCGTAAGCATGGTGCGCGCCGACGAAAAGATCCGGGCAGTCTCGGCTACCGCCGACCAGGCCGTCTTGCTAAGGGTAGAGGTGGCCAGTCCATTGCTTCAGGTCGAGCGTGTGTCTTTCACGTATGGCGACAGACCCATGGAAGTCCGTAGGGGCTTGTATGTAACAGAAAAATACCATTATCGAAACAGCTTGAATTAGTTAGGTATTTCGCCCATTTGATGCCGCGGGCATAAATAGGCGAAAATACCGGTAGCGCTTTGCAATAAATTACTTGTTTTAACTTCGAGGCCGTCATGTCCGATTCAGCTTCAAAGCCCCGTCCGCAGTTTCGCAATCTAAGCATTCTGCAGATCATGAGCTATCGCCTGCCCCTGGCAGGAAAAACGTCAATACTGCACCGCGTCAGCGGTCTTCTATTGTTCATCTGTCTACCGCTGGTCATACTTCCGTTGTTCTCGCTCAGCGTGAGTTCGCCGGAAAGCTATGCCAGCATCCAGGGCTGGGTCGCCAACCCCATCACCAAGCTTGTCATGCTCGTTCTCGTTTGGGGCTACCTGCATCATTTCTGTGCCGGTATACGCTACCTTACCCTCGATCTGCATCTTGGCAACGACAAGCACACCGGGCAAAAAACCGCCGGCGCAGTGCTGGGGGTCAGTCTTGCGCTGACCGTGATTTTCGGCCTTAAATTGTTTGGGGTGTGGTAATGGCAACTCAAGAACGTCTCGGCACACACCGCCTGGTTGTCGGTGCGCATTACGGCACGATCGATTTCATCGTTCAGCGGGTCACGGCCGTCATCATGGCCGTCTACACGCTGGTCCTGTTTTTCGGCGTCATTTTCACGTCCGGCATGAATTTCGAAAGCTGGCGCAACCTGTTCACCTTTACGGTCGGCGCACTGCCGGTTGGTCAACTGTTGGCCACCCTTGCATTTCTTTCGCTTGCCTGGCACGCCTGGATAGGCGTGCGCGATATCTGGATGGACTACGTCCGCTCTGCCGGACTGCGTTTATTCCTGCAGGCGCTGACCATTCTGTGGCTGGTGGGCGCGATCGTCTTTTTCGCAAAAATTCTCTGGAGCTTATAAGCCGTGGCTGCTGTCAAAAATTCCTTACCGCGCCGCCAGTTTGATGTGGTGGTTGTAGGTGCCGGCGGGGCCGGTATGCGTTGCTCATTGCAACTGGCACAGGCCGGATTGTCCGTGGCTGTTCTCTCCAAAGTATTCCCCACGCGCTCGCACACGGTTGCGGCGCAGGGCGGCGTCAGCGCGTCCCTGGGCAACATGAGCGAAGACAGCTGGTACTGGCACATGTACGACACTGTCAAGGGTTCCGACTGGCTCGGCGACCAGGACGCCATCGAATTCATGTGCCGCGAGGCGCCAAACGCGGTGTACGAGCTCGAACACTTCGGCATGCCTTTCGACCGCAATGCCGACGGCACGATTTACCAGCGCCCCTTCGGCGGCCATACCGCCAACTTTGGCGAGAAGCCGGTGCAGCGCGCCTGTGCGGCGGCCGACCGCACCGGTCACGCCATGCTGCACACGCTTTATCAACGCAACGTCGCCGCGCGCACCCAGTTCTTCGTCGAATGGATGGCGCTCGATCTGCTGCGTAACGACGCTGGCGACGTCCTGGGTGTCACCGCCCTGGAAATGGAAACCGGCGAGATCTACGTCATGGAAGCCAAGCATACGGTGCTGGCAACCGGTGGCGCGGGCCGCATCTGGGCCGCCTCCACCAACGCGTTCATCAATACCGGCGACGGCCTCGGCATGGCGGCGCGTGCCGGCATCCCGCTGCAAGACATGGAGTTCTGGCAGTTTCACCCCACTGGTGTCGCAGGCGCCGGCGTGCTGATCACGGAAGGCGTGCGCGGCGAAGGCGGCATACTGCTGAATAAAGACGGCGAGCGCTTCATGGAGCGTTACGCGCCCACGCTCAAGGACTTGGCGCCGCGCGACTTCGTGTCGCGTTCAATGGACCAGGAAATCAAGGAAGGCCGCGGCTGCGGCGACGGCAGCTACGTCGTCCTCAAGCTCGACCACCTGGGTGCCGAAACCATACAGAAACGCCTGCCTTCCATACGTGAAATCGCCATCAAGTTCGCCAACGTGGACCCGATCAAGGACCCAATCCCCGTGGTGCCGACCATCCACTACCAGATGGGCGGCATTCCCGCCAACTATCATGGCCAGGTCATCACCACCAGCAACGGCGAAAACAAGGTCGTCAACGGCTTGTATGCCATTGGCGAGTGCGCGGCTGTTTCGGTACACGGCGCAAACCGCCTGGGTACGAATTCCCTGCTAGACCTTATTGTGTTCGGCCGCTCGGCGGGGGACTTCATTGTCGATTCCCACCCAGAGCGCCAGCACGCGCACCAGCCTATTCCGCAGTCAGCCATCGACTTCTCGACCGACCGTGTGAACAAGCTCGAAACGCGAACGTCAGGTGAAAAAGTATCCGATGTCGGCAACTCCATTCGCATGGCCATGCAGGCGCACTGCGGCGTGTTCCGTACGCTCGACTTGCTGAACAAGGGTGTGACCGCCATCGAAAGCATTGCTCCACAAGTCGACAGCCTGTACTTCAATGATAAATCCAAGGTTTTCAATACGGCACGTATCGAAGCCCTGGAAGTCACCAACATGATCGAAGTCGCGCGCGCCACGACCAAATCCGCCGCCAATCGCACCGAAAGTCGCGGGGCCCATGCCCTGAACGACCATCCCGATCGCGATGATGAAAACTGGTTGCGTCATACGTTGTGGTTCTCCGAAGGTAGCCGTCTCGACTATAAGCCGGTGCAACTCAAGCCGCTTACCGTCGACAGCTTCCCGCCGAAATCGCGGACCTTCTAAGCAGGGATATCAAAATGAACGAAAAACGTACTGTCAAATTCGAAATCTATCGCTACGATCCAGACAAGGACGAGCGCCCGTACATGCAAAAGCTCGAAGTCGAGCTGCAGCCGACCGACAAGATGCTGCTTGACGCCATCGTCCGCATCAAAAGCGATGTCGACGACAGCCTGGCATTGCGCCGCTCGTGCCGCGAAGGCGTTTGCGGGTCCGACGCCATGAACATCAATGGCAAGAACGGCCTGGCTTGCACAACGAACCTGCTGGAGCTCAAAGAGCCCATCGTGCTCAAGCCCCTGCCTGGCTTGCCCGTCGTGCGCGATCTCATCGTCGATATGACGCACTTCTTCAACCAGTATCATTCAATCAAGCCTTTCCTGATCAATGATTCCATACCGCCTGAAAAAGAGCGGTTGCAATCGCCGGAAGCGCGCGACGAACTTAACGGTTTGTACGAATGCATCCTGTGTGCGTGCTGCTCGACGGCATGTCCGTCATTCTGGTGGAATCCCGACAAATTCGTCGGTCCCGCGGGCTTGCTGCAAGCCTATCGCTTCATTGTCGATAGCCGCGACGAAGCCACGGGTGAACGCCTGGATAATCTCGAGGATCCCTACCGCCTGTTCCGTTGCCATACCATCATGAATTGCGCCGATGTCTGTCCAAAAGGACTCAACCCGTCGCATGCCATAGGCAAAATCAAGGAACTCCTGGTCCGCCGCACGATATAGGTTTGAATCGTCAATGAGAAAGCTGTCAGAACTCGAGCGCGCCCGCCTGCGGTGGCGCGCCCGCCGCGGTTTGCTGGAAAACGATCTGATCATCACCCGGTTTTTGGATCAATACGAGGCTGAGTTGACCGACACCGATGTGTCGGCCCTGACGGCGCTGTTCGAAATGGGCGACAACGAATTGCTTGATGTGTTGCTGGCGCGGGTCGAATTGAGCGGCGTGTACGACACGCCCGACATTCAGCGGCTCGTCGCCCAAATGCGAAAGCTATAATTTTTAAGGAAAATGTG
This sequence comes from Candidimonas sp., assembly GCA_035515055.1. Classification (GTDB taxonomy): domain Bacteria; phylum Pseudomonadota; class Gammaproteobacteria; order Burkholderiales; family Burkholderiaceae_B; genus Pollutimonas. The sequence goes on from DATJBV010000038.1 coordinate 51,621, forward strand.
ATGCAATTGTCTGACAAGAAAGCCACGCTGTCGTTCTCCGACGGTTCCGCGCCGATCGAATTTCCCGTGTATCAGGGGACTGTCGGGCCGGACGTTATCGATATTCGGAAGCTGTATGGCCAGACGGGCATGTTTACGTACGACCCCGGCTTCATGGCAACAGCGTCGTGCGAATCCGGTATTACCTTCATCGATGGCGACAAGGGCCAGTTGCTGTATCGCGGCTATGCCATCGACCAGTTGGCACAGAAATGCGACTTCCTGGACATCAGCTACCTGATCCTGAATGGCGAACTGCCCACCGGCACGCAAAAGACAGAATTCGATTCGCTGGTAACGCATCACAATATGGTGCATGAGCAGCTGCATTTCTTCCTGCGTGGTTTCCGTCGCGATGCCCATCCCATGGCCGTGCTTGTTGGTCTCGTCGGCGCATTGTCCGCCTTCTATCACGACTCCACCGACGTCACCAACCCGCATCACCGCCACGTTTCGGCGATCCGCCTCATCGCCAAGATGCCTACGCTGGTGGCAATGGCCTACAAATATTCGCAAGGCCAGCCGTTCATCTATCCGCAGAATAATTTGTCGTACACCGGCAACTTCCTGCGCATGATGTTTGCCACCCCTTGCGAGGACTACGTGGTCAACGAAGTTGTCGAGCGCGCGCTCGACCGCATTTTCATTCTCCATGCGGATCACGAGCAAAACGCCTCTACGTCAACGGTTCGTTTGTGCGGATCCTCGGGTACCAATCCATTCGCCGCCATCGCGGCCGGTGTGGGCTGCCTTTGGGGTCCGGCGCACGGTGGCGCCAACGAGGCATGCCTGCAAATGCTCGAAGAGCTGCAAGCCAATGGCGGGATCGACAAGGTCGGCGAGTTCATGGAGAAGGTCAAGGACAAGAACTCGGGCGTTCGCCTTATGGGCTTTGGCCACCGGGTCTACAAAAACTACGATCCGCGCGCCAAGCTCATGCAGGAAACATGCAAGGAAGTACTTGCAGCCCTTGGCCTGGAAAATGACCCGCTGTTCAAGCTTGCCATGGAACTGGAACGCATTGCTCTCGAAGATCCTTACTTCGTCGAGCGCAAGCTTTACCCCAATGTGGACTTCTATTCCGGCATTGTGCAACGCGCCATCGGCATTCCTACCTCGTTGTTCACGGCAATATTCGCCCTGGCCCGCACGGTGGGCTGGATCGCGCAATGGAACGAAATGCTTTCCGACCCCGAATACAAGATTGGCCGTCCGCGCCAGTTGTACACGGGTCCGGCAACGCGCAACGTTCCCGACAACCGCGGGTAATATGCGAACCGCAGTAAGGTAAAAAATGGGGCGTCCAGTACACGGACGCCCCATTTTCATAGGCGCCCACGGCAGGCGCGGTATGGGGCGGCAACCTCCATCAACTGGGGTTCAATGGTGCCTGACCTGCTTCTTGCTGGGCATCCACAACCGCCAGCGCGGTCATGTTGACGATGCGCCGCACGGTTGAACTGGTCGTCAGGATATGCACGGGACGCGCCGCACCAAGCAAGACCGGTCCCATGGTTACGCCGTTGCTGCCCGTCATCTTCAACATGTTGTAGGTAATATTGCCGGTGTCGAGATTGGGCATGATCAGCAAGTTGGCCGGGCCTTTAAGGGTTGAATCGGGAAAAGCCTTCAGTCGGATTTTTTCGGATAGCGCCGAGTCGGCATGCATCTCGCCGTCAATCTCCAGATGGGGGGCAAGTTGCCTGATCAGCCTGCGCGCCTCTGCCATTTTGCGCGACGACTCCGTCACGCGGCTGCCGAAGTTGGAATGCGACAAAAGGGCTATTTTTGGAACGACGCCGAAGCGGTGAACTTCGTCGGCGGCCTGTATGGTCATATCGGCGATCTGCTCGGCGGTAGGGTTCTCGTTGACGTGCGTATCGCAAATGAACAAGGTTTGAGTAGGCAGCATAAGCACATTCATTGCCGCAAACGTCTTCGCGCCGTCTTTCAGGCCGATCACTTCCTGCACATACTTAAGCTGATTGTCGAAGCGGCTGGCCACTCCACAAATCAAGGCATCGGCATCTCCGCGCTGCAGCAGCATGACGCCGATCAATGAGTTGTGCTTGCGCACCATCGCCTTGGCGATGTCCGGGGTCACGCCTTCGCGTCCCATAAGCTTGTAATACGCTGTCCATGTCTCATTGAACCGGTAGTCGTCTTCAGGGTTCACGATTTCAATATCTTCGCCAGGGCGCAGCCTGAGGCCGAATTTGGCAATACGCATTTCAATGACCGCCGGTCGGCCGATAAGTATGGGCTTGGCAAACTTTTCGTCCAGCACGGTCTGTGCCGCGCGCAATACGCGCTCGTCTTCACCGTCGGCATAAATGACGCGTTTCGGCGAGGCTTTTGCCTGACGGAACAACGGCCTCATCAGCTGGCCGGTATGGTAGACCAGGCTCATCAGCGTTTGCTGGTAGGCCTCCATGTCTTCAATGGGTCGGCGTGCAACGCCCGATGCCATGGCTGCCGCTGCAACGGCGGGTGCGATCCTGATAATGAGGCGCGGGTCGAATGGCTTGGGAATAATATAGTCGGCGCCAAAGGACAGTTCCTGGTCCGCATAGGCCATCGCCACTTCGTCGTTTTGTTCCGCCTGGGCCAATTCCGCGATTGCCGTTACGCATGCCAGCTTCATTTCCTCGTTAATGACCGTCGCGCCGACATCCATGGCCCCACGGAAAATAAAGGGAAAACACAAGACATTGTTTACTTGGTTGGGATAGTCTGAGCGTCCGGTGGCGACGATGCAATCGGGCCGTGCCGATTTGGCGATCTCCGGACGGATTTCGGGTTCGGGGTTGGCGAGCGCCAGGATAAGAGGGCGGGGCGCAAAGGTTTTGACCATGTCGGCGGTCAGGACGCCAGGCGCCGAACAGCCCAGGAATACATCGGCGCCATTGCATGCGTCGGCCAGTGTGCGCGCGTCGGTATCGCGCGCATAGTGGGCCTTGGTGGGCTCCATGTTGGGCTCCCGGCCCTTCCAAATGACGCCGCGAGAGTCCACCACGAGTATGTTTGAAAGCTGCATGCCGAGCTTGGTCAGCAGGTTCAGGCATGCGATGGCCGCCGCGCCCGCGCCCGAGCAGACCAGCTTGACGTCTTCGATTTGCTTGCCAACGATTTTCAGCCCGTTGATGATGGCGGCGGATGAAATAATGGCCGTGCCATGCTGGTCGTCGTGAAAAACGGGAATCTTCATGCGTTCGCGCAGCTTCTTCTCGATGTAGAAGCATTCCGGCGCCTTGATGTCTTCAAGGTTTACCCCGCCCAGGGTGGGCTCTAGCGCGGCAATGATGTCGACAAGCTTGTCGGGGTCGTTCTCATTGAGTTCGATGTCGAAGACGTCGATACCGGCAAATTTTTTGAACAGGCATCCCTTGCCCTCCATGACGGGCTTGGCGGCCAAAGGCCCAATATTGCCAAGCCCCAACACCGCCGTGCCGTTGGTGATGACGCCGACGAGATTGGAGCGCGACGTGTACTTGGCTGCGGCATCGTCGCCGTTGGCGTAGATGTTCATGCAGGCGAAGGCGACGCCGGGGGAATAGGCGAGCGACAGGTCATCTTGGTTCGCCAGCGGCTTGGTGGGCATAACCGATATCTTTCCCGGCGTGGGAAAGGAGTGGTAGTCCAGGGCGAGTTTTTCGAGGTCGGTGTTGGCGTCCATTTTGTTTGCTCCAGAGCGGAAGTCGCGTTAATTCTTACGCTACCACAAACGGCATGGTTGCAGCTTGGTTTCTTGCAACCGGGGCTGGGGTCTGTCGTGCACTGGCCTTGGTATATAAACCGGCGTCGGTGGCGGGGGCGGGGTGGGCACAGACGTTCGCGGTCAAGGCGTTGCCTTGACTTCCCGCGCGTCGCACTGCGCTTGAGGCGTCTGCGGAACTCGCGAGAACGAACAGCCACTGGCTGTTCGTAAGCGCCTCGCTCGAACACGCCGCAGCCTTGCATCCTCAAGCGCAGCACGCCACACGGCGCGCCCGTACCTGTCGCCCACCCCGCCCCCGCCACCGACGCCTTTTTTTGTGGGTCAGGGACGATGGCCGGAGCCAGCTCGTATCATTGCCGGGCATCACGCCGGTCCACGTCGAGCCACAGAAGTCCAGAGGAACCACGAGCCATCGCAAGCCAGATCCCCATGGCCAGCCGAACCCCGATGCTCACGAGGGCCCGGCAGGCGGGCCGGAGGGGGCGAGCGCGCGCGGCTTGTTCTTCAACCACCCACAGGGCGGAAGAAGGCCAAGCACGCTGACCGTGTATACAGCGGATCGACACGACCCAATGCAGTCGTGGGGGGAAGGCATGGCGGTGGCCGGGCTTCGCGGCCGCAGCGAGCCGGAAGCGAAAGGAGCGCGAAGGCGCGGATGAGATTCTATGGTTCAGGTCAAGCCCGGTTTTAATAATCCTGGATCAAACGGGCGTTGCGTTCGCCACACGCCGTAAGCAATTCTCAGTAACTTGCGTGCCAGAATCACCAGCGCTTCGGTCGTGGCCAAGCCGCGTTCGCGCAACGCCCGATAGTAACTATTAAAAGCTTTGGTCTGGCAAGCTGAACAGGCCCCGTTGTACAGTAAGGCGCGCAGGCGCTTATCGCCCTGTTTACTCACTTTGCGCTGCCCGATGTATTTGCCGGACTCCTTGGGGCGCGGGTCCAGGCCGCTGTAGGCCACTATCGCGTCGGCGTTGGCAAAACGGATACGCGCGAGCAAGGTAGACAGGGCAATGGCTGTCTGGGGACCTATGCCTGTCACGGTACTGAGCAATCGATAGGTCT
>DATJBV010000039.1:0-4965 GCA_035515055.1 Candidimonas sp.
GCGTGGCATTTCAGACGCCAGAGCCGCCACGACGCACCCGGTTTCGGTGCCAGCCATATGCCAATCCGAAAGATAAGATTCGACCAGCGCGCAAAAAGGTGACATCCCTTGTTTCTGCAGAACCGCCATTGATTGGCGCACTTTGTCAGCACTCTGCTCGCCGGCAAATGCAATCGCAGCCGCGACCATATCGTCCCGTGAGCCGAAATGCGCATAGAAGCCGCCGTGAGTCAGTCCCGCGTCTTTCATGACGTCGGCGACGCTGACGCCAGAATATCCGGCGCGGCGGATGGCGCGGGCCGCCGCATCCAGAATGCGCTGATGGGAGAGTTCTTTCTTGCTCAGTTTTGCTTGCGCGGTCATTTCAGACCCAAAATATGATGATCATAATATTATATCCATCATATTCAAAATGCGCATACCCAAGAAGTTTTCGGCCATTCGAAAGCCGTATGAGGAAGGATGCGATATCGGCCCGGCTCATCTTCCCCTGGCATGTTCACCGCTCAACGTCATTACTGTGCTGGCGATGCTGGCCACCAACTTGCCGTCTTCGCGAAGGATATCGCACCTGTAGTGACTGATCGTCCTTCCTCGATGCGCAGCCCAAGCCTGGGCGCGCAGCCGCGCTTGCCAGACAGGCCGAAGAAACGTCGCTTTCAGGTCGATGCTGGTGAAGCTTTCGTTCTGCTGCATCAGGGTGGAGTGGGCTGTACCGATAGCAGCATCTGCCAGTTCGCACAGCAGCCCGCCGTGAACCGTCCCCTGCTGGTTACCATGACGCGCTGCGTCGGCCTCTAGCTCGATAGTGGCCATGGCCTCACCGATAGCGACGATACGAAATCCCAGCAGCTGCGAAATGGCTGTGGGATAGCGCATATGCGTCTCTGCTTCAGCGGTGAGCGTGCCGTCGAGTTGACGCTGCAGATATTCCAATACCGGCAAATGGTGAACGGTTTGTGTCATAACGGCTCCAGTTATTCGTTACGTAGATCGATGAGCGCCTTCACGCTCACATTCTTCCCGCAGACTAGTCGCTTATACTAGAACAATCAAAAAATTGTCCTAGATACATTTCATGGCGTCCTCTTCTGTTTCCATCATGGTCGAACGGCTCGCTGCCGATATCCGGAGCGGCAAGTTGGCACCCGGCACAGCCTTGCCCACACACCGGCAGCTCGCCGCCGGCGAGGGCATGGCCATCGCCTCGGCCAGTAAGGTGTACGCACAACTCAAATCCATGGGACTCGTCGTCGGCGAAACCGGGCGCGGCACGTTCGTTCGCGATCGGCCGCAGCAGCGTGAATGGGATAGTGGCGATGAGGCTCGCCTGAGTGCGAATGCGGTGGACTTATCCTTCAATCATCCCACTTGGCCCGGCCAGTCGGATCTATTGCGGGCGATGCTGCGCGAACTTGCGGGATCTGGCGATCTAGCTGCGCTGATGCGCCAGCAACAGCCAGGAGGACGGCATCATGAGCGGCAAATCGTGGCCGATTTCCTGGCAAAGGAACGTCAAATTCAGGCCGATGCGCAACGCATCTTCTTCGTCAATGGCGTCCAGCAGGGTCTGGATATCGCCATGCGTACCTTGCTCCGGCCGCACGACATGGTGGCCGTTGATGCCTTGACCTATCCAGGCTTCAAGATGCTTGCCGAAGCACAGAACTTGTCACTTAAGGCTGTTCCCGCTTTATCCGATGGTCCGGATCTGGAGGCGCTCGACGTGTTGTGCAATCGCCACCGGATTCGCGCGATATACGCCATGCCGACCCTTCATAACCCGCTGGGCTGGGTGTTGACGTCTAGCGAACGTAAGCAATTGGTAGATATCGCCAGACGCCACGATTGCCTGCTAATCGAAGACGCCGCGTATGCTTACCTGGCTGGCGAGGCGCCGTCGGCGCTTGTAACCCTGGCCCCAGAACGCACGGTTTACGTTTCCAGTTTATCCAAGAGTCTGGCCAGCGGCCTGCGTTTCGGCTACCTGGTGGTCCCCGAGAGCTGTGCGGCTCGCATCAAGGCGCAGATCCGAGCCAGTTTCTGGAGTCTGCCTAGCCTCGTCACCACCATGGCGACCCGGTGGATAAAGGATGGCTCGGTGCCGCGCCTGGAACTCGAACTTCAGTATGACGCCAGACTGCGGCAAGCCATTGCGCGCAAGGTATTCGCTGGCATGGAGATGACTGCCCACCCTGCCTCGCTGTTCGTGTGGCTTCGATTGCCACCTGACTTGCGTATGGACCGAATTGCCATGGCACTGGCCGAGCGCCAGATAGCGGTCTCCAAGGCGGAAGCCTATGCGACAACACGGCACGCGCCGCAGGCTTTGCGCCTGGGTTTGAGTTCAGTGCCTCTTGAACAACTGGAAACTGTGCTTACCCAAGTGCGCGAGGTAATTGAGGCGTATCCGATCTAAAGCTTCGATTGAAGCGGCGACACTGCGGCAACTTTCAACGCGGCGAGCAATAAGCGTTTGCAGTTCACCGCCCTGGAAACTACCATAGACAAAACTGATCTATCGCGAGGCCGTCTGATCAATTTCATGCAACCCACCTCACACAAGTTCGAGCCACCACTGTTTTTCGTCATCAACGGTGGTTCAGGGCGCCCCAATTTAGACGCTGCCCGCCAGATCATTGAATCTACAATGCGTTTGGCAGCGCGCAAGCATCGTATATTTGTCATCGAAGACGTCAGCAGCCTGAAGGCCACTGTACAAAAGGCAGTGGACACCGCCATGAAAGAAAGCGGTGCCGCGGTAGCCGTCGGCGGCGACGGGACGATCAACGCCGTGGCAACGGCCGCACTTGGCAGTGGCTGCCTGTTCGGCGCCATCCCGCAAGGCACATTCAATTATTTTGGCCGCACACACGGCATCCCTGAAGACATCGAAGCGGCTCTTGAAGACTTGCTGCATGGGGAACCCTTTCCTGTACAGGTCGGCTTGGTGAATGACCGAGTCTTTCTCGTCAACGCCAGCGTGGGCTTGTATCCGGAGCTGCTCGAGGATCGTGAACAGTTCAAGCAGCGCTATGGCCGCAGTCGAGCGGTCGCCCTATGGTCTGCCTTGGTCACCGCATTTGGCCATCATCGATACCTGGACATGGCGTTAGAACAGAATGGCAAGGGGGTGCATCTTCGAACAACTACGCTGTTTATTGGTAATAATCGCCTTCAGCTCGAGCAGGTCGGCATGCCTCAGGCAGAGTCTGTGAAGCAGGGTCAACTAGCAGCTATCGCGGTAAATCCTGTGGGAACACTGGCCATGTTATGGCTGGCGGTGCGCGGCGCCTTGGGAAAACTGGCCGATGCCGAGAACGTCACCGGCTTCAGCTTTCGCAGCCTAACCGTCGTCCCGTTGGGATTATGGCGAGGTATGCGCGGCGCCGCTGACACTGAACGTCCGACAGAAAAGCCAAATGCGCGCAAGCATCGTATTAAGGTAGCGATAGATGGCGAGATTGTCTGGCTACATGCACCGCTGGAATTTCGCGTGGCGCCGGAGCGTCTGCTATTGATGAAACGTGGCCACGACTCGGGATCGGGTGGGCATGTGGAGGGCGACGCGGCATGAAGGTAGTGCTACATATGTCGGACCCACATTTCGGGACCGAACGACCACAGGTTGTTAAGGCGCTGGAGCGCCTGGCACATGCGCAAGCCCCCGCCCTTGTAATCCTGTCGGGTGACATCACCCAACGCGCGCTCAAGGCGCAATTCACAGCGGCAGGTGCGTTCATGGATCGCCTTGCCATCCCTTCGCGGCTCGTCATCGCCGGAAATCATGACATCCCGCTATTCGATCTGGCCACCCGACTATTCCGGCCCTACTCGCGCTACAAGCGCGTCTTCGGTTCAGATCTTGAACCGATTTATGAAACGCCAGAGCTATTGGTCATCGGCGTACGCACAACCCGGCGCTATCGGCATATTGAAGGGGAGGTTTCGACCCGACAGATTCAACGCGTGGCGCATCGCTTGAAGCTGGCAGGCGAAAAACAATTACGCCTGGTGGTGACGCATCAACCAGTGCATGTCACCCACGCGGCGGACCAGGAACATCTACTGCGCGGTCACGAGCGCGCAGTCAACCAGTGGGCGGAAGCCGGAGTCGATTTAATACTGGGCGGCCACATCCATCGCCCGTTTATTTGCGGACTGCATGAAGGCCTTGCCGACATGCGCCATCACGTCTGGGCCTTGCAGGCCGGAACAGCGGTGTCAGCCCGCATTCGACATGATTCGAGCAACTCTATAAATCTAATTCGCCATGGGGTCGAGGGTATGCCCCGGGGCTGCGTAATCGAACGTTGGGATTATGACGATGGTTCCGACGAGTTCGCCATGGTCGACAGCACGCTTATACACCCGCGGAAGGCGTGAGCTATATTGCCGGAGATGCAACTCAGGACCAATGGGCCTCGGGTCGCGGCGGATGCTGTTCGACTCAAGACGACAGGATACGAACGCTATTAAAACCAAGGTGGTGCATGCACTCGCGCAGGATCAGCATGGCTGCTGCAGCGGCGCGCCCTTGCGGCAAGCCAATCAACGCCCCCGGATGGCCGAGCGATGCCGAAGCTAAACGCTGGAAGATTGCTTCCACTTCGTCCAGGCTCAGTTGCGTATCGGTGCCTGGCGGGTGACCGCTGGATGCCCAGGCCTGCAGCAATGGTTCGCTGGTCACGAGTTCGCCGCGCTCGGCGTGCGGTAAGCGGCTGCTCGTCAGTGCGTCCTCGATGGCGTCGATAGCGCGCTCCATATCAAAGGCGCTTGGTGGCTCATGCCGAAAGAAATCCTTGGATATGGTTTGCACGCCCACGGCCAGCACGACGTCGTGCCCTGAGTCGGTGGCCAAGGTGGTGTGTTCCGCGTCGAGGCGCAGGCGGGTGGACGTGGCGGCGCTCATCATGATCCTTTGGTAGCTGGCTCGCAAAGCCGTTGCACGATACGGTCGACCAC
>DATJBV010000040.1:0-10084 GCA_035515055.1 Candidimonas sp.
CGGTACATTAACGTACCAGTCAGTTTTATACGGACGCACGCACACATAAGCGCTGCGCAACGCACGGAGAGCAAAATGCAAGACTCGATGACGATGGGCGCGGTTGTCCGGCGCTCGGCCCAGCAGTACCCCCATCGCACCGCCATGATTTTTGGCGAGGAACGCTGCACCTTTCGGGAATACAACAAGCGGGTGAACCGGGCGGCCAACACGTTGGCGTCGCTGGGCGTGCGCAAGGGCGAACACGTCGCCATCCTCGGCAAGAACTCGATTCAATACCTGGAAATGTGCCATGGGGCTGGCAAGATCGGCGCGGTGTTCGGCACGATCAACTGGCGGCTGGCGCCTGACGAGATCTCCTTCATTGTGCAAGATGCCGACAACGTGATCTTGCTGGTCGAGGCCGGATTCCAGGATCTGGTTGCAGAGTTCAAGCACGACCTGAAAGATATTCGCCTTATCGTGTATGGGGGCCCGGCGGTTTTACAGGATGCGCTGCAGTATGAGGACATGGTCGCGTGCGCCAGCGACGAGGAACCCGGCATAGAAGTCAATGGCGGCGACGAAGCCATCATCATGTATACGTCGGGTACGACGGGCCGGCCCAAGGGCGCCGTGCTCACGCATTCCAATATTTGCTGGGACGCGATGGCATGCCTGACCTACGTTGCGCCGCGCCAGGATGATTGCTTCCTGCTTTCCATGCCCATGAACCATGTCAGCGGCCTGCATACGCAAACCACCACCTTCATTTTGCGCGGCCTGCCTTTGGTGATCCTCGCGCAATGGGAGCCGGAAGCCGCCTGCCAACTGATAGAAAAACATCGCATTACCCTGGCCTACATCCTGATCGCGCCATTGTTGCAATTGCTGGATTCGCCCATGCGGCATAAGTACGACCTGACGTCCTTGCGCCGCCTGATGACGGCGGCGGCGAAGTACACGCCCGAACTCCCGACACGCGCCATGCACGAGCTGGGCCTGGACAACATTTACTTCATGTACGGCCTAACCGAAGCGGCGCCTATCGTCAGCACAACCGAATATTCGGCCCAGATGATGGTCAAGCCGAACACGCTCGGCTTTCCGGTTTGGTACAACGACGTGCGCATTGTCGACGCGGACGACCAACCCTTGCCGGTAGGCGAGGTGGGCGAGATCCTGGTGCGCGGGCCCAACGTGTTCAAGGGCTACTACAAGCGGCCGGAAGAGAATGCCGCCACACTCAAAGGCGGCTGGCTGCATACCGGCGACCTGGGCTACCTGGATGAAGACAACTTCATGTTTTTTGTCGACCGCCGCAAGGACATGATCAAGTCGGGTGGAGAAAACGTGTACTCCATCGAAGTGGAATTAGCCATTATGAAGACCTCGCCCGAGGTAGCGGAGGTGGCGGTGGTGGGCCTGCCCGACGACAAGTGGGGCGAAGCCGTCACGGCGTTCGTCGTGGCCAGGTCCGGCCAGGCACCGACGGCGGAATCCATCATTTCACAGGCCCGTACCGCCCTTGGCGGCTACAAGGTGCCCAAGCAGGTGTTTGTCGTGGACGAATTGCCAAAGAACGTATCGGGCAAGGTGTTGAAACGCCGTCTGCGCGACGAGCACATGGAGCGGAAATGACGACGCAAGCACAAGGGCCCAAACTGGATACAACACTCACTTTGTCGACGGTCGAGCTCGATGCCCAAGGCGCTATCGGCGCCATCCGGCTGAACCGGCCGCATGCGCACAATGCCTTTACCCGAGAGCTGATGCTCGACTTGCTCGCCGCGGCCGAGTGGTTCAACCTCAGGCCGGCAGTGAAGGTCGTTGTGGTATCGGGCAACGGGCCCTCTTTCTGCTCCGGCTTCGACCTGCGTTTCTTTTCGTCGGCGCCGACCGTGGAAGACGTGCGCGAGAATGTTGAACTCGGCCGCCGCATGGCGGACGCCATCGCGCAAATGAATGCCACGACCATCGCGGCCGTGCATGGCCATTGCATCGGCGGCGGCATAGTTCTCATGGCGGCTTGCGACTTTCGCTACGCGAGTACGGACGCGGCGTTTCGCCTGCCCGAGGCCGAGATCGGCATCCCGCTGGCGTGGGGCGGCATTCCCTGGCTGACGCGCGAGATAGGACCGCTGTTGACGACCGAACTCGTCCTGTTGTGCGAGTCCGTGAGCGCCGAGGCCGCCTTGGACATGCGAATGATCAACGGCGTGGTGGAAAAACAGGAACTGCATGCCTACGTGCAGGGACGCGCCCAAAAGTTAAGCGCCTTGTCCACCCTTGTCTTGCGCGCCACCAAGAAGCAGGTGGCTGCCGCGCGCGACAACCTGGCCTCGAATGGCAATTCGTTCTGTGACGCGCATGTGCTGTATTCGGCGTTGCTGGACAAGGAGTCGGCCCAGTCCCGCGAAAACTACCTGGCGCGCAAAGGCTACCGATAGCTGTACCAACAAAATCAAAACCACAAAAACCCGAGGAGACATAAATGAAAAAATCGCTATTGCCGCAGTATTCGAAGACGCTTTTGGCGGGCGCTGCGGCGCTTGCCGTCAGTACGGTCGCGCAAGGCCAGGACACCATCACGCTGAAGGTGGCCGACTGGATGCCGTTGACCCATTACACCGTCAGCGAAGGCGGCCTGGTGTTCATGAAGAAGGCCACGGAATTGTCCAATGGCAAGATTCAATTCAAGCACTACCCAGCGGAACAACTCGGAAAGGCCAAGGACACGCTGCAGCTGGCCCAGAGCGGCGTAGCCGACATCGTGAACATTGCGCCCGCCTACATCACCGAGAAATTCCCGCTGTCAGGCGTAGCCGAACTGCCAGGCATTTACGAAGGCGCCTGCCGCGGATCCAACGCCTTTTCCAAAATGGCCTCGCCCGGCGGCATCCTGTACGAGAACGAGTACAAGCGCAACGGCGTGCGTGTGCTGTTCACCGGCGCTATCGGCGCCTACCGCGTACTGACGGCCTCCAAGCAAGTCAATGGCGCCCAGGATTTTGCCGGCTTGAAATTGCGCACGGCTGGTGGACCGATGGACCTGACGGCGGCTCAACTTGGCGCCACCTCGGTGCGCATGCCCGGCCCCGACGTTTTGCCGTCGCTTAGCCGCGGCACGCTCGACGGCGTATTTTTCCCCCTGCAAAGTGTGAAGCCGTGGGGATTGCAGTCTGGCCTGAAGCACATGACCCCCAATCTTGGCGTTGGCAGCTTCGTCATTGTCTACGCAATCAGTGACCAAGCATGGAAGAAGCTCTCGCCCGACACGCAAAAGGTGCTGACCGAAGCCGGCCAGTACGCCACGAAGTCCCATTGCGAATACATCGATCGCACCGAAGCGCAAACCATCATCGACCTGGAAGCGGGCGGCATTGCGCCCACGGCCTTGCCAGAGCAAGACGTAAAAGCCATCGGCGAAAAGTACAAGACCATTCATGCCGACTGGGCCGGGTCGCTGGACCAGCGCGGGCGCCCAGGCGCGAAAGTGCTTGAAGCCTTCAAGACGACGCTGGCTGACTAAACCCACAGGAACCGGAGGTACCGCAAATGCAAAGCCAACCCGTGGCCTGGACCACGCTCGCGCATGCCGATCGCATGTTGTCGTTTATCGAACGCCTATTGCTGGCGGGTTCGGGCTGCGCCGTCATCTTGATGATGGCGATCACATCCGTGGATGTGGTCATGCGCTATGTCGTCAATTCCCCGCTTAGCTGGGGCTTCGACTTGCTTACCCATTACATACTTCCGGCTTCTTTTTTCCTGGCCTTCTCCTACACGCTGGGCCAGCATGGTCACGTGTCGGTCGAGTTCTTCTCGAAGAAGCTCGACCGGCGCACCTATCACGGGGTGATCGGCGTGGGTTTCGCTCTGGCCTTCGTGTTATTGGGCATTGTTGGCCTCGCCACCACGATGGATGCCTATAGCGCCTGGGAGTACGACGACGTCATTGCCGGCGCGGTGTTGTGGCCGGTATGGGTCTCCAAGGCCATTGTTCCGCTGGGCATGCTGCCGCTGGCGCTACGCACCCTGTACCTGGCGTTCGCGCACTGGGCCTGCGTTGCCGACCCGCTGGCCGAAGACATACTGGGCCTGGGCCCGGCCGACGAACTTGCAAACGAGATCTGACCATGACGATTGTTATTGGCCTTGTGGCCTTGCTGTTCTTTCTTGCCATCGGCCTGCCCGTGGCGCTTGCCCTGGCGCTGGGCGGCGGCATAGGCCTGCTGGCGCAGGGCGGCCCCGATCTGCTGGTGGGCATTTTGTCGACGGCGCCGTCGTCCGCCATTTCCAGCTACGAGCTGCTGACTATTCCCATGTTCCTGCTGATGGCGGAGTTCATGGTCGTCAGCGGCATTTCCCATACGCTGTTCAACGCCATCTCCATGTGGACCAGCCGCATGCGCGGCGGCTTGGGGATTGCAACCGCCATTACCGGCGCGGCCTTCGGCGCCATTTCTGGATCGAGCACCGCGGCGGCCGCGACCTTGTCGACCTCCAGCATTCCTTCAATGATCCGCCAGGGTTACGAGAAGAAATTTGCGGCGGGTATTGTCGCGATTTCGGGCACCCTGGCCATGTTGATACCGCCGAGCATTGCCATTATTTTCTATGGCTTGCTTAGCGGGGAAAATATTGCCAAGCTGCTAATCGCCGGTATCGTCCCCGGCATCCTGGTCACCATCACCATCTTCATTACGATCTGGGTGCTTATCTGGCGCAATCCGTCCCTGGCGCCCGAAGGCTATCGCACCAGTTGGCGCGACAAGGTTGACTCGCTAAGGGTAGCCGGCCCATTCGTCATGTTGTTTACGCTGGTGACCGGCCTGATCTACCTGGGTGTGGCCACGCCGGTAGAGTCGTCGGCCATGGGCGCGCTGGGCGCGTTGATCCTGACCGTGCTTTCCGGCAAGCTGGACAAGAAGAGCTTTTACCGCGCCATCTCGCGTGCCTGCATGACCTCGGCCATGATCGGGCTCATTATTGTCTGCGCGCAGCTCTACGGCACGTTCCTGACCATGACGGGCGTTACGCAAAACCTGGTCGAATACACCGCCACGGCGGGGTTAAACCCTTACACCGTGCTGGCCATCCTGGTTGTCATGTACCTGGTGCTAGGCTGCTTCCTGGACCAGCTGTCCATCCTGATCCTGACGGTGCCCGTGGTCTTGCCCTTGGTTAAAAGCCTGGGCTTCGACGGCATATGGTTTGGCATTATCATTATCTTGCTGGCCGAGATTGGCGTGGTCACGCCCCCGGTCGGACTGAATGTGTTCGTGGTATCGCGAACCACCAAAATGCCGGTGGAAGAGGTGTTTCATGGCGTGTGGCCGCACGTTATCGCCCATATCCTATTAGTGATTATCCTAGTCATGCTGCCCGAGATCATTCTTTGGCTTCCGTCGCGGATGGACTCTTGGTAAGCTGGCCGCGCACTACCTTGCGGCATTTACAGGACGACTCAGTGGACAGCCCCATCAAAGACAAAATAGAGGCCATGAAGAAGGAAGAGATCGTGCGCGTAGCGGGCGATCTCTTCTACAGCAAAGGCTTCATCAAGACGTCCATGGAAGACATCGCGACGGCGCTGTCGGTGGGCAAGCCGTTCATTTACAGCCACTTCGCCAGCAAGGCCGACTTGCTGGCCGAAGTGTGCAACCGCACCACGGCCCTGGCCGCCGACTTCGCCAATTTTGCGCTGGAGGGCGACGGCACGCCGCTGGCCAAGTTGCGCGAAATCGTCTATCAGCTGTGCCTGCGGGTCATTGAAGGGCGCTTGTACTTGGCCGTGCGCTTTCGCGAAGAGAAGCATTTGCCGCCGAATGCCGTCAAAGAGCTAAGCCGCAACTACCGTTCGTTCAACGACGCTATTACGCGGCTGCTTCAAGAAGGCATAAAAACCGGGGAATGCCATGCCGATGCGAACGCCGTGGTCGTTACCCACGCGCTAAGCGGAATGACCACTTGGCTATACACGTGGTACAAACCCGGGGGGAAGCTAAGTCCGGAAGAGATTGCGGAGCAAATGGCTGGGCTGGTGGTGAACATGATCAAGAATCATGACTTCCATGGGTAAGACCAAACTCGCCGATGCGCTAAACCAGGCCAGTAGCCTGGAACTATTCCAGCTAAGCGCAATGCTGGATCGCCTGATGTCGGACCCGCGGCGCATTGCAGCCATACGCGTCGATATGCGTCAAGGGCAAACCATCGCGAAGAATGGGCAAATATGCCGGCAAGGCCTACCCCCGGCAATTTTTCCTGCGGCGAAAAGGTGTCTTTCGAAGATCGTTACCTGCAAATGCAGTTTGGCGTCATCGCGCGCATAAACCAAAAAACCGCCACGGTCGACATTGGCGACGGAAAGATATGGCGCGTGCCATTCGGTTTATTGCGTCCCGCCGTGGACATCTGATTCGCCGTCGAATACGTCTTCGATGCGCTGGGCGTCCAGCACCTGCACGGCCCAGCGGTTTAGCGTGGCGGCGTCGGCCTCGGACAGACGCACTTGAGCCCAGTCGGGCAATCCACCGAATTTGCGGGAAATAAGCGTGGCAAGAACGCTGGAAATGCCTTCCACCTTACCAATCTCTTTGCCTATCTTCTTACCGAGTTCCTTGCCGATTTCCTTACCTATCTGCTCGCCTTCCTGGTGCGCCCGCTTGACTCGTACGCGCTCGACACTGGTGATGTAGGTCATTTGGCTTTCCTCTTCAAGTTGGCTGATGGCTCGTTCAAAGGCCGGTTCCAGCGCTTCGGGCAAGACCATCATCGCATCGATGATGCGAAACAACTGAATCACATTATCGCGGCTAAAGCGCCAGCGGTACAAGTGGCGCATTAGTTCGGTCTTGCGGGCCAGGCGCGCCCGGCCGGGGCCCGCAACGTTGGCTTCCAATTGCGCGAGAATCACCAGAGCAAAGGGGTTGGCCGAGGCCATTTCCAGCAATTCGTTCTTACGCTCCCGCCAGCTTTCCAGATTGATGACGGGAAAGCTGAAGTTCAGTGCGCAGTCCCAATGCTGGTAGGCGTACGTCATGTGGGGCGAACCGTGGCGCCGCGCGGTCAAGACGGCCATGCTGACAACGGGGCGATCAGAGTATTTTTCATGCAAACGGATATGGTAGTTGAACATGCGGGCGGAAAATCCCGGGTCCGACCCGTCCTGGACTTCCACATGAATGAGCACCAGCGCGTCTTGGCCGTCCAGCAAGCGCAGTTCAACGAGTTTGTCGACATGGCGTCGGCCGAGCTTAGCGCTGCGAGCGATGGCCTGCAGCTCCTTGTCCAGGAACACCGCCTTATGCGCCCAATCGATCCGCACGTACAATTTCGGCCACAGCAAGGCCATGAATTGTGGAAAATACGCATCCAGGGCGTCTTTCCACGCACCATCGTAGTCGGAGGCGGTAGTGGACATGGCAACGTCGGCAACAAAGAGAAGAACCCGTTCACTTTAGGCCTAGGCTGGTGGTCGACGAGCGCCAACTGAATGTCTTTAGCAAGATGGGAAAATACTATGGGCCTGCGCTTGAATCAGGCGTCCCACAGCGGCCGCGCCTGCGGCCCGTCCAGATGCGTCAGATACAAACGCAAGTCGAACTCGTACTGGTAATAATTCGGCTCCATCCGCTGGCACAAGCTGTAAAACGCTTTGTTGTGTTCCTTTTCCTTAAGATGCGCCAGTTCGTGCGCGACTATCATTTTCAGAAAGGCTTCGGGCGCCGCACGAAAGATGGATGCCACCCGGATTTCGTGTTTGGTTTTCAGGCTTTTGCCTTGCACGCGCGATATGGTGGTGTGCGTGCCTAGTGTGTGCGCCACGGTTTGCATCTTGCCATCGAACGCCACCTTGCTGATGGGCGCGCCGTTTCTTATATAGGTGCCCTTCAGCGCCATCACGTAGTCGTACAAGGCCTTGTCGGTGCGCACGGCATGCGCGTCGGGGTAGCGCGTCAGCAGCACCTGCGCCAGTTGGTCGCGCTCGACCAGCACGCGGGCCTTGTCTTGTAAGTCGGCGGGGTAGCCCTTCAAATACTTCACGCCTCACATGCCCTCAATCTGCGACGCGTCCACCTTCAAGGTTTTCTCGCGGCCCAGTATGTTCAACAGGAGAATGACACGCTGGCCGGAGGCTTCCTGAACCAGGCCTTCCAGGCCTTGTAGCGACGGATCGCGCAAGCGGACGCGAGCGCCGGGCTGGTACGGGCTTAATTGATCGGCATCCATCTCGTTGCGCTCGGCTTCGGCGGCACGAATGGCTTCCAGCAATGCCGGCGTTACGTTGGCGAATGCCGACCCTATCATCACGACAGAGGCGACGCCGCGGGTAGACCGCAACGTACCCATGGATTGCTTCGCGCTGGTGGGCTTGAAGAAGACATAACGCGGGAACATGGGTTCGTAGACCACTTGCAGCGGCTTGCCCGCCCGCGCGCCGGCGCGCGGTTTCTTGAACGCCTTGAATTTGGGCAAGTAGGCTTCGAACCCTTGATTCCGCAGGTTGAGCAAGGCAATTTCTTCCTGGCGCGGCTTCGTATAGGCCACATGCCAAGTTAACGGTACTGCTGGCGTCATGGTGGGCGATTCGGCGGTTGTATCAGCCCAACACTATAATCCCTGAATTCCCCTCTTGCAGAAAAATTCAGTGGCATGACGTCGATCCTTATCAACACCCGATGGACACAGTTCGTTTCTATTAGTGTTTTCCTGTTTTACTTATTGATGCTGTCGGCGCCATCGGGCTATTCGTACGGATCTGGATTGCTCTTATTAGGCGGACTTGTATTTGCAGTACGGGAACGTCAGTGGGGGCTTTCGGCGGAAGACAAGACTCTCGTCTACGTTTTATTGGCCATTTTCATGGTTTCGGTCCTTGTCCTTTTCTGGCATGGCAATAAGGGCAAGACATTGGATCAAACCAGCCGCTGTCTATTGGTTATTCCGGTTCTCCTTCTTTTACTAAAAAAGCCTCCCAAGCTATGTCATATGTGGGGCGGCGTGGCCGTCGGGGTAATCGCGGCCGCGGGCCTTGCCTATTGGCAAACACATTGGCTCGGGGTGCCGCGCGCCGCCGGGCACGTGACATCCGCGATTCCCTTTGGCGACATGGGGCTGATGATGGGAATACTGTGCGCGGCCGGTCTATTCTGGACGGGCACACTCGCGCGACGCGTGTGGCTCTGGCGCGTCCTGTTGATCCTGGGCCTGCTGGCCGGCGCCTATTGCGCCGTGGCGTCCGAGACGCGCGGCGCCTGGCTGGCGATTCCTTTAGTCTTGCCGTTGTTTGCCGTCGCCTTCATTGGACGGCGGAATGCCATGCAGACCACCGTCGGCACCCTGGCGCTGCTTGCACTGCTTGCGGGAGGATTTGTGTTGGTGGGTGGCGACCAGCTACTACAGCGTTACGACTTGGCAGTGGCGGGGCTGAACAACTATGTAGATAACCGCACGGTGGGCACCGATGTAGGCGTGCGACTGGAGGCGTGGCGAGCCGCCACCATCATGATAGGCGAACAGCCCTGGCTAGGCTGGAGTACTGAAGACTATGCGGCGCGCCTACATCAACTGGCGGCCGACAAGCGCGTCGACCCCATCGTCCAGACGTTAGCGAACACGCATAATAATTTCCTGGATGCCTGGGTCCTGCAAGGCGTGCTCGGTTTCCTGGCCTTGCTTGCGCTTTTCGTGTTGCCATTCTGGTTCTTTTGCCGGCGCTTGCGCGCGCCTGACATGACGGTACGGGTGCTGGCGGTGTGCGGCGCGTCGCTTATTGCATCGTTCGCCATGTTCGGCATGACGCACGTTATTCTGGGACGCAACAGCGGCATCCTGTTCTTCCTGATTTCGCTATTGCTCTTCTGGGCCTGCATGCGCGCGCGTGAAGCCGCTGCCGGCCCGCCGCTCCGCCTCCCGTAAACAGCCCCACAGCACCACCAGCGTCACCACAAAAAAGATCATCCCGTTGTTCCGTCCCAGGATCACATGGGTCATCCCGTAGGTAAAAAAGGCCACCAGCAGCGACGCGCCGCACACGGCCAGTACGCGCACCGTCATGTCGGCCGCACGCAAACGGCGGCAAAAAAACCAGAACGGG
>DATJBV010000041.1:0-2700 GCA_035515055.1 Candidimonas sp.
TCGCGGCTGCGATTGCATTTGCCGGCGAGCAGAGTGCTGACAAAGTGCGCCAATCAATGGCGGTTCTGCAGAAACAAGGGATGTCACCTTTTTGCGCACTGGTCGAATCTTATCTTTCGGATTGGCATATGGCTGGCACCGAAACCGGGTGCGTCGTGGCGGCTCTGGCGTCTGAAATGCCACGCCAGGCGGAGCCAGTGCGCCAGGCCTCAGCAGAACGTGTGCGGGGTTTGATTCGGTTGGTCGAAGCCACCCTGCCTGAAGACGTTGCGCAATCGGAAGCGCCCCATATCGTCAGCACGCTGGTGGGTGCCCTGCAGCTAGCGCGCGCGCTCGGTGGGGGGAGGGAAGGTAAGGTCTTGCTCGCCGCAAATCGCAATGCCTTGATAGATCGCTACGTCCGACGACACTGACAGGTCCTGCAAGTACAGCGCTCATGGAGCGGCTTTTTTTTAAACTTTAATAATATGATGGTCATCATATTATTCGAATGCCTTGATTGAAGAGACTGGGAGAGCTGATATGAATACGAGACGCATTGTCGTGACTGGCATGGGGATGGTGTCGCCGTTGGGATGCGGGGTTGAGGCCGTATGGAAACATCTCTTGCATGGCGAGTCAGGATTGGCCGTTTTGCAAGACGAGGTCACGGAAGGAATTCCATCAAAGGTCGGTGGCGTCGTGCCGACGTTGACGGCAGACCGCCCATGGGGATTCGATGCTGTCCTCGCAGCAGAACCCAGGGACCAGAAGAAAATGGACCGATTCATCCTGTTTGCCCTGACCGCAGCGCAGGAGGCGTTGACCCAGGCCCGCTGGCAACCTGAAACGGAAAGCGCTCGCCAAAGGACGGCAACCATTGTGGCGACGGGCATAGGCGGGTTCGGTGCAATTGCCGATGCCGTCAGAGTCACGGATAACCGCGGGCCGAGGCGGCTTTCTCCTTTCACTGTTCCCAGTTTTTTGGCAAATATGGCAGCTGGGCATATTTCCATCCGCCATGGCTTTCGTGGCCCCCTGGGCGCGCCTGTGACCGCCTGTGCCGCCAGTGCACAAGCCATTGGTGACGCCGCGCGCTTGATTCGGGCGGGCGAAGCCGATATTGCCGTGTGCGGCGGGGCGGAGGCCTGCATCGATCGTGTCAGCTTGGGTGCATTCGCCGCTGCAAGAACAATGTCCACGGGCTTTAATGACCACCCCACACAGGCATCCCGCCCATTCGATGTTGGACGAGATGGCTTTGTCATGGGGGAAGGGGCCGGCATGCTGGTCATCGAAGAACTGGAACACGCATTGCGGCGAGGCGCCACTCCGATTGCGGAACTGCTTGGATACGGCACAAGCGCCGACGCGTATCACATGACGTCTCCGCCCGAGGACGGCGCCGGCGGACGACGCGCCATGGAACTGGCAATCCAGCAGGCAAACCTTGAACCAGCGCTGATCGGGCATTTGAACGCCCATGCGACGTCCACGCCGGTAGGTGACATCAGTGAGTTAGCTGCCATTAGGGCTATATTCAGAGGGAATCGCGGTCCTGCCGTCTCAGCCACCAAGTCCTCGACAGGACATCTGCTGGGGGCGGCTGGCGGCGTGGAAGCGATATTTACCGTGCTTGCGCTGCGCGACCAGATTGCGCCTCCCACACTCAATTTAGCGCAGCCTGATTCAGCTGCGGAGGACATAGACATCGTCGGCGGATCGGCCCGCAAGATATCGACGGAATATGCCATCTCCAATGGCTTTGGCTTCGGCGGCGTCAATGCCAGCCTGGTATTTCGTCGACTATGATCTTGGCTGCGGGCTGGGGTCGATTCCAGACGCGATCGGCAGCAACGGCTGTAGTGCATCGAGCAAGCAGCAGGCCGCAGCCTGAGTACCTTCTGGCGTCGTGTCTGCCTCAAACTCAGCGATCTCAAGTCCAACGACTTCGCTGGTCGCCACCGCTACAGCGATCTGGCGCAACTCGTTAAGGCTAAAGCCGCCCGGAACGCTGTAGTCGGTCGGAATTAAGCCGGGCTCCAACACATCGCAGTCCAGATGCAAGTAGACAGGGCGGCCGGCCACGGCCGCAGAGACTCGCGCTGCGATGTCAGGGCCTGGGGGGACGAGTGTCAGCGCGCCACGTGCGATGAGCTGGTGCTCAAATGGGTCGATAGCTCTGGCCCCGACTAGTATCGTATTGGCCGAAGATAGCCCCTGACCAAAGCCGGAATCCCATATGCCAAGCGGCCCGCTAAGAGCTAGCCCTCCAAGATAGCCGCTAGTCGTGCTGTCCGGTGTGTTTATGTCCGCGTGCGCGTCTAGCCACACAACAACGGCGTCCGGTCGGTGCCGCGCAACGATAGGCAGCGTGGCAAGTGCAACTGCACAGCGGGAGAGTGCGGTGAAAGGTACAGCGCCTTGGCTGAACAGTTGCTCGTATCGCGCGCCCATTGCGCAAAGGGCTGGACGTGCGGCGTCTAGCTCGGCCTGCCATCCGGAGGCCAATGCCGGTTCAGGCTGGCTTATCACCACGGGATCAACGCCGAGGCGGCGGGCCAATTCCTCTGCCATGGCCGGCGACCCCGCCATGGCGCGGTCGTTGTGGTCACCGGCTCGGCCAGCAAAGTGCGTCAAGGCGGCCGTTACTGTGCAAGTCGATTCGTTCAAGTGGACTCTTTCTTGTTTGAATTAGGCACATTGATTATATGACCAGGC
>DATJBV010000042.1:0-2025 GCA_035515055.1 Candidimonas sp.
CGGCCTTCAAGCCGCCAAAATTCTTCGATAAGTCGTTGGTCTGCAAGATCATGGCGCACCTCGTTCTTTGCGCTGAGTCAGGCGTTCCCAGGCCGGCCGCAGCAGCCCGAAGATGCCGCCGGGCGCCACGATGACGATCACCACGAAAAGGGCGCCGAAGTAGATGAGCCAGGCGTCGGTATGGCTGCTGATGTAATGCTCCGCGAAGGTGAATACGACGGCGCCGAGCGCCGGGCCGACGATAGTGCCGATACCGCCCAGCACGACGTACATCAGGATCTTGCCCGACTCGAACCAGTGAAGTATTTCAGGCGAGGTGGCGCCGTTGAACAGCACGAACAAACTGCCCGCGAACGCCGCCATGGCCGCCGAGAACATATAGGAAAGCAGCTTGAGCAGCGTGACGTTAAGGCCAATGAAGTACGCGCGCTCGGTGTTTTCGCGTATGCCCAGCCACGCCTTGCCCAGCGGCGTTCGCCGGATATGTAGCGCCAAGTACAGCGACGCGAGCAAGGAGGCATACAGCAGCCAGTACCAGACCCCTGGATCCGCGACGTCGAACCCGAACAAGGTTGGAATCGGCACGCCTTGCAGCCCGTCTTCGCCGCCCGTTTGGTCGGAAAAAACGAACACCAGGGCATAAAGCACTTGGCTGAACGCCAGGGTCAGGATGGCGAACGCCTTGCCGATTTGCCGCACGAAGATCTGGCCCACCGCCCACGACAGCAAGATCGCCAAGGCAATAGCCATCGGGACGATGACGAGCATTTCGGTCGTCAAGGTCTGCGATAGCAGTCCCGCCGCGTACGCGCCTAGGCCGAACCAGCCCGCGTGCCCGAAAGAGAGCAGGCCGGTATTGCCTGTCAGCATATCCAGGCTGACGGCCACGATGGCTGCGATCACCGCGTGCGAAGCGAGGACGAGTATGAACGGGGATTCTTGAAGGACAAGCGGAACCATGGCTCCCAACGCGGCGGCCACAATCCCGACGATGCGCAGCCAGTTAAAGCGTGTGGATTTTTGTGTGGTGATCAAGGTGCTTGGCACAGTCGTCTCCGTATTCATTCCGTCCGCCCTTCGCCGAAAAACCCGCGCGGCCAGCGAATCAGCATTGCCATTACGAGCAGGAACAGCACAAGAAGCGCCGCCTGGCCGCCCGAATAAGCTTCGCCGAACACCATGATCATGCCGACCACATAGGCCGCCACGATGGCGCCCCGCAAGCTGCCCAGCCCGCCCAGGATCACCGTCATGAAGGCCAGGATGAGAATCTTGTCGCCGACCGTTGCATAGGCGTTGAAAATTGGTGCGGCGGCGGCGCCCGAAATGGCGACCAGCGCCGCGCTGACGCCCACGACCGAGTGCATGAGCGTATTGCGGTTGATGCCCAGGCAGGCCGCCATCTCGCCATCGTCGTTGGCGGCGCGCACCCGCAGTCCCCAGTTGGATTTCTTCAGGAAA
The DNA here is from genome assembly GCA_035515055.1 of Candidimonas sp. Lineage (GTDB taxonomy): Bacteria > Pseudomonadota > Gammaproteobacteria > Burkholderiales > Burkholderiaceae_B > Pollutimonas. The sequence goes on from DATJBV010000042.1 coordinate 1,462, forward strand.
AGCAAAAGGGCCACCGCCAGGGCGATGGCCAGTCCGGACACGAAGACGCGGTAGAGCGGCAGCGCCGTACCGAGAATATGCACGGTTCCTGACAAGGCGGCAGGCGGCACCAGCACCTGCACATTGCGTCCGCCGCTTTCATACAAAATGCCGGTGATGAGCATGGCAACGCCGAACGTGAGGAGCAGGCTGTCGACCATGGGCCTGTCGCGTATGCGCGCGAGTATGCTCCAGTCCATGACGACGCCGGCCAGCCCGACAATAACAAGGGAGAGAACCAGGGAGAGCCAGAAGGGGAGGCCCAGCGTGACCAGCCACACGGCGCACATGGCGCCGAGGCTGAACAGCGCACCGTGGGCGAAGTTGACGACGCGGCCCACGCCATAAATCAAAGTGAGCCCCAGGCTGGATAGCAGCAGGATGGATCCCAGCACCAAGCCATTCAAGAGCAGCGAAACAATCAGCATGTTGTCTCTCCATCTTTATTTATAAGCCTACTCTATATTGTCAATTGTCAGATTGTCAACAATCTGACAAAGATCAAGGGTAGTCCCTAATAAAAAA
>DATJBV010000043.1:0-56317 GCA_035515055.1 Candidimonas sp.
GAATTCAGCGCCGTCGAGCAGGCCGCGATCCAGCGCGGGTACGATTTCACCGCCTGGCAAGGCATTCACCGCCGCACCCATGGCCGTGAACAAGTCAATAGCCAAGCCGTTGGTGCGGAACTTCAGGCCTTTCAGGTCTTCCGTTTTGGTGACCGGCTTCTTGAACCAGCCGAACGGTTGCGTGGGCATTGGGCCGCTTAGGAACGACACCACGTTGCCGCCAATTTCGTTATACAGCTTGGCCAATAGTTCCTGGCCGCCGCCGTACTTGTGCCAAGCGAGGATCATGTTGGCGTCCATGCCGAAGGCGGGGCCCGACGAGAACAGTGCCAACGCGTTTTGTTTACCATAGTTGTAGCCAAGCACGCCGTGGCCGCCGTCCAATGTGCCTTTCGACACGGCGTCGAGCAAGGCAAAGGCGGGAACAACGGCGCCAGCGGGCAAGACTTCGATTTTAAGTTCGCCGCCCGTCATATCGTTGACTTTCTTGGCGAAGTCTAGTGCGAACTCGTGAAAAATATCGACCGTGGGCCAGGTGCTCTGGAAGCGAAAATTGACAGGCGTTTGGGCGCTGACAATAGCCGGGAAACCCATGGCGGCAACTGCGGCTGTGCCAGCGGCGGCGCCGCCGAGGAACTGGCGGCGTGACGATTTGGCTTGGACTACGGCACTACCTTCTTTCTGACTGCTTTTCATGTTTTTGTCTCCTGGCTTTATTTGCTATGTGTTTTTGATTACAACCGGTAAAACCTCGAACTGCCGAAGCATTTATAGGCTATCTGTATACCTGCGTCAATATTGGTATAACCGAGCAAAGCCACAGTGGATAAGGGTTTACGGCACATTGGCGAAGTTGCCAAAGCCAGCGTTCATGCGGCTCGCGGGGGCATTCCATGTGCGGAAATTATAAATCCGGAAATTTGCCCACGTAAGGTGGAGCAGGGTTATCACGTACAAATGAGCTGGCCGGATGCGTTGGATTTAGTCGCGAAAAACCTAGCGGGTTCTAGGTTATAGAGCCAAAGTCGGAGGAAGCTGCTCGCGCCTGCGGCTATGGCAGCGCAGCGAGAGATAGACGATTGCACTTAGAGGCTATCGACGACGCCTCCCTCCACCCGAAGCGCCGCTCCGGTGGTTGCGGACGACAGCGGGGACGCCACATACACGACCATGTTGGCAACTTCTTCCAGCGTTGCGGCGCGTTGGATGATCGAGCTTGGACGGTGCGTCTTTACGAACGCGACGCCGGCTTGCTCGAGTGTCTGGCCTTCTGGGGCCGAGGCCATCAGCATTTGCGCGGCCCCCTCGGAAAGCGTGGGGCCAGGCAATACAGAATTGACAGTCACTCCAGTGCCGGCGGCCAACTTGGCGAGACCCCTGGAGACGCCCAGTAGGGCCGTTTTACTGAAGCCGTAGTGGATCATGTCAGCTGGAATGTTCAATGCCGACTCAGATCCGATAAACACCACTCGTCCCCAGTTTTGTTCGAGCATGGCGGGCATATAGGCGCGTGCCAAGCGGACGCCGGACATGATATTCACCTCGAAATAGCGCATCCATTCAGCGTCATCGATGTCAAAGAACGGGCGGGTACCGTAAATGCCCAGGTTGTTGATCAGAATGTCGCAGCGGGGTTCCGCGGCAATCAGCGACGCGCAGCCTTCTGCCGACCCGAGGTCGGCGGCAATCCCGCGCACCTGCGCGGAGGAAGCGTGCTGCTTGACGGCATCGATTGCTTTGTCGACCGCTGCTTGGGAGCGACCGTTGACCACGACGGCGGCGCCGGCTTGTGCCAGGCCCTTCGCAATTGCCAGGCCTATGCCGGTAGTCGAACCGGAGACAATGGCTGTTTTGCCGGAGATGTCGATCGTGAACATGATTTCTGGTCCTTTAAAGTGAAAAGGGAAGCTGGCGCCGCGTAGCGTTCGTCGGGCTACCATAAGCGGTCAGGATTTCTCCAGGAGATGCAGCTTGTCTTTTACCTTTGCCCAAACCTCGTGATCAGGCAGCGGGCTTTTGGTGCGCGTGATGCGCTTCCATCTCGGATCCGCCGAAAGGTCGCGATTAATCTGCACAAAGTGCGCCTGGCTTGGGTCGATTTCCCTTTCTTCAACGATCGCGTTGACAGGACATTCCCCGACGCAGATCGAGCAGTCGATGCACTCGTCAGGATTAATGACGAGAAAATTTGGGCCTTCGTAGAAGCAATCCATAGGGCAGACGCTTACGCAATCCGTGTACTTGCATGAAATACAACTTTCAGTGACGACGAATGCCATAGTCGTGAGTTCCTCCAATACTCCACTTTACCGTTGTTGGCTGATGGCAAATAGGGGACAATCAAGACATATTTGTTCTTGAAAAGACAACAATGGGTAAGTTCAGATCCATGGCGACCTTTGTCCGCGTTGCCGAACTGGGCAGTTTCTCTGCCGCCGCGCGCCAACAAGGTATTGCCAGATCCGTTGTCACACGGCAGATCGCGCAGCTCGAGACCGCGGTCGGGACCAAGCTCATGACGCGTAGCACGCGACGGCTGACGTTGACATCGGCCGGAAGTGCTTACCTGGAGAAATGCCGGGAGATTCTCGATTTGATCGAGCTGGCGGAAACCGAGCTTGCCCAGGAACATCAGAGTCTACGGGGCCCGGTGCGAATGAGTCTTCCGCTGAGTTACGGCATGAGACGCCTGGCGCCCCTCATTCTGGAGTTCGCGCGGCATTACCCGGAAGTGCAAGTGGAAATGAACTATAACGACCGGCAGGTCGACCTGATCGAAGAGGGCGTGGACCTTGCTATTCGAATTACCCTGCGCCTGGCCGACAGCGACATTGTTCGAAAAATAGGAGGTATGCGTATTCTGACCGCCGCCTCGCCGGCGTATTTGGCTCGCCACGGCGAGCCGCGCCACCCGGCGGACTTGATCAACCATGATTGTCTTAGCTATACCGCACGCGACAACATCGACGCGTGGCAGTTTTTAGTCGACGGCGTGCTTGCTGACTTCCCGGTCCGCGCGCGGCTCCATTCAAACAATGGAGACGTGTTGAATCGGGCGGCGGCCATGGGCATGGGAATTACCTATCAGCCCGATTTCATCGTGGCGGAAAGCATCGCCAGTGGCGCGATGAAGCCAATTCTGACGGCATATCCGGCGCCCGAGCTAGGTGTATACCTTGTATTGCCAAGCAATCGGCAGATACCTTACCGGATCCGTGTCTTAATCGACTTCCTTGCCGATCGGCTGGGGGCGCAATCATGACGCCGCGTCTGGCCTACGCCCGCGTGGGGTGACCCCCGCGCTTACTGAAAAACGCGTCCACCTTGTGGTGGCGAGCCAGGATCTTTTCTTTCGATACCGAGGGCTGGGCCGCAAGCTTCGCGATCCATTGGGTATCGACCTGGCCCAAGAGGGCGGGGTCCAGCGTTTGTACAACAAGGTAAAACTGGTAGGCGGAGAACTGCTTGCCAAGCGAAACGGCGCGGCGGGCAAGAAAATGGGCCGCTTGCGCCGCAGGCGAATAGGTTGCCTGCGCATTAGCGCGGTAGCGGTCCATGACGCGGCGCCGCGGTTTGTCTTGCTTCATCCCTTTGAGGCGCTGCCCGCGCCACTGAGCAAATCGACTGGTGTCTTGCAGCCATTGCGTTTGTTGGTACATTGCGCGAATGATTTCGCCAGAGTCGAGCTTGACCTCGTACTCGCCCTCATGAAAGGGAGGCGGCTGCAGCGCGCGCCAGGCTTCCGGTTTGAATTTCATTTTTTATCCTTATGGTGTTTTGACGCGAGTGGCGCTGACATGGTCTACGACGAAAGTCGGGCTGAACTATAGCAATATTCCCCCATGATCATGACAATTGTTCGACAGCACGGGGCTGTCCTGCTGATCGACCAGCAAGATAAAGCCGTGCTACGATTCGACGCGTTTTCCGGTAGCCGTTTAAAAACCTTATCCAATTATTGCGCAAAGGCGAGGGCATAGCCCATGTTTCTTATTTTTCCCGATGCTTCTTCCATCGCCGACTATGTCAGCACGGCGCTAATTAACAAGATTAAAAGCAAGCCTGGAGTCGTCCTGGGGGCGGCCACGGGTGGAACCATGGAACCAATCTATGCGCGCTTCGTTGAGCAAGCACACGAACAGCAACTGGATCTCTCGCGGCTGGTTTCCTTCAATCTGGACGAATATGTGGGATTGGGGGGCGATCATCCGCAAAGCTATGCCGCTTATATGCGCCAGCACTTGTTCAAGCACGTGGGCTTCAACGAATCTCGCCATCATCTGCCCGACGGTCAGGCGCGGAACTTGGAAGAACACTGTCTCGAGTACTCCGCCAAAATGCAGCAACATGGCGGAATCGATCTCCAATTATTGGGCGTGGGAAGTAACGGACATATTGGCTTCAATGAGCCTGGTACGGCATTCGATAGCCGCTGCCACGTCGTCCAGCTATCCGAGCAGACTCGTATCGACAACAGCCGTTTCTTTGACGACGACGCTGTTGTTCCCGCTTCCGCCATCACCATGGGGATGCAAGACATCATGGCTGCCCGTGAAATCCTGCTGATTGCGACTGGAGCGGGCAAAGCCCCGATTCTTGCGGAGTATCATCAGAATGATGTCACCGTGGCAATACCGTTTACCGTTCTGAAACGCCATCCTCGAGCGACAATCATTCTTGACGAGGCCGCCGCAAGCTTGCTGCCCGACAGCGTGTGCAAGCGTTACATAGAGACATATGTTTGATTGTCCGAGCGAGGGGACGCAACTGCCGTCACCTGCCCAAATTTATCGTGCAAAAATGCCCTCCGAGGAGGGCACCGCCGCAGTTGATGCTTCAAACGCGTCGCAAAGCTACTTACCGTATTTGGTTTTGGCTTGTGCAATGCATTGGTCCTTGGCATCGCCGGACATGGCGTCGCATTTCTCTTTAGCTACGTCATAGCCGGAATCGCGCTTGGTCTTTACCGCGTCGTGTTGCGCCTCAGCAGTTTCTTTATTTGCCTTCGCATCAGCTTTGGCCGCGTCCCTCCGGGCCTTCGCTGCTTTCTCGCAGACATCTTGATCATTGCCTTTCAGGGTTTCGCATTGCTGCATGTCCGCGTTATATCGGGCTCGGGCGTCCGCTGCGGGCGTCGCCTGTGCCCAGGCCGACGAACTCATACCTGCGGCCAGTGCGAAAGTGGCGATTAGGATAGGCTTGGATAGTTTTCCGATGCTCATGGCTGTTGCTCTCACTTTAGAATGATTTCGTCTTGAAAAGCTCAGCGCCAATGCGGCGCGCTTTCTGACGAAACGTACATAGCAACTTATGTGCCCGAGCTGATGATCTCCACAGTGATGGCTTTCAGGCGGTGTCTAATAAAGGGTTTTTGGCCTGCAAGGCGCATAGGATGCAAGGATAATATGCGCATGTAATATATTGGATAAAATGAACACTAGTCGGGCCGTCGCCTATAGGGAGCCGAACCATGCGAAGCGCAAGCAATCCCCGCAGCGCTACAAAACGCGCAACCAATGTGTCGCTGACCGAAGAATTGCTCTCTGAGGCTAAAGCGCTGAACATCAACATCTCGCAAGCCGCTGAAGCGGGCGTCGCCCAGGCCATCGCACGCAGGCGGTCAGAGCTTTGGCTGACTGAAAATCAAGAGGCTATCGAAAGCTCCAATGCCTTCGTTGAAAAGTACGGTCTGCCGTTGGCGAAGCACAGGATGTTTTGATGGACCGCTACAACGTCTACCCCAATCCGTCAGGTTCCGGGTTCGAAACCAGAGGGGCGTTGGATGTCGCTGGTTTCAAGGCGGCTGTGTACCAGCCTTTTGTACCAGATACTGCGTGTAGCAACCTGTCGCGTTATTTATAATGGAATACCGATCTAGATAAAAATATCATTGAAAATCAATAGGTCACGTTTTCAAAGAACAAAAAAACAGCCCCGAACCTTGCGGTGTCGGGGCGGTTTGTATTCTTTGGTGGCGCATCCCTGATTCGAACAGGGGACCTGCGGATTATGATTCCGTCGCTCTAACCGGCTGAGCTAATGCGCCAAAGCACGAAACTATACCATATGTTTTTCGCTGTCGGCAACCCGCGGCCCAGCAATCCAGGTGCAGCGCCATTAGTCGCCACCTCGTATGGTGCCTGGCCATGGAAATATAAAGGCCCCACCTTCTGGCGGGGCCTTGTTGTCGTTTGAGCAGGGGGCACTGCACGAGGCAGTACCGGTCAAACCTTCAGTTAAGAACGATTTTGCTGCTTCAGACAACGACTTAACGATAGGCCTGAATTTATTGTCGTGCAAGTCGGTAAAAACCCTAGCCGGGGATGGGGCTGTCGGGATTGCCTGAAAGTGCCGCGCTTAAGCTGTACAGAGGCGTAAACGACTCGGCCTGTGCCATGGGCCAGGCGGTACGGAAAATGGTTAAACGGAATTTTCCTTCCAGCAACTCACCTTTTTCCAGGTCGGGAAGCAGGGCGGACAGGACGCGGACCTCGCCATTGGCGATGCGTTTGGCAATGTGGTGGGGGCGAAGATCCTGCGGGTGGGCCAGTCCGGCCGCACCCAATAGTTCAGCAAGCGCTTTGAGCGTGTTTTGGTGATAGCTTGCGACGCGCATAGACTTGTCGCCCACAACCAGCGCGGCCTGGCGTTTGGGATCTTGCGTGGTGACGCCGGTGGGGCACTGGCCGGTGTGACATGTCTGGGCTTGGATGCAGCCGATGGCAAACATGAAACCCCGGGCGCTGTTGCACCAATCCGCCCCTAGCGCCAAGATGCGCGCCATGTCGAAGGCGCTGATTATCTTCCCCGATGCGCCGAGTTTGATTTTTTCGCGCAAGCCTATGCCGACCAGTGTGTTGTGAACCAGGCGCAGGCCTTCGCGCAATGGGGTGCCTACGTGGTCCACGAATTCGATAGGAGCGGCGCCCGTGCCGCCTTCAGCGCCGTCGACAACGATGAAGTCGGGTGTGATGCCAGTCTTGAGCATGGCCTTGGCGATGGCAAACCATTCCCATGGGTGACCGATGCATAGCTTGAAGCCCACCGGCTTGCCGCCCGAAAGCATGCGCAAATTGGCAACAAACTCCATGAGCTCGATAGGCGTGCTGAATGCGTTATGGCGCGCGGGTGAGTTGCAGTCCTGCCATACAGGCACGTCGCGCGCGGCCGCAATTTCCGGTGTGACCTTGGCGCCTGGAAGTATGCCGCCATGGCCTGGTTTCGCGCCCTGCGACAGCTTTATTTCTATCATCTTCACGCTGTCTTGCCGGGCGCGTTGCGCAAAGGCCTCTTCAGAAAAGTTGCCCTTGCCGTCGCCGCACCCAAAATACCCCGAACCGATATTCCATATCAGGTCGCCCTTGTGCTCGAGGTGATACCGGCTGATGCCTCCTTCGCCTGTGTCGTGCGCGAAGTTGCCTGCGGCAGCGCCTTTGTTCAAGGCCAGTACGGCATTGGCCGACAGGGCGCCGAAGCTCATGGCCGATATATTAAGCACGGAAAGCGAATAGGGTTGCGTACAGTCGGGACCGCCGACATCGATGCGGAAATCGCTGCCGGCGGGATGCGCCGGCTCCATCGAGTGATTGATCCATTCGTATTCGTTGCGGTATACGTCGACTTGGGTGCCGAATGGCCGTTTGTCGATTTGCTGCTTGGCTCGCTGATAAACAAGGGACCGCTGCGTACGCGAAAAAGGCGATGCGTCGTTGTCGTCTTCTATAAAGTACTGCCGCATCTCCGGTCGTATGTATTCGAATAGGAAGCGCAGATTGCCGATGATGGGGTAGTTGCGGCGAACGGCATGATGGGTTTGGCGCAGGTCCCATATACCCAGTACCGATGCTGCGGCGAACATTAGGGCAGGGATCATCCATGCGCCGTTTGCCGCAAGACCCAGAATGAAGAAAAATACGGTGGCGGCGATAGCAATATAAAAGGCGGTATAACGGGTAAGAAGGCGGTCCATCTCGTATCCTTTTGTTTCAGCCACCAATACCATACCAGAGTCGGTCGGCCGCCACTACACATGCAAGTTAATTTAGGAGAGCGTTTCATGTCGGTATCCATGTCATGGATAGTATTGCTGGTCGCCGGGTTGTTCGAGATAGGCTGGGCCATAGGACTGAAATACACCGAAGGTTTCACCCGGCTTTGGCCCAGTGTCGGCACGGTCGTGTCCATGGTGGTTAGCGTATTCCTGTTGGGACTGGCGTTGAAGCAGCTTCCGGTAGGCACGGCTTACGCTATCTGGGTGGGTGTGGGAGCTGTTGGAACAGTTATATTAGGCATCGCGCTGCTGGGCGAGTCGGCGAGTCCGGCGCGGCTTGTCAGCGTGGCCTTCATTATCGTGGGCATTATCGGCCTGAAGCTGGCCGGCTAGGTGCTGGCCGCCCAGGCGGCTCCGCTGCCATACGGCAGGGTGCGCCGGCCCACTTTACAACCATCTCGGAGATTTAATTGAAGCAGCGCATTCACGTCATTCTGGGCGACTGGGAATCTTGCAAGCACGACGCCATGCCTATTCGTTACGAGGTGTTCGTGCAAGAGCAACACGTGCCGATAGAGGAAGAGCTGGACCCGAAAGATGCGGACTGCGTTCATGCCGTGGCATACAACGAACAAGGTGTAGCGGTCGGCACGGGCCGATTGCTGGGCGATGCCCACATCGGCAGAATGGCTGTGCGTGCGGCGTATCGGGGCCAAGGGGTCGGTTCGGAGCTATTGGCCGCGCTTGTGGACGAAGCCCGCCGCCGCCACTATCTAGAGGTGGTTCTGGCCGCTCAGCTTCATGCGCAGGCCTTTTATGCCGCCCATGGGTTCGTTGCCGACGGCAGCGTGTTCATGGATGCCGGCATACAGCACATCATCATGCGCCACGCCTTGACGGCCTAAAAAACAAAAAACCCTCGAAAATCAAAGATTAACGAGGGTTAATGTATTAAAACCGTGGTGCCCAGGAGAGGACTCGAACCTCCACACCCGAAGGCACATGGACCTGAACCATGCGCGTCTACCAATTCCGCCACCTGGGCATAAAGTGTATGCTATCGCTTTACTGCTTGCTGCTGCGAATTGCGCTACATCTTTAAGAGGCGCAAAGTATAGCGTACTTTTTAAATCAACGGAAATCACTTTTGACCAAACGCTCCAAAAAAGAAACGAATAACCCAGAAATACCGGCGGGCTCGCACGATTTGCCTCCGGATTTCGACCCAGACGTGCCCAGTCGCGAAGCAATCATGCAGTATCTGCGCTCGGCCAATGGGTCGGTCGCACCCGAGCATATGGCCAAGGCGCTGGGCGCATCTGTGCCCTTGTCGGTAGGATTCGATCGACGCCTGCGAGCAATGGAACGCGACGGTCAACTGGCTTACAACGCGCAGGGCCAGCTACAACTGAATACCAAGCTCGAATTCATTGCCGGAAAGGTCCAGGGCCATCGCGATGGTTTTGGTTTCTTGCTGCGTGACGACGGCGGTCCCGATCTATTCTTGTCACCCCGTGAAATGCTGAAGGTATTGCATGGGGACCGCGTCCTGGCCAAGCCAGACGGCGAATACCGCGGCAAAGCGGAAGCCATGATCGTCGAAGTGATCGAGCGGCGAACCAATAAGTTGGTAGGGCGCTTTCTTAAAGAGGGCGGCGCTTACATTGTGGTGCCTGAAGACCAGCGCATCAAGCACGACGTGGTCATTCCGGGATCCGATATAGGAGACGCGCAACATGGGCAAGTGGTCACGGTGGAAATCGTGCAGCAGCCCACGCGTCATACGCAGCCCCTGGGGCGCGTCATCGAAGTATTAGGCGAAATCGACGACCCCGGCATGGAAATCGAAATTGCCGTGCGCAAGTTCGATGTTCCCCATGAATTCCCGCAAGCCACGCTAGACCTCGCCGCCAAGCTGCCTGCCACGGTGCGTCCGGCCGACTTGAAAGATCGCATCGACCTGCGCGAAGTGCCTTTCATCACGATCGACGGCGAGGACGCCCGTGACTTCGATGACGCGGTTTTTTGCATGCCGGTTGAATTAGGTACTGAAAAACGCAGGCGTCCGGGTTGGCGCCTGCTTGTCGCCATTGCCGACGTGACCCATTACGTGCGTCCCGGCGACGCCCTCGATAAAGAGGCTGTCGAGCGCGGCACCAGCGTATATTTTCCCCGGCGTGTGATTCCCATGCTGCCCGAAGCCTTGTCCAATGGCATCTGCTCCCTGAATCCGGATGTCGACCGCCTTGTCTTGGTTTGCGATATGGTAATCGCGGCCAGTGGAGCAAAGGCGGGCAGTATCACGGCATATCAGTTTTACGATGCGGTCATCCATTCGCATGCCCGCACGACCTATACCGATATCTGGGCTGCCCTGCAGCAGCCCGGTGGGCCGGCCGGCCAAGCCCTGGGCACCGTCTTGCCGCACGTGCAGAACCTGTACGAACTTTATCAACTGTTCGCCAGCGCACGCATCAAGCGCGGCGCCATCGATTTCGACACGCTTGAAACTCGCATCGTCTGCAACCCGCTTGGCCGCATCGAAAAAATCGAAGCCTACACCCGGAACGATGCTCACAAGCTTATCGAAGAATGTATGTTGGCGGCCAATACCTGCGCCGCCGAATTCATGACACGCAACAAGCGCTCGGGGCTTTATCGCGTGCATGAAGGGCCAACGCCCGACAAGCTTAAGTCCCTGCGCGATTACCTGCGCAATCTGGGCTTGACGCTCGACGGCGGTGCGGATCCATCCACCGAAGATTATGCGCGCCTGGTCCTTGCAACCCGCAATCGGCCTGATTTCGCCATTATCCAGACCATGTGCCTGCGTTCGCTGCAGCAGGCCATTTACAGTCCCGAGCAAGTCGGACACTTCGGCTTGTCTTACGACCACTACGCGCATTTCACGTCACCCATCCGACGTTACCCCGACTTGCTTACGCATCGGGTCATCAAGGGCATACTTCGCAACAAGCGGTATGTGCCGCAATATAACGACATGCCCAATACAGATGCGCTGCCCAAAGAAGAGCGCGAACATGCTGTCTGGGAAAAGCTCGGCGTCATGCTGTCGGCGCGCGAGCGCCGGGCCGACGACGCCTCGCGCGATGTCGAGGCGTGGCTCAAGTGTTGGTTCGTGAAGGAACATGTGGGCGAGGTTTTCAGTGGGCGCGTCACGGGTGTGGCCACGTTTGGCATCTTCATTACGCTCGATACGTTGTTTGTCGAAGGCATGGTGCATGTCTCGGAACTGGGTTCCGACTACTTCCAGTACAACGAAGCCATGCACGAGTTGCGCGGCGAGCGCACCGGCATACGCTATCGCCTCACAGATGCGGTGCAGGTGCAGGTCGCCAGAGTCGACCTCGAAGCGCGCCGAATCGAATTCAGGCTGGTGACGGGCACCACGTTCAAAGCCTTGAAAGCCGAGGCTCAGGCCGCCGATGCGCCCGCCACGCACCGCGTGAAGCGTGCGGCCTCCGCCAAACCCGACGAACTCAAGGGCACGACGTCGCGGCAGCGCAGGGCGGCAGCAAAGCGGGGCGCCAAATCTGGGGCTTCACAAAAAGCGGCCAAGGGCCGGCGATAACAGACGGCGCTAAAATGGGTGCGTAAAGGACGCCATGGGGCGTCTTGCGCGCCATCCATCCACAAGGAAAAAGAAATTCATGTCGTCTCACCAGGTTTTGGCCGGCTTCCATGCTGTGATCGCCCGCTTGCGCCACGCGCCGGACTCAATCAAAGAGCTTTATGTAGAAGCGTCACGGCGCGACAAGCGCATGCAGACCTTCATTGAATCGGCTCAAGCGGCCAACATCCGCGTCAGGCCGGTGCCGGCGGACAGGCTCGACGGGCTGGCGCGGGGCATAAAACACCAAGGCGTGGTAGCGCTGGCCGAAGCCCAGACGCTTGCGGTTGACGTGGACGAGGTTCTCGATTTGCTGGAAGACAAGGGCGAACCCGCGCTGTTTCTTATTCTGGACGGCGTGACCGACCCGCACAACCTGGGCGCGTGCTTGCGCACGGCGGATGCGGCAGGCGTGCATGCCGTCATCGCACCCCGCGATAAGGCGGTTGGCTTGAACAGCACCGTACAGCGGGTTGCTTGCGGTGCCGCTGAAACCGTTCCCTACATCATGGTGACCAACCTCGCGCGGACCATGCGTCAATTGAAAGACCGGAACGTGTGGCTGGTTGGAACTGACGATCAGGCCACCGGCAGTATGCATCAGGTGGACGGCCGCCGCGCCATGGCGTGGGTGCTGGGCGCTGAAGGCGAAGGCATGCGCCGCTTGACGCGCGATACCTGCGATGAGCTTGTCAGGATCCCCATGCTGGGCTCTGTGGAAAGCCTTAACGTCAGTGTCGCCAGCGCTGTCTGCTTGTACGAATCAGTGCGCCAACGCACTGGTGCCTGATTCACCACTGAACACTTTCCAGATCATGACCACCGACGGCTTCACGACAAGCATTCTTCATTCCGACCGGCGCAGCGGCGTCGAGCATGGCGCCATACATAAACCCATGCACCCATCCGCGCAATTTGCGTTTGGCGACGCGCGCGAGCTGGTAGCCGTGTTTCAGGGCAAGCCTGGCTTCACCTATTCGCGCCAGGGTACGCCGACGACGGCCGCGCTTGAAGCCAAGATTACCCAGATGGAAGGCGGCACGAGCACGGTCACGTTCGCTACCGGTATGGCGGCCCTCGCGGCTACCTTCTTTACCTTGCTCAAGGCGGGCGACCACTTGATCAGTAGCCAATATATTTTTGGCAATTCAAATAGCCTGTTGGGCACGCTTGCCGGCCTGGGCGTCGACATCAGCATGGTCGATGCAACCGATGCGGCCAATGTGGCCGCCGCGTTGCAGCCCAATACTAGAATGGTTTTCACTGAATCGCTGGCTAATCCAGGCACACAAGTGGCCGATCTGCAAGCCATAGGGCAGTGGTGCGCCGAGAACAAACTTGTGTATGTCGTCGACAACACCCTGGCGACGCCGTGGTTGTGCCAAGGTGTGTCGATGGGCGCGTCGTTGGTGATCAATTCGCTTTCCAAGCACATAGGCGGACATGGCAACGCGTTGGGCGGAGCCGTGACCGACACAGGCTTGTATGACTGGTCCACGTACCCCAATATTGCCGAACAATACCGTGGCGGCAAGGCGTCGTCCTGGGGACTCACCCAGATCAAGAAGAAGGGCCTGCGCGACATGGGCGGCACATTATCGTCCGAGGCGGCGCACCGCATCTCGGCCGGCGCCGAGACGCTATCACTGCGCATGGGCAAGTCGTGTGGCAACGCACTTGCCCTGGCTCAATACTTAAGCAGCCACCCAAAGGTCGCGCGCGTCCATTATCCAGGCTTGCCCAGTCATCCGCAGCACGCGCGCGCATCCCAACTGTTCGGCAGCCGGTATGGCGCATTGATGGGTATCGAGCTTGTCCCCGAGGTCGATCTGATCGACTGTTTGAATCGGCTTCGTGTCATTGTGCTGGCGACACATCTGGGCGACAACCGCAGCCTAGTGCTACCCGTCGCACAAACCATTTATCACGAAATGGGGGCGGAGCGGCGCGCGCTCATGGGCATTTCCGACAACTTCCTGCGCCTATCCGTGGGGATCGAAGATACAGACGACCTCCTGCGCGATTTCGAACAGGCATTGACCTGATCGTTTGAAGTGGCGGCCATCATTACCACATATTGCCAATAGGCAATCGGGCGAATTGCACAGTCGTCACTTTTTTACAAAAGTATTGGTCTCGAATCAAAAAAGTGAGTATTGACGCGGGTTTTCAAGGCCTTTTTCTTGACAGCCCGATCTTTCAAAGGCTTAATACGCGGTAGCCATCTGAGTGTGCTCGTATGCAGCATTGACACCCGGTTGCTCCCACGCGGTACCCAAGCGCCAAGTCGGTCCTTTGAAGAAAGGCTTGGCTACAATAAATTTTTAGGGGTAATCCTTAATGAACAAAACCGAGCTTATCGAACACATATCCACCAAAGCCGATCTGTCAAAAGCCGACGCTGGCCGCGCGCTCGAGGCATTCATCGGGGCCGTCAAAACTACACTAAAAAAGAAAGGCAGCGTAACTTTGGTTGGTTTCGGTACATTCGCCGTTTCGGAACGCGCTGCGCGTACCGGACGTAACCCGCGTACCGGCGAAGCTATCAAGATCAAGAAAGCCAAAGTACCCAAGTTCCGTCCGGGCAAGGCCTTGAAGGAAGCAGTGAACTAGGCAGTCATTTGCATCACGAAACGCGCTACGGTATACTTTTGTCTTCGCGTTTTGCACCAAATGAAAGTGGTACCCGCAATACAAGGGTGCTTAGCTCAGTTGGTAGAGCGGCGCCTTTACACGGCGTAGGTCGGGGGTTCGAGCCCCTCAGCACCCACCACAAAATTTGTGCAGATAGAAAATAGCCACTTAGGGAAACTTAAGTGGCTTTTTTGCGTAATGTCAACAATTGATATTGCGACTCGTTCGCATTACTGGTAAGATCGCAGGCTAGTCTTACGCCCTCCGGCGGCCTTTAACCCCACTATCCTTTCAACCCATACATGCCGCTTTTTCGTGCCGAACTGCAGTTCCGCCCCGTCTTTGTCAGAGTGGCAGGTATTGCTATCGCGGTTGGGGTCCATTTGGCGGTGCTTGCCGCCATCCTGTCATCACCGCCTGTCAAGCCTGAAATGGAGGCTGCCGAAACGGTAGAGGTTCGCTTTGTTGAAATCGCCGACATTGCGGTTGATGCCGCTCCGAGCGAAGACGTGGCCGAGCAACTTCCGCCCGTCCCGGTTGCTGAGCCAGAAACTGAACCGCTGCCCGAGCCAGAGCCCGAGCGTCTTCCCGAAACCCCCGCGGAGTCCGAGCCGGAGATCCTTCCCGAACCCGAACCCGTCATCGAGCCGGAACCGGAGGCGATCCAGCCTGAACCAAAGCCGGAACCAAAGCCGAAACCTGTCGTCAAACCCAAGCCCAGGCCGGTGGTGAAGCCGGCACCTAAGCCCCTGCCAAAGGCGGCGGCTCCCAGCACGCCTCTTCCAGCGGGCAAAGCGGCGGCGCCGGCCGTTCCACAGGCACCTTCGGCACCAGTGGATCCGGACCGTCCTCGCATGATCGGCCAAGTGGACTACCTGGGGAAGCGGCCGAATCCGCAGTACCCTCGAGCATCGGAACGTCGCGGCGAACAGGGACGTGTTGTTGTCCGGGTGTTGATTTCCGCCCAAGGCACGGTGTTGAACGTATCAGTCCAATCCTCCTCCGGCTATTCCAGGCTGGATGAGGCCGCTTTGAAAGCGGCTCGGACGGCACGCTTCAAACCGTATACCGAGAATGGCCACGCTTATCAGGCAATGGCCGACATCCCATTTGATTTTGTTTTATAGGACACGATGAATGCTGGACTTTCTAGATAGCGCAGTGCAGGTGCTCGCCCAATTGGCTGATACCGCCCCTACTGCGCAAGCGGCCGTTCCAGTAGCCGGCGCCGCGGCCAACACGCCGGTGGCGGGGGCGGTGCAAGGCGACGGCATGCTGCACTTCATTTCCCAGAGCGATATCGTGGGAAAGACGCTGTTCGGCTTCCTGATCCTCATGTCGCTTACGAGTTGGTACCTTATCTTTGTAAAAACGTATCTCAATGTGCGTATCGGAATTCGATCGCGGCATTTTCTGCAGCAATTCTGGGCGGCAAGTTCCCTTGAACAAGTGGAAAACGAGATCGCCAGCCACGGGGCGAACGAGCCATTTGCCCACTTGGCGATACACGCCATACATGCACGCAATCACCATGCGAAGTATGGCGCGCTGAAGCTCGAAGAAAAGGGCTCCACGACGGCATTTGTCACCCGCACCATCCGAAAGGTCATCGACGAGGAAACGGCTCGGCTGGAAAACGGTCTGACCATTCTCGCGTCGATCGGATCCACGGCACCCTTCGTAGGGCTGTTCGGAACGGTATGGGGCGTTTATCACGCGCTCGTCGGCATTGGCCTGTCGGATGGCGTCACCGTCAATCGTATCGCGGGCCCTGTCGGCGAGGCATTGATCATGACCGGCCTTGGCCTGGCGGTGGCCATCCCCGCCGTGCTGGCCTATAACGGTTTCGTGCGCAATAATCGGGTGTATCTGGCCCGCCTCGACGCCTTTGCCCACGATTTGCTCACGTTCTTGTCGACCGGCCAACAGGTGTCGGAATCTTCCCCAGTGGCACGCCGACCGGCCGCCGCCGCATCCAGGAGCGAATGACAATGGCATTCGGCAGCTTTGACAACAAAGGAGCCAGCCATACGGTCTCCGAAATCAACATGGTGCCGCTGATCGATGTCATGCTGGTGCTGCTCGTGATCTTCCTCATTACGGCGCCCTTGCTCAGCCATTCCATCAAGATAAATGTTCCGCAGGCCAGCAGCCAGCCCGTCGAGCAGGAGCCCAAGTCGATAGACTTGGCGATCGATGCGGCCGGACAGTTGTTCTGGAACGAGCAGCCCGTCAATCCGGAACAGCTGACGCAACGATTCGCTGCCGAGGCCGCCCTGGATCCCCAGCCAGAGCTTCGTATACGCGCCGATCTGAACACCCGCTACGAAGTGCTTGCCCAGGTCATGAGCAGCGCCAGGGCGGCTGGCCTCAAGCGGCTAGGCTTCATTACGCGGCCCGGAGAAACCGCTGTTGCGCCGAAAGAAAACGCGGCCGTGCAGGAATAATTCGGATTCGATTACAGCTCGCCGACGCGCTTCGATATAGAATCACGTCATGCGAGTACTGGTAATTGAAGACGACACCACCTTGGGCCATGCTTTACAGGAATTTCTTGTCGAGCAGGGATATGCCGTCGATTGGCTGGGTGATGGCGACAAGGCGCTTAGCGCGGTCACGGGTCAGTCTTATGACCTCCTGGTGCTCGATCTAAACCTGCCCGGCCAAAGCGGTCTCGATGTGCTGCGTAAAATGCGGGCAGCCAATCATCAGGTGCCGGTGCTTATCCTGACCGCGCGCGACGGCGTCGAAGACAGGGTGGCGGGTCTGGATGCCGGGGCCGACGACTACGTCACCAAGCCATTCGATCTTGCCGAACTCGGCGCGCGAGTGCGCGCCTTTGCCAGGCGCCGGGTCGGCCAGGCGCAACCCAACATCGACGTAGGCCCCTTGCAGTTCGACACCGTCGGTCGCGAACTCAGGGTCAATGGCGAGCGGCTGGCGTTGTCCGTGCGCGAGTTGTCCGTGCTGGAAATGCTCATGGCTCGCGCCGGGCGGGTCGTAACGAAGCGGCAGATCGTCAATTCGCTATCAGCCTGGGATGCCGATTTCAGTGAAAACGCGGTGGAAGTCTATGTATACCGCTTGCGCAAGCGGCTTGAGGGAACAGGTGCCAGCATACAAACCGTCCGCGGGTTTGGCTACCTTCTCGATGTCGACAGTGCTACCCCATCTGAATAACAGCTTGATGCCCGCGGGTTCACTGGCGCGGCACCTGGTCCAGCGCCTGTTGCCGGCTGTGCTCATCCTGGTGGCGCTCGACGTGGGTGTAACGTGGCTCGTCACGCGCAGGATGAGTCTCGAGGCATGGCTGTTGCGCGACATTTTCTGGACCATGCTCATCAGCCAGGTATTGCTCGTAGCGGTCTTTGCCTGGGTACTTATCAGCGGGGTGCGCTCCGGCCTGGCCCCCATCAACCGACTTTCCCGCGAGATCAGTCAACGTTCGGTCGACGACCTTCAGCCGTTGGACACTGCCGGCTTGCCCACCGAGATTGTTCCCATGGTGGCGCACGTCAATGACTTGCTGCTGCGTCTCGACGATTCCATGCAGGCGCAGCGGCGCTTCGTGGGGCACGCCGCGCATCAATTGCGAACTCCTTTGGCGGGATTGAAGCTCGAGTCCGAGCTCATGCTGGCGCGCAGTTTGCCTGACGATGTGCGTGAGCGTGCCGAACGCATCAAGACAGTGACCGACAGGATGATAAGGCTGGGACAGCAACTACTGGTGTTGGCGCGCGCCGACTCGTCGACGCGGCCACAAGACAGCTTTGTGCGGCGCGATCTTTGCGAATCGGTGCGCGCCAGCGGCGCGGAGTGGATACCGGCGGCACGCGCCCGCCATATTGAATTACAGCTTGTCGCGCCCGACGAGCCGGTTTGGGTTGATGTCGACCCGCTGTTGCTCGAGGAATTGTTGAGCAACCTGATCGATAATGCACTGCGCTACGGAATTGGCGCCACGACCATCAGGCTGCACATCGGCGCCAATCCTCCAACATTGCGGATCGAAGACGATGGCCCGGGAGTCGACCCGCGCGATTCGGATCGCGTCTTCGAGGCTTTCTATCGCTCGCCGCGCGCGGGGGTGAATGGCTCCGGCCTAGGGCTGGCCATCGTCCGGGAAATCGCCCGTGCTCATGGCGCGGGCTGGAACCTGTTGAGCCGGCCCGCATTTCCCGGCACGCGCATTACCATTGTATTTCCGGGCCCCAGGATAGGCGCCCGGCTACGTCGACAAGAGCAAGAATGAACACAACGATTGCGCAGCAGGAAAAGGGCGGTCCATCGTCATCGCCGGCGGCGATACTGACGATAGGCGCGCTTGGCGTCGTTTATGGCGATATCGGCACAAGCCCCCTGTACACGGTCAAGGCGGCATTGGCGCAATTGTCGAATCCCGGTGAGGCGGAGGTGTTGGGGCTCATGTCCTTGCTGTTCTGGCTGCTGATGTTCGTGGTCTCGCTAAAGTACATAACCATCATATTGCGGGCCGATAATCGCGGCGAGGGCGGGACGCTGGCCTTGATGGAGCTCGCGATTCGCGGCATGTCGGGCAAGAAGCGTTGGCGGCTCATTATTCTGGGCCTGATCGGCGCTTGCCTCTTTTACGGCGACACGATGATTACGCCCGCTATTTCAGTGCTATCCGCGGTCGAGGGTATAAGCGTGGTATCGCATAGGCTGGATGCCTGGGTCGTGCCGGTATCGGTGCTGGTTCTTGCCGGTCTCTTCCTGATCCAGTCGCGCGGTACGGGTGCAATGGGAAAATTGTTCGGCCCGGTCATGCTGGTGTGGTTTCTTGTGTTGGGCGCCATGGGCGCCTGGCGCATTGCACTTGAACCCGGCATTTTGCGCGCCCTCAACCCCATGTGGGCCTATGCCTTCATAGCCCAGGCGCCGTGGCAGACATATTTGCTGCTTGGTTCGGTCGTGTTGGCGCTTACCGGAGCCGAAACGCTGTACGCCGATATGGGTCACTTTGGGCGGCCCGCGATCCGGCGGGCATGGTTCGGCCTGGTATTGCCCGCGCTGCTCCTTTGCTACTTCGGGCAGGGGGCGCTGATACTTGCCGATCCCTCCGCTGCGCGCAATCCGTTTTTCTTGTTGCCGCCCTCGTGGGCGCTGATGCCATTGGTAGCGCTCGCCACGGTGGCCACTGTCATCGCGTCGCAGTCGGTCATCTCCGGCGCGTTTTCCGTCACCCGGCAGGCCGTGCAGTTGGGATTTTGGCCGCGCATGATCATCCTTCATACGTCGGCGCGCCAGGAAGGCCAGATTTACCTGCCTCGAGTGAACATCCTGCTATTTATTGCCGTCCTGGTGCTGGTGCTTGCATTCGGTTCGTCCAATGCCTTGGCGCATGCTTACGGCTTTGCTGTCACAGGCACTATGTTGATGACGTCCTTGCTTGCGTTTGCCGTGTTGCCGCGCCATGCAAAAGGTATCAAGCGCCTATTGTGGTTGGGTTTGATCAGCATCTTCCTGGTGCTGGATGTGCTGCTTTTCTCTGCTAACGCCATGAAGATACCGAACGGCGGGTGGGTGCCGTTGGTCGTCGGTGTCGTGTTATTGACCTTGATGCTCACCTGGAAGCAGGGGCGGGACAAGATGCACGCCACATTGGCCGCCGATCAGCCTTCGCTCGAAGAATTCATGCTGGCTCTCGAAGAATATCCGCCAACGCGTGTGCCTGGCACAGCCGTCTTCATGAGCATGATAGTCAGCACAGTGCCGCCGGCTTTGCTGCATAACCTGAAGCACAATAAAGTGCTGCACGAACAAGCGGTCTTCCTGACTGTTCAAAGCGCCGACGTGCCTTATGTGCCATTGGCGGAGCGTTTCGTGCTCGAGCGGCTAAGCGCGGGCAGTTGGCAGGCGGTGGCCCGGTGGGGTTTCAAGGAAGAGCCGAATGTGCCGCAGTTGCTGGAACAAATCGCACAGATCCATCCCGAACTGAATCTGGACCCAATGCAGACCTCGTATTTCCTGTCCAAGCAATCGGTGATCGTGGTGCGCAAGCTTCCGTTCTATCTGGCGTGGCGGCGCCGGCTGTTTGCCTTCATGGCACGCAATGCCAGCGGCAGCACACGGTTCTACAAGATTCCGCCTAATCGGGTGGTCGAAATGGGCATGCAGCTGGAAATGTAGGGCCGCATGCCGTTTCGATCCAGGCTTATTGCGTAAGGCCGGTACCCGGCACTGGCGCGACAGGCACGGGCTGTGCAGGCTGGAGCGGTGGGGCGGGTGTTGGCGTGCCGGGCACCAGCGACGGCGCCGGTGCGATGGGCGGAGGGACGGGCGCCAGGCCTTGCGCCGGCTGCTGGACTTCGGCTGCGCCTTGTACTGTTATTTCGGTTTCGCGCAGAACGCCGCCGCTGCCGACACTGCCTTTTGTTGCGGTGCCGACACCCGACATCTGCAGCAAGCATTCTTCACGCTCGGCACGGGCAGGGCTTCGCAGCGCGCAGTCGCATTTGCGTCGAATGCCTGATTGCCGTTGCCGAGCCGGTTGCGCTTGGCCTCGTCGCGCGCGGCCCCAGCTTCTTGAAGGCAGGTGGGTTTGTCTTGATTGGTCAGCCCCGCCTGGCAGCGTTCCACATCCGCCAGGTAGCGCGCTTGGATTTCATCATTGGACATCGGCGTGCCGCCTTGTTCCGCCGCGAAGGCAAGAGGAGCGGCCAGGCATGCGCCCAGCGCATAAGTGATTAGCGTGCGGTGAAATGCGCGTGTTGATGGCATGTTCATGAGACGTGCTCCTGGCTATGGCGGTGTGCCATCCTGGATGGATGGCCTGGAGACAGTATATAAGTCTTGTCGTCAACAGGTGTAAGCGCAGGTATCCGCCATTGCGGCGGACGTCCGGTACTGGACGCGGTTGCCCTTAAGGCTAGGAGCCGTCTGCGCTCTTTTGTTCCACCCGCAATTGGCGCCGTATGGCGGCGCGCATCAATAACATGGCGGTAACGGGGGATGTGATGACCAGAAAAAGCGTAATCAACACCTGGTGCACGACTAGCCGCTGTTCCAGCGTGGACGACACCAGGATGGAGGCCAGCAATACACAGAAGACACCCATGGTATTGCCGAGCGTCGGCGCGTGGATGCGCATATAGAAGGTCGGCAGGCGCAACAAGCCGAGCGAGCCGGTGAGGGTGACGATGCCGCCGATGACCAGCAAGATGGCGCTGGGTATGGCAACCCATAGTGGTAGGGTATCGATCATGGTTCTATCACCTCGCCGCGCAGCAGGAACTTTGCCATGGCCACCGAACCGACGAACCCGAACATGCTGATCAGCAGGGCAATGTCGAAATATAGCTCCGACGTGAATTGCAACCCCAGTACCAATAGAATAAGCATGCCGTTGATATATACCGTATCGAGCGCGAGTACGCGGTCAGACGCGGTGGGTCCGATAAGCAGGCGCACGACGGCGGAGGCAAGGGCCAGCACAAAGCATCCCAAGGCGAAGGTGGCGGCCCAGAAAACCAGAGAGTTCATTGAAAAATCTCCATGAGAGGACGTTGGTAGCGCTCCTGAATGATGTGCAGCCATTCCGATTCATCGATCAGGTCCAGTACATGCAGCGTGAGCAAACCGTCTTCTTCGGAATAATCCGACCAGACGGTGCCAGGAGTGTAGGTGACGATGCACGCCAGGGCGGCCAGTCCGTGCGGGTCGCGCAATTCAAGAGGTATCTTGATGAACGTGGGTGTAGGGCGCGATCGTGGCCCCAGCCATATTATGCGAGCAACCGCTATGTTGGACCGGGCAATGTCTACCGCCACATGGAACAGCAGGAGAAGCGCGACAAGCGGCTTCTTTGGGTAGGCCTGCAATGGCCGCAACGCCTTGGCCGCCCATCCCAGCAGCAACGACAGCACAATACCGAGCGCAATTTGCCCCGCGGACAAACTGTCGTTGAGCAGCAGCCACAAGGCAAGCAGCACCATGGGCAACGTCAGTCGGTGGAGGTGGCGCTTCATAGGGCGGCTCCCGGCGCAACGGGACGGATCGAGTCCTGCGTAAGGACGGCATTGATATACATGGAGGGGCTGTCCAGGTATTTGGCCGTTTGCTCCATGTAGTTCATTGCGGGGCCCGCCCAGAAAGACAGCGCGGCACACAACAGGATCAGTACGCCGACCGGAGCCGCTTCGCTGATGCGCAATCGCGGCGTGACCGTTTCTTCCACGCTCCAGAACATGCGTATTCCCGTGCGGCCCAGCGCAATGATGCCGGCCATGCCCGAGAGCAGCACGCCGCCGACCAGCATCCAGGCGGACGGCGAGGGTGTGTCGGTCACCGAGGTTTGAAGCGCGGCGGACAACAGCGAGAATTTTGCAACAAAGCCCGATAGCGGCGGCAATCCGATGACAAGCAGCGAACACGCAATGAACGACATGCCGAGGAAAGCCATGGCCGCGGGAATGGCGACTCCCACCACGTCGTCGGAACGATCGGCGGATTCAGGATCTTCAAGGTCGAAGGCTTCGAGGCTGACGGCCAGCAAGTCGGCGCCGAACGTCTGTGTGCGTTCGACCATCTCTAGCAACATGAAGAATGCCCCGAGCGCCAGGACGGAACTGATGAGGTAGAACAACGCCGGGCCGGTCAGCGTCACACCCGGCATTCCCAGGGCCGCCAGCAGAGTCCCGGATGACATGATGACGCAATAGCCGGCTTGCCGTTCCGCCTGCGGGGCGGCAAGCACTCCCACCGCGCCGAACATGAGCGTGGCCATGCCCAGGGGAAACATCCATTCGCCGCCGAACGCCGCCGGCGCGCCGGTGGGAAGAAGCAAGGAACCGATACGCAGCAGCGCGTATATTCCTACCTTCGTCATTATGGCGAAAAGCCCGGCCACGGGAGCGCACGCGTTGGCGTAGGCGGCCGGCAGCCAGAAGTTCAGCGGCCACGCGGCGGCCTTGATAAGGAATGCAATGCCGAGGATTGCCGCGCCCGCTTCGAACAGCCGGCGATCCGGTCCTCCCAGTTCGCCAGCCCGCGCGGCAAGGTCGGCCATGTTCAATGTACCTGTCACGCCATAAATCAGTGCCATGGCGATCAGGAGCAGGAACGATGCCAGCAGATTCACCACAATGTAGTGCATGCCGGCCGCCACGCGGGCGCGGCCGGAGCCATGCAGCATCAGCCCGTAGGACGCCGCCAGCAGCACTTCGAAAAACACGAAAAGATTGAAGAGGTCGCCGGTCAGGAAGGCGCCGTTCAGTCCCATTAAAAGGAATTGGAACAGAGGGTGGAAGTGCACGCCCGCTCGGTCCCACCGTGCGCTGGCGTAAACCCAGGTGGCGGCTCCCAATATGGACGTGATGACGAGCATCAGGGTGGAGAGCCGGTCGACGACGGCAACGATTCCGAAGGGAGCGGGCCAATCGCCCAACAGGTACACGCCTACGCCATCTGGCCAATCGGTGGCGATGTATCCGGCGGTCATGCATAGCAGAGCAACAGCAAGGCCTATTTGTGCCACGATGGAGATCAGGCTTAGCGCAAGCCGAGCCGGGCGCTGCGAGTCGCGCAGCATTAGCATGAGCGCGCCCGCCACCAACGGAACGGCTACCGGCAGGATAGGGAAATGTTCGATCCAGACGTTCACTTGTGCGTCTCCCGGCCATCGACATGGTCCGTGTGGGAAAGCCCACGCGATGCCAGCATGACCACCAGGAATAGCGCTGTAGTGGCGAATCCGATAACAATGGCAGTCAGAACCAGAGCCTGGGGCAGGGGGTCCGCGTACTGGCCAATGTCGGGGCTGCCGTTGATCACGGGCGGAGCGCCCAGGGTGACGCGTCCCATGCCGAAGATGAACAGGTTTACTGCATACGAAATCAACGTCAGGCCCATGATGACCTGGAATGTGCGGGGACGCAGCAACAGCCAAATTCCAGATCCGGCCAATACGCCGATGGCAAGCGAAAGAACGATTTCCATTACGTGGTCCTCTTTTCGGCCGGAGCGCTTGTGATGCCGGGCAGACCCGGCTTGCGGTACAGACGCAGCGATTGGTGCGCCAGGGCGACCAGCATCAGGACGGTGGCGCCGACGACAAGCATGTAGACGCCAATATCGAACAAGAGGACGGTAGAAATATGAACGTGGCCGATGAGCGGCAGCGCCAGGTCCCAACTGATGGCGGACAAGAAGGGTTTGGAGGACCACCAAACCGCCATGGCGGCCGTGCCGGCAGCCAGCAGGCCCAGGCCTATCCAGTTTTGCGGGTGCAGGCGCTGGCGTGCTTCCACCCATATGACGCCGCCCACCATGTATTGCAGGATGATGGCCGTTGCCATGATCAGTCCGCCGACAAAGCCGCCGCCTGGCAGATTGTGTCCCCTGATCAGGAAGTAAAGCGAAATAAGCGCGGCCATGGGCAGGAGCAGGCGCACCAGGACGGCGGGTATCTTCATGACGCCATCGGGTATGAGCGCTTTCGGATCAGGTTCGGCAAAGCGGTCCAGCAGCTTTCCGCGCGAATGCAAGGCGTTTCGCGCCGCCGGCAAGGTCATGCTTTCGGGTGGCGGACGAAAGCGTCGCAACAAGGCGAAGACGGTCAGCGCCACAATAGCCAGAACCGTGATTTCGCCAAAGGTATCGAACGCGCGGAAGTCGACCAAAATAACGTTGACGACGTTGGCGCCGCCGCCCAGGGGAACGGATTGCTCGACAAAGAACGACGAAATCCCTTCGGGGTGCGGGCGGGTCAGCACTGCGTAGGCAATGGCCGATAGACCGGCGCCTCCGGCGATGGCAATGATGAGGTCGCGAAAACGGCGAACGAAAGCGCGAATGGCACTTTGTATGGGTTGCTCGTCGTCGTCCTCTACCCGAGGAGGGAGCCACCGCAGGCCCAGTAGTATCAGCACCAGCGTGACCACTTCGACGGCAAGCTGGGTAAGCGCGAGATCGGGTGCGGAGAGCCATGCAAAGGTCAATGCCGTGACCAGTCCGGCCCCACCGGACAAGAGCAGCGACGCCGCCCTGTGGTATTTAGCCTGGCGCGCGGCCCCGATGGCGCAAGCGGCGCCCGCCACCCACATGAGGGCAAAGAACGGATTAAGCGGCGTCGCGACTTCCGGTTGCATCCATGGACCATTCAGCAGAGGCAGCATGGCAACAAAGAAAGTCATGACGACGATCAGCAGGAGTTGCGGCTGCTGCCGTGGCGAGCGCATGGCGTCGAGGATGTAGGACGCGGCGGTATCCAGGGCCTCGAGCAGCGTTTCAAAGCTTCTGCGGCCATCAAAACGATAAATCAGCGGGGCCTTGCCCGGCCGGGTACGGTGGCGGTGGCGCAAGAGCCAAAGCAATGCCACGCCGCCGGCAAGCGCAAGAAAGCTCATGGCTAGCGGTATATTGAAGCCATGCCAGATGCGCAGGTCGTACTCGGGCGTATTGGCGCCAAGGATGGCAATGGCGGCGTTGTTAAGAAATGGCCCCAAGGTGACGCTGGGAAATATGCCGACGACCAGGCAGGTGAATACGAGTATGCCGCTGGGAATCAACATGCGCCGCGGCGGCTCATGCGGTGCCCGGGGCAGGTCTTTCGCCTCGGGCCCGAAAAAGACCTGCATGACGAATCGCAAGGAGTAGGCGACGCTGAACGCGCTGGCAACAACGGCGGCAATCGGCAGGCCGAATCGCATTGTCCAGTCTCCACTTACGAAGATGGTTTCGGCGAAGAACATTTCCTTGGAGATGAAGCCATTGAGCAATGGTACGCCCGCCATGGAAGCCGCCGCGACCACGGCCAGGGTGGCCGTGATGGGCATGCTTCGATACAGCCCCGAGAGCCGGGTCAGGTCGCGCGTACCGGTTTCGTGGTCCACAATCCCCGCCGCCATGAAAAGAGACGCCTTGAAGGTTGCGTGATTGATCATGTGGAATACGGCTGCGACCAGCGCAAGGTCGCTATTCATGCCAAGCAGCAACGTGATCAGGCCAAGATGGCTAATGGTGGAATAGGCCAGTACCCCTTTCATATCGAGCTGGAATGTGGCGGCATAGGCTCCCAGAACCAGCGAACATAGACCGGCGCCTCCGATTATCCATCCCCACTCGGGTGTGCCCGCCATGACCGGCCAGAATCGCGCCAACAGGAAGACGCCGGCCTTGACCATGGTGGCCGAATGCAAATAGGCCGAGACGGGCGTAGGCGCCGCCATGGCATTGGGTAGCCAAATATGGAAGGGGAATTGTGCGCTTTTGGTTAGGGCGCCCAGGGCAACGAGGACCAATATGGTCGTGTACCAGGGATGGTTGCGTATGAGGTCGCCCGACGCCAGGACTCTGTCGAGATCATAACTGCCAACCACATGGCCAAGCATGAGCATGCCGGCCAGCAGGCATAGGCCGCCACCCCCCGTGATCGTCAATGACATGCGCGCCCCGCGCCGTGCGTCCAGCCGGTGATACCAATACGCAATGAGCATGAAGGACGACAGGCTGGTCAGTTCCCAAAAGACCACAAGCTGGATAAGATTGCCCGACAGGACAACACCCAGCATCGACCCCATGAACGCCTGGAAAAAGGAAAAAAAGCGGGGGGCGGGGTCTTGCGGCGACAAGTAGTATCGCGCGTATAAAACAATGAGTGCGCCCATGATGGTGATGATCATGGAAAATAGCCATGAGTATCCATCCATGCGCAAGGTGAAGTCCACGCCGAAGCTGGGCAGCCAGGGTACGGTGGTTTTCAGTACCAAGCCATCGACCACATGAGGGAACTGAGCGAACACCAGTACCGCGCATATAACGGCCACCGCGCCTGCCAGCCATGCCTCGAGCTTGCGCGCGTTCGAGGGCAGCAGTGCAGCAATAATGCTGCCTGCGAAGGGCAGGGCAAGAATATATACGAGAGGCATCAGGAACGGCGGGCTGGTGGATGGTTCAGCCCTAATGATACGATAAGATGCACTTGTCTTCGGCGAACAACCCGTTTTTTCCAGGCTTCGCGGGCTGATCCCCTATTCAACTAGGGTTTGATGTAGGTCAAAATTTGTTTTGATCTTAAAATGGATAATGTCGCACTGAAGTCGCCCGCATCATGTCGGTGGCGTGCGCGGCGCGCCGCCATGTGCGCGTCAGCCTCAACCGGAGCAAGGCAATGGACGCCGCCCAACCACAACAACGCAGTCTTACCACTGTTTCGTTTCCAGACATCGAGATATCGGAATCCTTGATACGTCGCTTCGACAATTCGGGTCCCAGGTATACGTCGTATCCCACCGCCGACCGGTTCCAGTCCAGTTTTACCGAGCCGTCGTACCTGACCTATTTGGCTCAGCGCGCCAACGGCCAGAACAATCCGCCCCTGTCGGTCTACGTCCATTTGCCGTTTTGCGAGTCGCTCTGCTATTTCTGCGCCTGCAACAAGATCATTACGCAGGATCACGGCCGCTCGGCCGAGTATCTCGCCTATCTCGATAAAGAAATGGCGCTGGTCAGCGGCCACCTTGGCGCCGACCGGAAAACCGAACAGTTGCACCTGGGCGGCGGTACGCCCACGTTTCTTAGTTCGGGGGAATTGACCCATCTCATGGAGTCACTGCGCCGCAATTTCGACTTCGCGCCCAATGCCGAGCTCGGCGTTGAGATCGACCCGCGAACCGTGACTGACGCCACGCTTTCAATGCTGGCGGGCCTGGGATTCAACCGCACCAGCTTCGGCGTGCAAGACTTCGACCCAGACGTGCAGGCCGCCGTCAACCGCATCCAGCCGCTGGAAATGGTCGAGAAAGCCTTGATGGCCAGCCGCAATGCAGGCTTTAAATCGGTCAATGCCGACCTGATATACGGCTTGCCCAAGCAAACGCTTGCGAGCTTCAACCGTACGCTGGATCAAATAGTGCGGCTGTCGCCGGATCGCATCGCCCTATATAACTACGCCCATTTGCCGGCGCGTTTCAAGGCTCAGCGGCTTATCGTCGCCAGCGACCTGCCGTCGGCCGAAGACCGGCTGCAAATATTCCTTCTCTCCACACGCCGCCTGCTCGAGGCGGGCTACGTCTATATAGGGCTCGACCATTTCGCCAAGCCAGACGATGAACTGAACAAGGCTCGCCTGAACAACAGCCTGCACCGCAACTTCCAGGGTTACACGACCCGCGCGGAATGCGACCTCGTCGGCCTTGGCGTGTCGGCGATCGGCAAGGTGGGCAGCTCGTATAGCCAGTCGGTGCGCACCATCAATGCGTATTACCAGGCGCTGGACGAAGGCCGCTTGCCGATCGAAAAGGGCTTCGATTTGTCGCCCGATGACTTATTGCGGCGCGAAATCATCATGACGCTGATGTGCAGCATGCCGCTGGACTTCGACGCGATCAATCGCAACCACCATATCGATTTCCTCAGCTATTTCGCGTCCGAATTGGCTCGCCTGGAGCCCTACGAGGAAGCCGGGCTAATGCAAACGACACAGCAGGGAATAAACATTACGGCCAAAGGAAGGCTTTTCGTGCGGGCAATCGGGATGGTGTTCGACAAATATATGGGGCAGCCCACTGTGTCGACCTACTCGAAGCTTATTTAGGCGTCATGGCCCGCGTTGTCAGGAGCCGCGGCCAGTGTTTTCATACGCAATAAATAAATGCTTACGCCCACGCCGGGAATGAGCAAAAGTAAGCGGATCGGCAGTATTGGTATGTACCAGGCAGAAATGCTTAATGACGACCACAAGAAAATAATTGCCACGATCTTGGTTTTCAGGGGAATGCCCCGACCGCTCTGAATGTTGGCCAAATGTTGCCCGAACAGCTTGTTCCGCAGCAGCCACCGATGCAGGCGGTCGGATCCGCGTACGTAGCAGGCCGAGGCCAGCAGGACGAAAGGCGTGGTGGGTAGCAGTGGAAGGAACAGGCCCATGACAGCAAGCAGCAGGGCCAGCGTTCCAAGAATGTTGAACAGTATTTTTATCACGATGGCTTTTCTGCGTTGGATGCGCCGCCCTGGGAGCAGGGCGCGACACCGTTACAGGATTCTAGCAACATGACGACAAGCAAGATACGCGTTCAGGACTTTCTTTCCAAGCTTCCATTGTTCAACGAGCTCGAGCAAGACGAACTCGACGACATTGCCTTGGGTACGACCGAAATACAGGCTGCCCGCGGCGAGATGATTTTTCATCGGGGAGAACCGTGCATAGGTTTTCACACGGTCGTGTACGGCCAGGTAAAGCTCATGTTCGTATCGCCCATGGGGGGCGAGAAAGTCGTTCGCCTGATCGGCCCTGGCGACAGCTTCGGCGAGGCCCTGATGTTCATGGATAAAAGCTATATCGTCAGCGCGCAGGCGCTGGCCGATACGTTGCTGCTGCATGTGGACAAAGACACGCTGGTCAAGGAAATCGACAAGCGTCCGGGGTTCGCGCGAAAAATGCTGGCCGGGCTGAGCCAACGGCTTCATGCATTGATCAGCGACGTGGAGTCCTATTCCTTGCGCTCGGGCACGCAGCGCGTGATTGGCTATCTTTTGAAGGGAGAAACTTGCGAAGACGGCCAGCAGTTTCGACTGGAAACCAGTAAAACCGTGATTGCATCGCGGCTGAACCTGACCCCTGAGCACTTCTCGCGCATCTTGCACGACCTTAGCGCCAACGGGCTGATTACAGTCAGCGGCCGTGACATTACCATACGCGACTCGGCAAAGTTAAGTGCCTACCAGGGCTAGGGCAATCTCTTTCTTCGCCCGAATATACAAACGCAAACCGGAGGCCATGTTCCAGGCCAGCCATGCCGCCGAAAGCATGGCGGCGGCGCCGGCCGCGTGGCTGAATAGCCGCGGCCACAGCCCTGCCGCAAGCAGAAGCAGCAAGCTGAGCAGATGCGCCCAATACTGCGGGCGCGCGCGCGTGTCGGGAATTATGTCTTTTACCTTGGGTACGACGCGCAAGGCGATTTTCAGGTCTTTCTGGGCGGCGTGCCACAGGAGAAAGGGAATAATCTTGTACAACATGCCATTCACGGCCGACCAAGCGAAGCCCGCCATGAAGAGTATGCCCAGGGTAATGGCGTAGTCCGAGCCCGACAAGGTCTGGCCCAGCCACACCGGTGCGCAGCACGCCAGGCTTGCCATGGATGTGCGCCAGAACAGCGTCGTCGTGTCGGGCTTGGGACGCTTGCGCGTCCAGAGCAAGTAAAGCGTGGCAGCCGCGAATACGACGTAGGCGGCCCCAAGCCACGCTCCCGCTACACGGACGATGGCTTCGCCGTTTATTTGAAACCAAAGGCCGGCGCTCAGCGCCAACAGCAAAACGAAGATGGACAGGGGCAACCACTTGGTGACGGTGCGCGGGTAAAGTTCCGTCACCTGGAAAATGGGAAGGACCTGGAAGGCAATGCCGATTACCAGCAGGCCCACCCAGCCCAGGAGCCCCCAGGAGGCGTGGATATGGGTCAGCAAGTCGAAGGGCAGCGGCAGTGACCATGCCATTCCGCTGGCCAGGATGACGCCAAGCACCGCAGTGATGAGCAGTGCGGCAAGCGCCAGGCGGACAGTCGCCAAAACCTCGGTGGCGCCCGGCAGCGCTTTGCCGCGAAACCGCCAGAACCCCAGGGCGCAAGCGCAAAGAAACCACAAGAATCCGACGGCAAGCAGGAACAACGCCGCTTTGAACAGCCAGGGCTGTGGCCATAAGAACGCCGCGGCCAGGCACAGCGCGCCCGCGGTAAGGCCTGCATGGACGACGGTGGCCGTGGTACGTACGCCGGCGACGGTCACGCCCGTGGCCACCGGAAGAATTTGCATGAGCGCGCCCGTCATGGCGCTTGCCAGGAGGCCGAGAGTCAGGAGGTGGGTGAGGGCCAGGGAATAGCTGGTCCAGCGCGACACAAGGGCCTGCGGGCCGGCGATGAGCAAGGTCAATCCCGCCAATACCCCGAATATGGGCACATTGAGGAAGAACCGCAGCGGCACCGACAGTGGCGGCGAATCGTGGAAAGACAGCGCGCGTTGCATTAGTCCCGGTGCCAGATCACGATTTCATAACGGAAGTCGGCACTGCTTTGGGCACTGTACTGAAAACCGTTGTTTTCCAGTATGGGATAGAGCGGGCGAGGCTCGCGGTCGATAAGCATGCGTAGAGACTGGTGGCGTGGAAGCGCCGAAAGAGCGTCCAAAACACGCTCGAGCGGTTCGGGCGCTTCCAGGCCGCGGACGTCCAGGGTGATTTCTTCAGTGGGCTGAGCGGGATTCATGACCGATACTTGGATGCGTGATGGCTGAAACGGGATTGTCGCCCAATTCTATGCACAGGTACAGGCAGCGCGCCGAATGACCACATGGCGAACCCGGCATTCTTACAGAGAGTAAACGGCATAACCTTGATATTTGTTAAGGAATCCCCAGCGTTTCGGTTGCATAGTGACAGCTGCGTTTTCACGCCTATTATTCAGGAAGGACAATTATTGTGTTGCAGACTGCACTCGAACGATTAAAGTTAAAAGGCAAGTCGCTGTTGCCTATCGTGCAAGGCGGAATGGGCGTGGGTGTATCCGCTCATCGGCTGGCAGGCACAGTGGCATCGCTAGGCGCGGTCGGCACGATCTCCAGCGTAGACCTGCGCCGCCATCACCCAGACCTCATGGTCCAAACCGGCCGCTCGCGCGACAAGGAACTTATCAATTCCGTCAACCTCATCGCGCTCGATCGCGAGATCATCGCGGCTAAAAAGCTGGCAAAGGGCAATGGCCTGGTTGCCGTCAACGTCATGAGAGCCGTGGCCGAATACGCGGCGTGCGTGCGCCAGGCGTGCGAAAGCAATGCCGACGCCGTCGTGGTCGGGGCGGGCTTGCCGCTGGACCTCCCCGAACTCACGTCCGACTACCCCAAGGTTGCCCTTATCCCCATCCTGTCCGACGTACGCGGCATCAGCGTCATCCTCAAAAAATGGATGCGCAAGAACCGCTTGCCCGACGCCATCGTCATCGAAAATCCGCGTTATGCCGCCGGCCATTTAGGCGCCGCAACGGCGGAAGCCGTGAAGAATCCCAATTTTGCTTTCCCCGTGGTGCTTGAAGGCGCCTTGCAGTTGTTCAAGGAACTGGGGCTGGAACGCGAGCGCATCCCGCTCATCACCGGCGGGGGCATCCATACCCACGAGC
Organism: Candidimonas sp.; assembly: GCA_035515055.1. Classification (GTDB taxonomy): domain Bacteria; phylum Pseudomonadota; class Gammaproteobacteria; order Burkholderiales; family Burkholderiaceae_B; genus Pollutimonas. The sequence continues at coordinate 32,378 of DATJBV010000043.1, forward strand.
AAGTGTGCAATCTTATGGGTCTGGGCGCCAGCGCGGTGCAGTTGGGCACGCCTTTCGCCGTTTCCGAAGAAGGCGACGCCCACCCCAACTTCAAGAAGGTGCTGGTTGAAGCCAAGCCGGAAGACATCGTCACTTTCATGAGCGTAGCCGGCCTGCCGGCCCGCGCGGTGCGCACGCCGTGGCTAGCCAATTACCTTGAAAAGGAAGAAAAGCTGCAGCGCATGGCCAAGCCAAAAAAATGCACGGTCGGTTTCGATTGCCTGGCCCAGTGCGGGCTGCGCGACGGCATCAGCAAGCATGGCCAGTTTTGCATCGACACGCAGTTGGCCTTCGCCCTTGCGGGCGACATCAAACGAGGCCTGTTCTTCCGCGGCACCGAAAAACTGCCCTTCGGCAGCGCCATCCGGCCCGTGCGTGAACTTATCGACTACCTCTTGAACGGCATACGGCCGGCGTTGGCGGCCGTATCGGCGCCCACCGTTCGCATGGCCGACGCGCTTTTGCCCGCCTGATCTTTTTCATTTTCTCGCCCCGCCGGGGGTAATTTTGGACGCCGCCTTTGCTGATCGCACGGGCGGTGGCTGCGGAGACCTGTATCCGCAGCTTCCGCAGAACCCCGGCAATATAAAGATTGATCTATGACACCGACTCCTTCTTCATTACCCGTAGCGATGGCCTCTCCTCCATCGTCGCCAATGGAACTGGTCTGCCCCGCCGGCAGCCTGCCCGCACTGAAACTGGCTATCGATAACGGGGCTGATTGCGTTTACCTGGGATTTCGCGACGTCACCAATGCCAGGAACTTCGCCGGACTGAACTTCGATGAGGCGGCAATCAATGAAGGAATACGCTATGCGCACTCGAACGGGCGCAAGGTCTTCCTGGCGTTGAACACGTATCCGCAGCCGTCAGGCTGGCGCCTCTGGCGCGAAGCCGTCGATCGTGCCGCAGATTCGGGCGTTGACGCCATGATCGTGGCCGATCCCGGCCTGATGCAATACGCCAGCCAACATCATCCCGAACTGCGGCTGCACTTATCGGTGCAGGGCTCAGCCACCAATCATGAAGCTATCAATTTTTATCGCGACCAGTTCAATATCCAGCGCGCCGTTTTGCCGCGCGTGCTTTCGCTCGCGCAGGTAGAGCAAGTCGCCGGCAAGACTCAGGTCGAGATCGAAGTGTTCGGTTTTGGCAGCCTGTGCGTCATGGTGGAAGGGCGCTGCGCGCTATCTTCGTATGCGACCGGCGAATCTCCCAATACCCATGGCGTGTGCTCGCCGGCCAAATCAGTGCGGTGGCAACAAACGCCGGCAGGCCTGGAATCCCGCTTGAACGGTGTGCTCATCGACCGCTATGCGGACGGCGAAAATGCGGGGTATCCCACGTTATGCAAGGGTCGGTTCGATGTGGCCGACGAAAATTACTACGCACTTGAAGAGCCAACCAGCCTGAACACGCTCGAATTGCTCCCCAAGCTGGCGCAAATGGGCGTGCGCGCCATCAAGATCGAAGGACGGCAACGCAGCCCCGCCTATGTGGCGCAGGTAACCAAGGTGTGGCGCGACGCAATCGATCAGTGCAGCGCCAGCGCTCAACGCTATTCCGTAAAACCGGCATGGATGGCCGAACTGAATAAAGTCGCCGAAGGGCAACAGCATACGCTGGGCGCTTACCACCGGCCATGGAAATGAACCAGACACGGGCGGGCAAACCCACCGGAAAAGGCAGCAACAAGGAGGCACAATCGTGCAAATTGCTTTAGGACCTCTACAATATTACTGGTCGCGCGTGACCACATTGCAGTTTTACGAATCCATGGCGAATGCGCCCGTCGACATCGTTTATCTGGGTGAAACGGTTTGTTCGCGGCGCCGCGAACTTCGGCTGGCCGACTGGCTGGAAATTGCCGAGATGCTGGCCGCGGCCGGCAAGCAAGTGGTACTTTCTACGCAAGTACTGCTTGAATCCGGCGCCGACATGACGACTCTGCATAAAATTGCCGATAACGGCCGCTTTGTGGTCGAGGCCAACGATATGGGGGCGGTACGTTGCATGCAGGGCAAATCTTTTGTTGCCGGACCCTATTTAAATGTCTATAGCGCCCCAACGCTGCAAATCCTTGCCGACCTGGGCGCTACGCGTTGGGTCATGCCGCTGGAAATGGGTGGCGAGGGCCTTGCACAGCTGCAAAAAGAACGGCCCGCCGGCATACAAACCGAAGTTTTCGTCTACGGGCGCATGCCGCTGGCGTTTTCCGCTCGCTGCTTTACTGCGCGCAATCGCAATTTCCCCAAAGACAACTGCCAATATGTCTGCATGGACCATCCCGACGGTTTGCTGCTGGAAACGCGTGAAGGCCAGGCCTTCCTAACGCTGAATGGAATCCAGACGCAATCGGCTCTGGTCTACGCCCTGGTCCATGAATTGCAGGCGTTGCGCGATATGGCTGTGGATGTCGTACGCATTAGCCCCCAGTCGCAATATACGTCTGAAATCATCGACCTGTACCATGGTGTCATGAACGAACATCTTGACCCAACCGATGCCTTTGACCAGATGCGTCCGCTTATGCCGGCCGCGCCCTGTAACGGCTACTGGCATGGCAAGCCGGGGTTGGAGCTATTGGTCGCATAAAGGAACACACATGTATTACGGCGAACGATTCAACAGTATCAGTCACCTGACAGGCGCGGCATTGGCCACCATTGGGGCAGTGGTCCTGGTGGTCGTGGCCGCCCGCCTAGGCGACCCCTGGAAAGTCGTCAGCTTCAGCGTCTACGGAATAATGTTGCTCGCCTTATACCTTTCGTCCACGCTTTATCATAGCTTGCGAGGCCGCGCGAAAAAAATATGGTGCAAGTTCGACCACTGCGCCATTTATTTGTTGATCGCAGGCAGCTATACGCCATTTGCGCTGGTCAGCCTGCGCGGCGCCTGGGGCTGGTCCTTGTTCGGGGCCGTCTGGGCGTTGGCGATCTTCGGCATCGTGCAGGAAATCTGGTTAGCCAAGGGCAAGCGCATCTTGTCCTTGCTTATCTATGTGGTCATGGGCTGGCTTGCCGTGATTGCCGCCGCTCCCCTGGTCGAAGCGCTTTCCTGGGAAGGCTTCCTGTGGTTGGCGGCCGGCGGCCTGGTCTATACCGTTGGCATCATCTTCTATGTCTTCGACGAAAAGTGGCGCCATGCCCACGGCGTTTGGCACTTGTTCGTTCTTGGCGGCAGTGCCTGCCATTACTTTGCGGTTATCGCCTATGTTGCATAAAGCATGGGCATTCAGGAGTTTTCAATGAGTGTCGCGTCGTACCAGTTTCCAGCAGCGTTGGGTAAAGTACTGTCCCGTTTGCCCGCCTATCCCGGTTCTGTATGCTTCGTTGCCGGCCTTAACTTGGCGCTTGCACGGCATTTCCCGCCCGACACCGTGCGCCTTCTGGATCAGAAAAAGATGCGCATACAGGTCCTCGATGCTGGTGTTGCATTCGACTTCATCTGGCGCAATAACTCGTTTTCCGCAGCTCAGCACACCGATGGCTTCGACTTGTGCATCAGCGCCAGCGCCCATGACTTCCTGCTGCTGGCGCAACGCAAGGAAGACCCAGACACGCTGTTCTTTAGCCGGCGCCTGGTAATGGAAGGCGATACAGAGTTGGGCTTGCTGGTGAAGAACACGCTAGACGCCATAGACCTTTCCGTTTTCCTTCCCAGAAATTTTCTTCCTTCGCGCTTGTTCAAACGCGCATAGTGCACGCTTAAGCGCCACGGAACTCGAACGCCGGGAAAAGGCCAGCAATGGCCTTTATCAATTCAGGATCCGGATAAGCCGGCATGCGCCCCCCGATAAGTGCGTTGTCCACACAGCCCTGCGCGCGAAACAGTTGCAAGGCGTAGCGCCGCACCCCCATGCCGCTTAACGTTTGTGCCAGCGACCACATCTGGGCTTCTGGCAGCAAGGCAGGGTGCGCCGTTGTGCGGCATTCATAGTCGACGCCGCTGGCGAGGACCGCATCCAGGCTTGCCCACGCATGTTGTCCACTGGCGGCAACGCCAGTCGTCTTGGCGTAGCTTGCCAATGGCGCCTTGATGTCCAGGCCTATCCAGTCCAGCAAGGGCAATACGCTCTTTAAGCGCGACACGTGCGTGCCGCCGCTATGCATGCCTATCTTGAAGCCGAGGCGCCTTACTTCGGTAATGGCGTCGGCCAGCGCCGGATCGACCGTGGGTTCGCCTCCACTGAATACGACGGCGTCGACCAGGCCCACACGCCGTTTCAATAAGCCGATGACATCGTCCCAGGAAATCTGGCTGCGGCGGGTTCTAGCCTGAAGCTCGGGGTTATGGCAGTACCCACAGCGCCAGGGGCAGCCTTGAACGAAGACCACACTGGCCAACAGGCCAGGGTAGTCGGTGGCCGTGAAGGGCGTGACGCCGCCCACGTTCAGGCGGCGCGGCGCCCGAATGCGGAGGCGGGGCGGCGGGCAGCGGGTGTTGTCAGCCGGCAAGGCCCGCACTCTTTTCATTGAAGTATCGGCGTTCATTGAATTCGCCTTTCTTTCCGATATTGAACGACGACATGGGGCGGTGGTAGCCCATGACGCGTGTCCAGATTTCGCACGGCTGGCGTTCGTCGTCAGTGAGCATCGACGGTGTGTGGCTGGAAGGTTGGGATGTTGTCATGGCAGGGACTCTCGAGGTTGGCCTTACGGCGTTTGCGCGCCAGGATTTGGTCGTCGCATTTGGGGCAAAATGGGTGGGCGCCGCCCAGGTAACCGTGTACGGGGCAGATGGAAAAGGTTGGGGTAACGGTGATGTATGGCAGCCGAAATCGGCTGAGTGCGCGCTGGACAAGGCTGCGGCATGCCTGCGCGGTTGACAACGGTTCCGTCATGTACAAGTGCAAGACAGTCCCGCCGGTGTACTTGCGCTGCAGGCTGTCCTGGCGTTCCAGGGCTTCGAAGGGATCATCGGTGAAACCCACCGGCAGCTGTGATGAGTTCGTGTAATACGGTGTTTCCTGTGTGCCTGCCTGCAGAATAGTGGGGTAGCGCTTGGCATCCTCCTTGGCAAACCGGTACGTGGTGCCTTCCGCCGGCGTGGCTTCCAGGTTGTACATATTTCCCGTTACCTCCTGGAATGCCAACATGCGTGCGCGCACGTGATCGAGCACTCGGTTGGCAAAGGCGTAGCCCCAATCGGTCGTGATGTCGTGCTCGTCGACGCTGAAATTGCGGATCATTTCGTTGATGCCATTGACGCCCAGCGTAGAGAAATGGTTGCGCAGCGTCCCCAGGTAGCGCTTGGTATAGGGGAAAAGGCCATCGTCCATGTACTGCTGTATGACTTGCCGCTTGATCTCCAGGCTGTCCTTACCTAGCTCAAGCAATTCGTCCAGGCGTTTCATCAAGGCGGGTTCGTCGCCCGCATGCAGGTGGCCCAGGCGCGCGCAATTTATAGTGACGACGCCCAACGAACCCGTCTGCTCCGCCGACCCGAACAAGCCGTTGCCGCGCTTTAGCAATTCGCGAAGGTCGAGCTGCAGGCGGCAGCACATCGACCGGATCATGTTGGGCTTCAGTTCAGAATTGATGAAGTTCTGAAAGTACGGCAATCCGTATTTCGCGGTCATTTCGAAGAGCAGTTCGGCGTTGGCGCTGTGCCAGTCGAAGTCGTCGGTGATGTTGTAGGTGGGAATCGGAAAGGTAAACACACGGCCCTTGGCGTCGCCGGCCATCATGACTTCGATGTAGGCGCGGTTGATCATGTCCATTTCGGCCTGAAGATCGCCGTAGGCGAAGGGCATCTCTACGCCGGCAATCAAGGGTATCTGTTCGCGCAAGTCATCGGGGCATACCCAGTCGAACGTCAGGTTGGTGAATGGCGTCTGGGTTCCCCATCGCGACGGCACGTTCAGATTGAAGATTAGTTCCTGCATGTACTGCTTCACCTCGGCGTAGCTCAAACCATCCTTGCGGATGTACGGCGCCATGTACGTGTCGAAGGAACTGAAGGCCTGGGCGCCGGCCCATTCATTCTGCAGCGTTCCCAGAAAATTGACGATCTGGCCGACGGCGCTCGACATATGGGCTGGAGGACCGGACTCCACTTTTCCAGGCACCCCGTTCAATCCTTCGGCAAGCAGCATGCGCAACGACCATCCGGCGCAATAACCAGACAACATGTCCAGGTCGTGGATGTGCAGGTCCGCATCGCGATGGGCTTGTCCGATAGCGGGCGGGTACACATGGCTAAGCCAATAATTCGCAATTACCTTTCCGGATACATTCAAGATCAGGCCGCCGAGCGAATAGCCCTGGTTGGCATTGGCATTGACGCGCCAGTCCGCTTTGTCCAGATATTCGGTCACCGACGAGCCGACATCGATTTGTGGCATAGACGCTCCATAACTATAGGTAGTGGTTATGAGTGCAATATATACTATATATGGTGTTTGTTGACGGAGTGGCGCAGCTGTTTTGTGAATGCTTGATCTGGATTAAGCGAGCTGGAATCTAGTTGCGGCCCGCCATCTTCAACTACGACGGACGAAAAAATACCGGCGCGCTGCCGGTATGTACTGCGTTTGGGTTGGTGCCGGGTTTTTACGCGACGATATGGAAGTCGATGACGATTTCGCCGGGCTGGCGCGACAAGTACTCGATAGAGATCTGGTCGCCGAAGTGCCCTTGCAGCTGCTGCAGCAAGGGCAGCGGGTCGTGGTCGTTGCAGAAGCGCATGGTTTCACCCGGCTGAAGGGCGGACAGCGCTCCAAAGATGGCGGCGTGCCGGAAACGCTTGGCGACGCCACGCGCATCGAAGGGGTGGACATTCTGCGAGAAAACGGGAACGGGTGAGTCTGCCACGATATTTTCCTTGAAGTGGACGCGGATAAAACATGCTGTGCGAGCATGATGAAAAGTCGCGGTCATTATAGGAACAGGGCCGCCGATAAAGGCCTGGAACCACATTGTCAATAAGGTTGCGCCGTGGCTTTGTCGGGCAATGTGAGCGCCGACTCCGCCACGCCGACGTTCCACCAGCGCGGCATCAGTTCGCGCAGCCTCGCCTGCGCGTAGCGGTCGTCGATAAGAAAGACGGCGCCCCGATCGGATGGTGTGCGAATAACGCGGCCGGCGGCTTGAATTACCTTTTGCATGCCGGGAAACAGATACGCGTAATCGTAGCCGTGGCGCGCGCCGAACGTATTGGCCAGGCTTAGGCGCAATTGCTCGTTGATGGGGTTGAACGGCGGAAGCCCGAGCGTGGAAACGAAAGCGCCAATCAGCCGCTGGCCAGGCAGGTCGATGCCTTCCGCAAATGCGCCGCCGAGGACCGCAAAGCCTATGCCGGCGCCTGCCGCGCCGAAGCGTTCGAGAAACGCCTCTTTGGCCGATTCATTCATGTTGCGTGACTGCGCCCATACTGCAATTTCCGGGAAACGACGGGCGAATTCAGCGGCGACCTGGTCGAGGTAGTCGAAACTACTGAAGTAGCTAAGGTAGTTGCCCGGCTGGCGGAGAAACTGTCCGGCCATCAAGTCGGCAATCGGCATTATCGACTGTGCGCGGTGTTGATATCGTGTCGATATTGTATCTACAATCGTTACCTTCAGTTGGTTCGCGTCGAAGGGGGATTCCACGTCTATCCACGCCGCGTCTTGCGGCAGGCCGAGCATGTCTCGATAAAAGCGCCAGGGACTGAGCGTGGCCGAGAAGAGCGTGGCGGTGTGGCAGGCCTGGAATCGTGGTTGCAGAAAGGGTGCCGGTACCATGTTGCGTATGCAAAGCACGGTTTCTTTGCTCGCCTTTGCGGACGCCTTTCGCGTGGGGGCTCGGTGAACGTCGAAGATGGAATGCCGGCCGAACACATCGCATAGGCCTAAAAAATGGGCAATGTTGAAGTGTAGTTGTTGCAAACCGGCATCCACCATGTGCGGGGAGTCCGCCAAGTAGTCTGAAATAGCGCTGTTTGCGCGGACGAGCGCTATCTGAAGCGCGCCTGGAATACTGTCTAGCACCTGGTAGGCCTCGGTTTGGTCGCGAACGGATTTTCGCCAGGCGCGCGACAAGGTTTCCAACGCCTTTTTCAGCAAGGGAGGAGAGGCGTTGCGTACCGCGCTGAGGGCGGTTTCACTCAACTCGGCGCTATACATGGCGCGCGCGCGCTCCACCAGGTTATGGGCTTCATCCACCAGGATCCCGACACGCCACTGATTGTCTGTCGCCAGGCCGTGCAACAGGGCGGATCCGTCGAAATAATAGTTGTAGTCGCCGATGACGACGTCGCTCCACTGCGCCAGATCATGTCCAAGCCAATACGGGCATACCTGATGTTCAAGGGCTATTGCCCTTAGCGCCTTTTTGTCCAGCATGCCTGCCTGAACCGCGGCTTGCCGGGCGTCGGGAAGGCGATCGTAGAATCCCTTGGCGAGCGGGCACGAGTCCCCATGGCATGCCAGGTCAGGGAACTCGCATGTCTTTTCTTTGGCGGTAAGCTCAAGGACGCGCAACGCGCTGGGTTGCGGCGGCGTATGCGATTCATCTTGCGGACCCTCGCACAGCGTCTTGAGCGCATCCAGCGCAAGCTGGCGGCCCGATGTCTTGGCCGTAAGAAAAAATACCTTGTCCACGATTCCGCCGGCGCACGCCTTCAGGAGCGGAAAGAGGGTTCCTACCGTCTTGCCTATGCCCGTAGGGGCCTGCGCAAGCAGCCGGCGTTCATGGCGAGCCACTTTGAAGACGGCAACAGCAAGATCGCGCTGTCCACGCCGGTAGACAGGATAAGGAAAAGCCAGTGCCTCGAGTGCATGCGCGCGCGCTTGCAGATGCGTCTGTTCCTGATCCGCCCATGCCAGGAAGCATCGGCATTGCTCGATGAAGAAGGCCTCGAGTTCCGATGCCGTGTGATCCTGGATGAGAACCGTTTCCCTATGATCGGCGATATTGTAGTAAACCAGCGCCACGCGCATGCCGGTCAGCGCGCGATTCTGGCACATAAGATGCGCATATATCTTGGCCTGGGCCCAGTGCAGCGCGCGGTGGTTGGCCGGCATGGCCGCCAGCGGTCCGCGGTGAGTCTTGATTTCTTCAAGCTGATTCAACGCTGGATCGTAGCCGTCGGCACGTCCGCGCACCCGTAAGTGCAAATAGCTGCCGCCAAGGGTGACTTCCGCAAGATACCCCGAGGCGCGACGCCCCCTCACGATGGCGTGCCCCTCGATTCCTTCCTGTGCGGTGGGCCCAGGCGTAAAGCGCACGTCCAGGTCGCCCGATTTGGCGGTGAATGCGCACAGCGTACGTACGGCGACCGCATACGTCATGGTGTGTCGTCAAATTCGACGTGGCACACGCGGACGGGCAAATGGTGCTCGTGGCAGAATGCCAGCCATCGGGCTTGATTGTCTTGCAGGCGGTCGCCTGGACCCTTTACTTCTATCATCTGATAGCGGTTTTTGTCTGGCCAGACCTGGATAAGATCCGGCATGCCGGAACGATTGCTCCGCACATCGCTGGCCAGTCGCTCGAATACCGCTTTCAAGTGTGCTGCCGGAATGCAGGCAAGGGCCAACTCGAGCAACCCGCCGCCGATGGCCTGCCAGGATACGAAGGGCGACTGGATGCCTGCCTTGGTTTGTGCGTTTCGCCGAATCGTCTGCTTGTACTGCCCGGTATCCAGTTGGCTCAGCAGTGCACTGAATGCCGGTTCGCGGCGGCGCCGGAAATGAGGATGATGCAGGTCCGCGGGACCTTGTTGGTAAGGATGGAAGAAGGCTCCGGGCACAGCGCTGAAAATAGATTCCCAGAACAGCAGGCCGAACAGGGAGTTGAATAGCGTATTTTCGGTATAGAACACCGGCGCATCGGGCCGCCGCAGATGATCGAGCACAAGATGCTCGACACGCGTAAAGTCGAAAGACCGCGATAAGACCAAGCGATCGCGCGCAATGGCCGAAGGGGATCCCGCCTGGCTTGCGCTACGGCCATGGACGCGGCGGCTTAGGCGGCCCATGGCTCGTGTTGCGTGTTGATACTCTGCTTCGTTTTCAGGAGCTTGTATTGCAATGGCGGCGAGCTGCATGGCAGCGGCGTATTGCTTATCCCGTTCCAGCACGCGAATGCGGCGGGTCCTTGCCGCCGGCGCGAGGCTGTCCTCATAGCAGGCCAGCGCAGCACTCCAGTTTGCCTGGCGTTCGTGGTATTGACCGATTTGGAACAACAGTCGGCTTCGCCGGGTTTCCAGCCAATCGTTCGCATATTGTTTAGGGATCTGTGCCTGTATTTGCGGCATGCATTCAGGTGTCGCGCTTGCGAACTGAGCCTTGCATTCGCTTAACTGCAAGTAAGCGTCAATGTCGTGAGCGGTTTGGAAGGCACGAGCCGACGCTGGAAAATCCACTTTTTCATATGAAAGACGCCCCAGATCGGCGAGTACGAATTCAGTCCAGTCCTGCCGCAAGTTGCCGAAGAACATTAGACGTATCCGTTCGCAGATGGGGGCGGTGGTCACGCGGATGACGATTTCGGATCGGGACGGAGTCACAACATCGGCCGGACCATGGTCATGCCATTGGGGCCATTGCAGCGCCTGTGGGAACTGAGGCCGTAGGCAGTCGAGTTGCTCTCGCTTGGCGCGAGTTGACACCCCTTCATAAGCGGGGTGGAAACGGAATATGGCGGCCAGCTCGGTTTTTGTGAACAAGTGAAAGAGTTCGTCCAACGTGAGTGGCGATTCCGTGTCAATCCATCCCAGCGCGATGAGGGGTCGGGCGGCCAGATCTATATTGCCGATTTCCGGATAGTTGAGTTTGCTGGTACGGAACAATTCGCCTTTGCGCATGATCAAACGCGCCAATAGCGCGCGGGAGGGCTTATCGAGCATGTAAAAAGACGCGATGAAGTTCCGTTCTTCCGCGTTAAGAATGTCGTCATAGCGCTCATGGGTCCAGTTGAGTACAAACTGGAAATTGTCGAGGTAGTACCAGGGGTCTAAAGCGACCGTGACGGCGTCGGGCATGGAATACATTCGTTAGGAGCTGGGTTTATGTACAGTTTAATGCCATGACTCCACTCAGCCTTGGTTACACCCACGTCTAAAGTTTAAGTAAACGTTACGAACTATATGCTCGGCCCGCGGTGCCTCGTCGGATCTATTGCCGGGTGCTTACATTTGCTGGTATTTGGCGGTGGCCGGGTCTGCGCAATGCCGCTAGGATGGGTGCAACCCGGTCGCAGCAACAACGGGTTCAATCATTAGGAGTGAACAATGAATAAAGATACGCTTGAAGGTCAATGGAAACAGCTTACGGGCAAGGCAAAGGCCGCTTGGGGAGAGCTAACCGACGACGAGCTGACGAGAGTCGACGGCAATGCCGAGCGGCTGGCGGGCCTTATTCAGGAGAAGTACGGCCGCACCCGTGAAGAAGCCGAGCGCGAAGTAAAGGACTTCTTCGATCGTAATCGTTAGGCGTAACCGCTTACTGGCACATAACCACCGTTAAGAATATATAAAAGGAAAAATGCCATGCTTTACTATGCAGCTGTCTTTTTTGTAATCGCAATCATCGCGGCCGTACTCGGGTTCGGTGGCATTGCCGCCGGCGCCGCATCGATTGCACAAATCCTGTTCTTTGTTTTTGTCGTACTGGCCGTCCTGGCATTACTAAGCGGGCTGTTTCGGAGAAAATAGGGGCAGCGCTGATTCATAGCCGATGTATAGTTGGGTCCGCAGGCGGCATTGCTTGCGGGCCCTTTTTTATGCGGTTTTGGAGACGTGATGCGTGGAATCGCCCCGGCCATGTGCTTGTTGTTGATTGGCCCTCTCGCCTACTCGGGCGAACTCTCGTGGTTCACGAGCAAGGTCAGTTCGGCGGTCAACTATCGGGGGATAGAGGCAGCGACGGTTTATTCGGTGCCCGGGTCGCATCCGCCGATGCCGCATGGCGCTCGCATCACCCAAGTACACGCGTCGCGGAGTTATGCCGGCGATGTCCGTGTCAATACACTCTTGTGCTGGAACGGCACTGAACGTTGCGTCCCTCTAACGGGGAGTCAGGTCAATACCCATGAATTCGATGGGCTGGCGGCGGACAAGCCATTGACCCTGCTGCACCAGGTGCCGGGAAGAGGGCGGTTGCCGATTCCTCTTCATATCAAGGGCAGCGTGGCCGTCTGGTACGAGTAGCATTCATAACCACAGCGCGGATGCGTCTATGTCTTCCAGCCGGGCGCGCCCCGTCAGGGCCATGGCGATTTCAAGCTCGGTGCGCAGGATGTGCAGAACGTGCGCCACGCCGCTTGCCCCCGCTGTGGCCAGGCCGTGGATATAGGGACGCCCGATCAGAATTGCGCTTGCTCCCAGCGCCAATGCCTTGAAGATGTCGGTACCGCGTCGTATTCCGCCATCGAATAGCACCGGAGCACGGCCGTCCACAGCCTCGACAACGCCAGGCAATATGTCGATGCTTGCCGGCATGGTGTCCAGTATGCGGCCGCCATGATTGGACACGATCAAGCCCGACGCTCCACAGTCGAGCGCGCGCAAGGCATCCTCCGGATGCGTAATGCCTTTGAGGACGACCGGTAGCGCCGCCTTCCGCACAAGTGACTCGATATCCTTCCAGGTGGGGGCGGCAGCCAGGATCGGTCCGCCCAGCAGGTTATTGGCATCTGCCTGCGCCGATTGGGGGGGCAAGGGCCGCAAGCCGCGCAAATTCACAGCGTCTATATCGGCAGGCAACCGAAAGCCGCTGCGTTGTTCGTTGTTGCGCACGCCGTTTACGGGAGCGTCCACGGTGACGACCAGGGCGCGGTATCCCGCCGTTGCCGCGCGTTCGGCCAGCGCCTGCGTGTACTCGCGGTCATGCTGGATATATAACTGGAACCAAAGTGGTGCGTGTGCCGCCCGCGCAATATCCTCCAAGCCCATACTGGCTTGCGTGCTGACCACCATGCCAGCTCGCATGGCCGAAGCGCCCATGACCGTCGCCAGTTCCCCGTCGACATGCGCCAGCTTTTGATACGCCACGGGCGCGAGCAGAATGGGGTGGTCGAAGGTATCGCCGAATAAAGTGACGCGGGTGTGGGCGCCTTTCAAGTCCGCCAGCACACGTGGCCGCAGGCGCAGGGCTTGAAGCGCCGTCGTATTGCTGGCCAGCGTCAACTCGTCGGCCGCGCCCCCGTTGAGGTAGGCCCAGGCGGATGCGCTCATGCGCCGCCGAGCATATGACTCGTAATCGGCGACCGCCACGATGTCGTGGGGTATCGTGGCCAACGGAGGCAAGCGCGACGATCCGGTCATGTGTTCGACCATTCGCGTATCAGATTGTGATAGACGCCGGTCAATTGCGGTATGGACTCGTGGTCGGGCGAGCTTGCCGTTACCCGCTGGATGGCGGTGTCCAATTCCCACAGCATGGCACGGCGATTGTCCTCGCGGATCAGGCTTTGCGACCAAAAAAAGGCGGCGTAGCGCGTGCCGCGCACAACCGGCGTCACCCTATGCAGGCTCGTGCCGGGGTACAGCACCAAGTGGCCCGCCGGGAGTTTCACCTGATGCGTCCCATAGGTGTCTTGTACGACAAGTTCGCCCCCTTCATACTCATCGGGATCGCTGAAAAACAGCGTGCTGGAGATGTCGGTGCGCAGCCGCTGCCGCGAACCGGCAATGCCGAAAATCGCGTTGTCGATATGAAAGTCGTATTCGCCGCCGCCTTCATACCGATTGAAGCGCGGTGGCAGGATGCGCAACGGCAGGGCCGCGGAAATGAACGCCGGCTGGCGGCTTAACGCGCCAAGTATCAATTCCCCCAATTGCTGCGCCACCGGATGGTCCAGCGGCAACTGGAGGTTGTTCTTGGCCTTGGCGGCGACGTGGCCAGCGGTCAGGTTGCCATCGGTCCATTGTGCCGATTCCAACGCCTGTCGGCATAGCTTGACCTGGTCCGGGGCAAGCACATCAGGTATCGTCAACATCATGAGAGTCACTCCCCCGGAGTTCAGCGGTTAGAAACGGGCTTCGGCGTTCAGAATAACTGTCCGCCCGGCGCCTGGCACGCCATACAATTGAAAGCCATCGGAGCTCGAGGTAGCGCGCGCCAGGTAGAACTGATCGAAGATATTGTTCACATTCAATCGCAGGCTCAAGTTTTTATTGACCTTGTAGCCGACGGCGGCGTTGAACAGCCAATAGGCGGGGGTGTAGACGTCGGCTGAATGACGAATTTTCCCCGTGCGCTCGCCGTCTGTCGTGTTTCCTTCCCGAAAGCGGCGCTTGCCCACGTATTGCGCGCCCACGCCAGCATCCCATTGTGGATTGATGGTGTAGTTGGTCCAGAGATTGAAGGTCATGTCGGGCACGTTCTTCATCTTGCCGCCTTCCTGTAGCGGGTCTTCCGCGTTCTCCAACACTTTACTGTCCATCATGGTGAAGCCGCCGTATGCGGACCATTTTGGCGTTATTTGGCCCGCCAAACCAAGTTCGAAGCCGCGTACGCGTTCTTTGGCCGTGGTTTGCGTCGTGACGCCCAATTCGTCGGTGTCCGCCGGATTGCCGCGTTCGATCTGGAAGACCGCGCCTGTAATCGACAACGATTCATCCAGCAAGTCCCACTTGGTCCCGAGTTCCAGTGTCGTTGCTTTGCCGGGTTTGTTCTCCGCCTGGCTGGAGCTGGAGCCTGACCTTGAAGCGGCTGCCGCAACCGATGGCTGAGAGGCCTGGCTGTAAGACGCATAAACGCTGCCGTATTCCACGGGCTTGTAGACAACCCCTAGACGTCCACTCCAGACGCCGTCCTTCTGTTGTTTGGCCTCCTGACGACCGGTGGCATCGAACCACTTGACGCGGAACCGGTCATAGCGCAGGCCGGCGGCGATTTCCCAGTTCTTGTTCAAGGTGATTTGATCGTAGGCGTATAGGCCCCAATTCGTGATTTGCGCGCCAGATTCATTGGTGTCAGATTGCGTTCGCCACGGGCCGGCGTAATGCGTATCGGGATTGCGTACGTCGATCACACGTTTGCCGCCAAAATCCGGCACGTTATGGCTGTAGGGATTCCTGCGGTAGCTTTCTTCGTAAACTTCCAGGCCGGCCACCATTTGGTGACGCACGCCGCCCGTGTTGAAATCAAGGTTCAGGTCGGTTTGATTGGCGGCAATTGTGCCTTTGTATGAGTTGATATTATTCAATCTCGGCGCCGCCAGGTAGCCTGATGGATAGACTTCATTCCCGCGACCGTCATAACCCCAAAAATCATTGACGGGAGTCGTCACTATAGCTCCCGGACTTGAACCCGCCGGCACATCCAGCAGCCGCCCACCCGATGTAAGGTAAGTAAACCGCTTGGTCTCTGCCCATTTGGTCTGGTTGCGCACCGACACCTTGTCGTTGAAGTCGTGTTCAACACGCAGCGTGGCGCTATTTGTTTCGGTTTTCTCGACGTCCGCATTCGCGAGGCCGCCCCAGAAATCCTTGCCGATGTACTTCATGCGATGACCGTCGCGGTTGATGGGAAGACCGAAATCCGGCGTATTGTTGTCTTTCTGGTAGAAGTAGGAGGCCGTAACCCGGGTAGGCGTGCCCAGGCCCCACGAGAATGACGGAGCAATCCCGAAGCGCTTGAAATCGCTCGGACCGCGTCCGGCCACGTCGTTTTCATGAACCATGGCGTTCAGGCGGAAGGCGCTGGTGTCGCCCACCTGATGGTTCAGGTCGGCGGTCGTGCGTCGATAGCGGTCGGTGCCCAGTCCTACGGTGAAGTCATAGAAATTGTCCAGTTTGGGTGTCTTGCTGACCAGGTTGACCGAACCGCCAATGGAAGCAACACCTGATTCGATAGAGCCCGTACCTTTGAAAACTTCGACCTGCTCCAGGTTGAAAATGTCATTGCGCGACGTCAGAGCGCTATCGCGCACACCGTCCACAGTCACGCTTTGCTCGGCGGAGAATCCGCGTATGGTGAACATGTCGCCCCAGCCCGCGCCGCCTTCGCCAGAGGAAAACGTAATGCCGGGAACATTGCTCAATACATCTTGCAGGCTTTGAGCGCTTTGCTGCTTTAGCACCTCCGACGGGACAATGTTTATGGTCTGCGGCGTATCGAGCAGCGGCGCCTGGAACTTTGTCGACTGGATGGCATCGGGCTGGAATGTGGGGCCTGCTCCCTGCACCTTGACCGGCGCCAACTGCGAGACGCCGCTAGTCTGGGCGTTTCCCGCTGTTGGCACAATCAGCGCGCCGCATATCGCCATATAAAACAGGCTGGGACATTGTGGCGACCGGGTGGGGTGGTAATCGGACATGCATCTTCTCCGGGTCACGAGGCCAGGGCCGCGAAACACTCATTGGGTTTTTATGGGAAGACGAATGATAACCATTCTTATTGCGTTCTGTCTCCTGAAAAAGCTCGGCTGACGTCGAACCAGCGACATATGTTGGTTTGCCACTACACGCCTTGGGGTTATGGCTGTCATGAAATCGACACGTCGGCTTGGCAGAATGCTGCTGTTCCTTGATTCCCGCATTCGGTTTCCGCCATTGGGCGGATGGTTGGGCGCCCCGCGGAATAGGAAAATGGCCCGAGACTCAGAGGGGAGTCTTTTCCTTTAATGGTGTCGTCAATAAGGAGCAAAACTTTGATCAATCGTGTCGCAAAACTGCTTGAAGATTCAGCCAAACATTTTGATTTGAAAACTGAACAATCCCAGGAAAAGCCGCCGGCGGCTGTGGCACCTCCGCCCGCATGCCAAGCATGGCAAAGCAGGCCCGGGGTTACCCGTCCCGGCCCTTCTTATATATATAAATAATTAAAAAATCGTTTTTTATGCGGTGGGACTCTGAGAGAATACGAGCACCTGAACTTCCCGTGTAGAGCCAGTCCATGAAAGTCGTCTACTCAGTGCTCGGCGCCGTTGCCGCTTTTGCTGTCAGCACCGCCGTTTTTTCCGCTCCCTTGCTTACGCCGGCCGACCTTGGCGCGCTGGCTCAAGATTCCTCCGTACGTGTCATCGACATCCGCACTCCCGATGCGTATGCGGCGAACCACATACCGGGCGCCGTGTCGGCTCCTTATGGGCAGTGGCGCGGCCCGGCGGAGAATCCTGGACAGCTTCCGCCGTTGAACACGCTCGCCGAGCTGGTCCGCAGCCTGGGCCTGGACGAAAATTCCCACGCTGTCGTCGTTTCGTCGGGCGCAAATCCTACGGACTTCGGCAGTTCCGCACGCGTCTATTGGACGTTGAAGTACCTGGGGCTAACCAAGCTGTCCATCTTGAACGGCGGCGTGAAGGCCTGGAGCGATGCCGGTTTGCCGCAGGATCAGGCGGTCCCCGGCGTGGTCGCCAGCAGCTACAGGCCAGTGCCGAACGAGCGTTTAATCGCCACGCAGGACCATGTATTGGCCAGCGTCGATAACCCGCAGGCGCGGCTCATCGACGCGCGGCCCGTCAATTTCTTTTTGGGTGAAGTCAAGGCGCCCACAGCGCTGGTGCCGGGCACCATCCGCAACGCCATCAATCTTGAACACGACAAGTGGTTCAAGCCGGGTACCTCCATTTTCGTGTCTGCCGACGAAGCCAGAAAAATAGCGGCAAGCTCGTTGCCAGAGAGCGCGGACGAAACGATCGCATTCTGCAATACCGGGCATTGGGCAGCCACTGATTGGTTTGCGTTGTCGGAAATCGTGGGTCAAAAGGATGTTAAATTGTATCCCGCCTCGCTGGCCGGATGGACCCAGGCGCCTGAAGCGCTTCCGATGGACAACGTTCCAGGCCGGGGCAGCCAGCTGTTGAACGATTTGAAAGAACTGTTCGGCAAAGTCACCTCCTAAAAAGTTTCACAGATGAATCGCTTTCCTCTCGCGGCCGTGATGGCCGCCTTTTTTATCGCCTTGATGTGGTTTGTTTCGCTACGCCAGGCAGTCTTGTTCGCCGTGGGTGTCGGCATGGGTAGCGTCCTTGCCGGCGCGCGCTTCGGGTTTACGACCGGTTGGCGCCGCTTGATCGAGCAACGCGATCCCAGCGGCGTGATGGCGCAGTTATTGCTGTTGGGTCTGGCTGCAGCCGTTTCCATGCCGCTGTTGGCTGCATTTCCCCAAGATCTGGTGGCGGCGCTCGGGCCTCCCAGCTTCAGCCTCTTGATTGGCGCCTTCGTTTTTGGGCTGGCCATGCAAGTGGCGGATGGCTGCGGCTCGGGCACCTTGTACAAGGCCGGCTTGGGTATTCCATTGAATATGGCGATACTGCCCTTGTTCGCCATCGGCAGTTTCATGGGCTCGGCGCAAATGGATCAATGGCTGGCGCTAGGCGCCATGAAACCCGTTGGTCTGGTTGCCGAGTTCGGTCCGCTGGCGGCTTTCGCCATTACCTGCGCCGGCTTGCTGGCCTTGGGCTGGGCCGCATTGCGCTGGTCGGGGAAAGCGGCGCGCTGGTTCGACAAACGCCTGGTGATAGGCGCCGTGTTGCTGGCGATTCTTGCGGTATTGAATCTCGTCATCGCCGGCCAACCTTGGGGCGTCGTCTATGGATTTGGCCTATGGGTCGCAAAAATCGCCACGGTGGGCGGCCTTTTCGATCCAGCCGCCAATCCGTTTTGGAGCCAGCCGGTCAATTTCGGTTCGTTGTCCCAATCCGTATTTCTTGATGTCACGTCTATTACGAACATCGGCATTCTTGCTGGTGCGCTATGGGTCGCGGCACGCAAGTCCGGCACCGCGGCCAAGCCCGCGCCGCTGACAGCCAAGCAATGGATGGTCGGGATCATTGCCGGGTTCATGTTGGGCTACAGCTCACGGTTGGCGTTCGGCTGCAATATTGGCGCCATGGTCAGCGGTATTTCGACGGGCAGCCTGCATGGCTGGATATGGGTGCCGCTGGCATTCGCGGGGTCGTTGATTGGCGTGCGCGTGCGTCGTCACTTTAATTTCTGAGGTCGGGAGCATCAAGATGAAAAAACCGATACTCACTCTGGCATTCTGGGTAGCGCTGGTCGCGTTCTTTGCCTGGGACTGGTCTGTTTCCGACAAGGTGGATCTGCGCAAGGAACCGCCCCTCATCGCCGCCGGTTCAGGGCAAGCCCCTACGGGCGGCCATTGTGCCGCCGGTCTATAGACGGCCGCGCTCTATCGCGGGCCGCGGCGGCGCCGTTGAGGCCCAGCGCCAAAACAACATGACCATGGCCGTCGTCGCAGAACCCCCGCTATTTGGAAGCCATGTTGGCCGCTTCACGGCGGCGGCGCGCTTCTTCCAGCAAATAGACCTGGTAGTCGTCGAGATCGCCCTCGAAGTCTTTGAGCCCGCCGCGCGAGACAAGCCAGAACTCATCGCACACGGCTCGCAATAATGCGCGGTCATGGCTGACCAGCATGACCGACCCTTCGAACTCGTTGAGCGCGACGCTAAGTGCTTCACGGGTCGCCAAGTCCAAGTGGTTGGTCGGTTCATCGAGCAATAACAGGTTGGGGCGTTGCCAGACAATCATGCACAAGACCAGCCGCGCTTTCTCGCCGCCGCTCATGCTGCCGACGCTTTGCTTGACCATGTCGCCATTGAAATTGAATGTGCCCAGGAAATTGCGCAAACCCTGCTCGCGGCAGTCCATGGCGCTGGGCCGCGTGGCGGCGGGCGTGTCGCGCGCGAGGCGGAACATGTGCTCCAGCGGCGTATCGGCTGGGCGCAGGACGTCCAGCTCTTGCTGCGAGAAGTAACCTATGTTCAGGCCTTTGCCGCGAATGACTTCCCCCGCAACGGGTTGGAGCGCGTCGGCAATGGTCTTGACCAATGTGGACTTGCCTTGCCCGTTGGCGCCAAGAATGCCGATGCGTTGCCCGGCCAGGACTGAGCGATTCACGTTCTGCACGATGACTGTCGGTTGTGTTCCGGGAGGCGCGCCTTCAGGCGCCGGATAACCGAGAGTGACGTCCGAAATCGTCAACATGGGGTTAGGCAGGCTCAAGGGTTCCTTGAACTGGAATTGGAATTCCGCATCCGCCAGCACAGGCGCAATCTTCTCCATGCGTTCCAGCGCCTTGACGCGGCTCTGGGCTTGCTTCGCCTTGCTGGCCTTGGCCTTGAAGCGGTCGATGAACTTCTGCAGATGCGCAATCTTTTCCTGTTGCTTGGCTTGGGCGCCTTGCTGCAACAGCATTTGTTCCGCGCGCATTTCTTCGAACTTGCTGTAGTTGCCGCCGTAGCGCACCAGCTTCCCATGGTCAATATGCAGCGTGACGTTGGTGATGGCGTCGAGGAATTCGCGGTCATGGCTGATGACCACCATGGTCCCGGTATAGCTTTTCAGCCAAGCTTCCAGCCAGACCAACGCGTCCAGGTCCAGGTGGTTGGTCGGCTCGTCGAGTAGCAAGAGTTCGGATGGGCACATCAGGGCGCGCGCCAATTGCAGGCGCATCCGCCAGCCTCCCGAAAAGCTGTTTACCGGCTTGTCCAATTCAGCGACAGTAAACCCCAAGCCCAGGATAAGGGCTTGCGCCCGCGCAGGCGCATCGTGCGCGCCCGCGTCGTGCAAGGCCATGTAGGCGTGTGCCATCTCCATGCCGTCGTCGCTGGCTTCAGCGGCGGCAACAGCGGTCTGTGCGGCCATCAGGCCGACATCTCCGTCCACGACGAAATCCGTGGCGCTTTGGTCGGTCTCGGGCATATCTTGCGCTACCTGTGCCATGCGCCAATGTGCCGGTATGGAGAAGTCGCCGCCGTCTTCGTGCAACGTCCCGTTGAGGACGGCGAAAAGCGACGATTTCCCGGCGCCATTGCGACCGACCAGACCTGCATTTTCTCCGGGATTGAGCGAGGCGGACGCGCCGTCAAGCAATACTTTGCTGCCGCGACGCAAGGTCACGTTCTTGAGGATGATCATTGGGTGGTTTTTTGCTGCAAAGCACAATGTTAACCGATGGCCGGTGGCTCGGTGGCTTGCACGGCGATCGATTCCCCGTTTGTGTTGCGTCCAAGCGCCAAGTAATGACAAATTCGCCAAATATGATGACCGCTGCGTTCGAGCCAGCGAAAAGCATCCGTGGTCTGCAACGTGTGCGACGCATTATTGCCGAAACCGGTGTCTTGCAGAAACTCGTATCGGACATGTTTCGAGAGGCTTTCCAGCGTGATGGCTTCGCTGCCGATCCGCTCGACCCAATCCTCGGGGCAATTGCCCGATACGGCTTCGCGCGCAAGCGCCAGCATCTGCCTGCTATGGTCCAGCGCCCAATGAAAGCTCGCACTGGAGAAGTCGATGGGCGAGCGCTCCAGATCTTGCAGCCGGACACATAGCCGGAGTTGATGGTCGATGGAATGCAGTTGGGCAATGCGTCGCGCCGCCAGTATTTTGTTGTCTGGCGGCAGTTGCACACGAGTTACGAAGTCGAAGGCGCGCTCCAGGGCAATGTGAGCTTGCGCCAACGTAGTGTGGACCGACTGTGGCTGCCCACGGTCGAGCAGGGCGTCGAACACGCCAAACACTGTGTCCGCCACACGCTCGAGCGCACGTTGGGAAGCCTCGAGCGCCACATCGGGCAACGCCAGCAGACTGGCGTCCAGATGCCGGATCATGGTGGCGTCATGCTCGGGCAATAAACGCTCGATGATTTGCGCGTAGCGGGCGGCGAACGGCAGGAAGACCACAACGCCAACAAGAATGAAGAGCGTATGGAACGCCGCGAGACTTATCGTGCCCGCTGTCATGCCCAGAGACTCCCCGAGCGCATCGGCCAAGCCCAGGAAGACGGGCAGCAAGACGATGGCGATCAGTCCGGATGCGAGGTTGAAGAGAATATGCGCCAATGCCGTGCGCTTTGCGGCAACGGTTGCGCCAATGGTCACAAGGGCGCCGGTCAGGGTGGTGCCGATGGCCGCCCCTACGACAACAGCCGCAGCCTGGTCCAGGTTGATGGCGCCGCTGTGAAAGGCTGTCAGTGTTGTGGCGACGGCGGCGGTCGAGGACTGCAGTATGGTGGTCAGAGCAAGTCCGATCAGCATGATAACGATATGCGACCAGATTCCGCCGACAGGCAGTGCCGCAAGATCGAACCACCCGGCTACTCCACGCATGCCCTGTTGGAGTGTGTCCAGGCCTAGGAACAACAGCCCGAATCCCGCCAGCGCCAGCCCCATGTCGGACCAGCGTCCGCGCCCGAGCAGCTTGAGGAACGCGCCAAGCCCGACCATGGGCAGCGTGTAGAAACCTAAATTTATCTTCAGCCCCAGCCCCGCCACCAGCCATCCCGTTGCGGTATTGCCGAGGCTGGCGCCAATGACGACGCCGATGGCCTGCGAGAAGGTGATCAATCCCGCACTGACGAAGCCGATCAAGGTCACTGTCGTCGCTGTGGAGGATTGAACCAGCGCTGTAATCAACGTTCCCGACGCGAACGCCTTGAGCGTCGTGCCCGTAAAGCGGACCAGGGCGCGACGAAGCGCATTGCCGGCGAAGCCGATAAGGCCATCCGACAGCAGCATCATTCCGATCAGGAATAGACCAATGCCTCCGACAAAAGGGAAAATCACTTCAAGCATGTATGGCGGCTCCAGAAACTGGCGGAAGTGTAACCTGCGGCAACATGGCGGCGAACGACGCCGTAGCACGCCGCACGCATTCGGATGTATTGTTGTTATGTATCATGTGTACCTCGCAATGGAATAAGCATCATGAAGAAAAAATCAGCGCCGGATCCTGATGAAGTGGCGCTCATCGAATGGTGTATCGAGGTCGAGGGCTTCCTTGTCGCCGGAGGCGCGACTTTACGTCAGGCCCAGGATCACATTGAAGAGCAGGCGGAATGGTTTACCGACCAGTTCTACGATGGATTGACCCCGGAAGAGGCCGCCAAGGCCGCGCTGAATTAACCCGCGCGACTCGGCACTCCAATCAGATTGCGGCGATGGCAACTATTCCAAAAGACAAGCGAAGCAGCGCCCTGGTCTATTCGACCGAGGTAGGGCGTGTGTGTCCCGGCTGCGAACGCCCAGTGACGCTATGCATGTGCGGCTCGAAACCGGACCCTGTCCGCACGGACGGTGTCGTTCGTGTGTCGCTCGAAACCAAAGGGCGGCGGGGCAAGGGGGTCACTGTGATAAAGGGTGTGCCTTTGGCCAGCCCACTGCTGGAGCAATTCGGCAAGCAGCTCAAGATGTTGTGCGGGTCGGGTGGAACGACGAAGGACGGCGTCATTGAAATCCAGGGCGATCATCGGGAACTGGCAGCCAGCCAGGTCGCGGAACGGGGTTGGAAGCTGCGGAAGTAAGCTGCTGTTTTTGGCCGGGGCTGGTCGCCTGTTCGCTCGTGCCAAGTAGTTTAACCGGCGCTCGTGACGGTGCCTCATCTGTCTTTTCTGAACCGGCGCCGGTGACGGGGGCTGGGTGGGGTCAGACGTTCGCGGTCAAGGCGTTGCCTTGACTACCCGCGTGGCTGGCCGTTTTCGGGCGGTGGCAGAACTCGTGGGATGGATGATCCCCCGGATCATCCATAAGCGCCCCCTCGAACAACTGCCACCTCGGATCCCGAAAACGGCCAGCCACGCGGCGCGCCCGCAACTTCGCCCACCCAGCCCCCGCCACCGGCGCCTGGCGTTTGTGGATCAGGGACGAGGCACGTGCCAGCGCTGGCGTTTGGTGACAGCTATCGGGCGGCCGGCGATTGCCAGCCAGAGACCTGACGCCCAACGCCAGCCCAGCACCGATGCCCAATAGGCCAGGCGGGCTGGCCGTATTGGGCGAGCGCATGCCGCTTTTTCTTAAACAACCCAACACGGCGCAAGAAGGCCAAGCACGCTGCCGGTCCCGACGTCGGTTCAGCACAACCCAATGCAGTCGCGGGCGGGTGGCATGGCGATGGCCGGGCTTCGTGGCCGCAGCGAGCCGCCCGTGAAGGGAGCACGCATGTGCGGACGAACGGGGCGACGCGGGCGAGGCGCGCAGGGCGCCGAGCAGGCCAAGGGACCGGCCATCGCCA
>DATJBV010000044.1:0-59377 GCA_035515055.1 Candidimonas sp.
CAAACCGGCGCCCGCAACTTCGCCCACCCCAGCTTCCGCCACCGGCGCCTTGCGTTTGTGGATCAGGGGCGAGGCACGTGCCAGCGCCGGCGTACGGTGACAGCTATCGGGCGGCCGGCGATTGCCAGCCAGAGACCTGACGCCCAACGCCAGCCCAGCACCGATGCCCAATAGGCCAGGCGGGCTGGCCGTATTGGGCGAGCGCATGCCGCTTTTTCTTCAACCACCCAACACGGCGCAAGAAGGCCAAGCACGCTGCCGGTCCCGACGTCGGTTCAGCACAACCCAATGCAGTCGCGGGCGGGTGGCATGGCGATGGCTGGGCTTCGAGGTCGCAGCGAGCCGGACGCGAAGGCAGCGCGCAGGCGCGAACGAGCGAGGCGATGCGGGCGAGGCGCGCAGGGCGCCGAGCAGGCCGAGGGACCGGCCATCGCCATGCCACCCGCCCGCGGCGTGTCAGCTGACACGTCTCAGCGACGTCTCTCAGCGACATCTGACCCGCGACGTGTCAGCATCAAGGTCTGCGACGTGTAGAAAGGCCCGATTGAGACTTGTCCCGTAGGCCGTTTCCATCCGTCGACAAGCTTCTCGTACAATCCGTACAGCAATTAAAAAATATGGCGCGGCAATGCGCCTCGCTTATTTTCTGGAAGATGGTTATGGTCGATAAACCTACGGGCTCCGAGCCCCTTAATGCCGCGCAAGCTGGCGAAGCCGATATTGCGCCCATAGACTTTGAAACCGCGCTTGGGCAGCTTGAAGCGTTGGTTGCTCAAATGGAAAGCGGATCGCTGGCGTTGGACGAGTCACTTGCCGCATACGAGAAAGGTGTCGAATTGGCCAAGATCTGCCAGCGGCGGCTCGACCAGGCCGAGCAGCAGGTGAAAGTATTGCAAGACAACTTGCTCAAGCCGTTGGCCGACGCCTCCGACACGGGCGAGGGTTGAGCATGGGATATAAACCGGTCGATTTCTCCGGATGGCTGACTGCGCGCGTGCAGCACATGGAAACGGTGCTGGAAGAAGTGCTGCCGGCTGTCTCCGAAACCCCGCAAGTGTTGCACCAGGCCATGCGTTATGCGGTCCTCGGCGGCGGCAAGCGGGTACGGGCCGCCCTCGTGTACGCTGCCGGCGAGGCATCGTTGCAGTCGGGCACACCGGCCTCTGCCCAGGAAATGGCGTTGGATCACGCGGCGGCGGCCGTCGAGCTGATACACGCTTATTCTTTGGTGCACGACGATCTTCCTTGCATGGACGACGACTCCCTGCGGCGCGGACGTCCGACCGTTCATGTGCAGTTTGATGAAGCCACTGCCATGCTGGCCGGCGATGCCTTGCAGCCTCTTGCTTTCGAGATGCTAAGCCTCATGCCGGTTGCACCAGCCCTCGTTGTACAGGCAACGCAGTTATTGGCCCGATCGGCCGGCAGCGCCGGCATGGTTGGGGGCCAGGCCATCGACTGTGCAAGCATCGGCCAGGCCTTGACCGACCAGCAATTGCAGCAAATGCACAGCATGAAGACGGGTGCGATGCTGGAGGCCAGCGTGCTTTTGGGCGGCATAGTGGCCGGCGCAAGCTCGGCAACCCGGGCGTGCCTCGAGGACTACGCCGCAGCCGTCGGGCTGGCGTTCCAGGTCGTTGACGATATCCTGGACGTCACTTCCGATACGGCTACGCTCGGCAAAACCGCCGGCAAGGACGCCGCAGGCAATAAACCCACGTATGTATCCGTGATGGGATTGGAAGGCTCTCGGACTCTATTGGAGTCTTTGCGGGAGCAAGCCCACCGCGCGCTGCTACCCCTCGGCCCCTCCGCGGGACGTTTGGCGAGCATTGCCGACTACATCGTCGGGCGCGACCGCTAACGCCATTTTTTTTCAGCCGGCTTACTGTTATTGTTGACAGTCTAGAATACTGTCTGGGCACAACACTCTGAATGTATGACTACTGTCTCTCTTGAAAATATTCATTCTCCGGCCGACCTGCGCAAGCTCGACAAGCGCGAGCTGAAAGAAGTCGCCACGCAGTTGCGCGAGTTTGTCCTTCAGTCTGTTTCCAAAACGGGCGGCCACTTGTCGTCCAATCTTGGCACGGTCGAACTGACCATCGCCTTGCATCACGTATTCAACACGCCTGACGATCGTATCGTCTGGGACGTCGGGCATCAGTCATATCCGCACAAGATACTTACCGGACGCCGGGACCAGATGGCAAAGCTGCGCCAGAAGGGCGGCATTTCAGGTTTTCCAAAGCGCAGCGAGTCCGAATACGACGCATTCGGTACGGCCCACTCCTCGACCTCAATTTCCGCCGTCCTTGGCATGGCCGTTGCGTCGCGTAATGCTGGTCTCGACAAGCGCCAGCATATTGCGGTGATCGGCGACGGCGCCATGACGGCCGGCATGGCGTTCGAGGCGTTGAATAATGCAGGCGTCACGCCAGGGGTGAACGTGCTGGTAGTGCTCAATGACAACGACATGTCCATATCGCCGCCGGTTGGCGCCCTTAACCATTACCTGGCTCGGCTGCTTTCGGGCGGATTTTATGCGGCCGCCAAGAATGTAGGGCGGGCGGTGTTGCAGCACGTGCCGCCGGTGCTGGAACTGGCGCGGCGGTTCGAAGGGCATGCCAAAGGAATGGTCTCGCCCGCTACCTTGTTCGAAGAGCTGGGTTTCAATTATGTCGGCCCCATCGATGGCCACGACCTCGACGCCCTGATCCCCACGCTCGAAAATCTTCGTGCGCTTGGCGGCCCGCAGTTCCTCCACGTGGTTACAAAAAAAGGCCAGGGCTATAAGTTGGCGGAAGCCGATCCGGTGTTGTATCACGGCCCGGGCAAATTCGACCCCATCGTGGGCATACAGAAATCCAAGGCGCCTGCCAGGCAGACATTCACCCAGGTCTTCGGGCGTTGGCTTTGCGATATGGCGAAGGCGGACAGCCGCCTCTTCGGGATCACGCCTGCCATGCGCGAAGGCAGCGGGATGGTCGAATTCGAACAGCGCTATCCCGACCGCTACCAAGACGCTGGCATCGCCGAACAGCATGCGGTGACGTTCGCGGCCGGACTGGCATGCGAAGGGCAGAAGCCTGTCGTCGCCATATACTCTACCTTTCTCCAGCGCGGCTACGATCAGTTGATCCACGACGTGGCATTGCAAAACCTGGATGTTACGTTTGCCCTTGATCGGGCCGGTATCGTCGGCGCCGATGGTGCGACGCATGCGGGCAACTACGACATCGCGTTTCTGCGCTGCATTCCCAATATGGTAATTGCAACGCCGTCCGACGAAAATGAAACCCGATATCTGCTCAATACCTGTTATCAGCATCCCGGACCCGCTTCAGTGCGCTACCCGCGCGGCGCTGGTTGCGGTGCGGCAGTCACCGCGGGTCTCGATACCGTCCCGATCGGCAAGGCCGTCGTACGGCGCGAGGGCAAACGTCTTGCCATCCTCGCCTTCGGTACCTTGCTACAGGATGCCTTGCAGGCGGCCCAGGAACTAGATGCCACTGTCGTCGACATGCGCTTTGTGAAGCCGTTGGACGAAGCGCTGCTGCAGTCGCTGGCGGCCACCCACGATGCCTTCATAACCGTGGAAGAGTCGGCGATCATGGGCGGAGCCGGCAGTGCCGTTCTAGAAGCATTGAGCCGCCTGGCCATCGAGCGGCCGGTGCTGTTGCTGGGCTTGCCCGATTGCTTCATAGATCACGGCGAGCAATCGGCGATCCTTGGCGAACTGGGCCTCGATGCCGCGGGCATCCGCGCATCCATACAGCAACGGTTTAGTTCGATTGTCGGATCCTCGACTCATACCCCTAAAATGGTGTCAGGTGCAAACTGAACACCTAACCCCTACAGGCCGTTACCATGAATATCCTGATTGATCCGGCGATCGCGATGCCGGACGTACAGAGCAGCGGCGATACGCGTCACATCGCCATCGACCGTGTCGGCGTTCGCGGTGTGCGTCACCCCATGCTGGTTGCGGGGGCCGATGGCGCCGCCTTGCCCACTGTCGCGACATGGGAGCTCACCGTGGCGTTGCCAGCTCACGAAAAAGGCACGCACATGTCCCGGTTCGTGGCCTTGCTCGAGCAGTATCGCCGTACGCCCATGACGCCGCTGTTGTTTTGCGGCATGGGAACCGATATGCTGGCGCTTCTGAACGCAAGCAAGGGCGACTTGTCCGCCTCGTTTGCCTATTTCATGAGCAAGATCGCCCCTGTGTCGGGCGTCGCCAGTCTGATGGATTACGAAGTCAAATGGACGGCGCACGTATCGGCCAATGCCTCCACGGCATTCCAGGTATCCGTACTGGTGCCTGTCACCAGTCTTTGTCCATGTTCCAAGGCTATCTCGGAATATGGCGCCCATAACCAGCGGTCGCACGTAACAGTGGCGGCGGTGTTCAATGATCCGGAACACGTCGACGTCGATGCCTTGATACGTGCCGTCGAACACGAGGCCTCGTGCGAACTATGGGGCCTGTTGAAGCGGGCCGATGAAAAATACGTTACTGAACGGGCCTACGACAACCCCAAATTCGTCGAGGATCTGGTGCGCGATGTGGCTGGACACCTGGCAGGCGTCCCGGGTGTGCTCCAGTTCCGTGTCGAAGCCGAAAACTTCGAATCCATTCACAACCATTCCGCCTACGCGGTCGTCGAGAGCGCCGGCTTCGGCCGGGCTTAGGGCGGATTGCCGCAGTCGTAATGCGGCCACATAGATGCCGTTCGCGGTATTTGCGATGGAAAAGTGCTAGAATACCTGGTTGTTTCTTGCTCGACTCATGTATTTATGGGCGGGCTGTCCCTTTTGCGGGCTTATCGTGCGTCTTAAAGCCCGCAAAAGATATCCACAAGGAGTGTAGTTCATGCGTCACTACGAAGTAGTGTTTATTGTGCATCCCGATCAAAGCGAGCAAGTGCCCGCCATGATCGAGCGCTATTCAGCTGTCGTCACTGGCAACGGTGGCCAGATCCATCGCCTGGAAGACTGGGGTCGCCGTCAATTGGCTTATCCTATCCAGAAGCTGGTGAAGGCTCATTACGTTTGCTTCAACATCGAATGCGGCCAGACCGTGCTCGACGAACTCGACCATGCGTTCCGCTATAACGATGCGATCCTGCGTCATCTGGTTATCAAGACCAAGAAAGCGCACACTGCGCCTTCACTGATGATGAAGTCGGTCGAGCGTGAAGAAGCCCGCAAGGCAAGCGCTGAAGCTCCCACGGCAACACAATCGGAATAAGGGCCTGTGTCCTGTGCGATAGCGTGAACCAGACTGTCCTGACTGCCACGGCCCTCGAGGTCAAGCCATTAAGGTACACACCGGCGGGATTGCCGGCAGTCGAAATAGTACTGGCCCACGAATCGGAAGTATCAGAAGCCGGCCATATGCGGCGCGTCGAACTGGTTCTTACCGCCATTGCATTGGGAGACATTGCTTTGTTGCTTGCCGATACCCCTTTGGGCGCATTGCTGTCGATAACGGGCTTCCTGGCCCCGGCTCGAAAAGGATCGAACAAACTGGTATTGCACATACAACAGGCAAATAGGGTTTTTGCCGGCGGCGCGACCGCTGTCGTATAGCAAGAATCCTTGGCAATCAATTTGCGCGAGCCGCTAAACGCTCGATGCATGAAATATACAGTACGGGCCAAGCCCGGACATTAACGAGGTTACATCATGGCTTTCTTCAAAAAAGGCAAAGAAAAACGTAAGTTCACGCAGCAAAACCCGCTGTTCAAACGCCGCAAATTTTGCCGTTTCACAGCTGCCAACGTTGACGAGATCGACTACAAGGATCTGGACACACTGCGCGATTTCATCCAGGAAAACGGCAAGATCATTCCAGCCCGCCTGACCGGCACGAAGGCACACTACCAGCGCCAGCTGGACACGGCTATCAAGCGTTCACGCTTCCTGGCCCTGTTGCCTTACACCGATAACCATAACTAATCCAGGGCCTATCGTCATGCAAGTCATTCTGCTAGAAAAAGTCGTTAATCTGGGTAACTTGGGTGAAGTCGTCCGTGTAAAAGACGGCTACGCCCGCAACTACCTGATCCCCAAGAAAATCGCCCGTCGTGCTACGGCAACCGCTTTGGAAGAATTCGAAGCGCGCCGTGCCGAACTCGAGAAAGTGCAAGCCGAGAAGCTCGCAGCGGCGCAAGCCACCGGCGAAAAGCTGGCCGGCCTGAACCTGGTCATTTCCCAGAAAGCCGGCGTAGACGGCCGCCTGTTCGGTTCGGTAACGAGCATGGACATCGCGTCCGCATTGGCTAAGCAAGACTTCGCGGTAGAGAAATCGCAAGTCCGCCTGCCCGATGGTGCATTGAAAGCGGTTGGTGAATTCCCTGTGTCGGTTGCACTGCATGCCGACGTAGTGGTCGAAATCGCTGTGCGCGTGCAAGGCGAAATGGCCTGATCACGTATCAGCCACGTGGTACATTCGCTTCTCCAGGAATGTACACCTCGCCCGCCTAAAGCAAGAAGCCGGTGTATGCCGGCTTTTTGTATTTTCTGAACAGGTTTGCTCCGGAGCATGGAATTGGACAGCAGGAAAAAAAACACCGACCCGCAGTTGGATTACTTGCGCGTGCCGCCTCATTCGGTAGAGGCCGAGCAGTCCGTGCTTGGTGGGTTGCTGTTGGACAATGCCGCCTGGGACCGCGTTACCGACGTCCTGAAGGAAGACGATTTCTACCGCTTCGACCACAAGATGATCTGGCAGCACATCAGCCGCCTGATCGGGCTGGCGCGCCCAGCCGATGTGGTGACGGTGAATGAATCGCTTGCCAGCGCCGGAAAGTCCGACGAGGTTGGAGGCCTGGCCTATTTGAATGCCTTGGCGCACAACACGCCGTCCGCCGCCAACATACGCCGCTATGCCGAGATTGTGCGCGAGCGCTCCATGCTGCGCAAACTGGTGTCCGTGGCGGACGAAATATCGGCCGCGGCGTTCAATCCGCAGGGCAAAGAGGCGCGTCAACTGCTCGACGAAGCGGAGTCGCGCGTCTTTCAGATAGCGCAGGAAGGCGCCCGAGGCGCCACCGGTTTCCAGGACATACAGCCGCTATTGACGCAAGTGGTCGAGCGCATCGACGAGTTATACCACCGCGAGGGCGATTCGGACATTACCGGTGTTCCCACCGGCTTTACCGATCTGGACCGCATGACTTCCGGCCTGCAAGCCGGCGACCTTGTCATTGTGGCAGGGCGGCCATCCATGGGAAAGACGTCGCTCGCGATGAATATCGGCGAACACGTGGCCATCGAGCAAGGCTTGCCTGTTGCCGTATTTTCCATGGAAATGGGTGCCGTGCAGTTGGCAATGCGCATGGTCGGGTCGGTGGGTATGCTGGACCAGCACCGGATGCGGACCGGCAAGCTTACCGCTGACGACTGGCCGCGCCTGACGCATGCCGTCCAGCAAGTCCAGGAAGCGCAGATCTACATCGACGAAACGCCTGCGCTCAGCTCGATGGAGGTCAGGGCCAGGGCACGCCGTCTATCGCGGCAGTGCGGTCAATTGGGACTGATCATTATCGACTATATGCAGTTAATGTCGGCCAATAGTTCCGGCGAGAACCGCGCTACGGAAATTTCCGAAATCAGCCGGTCGCTGAAAGGCCTGGCCAAGGAATTGCAGTGCCCCCTGGTCGCACTGTCCCAGCTTAACCGCAGCCTGGAACAACGCCCCAACAAGCGGCCCGTCATGAGCGATCTCCGAGAGTCGGGCGCTATCGAGCAAGACGCCGACCTGATCCTGTTCATTTACCGCGATGAAGTCTATAACCCGGATTCCCCCGACAAGGGCACGGCTGAAATCATTGTGGGCAAGCAGCGTAACGGTCCCATCGGCAGTGTGCGGCTCACATTCCAAGGTTCCAGCACCCGGTTCTTGAACTTCACCACCGGCATGGGCTAACGGGTATTGCGAGTCATGGCCAGCGCCATGTCGTAGGCGGCACGTAGAGAGGCCGGATCGGCTATGCCCTTGCCCGCAATATCGAATGCCGTGCCGTGGTCCACGCTAGTACGGACGAAGGGCAGGCCCACGGTTACATTGACCCCCTCTTCGACACCCAGGTACTTCACGGGGATCAACCCTTGGTCGTGGTATTGGGCGACGACAATATCGAATTCACCCTGGCGCGCGCGCATGAAGACGGTGTCGCCCGGCCAGGGGCCCGTCGCCTTGATACCTTCGGCGCACGCTTGGGCAATAGCTGGCGAAATTACATTGGCTTCTTCGCGGCCGAAGCGTCCATCTTCGCCCGCATGCGGGTTCAGGCCTGCCACGGCAACCCGTGGTTGCGCAATGCCCGCCTGCAAACACGCCCGATGCGCCAGCCGTATTGTGGCGAGCTCCGCGTCGAAGGTGACCAGGGAGCTGACGTGGGCCAAAGGAACATGGATGGTGACCAGGATAACGCGCAGCTGCGGATTGGCCAGCATCATGGCGTAGTGGTCGGTGCCCGTTCGCTCCGCCAGAATTTCCGTATGGCCGGGCTGATCGATGCCTGCCAACTGCATTGCTTTCTTGTGCAGCGGCGCCGTGACGATGGCGCGCAGGCCAGCGGATTGCGCGTCGTCGATAGCGTGGCAGAGGTATTCATACGCAGCGCGACCGGCAATAGGGCTGACCTGCCCGATGGCGAGGCCATCGGGCAGCGCCTGCCAGCGATTGATCACGGGAATGACGCCGGGGCGGAAACGTGCGTCGCCCGGCGTGCTCGCCAGCTCGACGTTCAGGCTTGCCTCCAGACCCAAGCGGACGATCGTGGCGGCAAGGATGCCGGCGTCGCCATAGACGACGCCCGGTTGCGGCAATCCCGCCGCGAAAAGCTTGACGATGATTTCCGGCCCGATACCGGCGGCGTCCCCCATGGTGATGCCTACCGGCATCGGCGTCAGCTTATGCATAGTGCGCAACCAGGGCTACAACGCTTCGCTGGCATAATCCGCGAGGCGAGAGCGTTCACCCCGCTGCAAGGTTATATGGCCGGCATGGGGCCAGCCCTTGAACCGATCCACCACATAAGTCAGGCCCGAGCTGCCTTCGGTGAGGTATGGCGTGTCGATCTGGGCAATATTGCCCAGGCATACGATTTTGGTGCCAGGTCCGGCGCGGGTGACCAGGGTCTTCATTTGTTTGGGGGTGAGGTTTTGCGCTTCGTCGATAATTAAAAACTTGTTCAGGAAAGTGCGCCCGCGCATAAAGTTCAGCGACTTGACCTTGATGCGGGAGCGGATGAGTTCCATGGTCGAATTCTTGGACCAGTCCTGGCCGCCGCCCGAGGGGGCAATATCGCCTGGCCCGGCGCCCAAGTGCAGGACTTCCAGGTTGTCTTCCAACGCCCCCATCCATGGCAGCATTTTCTCTTCTTCCGTGCCTGGAAGGAAACCGATATCGTCGCCCAGCGGCACAGTGGCTCGGGTAATGATGATTTCGGTATAGCGCTTGGTTTCCAGGGTCTGGGTAAGCGCCGCGGCCAATGCAAGCAGCGTCTTGCCTGTTCCGGCTTGGCCAAGCAAAGAGACAAAATCGCAGTCCGGGTTCATTAACAGGTTCAGGGCGAAGTTCTGCTCGCGATTGCGCGCGGTGATTCCCCAGACGTTGTTCTTGCCGTGACTGTAGTCGCGCAGCGTGGCAAGCACAGCGCTTTTTCCGCTGACTTCGCGCACTTGCGCCTGGAGCGGCAGTTCGCCGTCGAAGTAGACGAATTCATTGACGATGAATTCGGAGCACAAAGGGCCTTTTATACGGTAGAACGTAGTGCCGCCTTGTTGCCACGATTCGACGTCTTTCCCGTGCTTCAGCCAGAAATTCTCTGGGAGAGGCATGACGCCGTCGTACAGTAGATCGGAATCGTCGAGGACGTGATCGCTAAGGTAGTCTTCGGCGGCCAGGCCAAGTGCCCGTGCCTTGAGCCGCATATTGATGTCTTTGGACACCAGGACGACGGCTCTTTTCGGGTAAACCGCCTGGAGGGCATGGACGACGTCCAGAATGACGTTATCGGCCTTGCCCATGGGCAGTTCAATTGTAGCTCCGAGGTCAGCGCGGTGGTCTGGAAGTGCAAGGTACCCAACGCTTCCACGTTGCCCAGTGCATCCAGGTCGGCACCTTTACCAAGCTCTGGCGACGTGCTGACCAGTCCATCGAGAAAGCGGCTTACTTGCCTGGCATTGCGTGATACTTCAGACATGCCCTTTTTCTGATGGTCCAGTTCTTCGAGGACGATCATGGGCAGGAAGATATCGTGTTCCTCGAACTTGAACAGCGAGTTGGAGTCGTGCAGCAGCACATTGGTGTCGAGTACGAATAGCTTGCGCTTTGCCACCGGCAACCGGGTTTTGCGCGGGCTGCGCGTAGGAATGACGGTGAGCTCGGAGATGCTGGGTGCGGGCGCCGCCACAGGGGCGGCAATAGCGGCTTCAGCGATGGTCACGGGGGCCGGTGCGGACGTTGGGGTGGACTGCCTTGCAGGCCCTGGTTTCCGGGCTTTGGGCTCGGCGACGGCGACGTCGTTCACGTCGGCCTCTGACACATTGCTCGGTTCACGGGTAATACCGGGGGATATCATGGCTCCCATGCGGGTCGGCAATTTCGGTAAAGGCATATAGTGGGCGCTCCTGGCTTGCGATGGTAAAGACGATGGGGCTTTGTTTCAGGCTTTGTCTTGCACAGCTTTCAGCACGTCGCTGACATGGCCGGCAACTTTCAGACCGCGCCATTCGCGGGCGACCAGACCTTCCGGGTCGACAAGAAATGTACTGCGTTCAATGCCTCGTACCTGTTTACCGTACATGTTTTTCAATTTCATGACGTTGAACATTTGGCATAGAGTTTCATCGGTGTCGGCGATGAGGGGAAAGGGCAGGTTTTGTTTTTCGGCGAACCCCAGGTGGGACTTGAGCGTATCGCGCGATATCCCGACGATTTGACACCCCGCCTGGACGAATGCCTCGAAGGAATCCCGGAAGTCCTGGGATTCGGTCGTGCAGCCTGGCGTGTTGTCTTTCGGGTAGAAGTAAAGGACGGCATAGCGGCCGCGCAAGGTATCCGGGGTGATGTTGCCCTGGGTGCTGGTGGCAGTGAAGCTGGGTAACGGTTTACCTATGGCAATGCTGGTCATGCGGTGTCCTCGTGGGGAAGCAGGGCAACGACGACACGCCGGCCCTCTGCCATCAATATGTTGTAAGTGCGGGCGGCGGCCTGTGTGCTCATGGCTTCCACGCCTATCCCCATGTCGAGCAATGGCTTGATGACATTTGCCGGTAAAAAACGCTGCTTCAGTCCTGTGCCTATCAACAAAACCTCCGGCGCATCCACCGGTTTTTGCGGTGCAGCATCGGAGTCGAGAAAAGCCATGGGATCGGGCTTGTAGTCGGCCAAGCCGGCTATTTCGCGCAAGGTGTCGGCCGTGATATCGTCAACCCCCGTTGCCGCCCAATGGTGGATCTGGCCTTCTGGCGCAAAATAGACGGCGTGGGAATACGACACCTCGTTGATCTCGATGTAGCGGTGCCCGTATGCCGTTACGGTATTCAAGGCCGGATTGGATTCGCTTTGTAATTGCACGAAAAAACTCCTGAAGTCTCGGTGATCATAGCGCAAAGGCCTGTGCGGAATGACGTTTTCCAGTTTTTTTTGGATCGTTTAAACTAAGCGGCTATTCGCCGCGAAAGCAGACTACTTGCGGTATCCCCGAATTGCTGCACTGCAGTTACTGAAACACGACATCTGTTTGCCATCCCAAGGACCATCATGACCAGTTTTCCCCGCATAGAGCGCTTACCGCCCTACGTTTTCAATATTACCGGCGAATTGAAGATGGCGGCGCGGCGCCGCGGCGAAGATATCATTGATATGTCCATGGGCAATCCCGACGGTCCCACGCCAAAACATATTGTCGACAAGCTGGTGGAAGCCGCGACGCGTCCCGATACTCACGGGTATTCCGTCTCCAAGGGAATACCGCGGCTGCGCAAGGCTATTGCAGACTGGTATGGGCGGCGTTACCAGGTCACTATCGATCCGGACACCGAAGCCATCGTCACCATCGGTTCGAAGGAAGGGCTGGCACACCTGATGCTCGCCACGCTTGACCGCGGCGACACGGTCCTGGTGCCGAATCCCAGCTACCCCATCCATATTTACGGCGCGGTAATCGCCGGCGCAAACATTCGTTCAGTCCCCATGACGCCCGGCATCGATTTTTTCGAAGAAATCGACCGCGCGGTACGCGAGTGCATTCCCAAGCCGAAAATGATGATACTGGGTTTTCCCAGCAACCCTACGGCGCAATGCGTCGATCTGTCCTTCTTCGAGCGTGTCATTGCGCTGGCCAAGGAACACAATATCCTGGTCGTGCACGACCTGGCTTATGCGGACATCACGTTCGATGGCTACGTTGCGCCATCCATCATGCAAGTCGACGGCGCCCGGGACGTTGCCGTCGAGTTTTTCACGATGAGCAAAAGCTACAACATGGCTGGCTGGCGTGTTGGTTTCATGGTCGGTAACCAGGAGCTGGTCAATGCCCTGGCGCGCATCAAGAGCTATCACGACTACGGCACGTTCACTCCTATCCAGGTGGCGTCCATTGCGGCCCTGGAAGGACCCCAAGATGGAGTGGCCGAGGTCGTGGCGCAATATCAGACGCGTCGCGATGTACTGGTCAAGGGTCTGCACGAAGCGGGCTGGATGGTGGATATTCCGAAGGCGTCCATGTACATCTGGGCAAAGATTCCCGAGTTCTACCAAAAAATGGGCTCTCTCGAATTCTCCAAACGCTTGTTGGCGGACGCCAAGGTGGCCGTCTCCCCCGGGATCGGGTTTGGCGAATATGGCGACGACTACGTGCGCTTCGCCCTGATCGAGAATGAGCAGCGCACCCGCCAGGCAGTGCGTGGTATCAAAGAAATGTTCCGCAAGGACGGTGTAGGGAAATGAGTCCAATAAAAGTGGGTTTGCTGGGCCTCGGTGTAGTAGGTGGCGGCACTTGGAAAGTACTGACGCGCAATGCTGAAGAAATCGCCCGCCGCGCCGGCCGACGCATCGAGGTGGCGGCGGTAGCCGTACGCAATGTGGAAAAAGCCAGGGCGCTGGTCGGCGACAACGTGCTAATTACGCAAGACGGCATGGACGTCGTCCGGCATCCGGATATCGATATCGTGGTCGAACTGATGGGCGGCGACACCCTGGCCCGCGACCTCATCATGGAAGCGATCAGTCAAGGCAAGCACGTCGTCACAGCAAACAAGGCGCTGCTTGCCAAGCATGGCAATGAGATCTTCGCGGCGGCGCATGCCAAGGGCGTCATGGTGGCGTTCGAAGCGGCCGTGGCCGGAGGCATTCCCATCATCAAGGCCATACGGGAAGGCCTGACGGCGAACCGTATTCAGTGGCTGGCCGGCATTATCAACGGCACCACCAATTTCATCCTTTCAGAAATGCGGGCGCGCGGATTGCCGTTCAACGATGTCTTGGCCGAGGCCCAGCGCCTGGGCTATGCCGAAGCCGATCCGACCTTCGATATCGAAGGCGTGGACGCCGCCCACAAACTGACGCTGCTGGCCTCGTTGGCGTTCGGCATCCCCGTCCAGTTCGACAAGGCCCACGTCGAAGGCATCTCAACGCTGGCCCAGGAAGACATTGCCCATGCCGAGAGGCTAGGCTACCGCATCAAGCTATTGGGCATCGCCCGGCGCCGCGACGACGGCATCGAGCTGCGTGTGCATCCCACCCTCATACCCACGGAACGTTTGCTGGCCAATGTCGAAGGTGCAATGAACGCGGTGCTGGTCAATGGCGACATGGTGGGGGCAACGCTGTATTACGGGCAGGGCGCGGGCGAATTGCCCACAGCCTCGTCCGTGGTGGCCGATTTGGTGGATGTAACGCGACTGCAGGCGGCCGACCCGGAACACCGGGTGCCGCACTTGGCGTTTCAGCCCGACGCCATGCACGATATCCCCATTCTTCCCATCGGCCAGGTCCAATCGTCGTATTACTTGCGCTTGCGCGTCGAGGACCGGCCGGGCGTGTTGGCCGATTTGGCCCGTATCCTGTCCGACAATGGAATTTCCATCGGGTCAATGTTCCAGGAGCCGCACGGCGAGGACGAGGCCGACATCATATTCCTGTCGCATATGGCCCAGGAAAGCCACGTCAATACCGCCATCGAACGCATAGGCGCGCTTTCTTTTGTGCGCTCCGACGTCACCCGTTTAAGGGTGGAGAATCTCCAATGAAATACCGTTCCACACGCGGTGCAATGACCCCGCAATCATTCTCGGATATCTTGCTCGAAGGCCTGGCGCCCGATGGAGGCCTGGCGTTGCCTGTCAGCGTGCCGCAAGTCGGCGCGGCCACCCTGGAATCCTGGCGTGGCCTGAGTTATGCCGATCTCGCCACCGAGGTCCTCAGTTTGTTCATCGGCGACATACCCAAGGCGGACGTGGCCCGCATGACCCGCGCGGCGTACAACGCGCAGGTATTTCCGGGCGACGCCATGGTGCCGCTCAAGCCATTGAACCGTGGCATGACGCTCCTGGGTCTGTCGGAAGGCCCGACCCTGGCCTTCAAAGACATGGCCATGCAGTTTCTTGGCCAGGTCTTCGAGTATGTGCTCGATAAACGTCAGGCCACCCTGAACATACTTGGCGCCACCTCGGGCGATACGGGCTCGGCCGCGGAATATGCGCTGCGCGGCAAGCGTGGAATCTCGGTTTTCATGCTGTCGCCGCAGGGCAGGATGAGCGAGTTTCAGCGAGCGCAGATGTATTCCCTGCAAGATGCAAACATCCATAACATTGCCCTCGACGGCGTGTTCGATGAATGCCAAGACATCGTCAAGGCGCTGTCCGGCGATCTTGCCTTCAAGGAGCAATGGCATCTTGGCGCGGTGAACTCCATTAATTGGGCGCGCATCGCGGCACAAGTGGTCTACTATTTTTGGGGCTGGCTGCGCGCAACGTCAACGGCTGGTCAGCAGGTGTCCTTCGCCGTCCCTTCGGGCAACTTCGGCAATATTCTGGCTGGCCATGTGGCGCGCCAGATGGGATTGCCCATACGCCGTCTCGTGCTTGCAACCAACGAAAACAACGTGCTCGAAGAGTTCTTCCGCACGGGCGTTTATCGGCCGCGTTCGGCAAGCCAGACGCATGCCACCTCCAGTCCATCCATGGACATTTCGCGCGCTTCGAATTTCGAGCGCTTTGTATTCGATCTGCTTGACCAGGACGCCGCCCGCGTCCAGGACTGCTGGCGGCAATTGGCGCAGACGGGCCAGTTCGATCTTAGCCACCTATTGCCCGAGTTCGAGTCGCGCTATGGCTTTGTCGCGGGCGTAAGCAGCCACCAGGACCGCCTGGCCACCATCAAATCGGTTTATGACGAAACCGGGGTGCTGATAGACCCACATACGGCCGATGGCGTGAAAGTGGCGGCCGCTTATTTCGAAGAAGGCATTCCGATGCTGGTTCTTGAAACCGCCTTGCCGGCAAAATTCAATGAAACCATCGTCGAGGCCATCGGCGAGCCCGCCCCCATTCCGGAACACTTGCGCAACCTGGCGGCGCTGCCGCAGCGTGTGCACGCAATGGACTGCAAGCTCGAGCTGGTGCGGGACTACATCAGGCAGCACGCCCCGGCCTGATCGGCGCGCGATCAACGCCTTGGCTCCCGCCTTCGCCCCATATGCTGACGGTTAGCCATTTTTTGGCGGTCGGCATGGGCGCGGCCATCGGCGCCATTTGCCGCTGGCTGCTTGGCCTTTGGCTGAATCATCCATCCGTCGCCCTGCCGTGGGGGACACTGGCCGCGAACCTGGTTGGCGGCTACCTGGTCGGCCTATTTCTCGGGATGCTGGCGATATACCCTGAAGTCCCCACATGGCTCAGGCTTATGCTGATCACGGGTTTTTTGGGTGGCCTCACCACCTTCTCGACGTTTTCAGGCGAAACCATCGGTTTGCTCGAGCGGGGCGCTTACGCCTCCGCCATGGCGTATGCGGCGGCCAGTTTATTGGGCAGCCTGGCCTTGACGGCCTTGGGCCTGGCCACCGTGCATGCCTTGCGTTAAGCCTTGCCGATAAGCGCGGCTGCATCGCGGCCGCTGCGTACCGCGCCTTCCAGCACGCCTGGGTAGCCCGTATCCGTCCAGTCGCCCGCGGCCCATACGCGATCCCACGGAGTACGGTTGCCCGGACGGGCAAGCCCCGGTACGGCGGCGAAGGTTGCCCTTTTTTCTATGATGGTCTCGTGACAGCTTACATCGGGCATGCGCCCGAATCCGCGTGTCTGTTCACGTACCTGCTGAATGATCGCTGCGATTGTTTCCTTGCGTGGGGCGGCTTGCAACGCGCGGGCGTCGCTGATGACGATATTGAACCGGCCGTCGCGATCGAATAGCCACTGGCCGAACTGCAGCCTGGCGGGATCGTCCTTGAGCAGCAGCATGGCCTGGGGCAGGCGCCAGGCATGCTTGAGCTGCAAGGTAACGGTGGCAATGGGCAGGAAGGCAAATGAGTTCAGCATTTGCAAGTAGCGCATCCCCGTCTCGGATACGGGCAGCTGCCTGAGCAGGCGCAGGGTCGATGGCGTATTTCCCGCCACCACGACAGTATCGAAAAATTCGCCATCGAGCTGCACGCCCGACCCATGTAGCGCCAACTGCCTGACTGCATGGCCGCGCCGTACAGTCAGGCTGGCGCCATGTGTGGCGGCAAAGGCCTGCTCCACATGATCGGGCCATAAACTGGATAAGTCCACCGCGGGTAGCAGCACATCGCACGCGTCTCGCGGGCCTCCCAGGCTGTCTTTCAGAACGCGCGCGAATAATTGCGCGCACGCCAGGTCCAACGGGGTATTGAGCGCGGCCAGGCACAAGGGCTGCCACAGCATGCGTACGACGTGGGGCGATTGCCGCCCTTGATGCAGCCATTGCGCCACGGTCTGACCTGGCGGGGTGATCCAGGTTCGCCGTTTCAACGATTGGATCATTCCGGCGATGGCCAGACGCTCCTTCAAGGAAATGCCATGGGCGCCCAGGATGGCGCCCAGCAGGTGCAAGGGCGCCGGAAGCGCTGGTACCCGCAAGGCGAAGCTGCCATCGGCGGCGGATAATGTCAGGGGCAACCTGTCGAACCGCACATCGGGATCCAGGCCCAGGTGCCGCATAAGGGCAAGAGTTTCCGAGTAGGCGCCCAGCAATAGATGCTGCCCGTTGTCGATGCTGGCGTTCAATGATCGCGAATCGACTCGCCTGGCACGGCCGCCCAGCGTGCGCGACGCTTCGAACACAACGACATCGTGCCCCGCCTGCCGCAGCCGGGCAGCGGCGCTCAGGCCTGCCCAGCCGCCCCCGATAACGGCGGCAGTCATCCCTGGCTCAGGCGCTTGACGAAGCCGCGGCCTCCACCCACCCAGATCTTCCACGCGAGCCAGAATTTGCGAATGGGCGTGAGCGAAATGCGTTGATCAAGTACCTGCCAGTTGTCGCGTTCGATTTCGTGCAGCAGGGCGTAGTAGATGGCCGCCATCATGAGCCCGGGGCGTTGCGACCGGCGGTCTGCCTCCGGCAAGGCCTGCATGGCTTCGCGGTAGCACTGTCTGGCGCGCTCGGTCTGGAAGCGCATGAGTGCCACGAAGCGCTCGGAATGCTGCCGTTCGATGATCTCGGCCGCCGTGACGTTGAACCGTTGCATGTCGTCGACCGGAAGGTAAATTCGACCGCGGCGGGCGTCGTCGCCCACGTCCCTGATGATGTTCGTGAGCTGGAACGCAAGTCCCAGCTTCTCCGCATATACAAGTGTCTCGGGCCGCGTATAGCCGAAGATGCCGGCCGACAATTCGCCGACCACGCCGGCCGCGTGCCAGCAGTATTTTCGCAGGCTCGGCCAGTCAGGGTAGCGAGTCTGGTCCAGGTCCATTTCCATTCCTTCAACCACGGCATGAAGGCGTTCGGCGCTTAATTTGTAGGCGTGGACGTGCATGGCCAACGCTTGCATCACGGGGTGCTCGGTATGGCCCGCATGCAGTTGATCGATTTGCGTATGCCACCACGCGAGCTTCATGCGCGCGACGGAAGGTTCATGGGACTCGTCGACCACGTCGTCGACTTCACGGCAAAAGGCGTACAGCGCCGTTATGGCGCGCCGTCTTTCGGGGGGCAGGAACAGGAAGGAGTAGTAAAAACTCGAACCGCTCTGGGCGGCTTTGTTCTGGCAGTATTCGTCAGGGCTCATGCGTATCTGTAGCGGTGTGTAGTGATTTGTACCCGGCGCAGGTTGGCAGTGACAAGCTAGTGCAGCATGCGCCAACACAGCCGGAGCCAGTCGCCTTTATTGAGCGTGGGACGATGAAAGAATATGTCATAGTGTAATTGGTCGAGACGTTCAAGGATACGCAATCCCCCATGGACCACAAGCTTTAATTCCAGGCCGATGCGCCCGCCCAGCCGCCGCGTCAATGGCAGTCCGGACAGGAGCAGGTCGCGCGCTTGCCGGGTTTGAACGTTCATCAGTGCCTGCCAGGCGGCGTCGCCATGCAGGCGGTCCGAAATATGAGTCGGCGTCACGCCATGGCGCCGCATTTTGTCCTGGGGCAGATAGATGCGGTCTTTTTCAAAGTCAATGGCAATATCCTGCCAGAAGTTCGTCAACTGCAAACCGGTGCAAATCGCATCGGCCTCGGCGATATTCCGCGGCGTCGCCGCCTGATACAGGTGAAGCATCAGGCGGCCCACAGGATTGGCCGATCGCCGGCAATAGTCCAGCAGTTGCGCATCGCTTTCATAGCGATGGGTGGTCACGTCCTGCTCGAAGGCGGAGATAAGATCGAAGAACGGCGTGATCGGCAATTCGAACGCGGCGACAGTCGCACGCAGCGGGTTGAATATGGTGCTGAGCGGATCGCTGTCCGGCAGGGCGGGCATGCCCGCATCGATTTGCCGCAATGCCTCGCGGTACTCGCCCAGATCGCGCAGCCGTTCTTCGGGCGTGGCGCAACCCTCGTCGGCGATATCATCCGCATGGCGGGCATACCGGTAAATGTCCCTGACGGGCGACCGCAAGCGACGTGGCAGCAGCAAGGAAGCAACAGGGAAATTTTCGTAATGATCGACGGCCATAGGCGCTGAGTATAAGACATGGCCTTAACGAAGAGGCCCAAGTGGTTTAGACTTCGCTATCTATCGGGGAGAGCCATGCCACGTCCTATATCGGCAACGATTTCGCTGTCGGCCTTGCAACACAACCTACACGTCGTCACCCAGCAATTGGACCGGACAGCCGCGGAACTGCATCGTCCGCGGCCCGCGGTGTGGGCGGTCATCAAGGCCAATGCCTATGGACACGGCATCGGCAACGCCGTGCAAGGTTTCAACGCAGCCGACGGGCTGGCAATGTTGGATCTTGACGAGGCTGTGCGCTGCCGCGATGCCGGCTGGACCAAGCCTATATTGTTGCTCGAAGGTTTCTTCGAGCCTGCCGACCTGACCGTCATCGACCACTATCGGCTCACGACGGCGCTGCATTGCCAGGAACAGCTAGACATGCTCGCTTCCGCAAGGGTGGAACGCCCCATCGACGCCTTCGTCAAGCTGAATACCGGTATGAACCGACTGGGATTTCCCGCAGGACACTATCGCCGGGCCTATCGATCGGCCCAGGAAGCCCAGGGCAGGGGACTGCTGGGCAGTCTCGGCAAAATGACCCATTTTGCCAAGGCCGATGACGATCCTGTCGTCACACGGCAGCAGTTGCAGGTTTTCGACGAGGTCACCGCCAACTTGCCAGGCAAGGTCAGCGTGTGCAATTCGGCCGCAACGCTTACCCCAGGCCTGTGGGCCGAAGCGGCCGGGCAACCGGAACAATGGGTGCGGCCAGGCATTTGCCTGTATGGGTCTTCCCCATATAGCAACCAGTCAGCCAGTGCGCTTGGCTTGCGCCCGGTCATGACGCTTGCGGCCAGCCTGATCAGCATTCGCGAGATAGGCAGCGGCGACTGCGTCGGGTACGGCTACACATTTACGTCCACCTCGGTTATGCGCATAGGTATTGTTGCCTGTGGCTATGCCGACGGGTATCCGCGGCATGCCGAAACCGGCACGCCGGTAACCGTGGACGGGGTGCCCACACGCCTCGTGGGACGGGTTTCCATGGACATGCTGGCAGTCGACCTTACACCAGTGCCGCACGCTCGCGTCGGCAGCCGCGCGGTCCTGTGGGGCGAGGGCGGTCCATCGGTGGACGAAGTCGCCCAGGCAGCCGGAACGTTGGGCTATGAGTTATTGTGTGCGCGTGCCGCGCGCGTACGGGAAATTGTTTCCTGACCAGCGCGCTGGGGACAGGCTGTTTTCTATGAACCGTCAAAGGGAAATCACGTGAAGAACAAATGTGTACTGGTAACGGGTGCGACCAAAGGCATAGGTTGGGCCATCAGCCGCCAATTGGCCGACCTTGGCTGCCATGTGGTCGGCCTTGCGCGTCACACCCAGGACATTGATTTTCCGGGCTACCTTTATTCCTGTGATCTGCACAATGCAGGCGAGACGGAAGACATCCTGCGCGTCATACGGGAGAAGTATCCGGTGGATGCCATCGTCAACAATGTTGGCGAGGTCATCCCGGAGCCCCTGGGTGAAATCGATCTGGCATCCCTTTATCAAGTGTTTGATCTGAACGTGCGGGTCGCCGTGCAAGTCACACAGACCTTCGTTGCATCGATGAAGGCGCGTAAAGAGGGGCGCATCGTCAATATCTGCAGCAGGGTCACGCACGGCGCAGTCAACCGCACCAGTTATTCCGCGGCAAAAAGCGCCCTTGTCGGTTGTACGAAGACATGGGCGCTCGAACTCGCCCCTTACGGTATTACGGTCAACGCCGTGTCGCCCGGCCCGGTCGAAACAGAGTTGTTACGCGTCAATCTGCCGACGGGGAGCGACGCGGAAAAGAAAGCGCTGGCGTCGGTACCCATGGGTCGGTTCGCCCAGCCGGCCGAGGT
Source organism: Candidimonas sp. (assembly GCA_035515055.1). GTDB lineage: Bacteria > Pseudomonadota > Gammaproteobacteria > Burkholderiales > Burkholderiaceae_B > Pollutimonas. The sequence goes on from DATJBV010000044.1 coordinate 21,025, forward strand.
GGCGGCGGCTGTCACGTTTCTGCTAAGCGACGACGCCGGCTTCATCACAGGCCAAGTCCTGGGCGTGGACGGCGGCGGCAGCATTGCCGGCCGGTAAGCCCGAGGGGCGCCGGTTAAACTCGTAGCATGGCAAAATCCAAAACCGTCTTCGTCTGCACCGAGTGTGGCGCCGCTTCCCCGAAATGGGAAGGAAAATGCCCGCATTGCGGCTCCTGGAACACCTTGCACGAGTCCCTCGACACCGGCATGCCGGCGCATCGATTCGCGCCGCTCGCCGGCGTCAGTCCCGTACGCAGTCTTGCCGAAATCGAGGCGCGGGAACTGCCGCGGCAACCCACCGGCATCACCGAGTTCGATCGGGTGCTGGGCGGTGGCCTGGTAACAGGCGCTGTTGTCCTTATCGGCGGCGATCCGGGGATCGGTAAATCCACGCTGTTGCTTCAGGCGCTGGTGTCGTTATCGCGCACTGTCAAGGTCTTGTACGTGACGGGGGAAGAGTCCGCCGAGCAGGTCGCGTTGCGCGCCAGGCGGCTCGAATTGGCCACCGGAGACGTCCACCTGCTTGCGGAAATCCGACTGGAAGCGATTATCGCGGCGCTTGCCGAGCAGCAGCCCAGCGTGGCCGTTATCGACTCCATCCAGACACTGTATTCGGGCGAACTCAGTGCCGCGCCGGGCTCGGTGTCGCAAGTGCGCGAGTGCGCCGCGCAACTGACTCGTCTGGCCAAGCAGACCGGCATTACCATTATTCTCATCGGGCATGTGACTAAGGACGGCTCGCTCGCCGGTCCCCGCGTGCTTGAACACATTGTAGATACGGTCCTGTATTTCGAAGGGGATACGCATTCATCCTTTCGGCTGGTGCGCGCCTTCAAGAATCGCTTCGGCGCGGTCAACGAACTCGGCGTATTCGCCATGACCGATCGAGGCTTGCGCGGCGTGTCCAATCCCTCGGCTCTCTTTCTTTCGCAGCACGAACAAAATGTGGCGGGCTCCTGCGTCATGGCAACGCAAGAGGGGACACGTCCGATGTTGGTTGAAATCCAGGCGCTGGTCGATACCGCCCACGTGCCTAATCCTCGCCGCCTGTCCGTCGGCCTGGAGGCCACCCGGCTGGCCATGCTGCTGGCGGTATTGCATCGCCATGCCGGCGTCGTCACCTTCGACCAGGACGTGTTCGTCAATGCGGTCGGGGGCGTCAAGATCACGGAACCCGCGGCTGACCTCCCTGTCTTGCTGGCGATCATGTCATCCTTGCGGGATCGGCCCCTCCCAAAAGGCCTTGTGGTGTTTGGGGAGGTCGGGCTGGCGGGCGAGATCCGGCCGGCGCCGCGGGGGCAAGAACGCCTGAAGGAAGCCGCCAAGCTCGGATTCAGCGTCGCGCTCATTCCAAAGGCCAACGCCCCCAGGCAACCCATTGAAGGTCTGGAAATATGGGCAATGGACCGCGTTGAAACAGCCATCGACCGTCTGCGTCACGATTCCTAGGAGCAGGCGGTGGATTGGTATTTCGTTGTACTGGCGTGCGCACTGGCCGGCGCCCTTATCGGCTTTGCCGGCGGCGTTCTTGGCATAGGCGGCGGTTTGTTGGCCATTCCTCTATTGGGTCTGGTGTTGGGCATGGACCAACAACTGGCGCAGGGGACGGCGCTGATCATGGTACTGCCGGCCGTATTGATGACGGTTCGCAAGTACAACCAGAAAGCCAGTATAGATTTCCATGCCGCCGCGGCGGGAGCCGTGGGCTCCGTGGTCTTTACCTGGGTAGGCGCGCAGATCGCGCTCGGGATCGACCCCATCTTGTTACGGCGCATCTATGCCGGCTTCGTGCTATGTATTGCCCTGTTTTACTTCCACCAGAGCATGCGCAAGCCTGCGAATGCCCGCCCGGCCAAGCCCAGACGCGAGGTTGCCGATTATCACAAGGCCTGGTTTGCCTTGATAGGCATGATCGCGGGCATGGCGGGCGGCATCTTCGGCGTGGGCGGCGCGGTGCTGGTTGTGCCCATATTAACGACGGTATTTCGTTTGACCCAAACCGGAGCGCAGGCATTGGCGCTCACGATGATCATCCCCGGCACGCTGGTGGCGCTGCTTACCTACGCCATGCACGGCCGGGCCGACTGGCTTGTGGGACTGCCGATGGCGTTGGGCAGCATATTTTTCGTACCTTATGGCGTAAAACTTGCTTATGCCCTGCCGGAGCCCCGGTTGAAACTGGCATTTGCCTGTATGCTGCTTGTGATTATGGTGTTGCTGTTGATAAAGGTCTGACTCTATGCGTTCACGATTGGCCGATCTTCGGTTGGGCGCGCGCGCACTAAAGCGCGACTGGCATTCTGGTGAAGTGCGCCTGCTGATTCTGGCACTGATTATTGCGGTGGCCGCCGTAACCAGCGTAACTTTCCTGGCCGACCGGGTGGGCCGCGCACTCGAGCGCGATTCCGCGCAAATGCTGGGCGGCGATCTCGCGCTGCAGGCCGACCAGCCAATACCTCCATCCTTCATTGCAAATGCGCACGAACGCGGCCTGCATACGGCCCAGACGCTGCAGTTTCCTTCCATGGTGGGCACCGGGCAACGTACGCAACTGGTGTCGCTCAAGGCGGTGGAGCAGGGCTATCCGTTGCGCGGCCAAGTCCGGCTGGCCGAGACCCCCGCCGGCAAAGGGAGTGCCGTCGACGGCACGCCGGATCCGGGGACGGTATGGGTCGACGCCCAGGTGCTGGGCCTATTGGGTATCTCGGTGGGCGATACCATCTTGGTCGGTGATGCCAGTATGCGTGTTACGCGTGTCATTACCTACGAACCCGACCGGGGCATGCAGTTCGTCAATCTGGCGCCGCGAGTCATGTTGACGCTCGGCGATTTGCCCGCAACCGGCTTGGTCGCTCCCGGCAGCCGCATCTCTTACCAATTGCTTGCCGCCGGCCCGCCACAGGCCGTCGCGACGTATAAAGAGTGGCTCACCGCGCAGTTGCAGCGCGGTCAAAAACTCAGCTCGCTGGAAAATAATCGTCCGGAGGTTCAACGCGCGCTATCGCGGGCACACCAGTTTCTTGTCCTCGTCAGCTTGCTGACCGTCATGATCGCCGCCGTCGCCGTCGCCTTGGGTGCACGCCGTTTCAGCTTGCGGCATCAGGATGGCATCGCCATTATGCGTTGCCTCGGAGCCAGCAAGTCGCAGCTCACGCTGATGTTATGGGTGGAATTCGTACTGCTTGCCCTGCTGGGATCCGCGATAGGCGTCGCCGCCGGCTACCTGGTGCATCTTGGACTCGTATCCGTCGTGTCGGCATGGCTAGACAGCAGTTTGCCGCCGGCGTCGTGGCTTACCGTGCAGCAAGGGATGCTCACCGGTTTCATGCTTCTATTGGGATTCGCCTTGCCCCCCTTGGCAGCCTTGCGCCAAGTCCCTCCGGCGCGCGTCCTGCGGCGCGACGCTGTCGGCGGCATTGCCAGGCGCTGGCCGCCATACGGTGTCGGCTTGCTGGCTTTCTTCGGGCTTATCGTCTGGATTTCCGGCGATGTGCGATTAAGCGTCGTGATAGCGGGGGGCTTTCTGCTTGCGTTGTGCGCGTTCGCCCTTGTGGCTTACGGGGTTGTTCGCGTGCTTGGCCTGCTGCGCAGCCGCGTCAACGGCCATCCAGCATTGCGTTTCGCGGTGGCAGGCATGGCGCGGCGCCGCGGTCTTACCATCGCCCAACTCTGTTCGCTGTCGCTGGGATTGATGATACTGTTGTTGCTGGCCTTGACGCGTAGCGACTTGCTCGACGGTTGGCAAAACACGCTGCCGCCGGATGCCCCCAACACCTTTCTTATTAATATACAGCCCGATCAGCGCGACGCCGTCGCCCAGCGGCTGGCCCAAGCCGGTGCGGCCGATGCGCAGTTGTCGGCCATGGTGCGCGGCCGCTTGATCAAAATCAATGGGCAGGCGGTGGATCCGGGCCGCTACGCCGATGACCGCGCCAGACGGCTTGTGGATCGCGAGTTCAACCTGTCTTATGCCGACACGATGCCCGCAAGCAACAGGATAGCGGCGGGACGCTGGCTCGACCCGGGAAGAATGGAAGTTTCGCTGGAGACCGGACTGGCGGACACGCTGGACATTGAGGTAAATGACACGCTTACGTTCGATGTGGCGGGGCGGGCGGTGGAAGTCGCCGTCAGCGGCCTGCGGGACGTGAAGTGGGATTCGTTCCAGGCCAATTTTTTTGCCATCATGACGCCGCTGGCCCTGCGCGATGCGCCTGCGAGCTATATGACGGCATTTCACATGTCTCGCGAGGACGCGTCGTTGACGCAGGCGCTGGTACGCGATTTTCCTAACCTGACGGTGTTCGATGTGGGATCCATACTGGGACAAGTGCAGCATGTCCTCGATCAAGTCGTTCAGGCGGTGCAGTTGCTGTTCCTATTCACTGTCCTGGCGGGTATTCTCGTGCTGGGGGCAGCGTTATTTTCGACGCGGGACGAACGCATGCATGAAGTAGCGGTATTGCGCGCCCTTGGGGCAAGCGGGCGGCAATTGGCGGCGGCGTTGCGCATAGAGCTCGTCTTGCTGGGTGCATTGGCCGGCGCGATGGCTGCCTTCGGCGCCGTTGCCATTGCCTGGGTGTTGGCGGACCAGGTGTTCGATTTCACGTTGAGCCTATCGCTTTGGCCTTGGCTTGCAGGCATTGGGGCCGGTATTGCCGCCTCTGTGGCGGGCGGGAGCATTGCCCTTGCAGGCGTGCTGCGCACGCCTCCGTTGGTATCGCTGCGGGAGTCCGTATGAGTTCACCCGTGCTGTCCCGGGACCACAGCTTCGATGCCGGCGCCATACGATACGACGCGAGTCGTATAACGCAACCTGGCGTTGGGCTTTTCGATCCCTTGTCGCCCGCCTCGCACGCCGCCCCTGTCGGCCAAGGGGGGCGTCAAGCGGCTTGGTTCGTCTCCGGCGAGTTCGGGGAAGGGGTGCTGCGACATTACCGCCGGGGCGGCCTGATGGCGCGCGTCAGCGCCGATCGTTATGTCTGGACCGGTGCCGAGGAGACGCGTTCATTTGCTGAATTTGAATTGCTGCGAGGCATGCACCAGCAGGGGCTGCCAGTGCCCAGGCCGATCGCGGCCGTGTATTGGCGCCGCGGCCCCACGTACCGGGCGGCAATCCTGGTAGAGCGGTTGATGGGCGTTAAACCCTTGGCCAATATGCTCGATCACGGACATCAGCCGGCTGTGGCAGCCGCTATTTTTGCGATGCACGAGGCCGGCGTGTGGCACGCGGACCTGAATGCGTACAATATCCTGCTGGACCCTCAGGGGACGGTATGGCTCATTGATTTCGACAAGGGCCGCCGGCAGTTATTGTCGCTCGAGCGCCGGCAAGCAAATTTATTGCGCTTGCGCCGGTCATTGCGCAAGGTCCGCGATGCCCAGGGCATCGCGTGGTGGGAAGAGCTTAGTATCGTCTATGCCCAGCTGGCCCGCGCAAAAGGCCTGTTATAGGCAGAAAACCATTATCATCACGGCTTTTGGCTTTTTAATTGTCTGGAGAGGCTAGCAATGGACTTTGGCAAGGCGAAACAGCTGTTATTGGGGGCCGCGTTCCTGGCCGCATCAATACCTGCATGGGCGCAGGAGAAGGTAGTAAACGTCTACAACTGGGCCGAGTACACCGCGCCCGACACCATTTCGGGCTTCGAACAAGCCACGGGTATCAAGGTTCGCTACGACGTCTACGACAGCAACGAAACGCTGCAAGCCAAATTGCTGCTCACCGGCCAGTCGGGCTACGACGTGGTTGTTCCGTCCACCCATTATGCCGCCCGCCAAATCGAAGGCGGCTTGTTCCAGAAACTGGACAAGTCCAAGATTCCTAACTGGAAATACCTGGACCAGAACATCATGGATCTGGTGGCCACGGTGGATCCGGGCAATCAGTATCTGGTGCCCTGGGGTTACGGCACCAATGGTATAGGGTACAACGTGAACAAGGTTCACGCGATACTCGGTCCAGACGCACCGCTCAACAGCTGGGACATGTTGTTCAAGCCCGAAAATGCCGAAAAGCTGAAGGCCTGCGGTATCTCTGTCCTGGACGAAGCCGCCCAGGTTTTTCCGGCGGTCTTGCACTATCTGGGTAAAGATCCCAATAGCAGTGAAACGGACGACTACAAGCAGGCGTTGGCGCTGCTCAAGACCATACGGCCTTATATACGCCAATTCAGTTCCTCGGGCTATATCGATGAGTTGGCAGGCGGCGACCTCTGCATGGTGTATGGCTATTCCGGCGACGTGATAATCGCGCAGAACAGGGCGGTCCAGGCCAAGAAAACCGACAAGATCGAATACTACATTCCCGACGGCGGTGCCCCAGCCTGGTTCGATACGATGGCCATTCCCAAGGACGCGCCGCACGTGGATGCGGCGCTGGCCTTCATCAACTATATCGAAACGCCCCAGGTGCATGCCGCCATTACCAACACCATGTTCTACCCCAATGCCAACAAGGAAGCGCGTAAATACGTTAAAAAAGAAGTCGCCGAGCATCCCATGATCTACCCGCCGCCCGACGTATCCAGCAAGCTGTACGTAATCAAGCCTCAACCCATCGCCATTCTGCGGCTCCAGTCGCGCATGTGGGCTGAACTCAAGTCGGGACGCTGAGCCATGTCGGATACGCGTATGCAGGCACCGTCGTGGTCGGGCGACGCCGACGAGTTTGTGCGGGTACAGGAAGTCGTCAAGATATTCGGCGATACGGTCGCCGTGCAGTCCGTCAACCTGTCGGTCAGGCGGCATGAAGTGTTCGCCTTGTTGGGTAGTTCTGGCTGCGGCAAGTCGACATTGCTGCGCATGCTGGCAGGCTTCGAAGAAACGACGTCCGGGCGTATTTATCTGGACGGCGAAGATATCACCGACCTGCCGCCTCACAAGCGTCCCGTCAACATGATGTTCCAGTCCTATGCGTTGTTCCCCCACATGACGGTCGAGGCAAACGTTGCGTTCGGCCTCAAGCAGGAAGGCATCCCGCGTAACGAAATACACGAGCGCGTGTTCGAGGCGCTCGATCTCGTCCAGATGGCAGGCTATGCGCGGCGCAAGCCCCATCAGTTGTCCGGTGGCCAGCAGCAACGCGTGGCGTTGGCGCGCAGCTTGGTCAAGCGGCCCAAGCTGTTGCTGCTCGATGAACCCATGTCCGCGCTCGATAAGCAAATACGCCAGAAAACCCAGATCGAGCTGGTGAAAATCCTGGATCAGGTCGGAGTGACCTGCATCATGGTCACGCACGACCAGGAAGAGGCCATGACCATGGCGCATCGCCTGGCCGTCATGTCGGAGGGGCAGATCGTTCAATGTGGCACACCGCACGACGTCTATGCTTTTCCGAACTCGCGTTTTGTCGCCGGCTTTATCGGTTCGACGAACATGTTCACCGGCACCATCGTGGTCGATGAATCCGATCATGTCCTGATAGAAAGCCCCGAACTCGCGCGGCCGCTTTACGTTAGCCATGGGGTAAGCGAGCCGCTGGGCATGGAAGTGTATGTGTCGGTGCGTCCGGAGCACGTGCGTGTGCTGCGCGCACAGCCGGAGACAGAGGCGAACTGGAGTCGCGGCGTGGTGAGCCACGTGGCCTGGATGGGAAGCTATGCAAGCTACCACGTGCGCCTGGACTCCGGCCATGTCATCGAGGCGGCTGTTCCGAGCATTGTGCTTGCGCAGGCCGACGCCCCAGCCCAGGACGACGAGGTCTACGTTACCTGGTCCAACGACAGCGCCACCGTTCTGCCATCATGATGCGGCTGTCCTGGCGGTACATTCTTCCTTCGGCTCGGACCATGGCCATCGTGCCTCCGTTCGCCTGGCTTCTCCTTTTCCTGCTGGTTCCTTTCCTGCTTGTCTTGAAGATCAGCTTTGCGGACCTGAGATTCGGCATACCGCCCTATACGGCGCTGGCCCAGATAAAAGATCAGACCGTCTCCCTCGCGCTCAACCTGCGGGGCTACGCGCTATTGTTCAGCGACAGCCTGTATATCGCGACGTATCTGAATTCGATCAAGATGGCCGCGGTCACCACCGTGTGGTGTGCGCTGATCGGCTATCCCATGGCGTATTACATTGCCCGGTCGCGGCCGGCTTTACGCAATATATTGCTCATGGCGGTCATACTGCCATTCTGGACCTCACTGTTATTGCGGGTCTATGCCTGGGTGGGCATCTTGCGCAACGACGGGCTGCTCAATAACGTATTGTTATGGGCCGGCGTGATCGATGCGCCGCTGGAGATTTATAGGACCGATCTTGCCGTTTATATTGGCCTGGTGTATGCCTATTTGCCCTTCTTTATCCTTCCCCTGTACGCAAATCTGGTGAAGTTCGACTTACGCTTGCTGGAAGCCGCCTACGACCTTGGCGCCAAGCCTTGGCGCGCGTTCCTGGCCATTACCTTGCCTCTGTCGATGCCCGGCGTCATTGCAGGGGCAATGCTGGTATTCATTCCATCGGTGGGCGAGTACGTCATACCTGAAATGCTGGGCGGTGCGAATACGCTCATGATGGGCCGCGTGATGTGGACGGAATTCTTCAATAATGCCGACTGGCCCATGGCGGCCGCCGTAACCTGCGTCATGGTTTTGCTTTTGTTATTGCCCATCACCCTGTTCCAGTACAACCAGGTTCGGCAAATCAGCGCCAAAAAGGACACGCCATGACCCGGCCCAATTCCCGTCTCCGGGCAATATCGCTGACGATCGGCTATGCCTTCCTGTATGTGCCCATCCTGTGCCTGATGGTCTTTTCATTCAACGATTCGGCCATGATGACATCGTGGACGGGTTTCTCGCTACGGTGGTACTCGGAACTGTTCAATGACGAGGCTTTGTTAAGCGCGGCACGGCTTTCCCTGCTGATTGCCGCGCTGACGGCAACGACGGCGGTCATCATCGGCACATGGGCGGGTTACCTGCTTGCTCGCATGGGGCGTTTTCGCGGCTTCAGCCTTTTTGTCGGCATGTTGAGCGCGCCCCTGGTGATTCCGGAAGTGGTGCTTGGGATTTCCTTGCTGCTCATGTTCGTCGAACTCAGCAGACTCACCGGATGGCCGGCGGGCAACGGCATATTTACCATCTGGGTCGGACATGTCACCTTGTGCACTGCCTACGCGGCGGTCATCATTCAGTCGCGCATCCGCGACCTGGACCGTTCGCTGGAAGAGGCCGCGCTCGACTTGGGTGCGAGCCCCTTGAAAGTGTTTTTCGTCATTACGCTCCCGCTGATCGCTCCTGCGCTTCTGGCGGCGTGGCTTTTGGCATTCACGCTGTCGCTCGACGATGTCGTGATTGCGTCGTTTTTATCCGGTCCCGGGTACACCACCTTGCCGCTCGAAGTGTTTTCCCGTGTCAGGTTGGGCCTGAAGCCGGAGATCAATGCGCTCGCCACCCTCATGATAGTGCTGGTCGCTTTATTTGTCGTGGGGGCCAGCTGGCTGCCATGGCGGCGCAAGCAGGCATAAGGCGGTACGACGCCAATGGCGGAATAAATTTACGATTGCCGGCCTGCCCGGCCTACAGGTGCTATATACATGCTTACTCAGTCCCAACTCAAACAAAACGTTGCTAATGCCGCGGTCGACTTCGTTCTACCCTTGCTGACGCCAGACACGGTGCTCGGCGTTGGTACAGGTTCTACAGCCGACTTGTTCATCGACGCAATAGCGGTCCATAAAGATAAATTTCGCGCGGCGGCATCCAGCTCAGAGCGGAGTTCGCAGCGTCTGGCGGCGCTGGGCATTGACGTGCTCGACCTCAACCAGGTCCGGCATATGCCGATATATGTTGATGGCGCCGACGAGGTCGATCATGCCCTGAACATGATCAAGGGCGGCGGCGGGGCGCTTACCCGTGAAAAAATCGTGGCGTCCGTCGCCGACCGTTTCCTGTGCATAGTCGATGAGAGCAAGCTGGTCGAGCGGCTGGGCTTATTTCCTCTGCCGGTGGAAGTAATACCGTTGGCGCGCGAAGCCGTATCGCGCCGTTTGGCCGCGCTGGGCGGCGTGTCCACGCTACGTCCGGGTTTCATTACGGACAATGGTTGCCAGATACTGGATGTGTCGGGACTGAATATTGCCTCCCCCGCCCAGATGGAAGCCATCATCAACAACATTCCGGGGGTGGTTTGCTGCGGCCTGTTTGCGATAGCCGGCGCCGACATCGTGCTGTTGTCCACCCAGAACGGCGTACGCCGCCTGGAAAAAACGCAGTCATAAGGCTGTCATATATGACCTGTAGTCTTGCAGGAGCACTGGCAGGCTTCCGCGCCTTGTTGCATCTCGCGTAGTTCTTCGGCCGCTAACCCTACACACAGGCGGCCGATGGTGCTACGCTACTTCTTCTACTGATCCCGCGCTGACCGAAGGTTCACATGTCCGAGCACACGAATAAGCAGTTTACTTCCGACCTTGAAATGACCCGCTCCCTGTTTTTACAAATGGGCGGCCTGGTCGAATCCATGGTCAAAGATGGTATGGAAGCATTGGCGACCGGCGAATTGGGCCTCGTTGACCAAGTTCGCGAGCGCGAAAAGGAAGTCAATCGGCTCGAAGTTGAAATCGACGAACGTATCGGACTGCTTATTGCGCGCAACCAGCCAACCGCCGGCGATCTGCGTCTTCTGTTGTCCGTCTCAAAAATGCTTACCGATATGGAACGCTGCGGGGACGAAGCGGAAAAAATCGCCAAGATGGCGCGCCGCCTGCACGAATCCGAGATCCGCTACGAACCCGTGATCGAATTGCGGCACATGGCCAGGGCCGTCACCACCATGATCCGCGGTTCGCTCGACGCGTTCGCGCGCCAGGATCCCATGCATGCGGCCCAGGTAGTACGCGACGACAAGGAAGTCGACAAGGAATGGAAGGGCTCGTTGCGCCACATCATTACCTACATGATCGAAGACCCGCGCACGATCTCACGTTCAATCGATCTCCTTTTCATTGCCCGCTCCCTTGAACGCATTGGCGACCATGCCAAGAATATGTCCGAGCGGGTCATTTATATGGTGCGCGGCGACGACGTCAGGCACACCGGCATCAAGAACACCGAACGGACGGCGCGCGGCGAGACGCCGCAAGAGGAAGAAGAGGCTTAGCCGGTTTAAGGGGCTGCGGGGGGTACATACCCCTGGGCCTCAACGTTGGCGTCTTCGAATAGAAAGCTTTCCATCTGCTGGGCCAGGTATTTACGGGCTCGGGCGTCCGCCAGATTAAGGCGGTTCTCATTGACCAGGCGCGTCTGGGTGTCCATCCACTGCGCCCACGCCTCCTTCGAGATGCTCTGCCAAATACGCACGCCCAGGTCGCCGGGGTAGGGCGGGAAGTCCAGGCCTTCGGCCTCGCGTTTGAGCTTCACACATTGAACCATACGTGCCATGTTGGATTCCCCTTCAAATACAGAATTGCAAAGAGGGTCATTGTACCGATTCGATGACGGCGGGGCACGCTTACTGATATAGGCGCCGGGCGGGCTCGCGCCGTTTAAGCCCCACATAAAAGCGCGTATTGTGCAGGCTGCGTTTGACCGCATCTTTCAGATTGGCGCTTTCCCGGGCGAGCCGGTCGGCCATGCTTCGCCGGGGTTTTGCCACGACTTCGTTGATGGTGGATTCGAACGTATCGTTATGAGCCACGCACGGCGGCTGCACGACGATGGATTCGACCTTGTGATCATAGAAGCGCGCCATGCTGTCGTCGACGGGATACACCCAGACCGAACAATATTGGAGCAATGCGCGAGCGCTTGAAGGAGTCAGCAAATAGCCCACCGCTCCTGTGTGCACGCCCATGCGTTTCTTGAGCGTAAAAGGCCCTTCCTGCTCGAGGATCAAGTCTTTCTGGCGTGTGGGCTTGGTGCTGTCATTAAGCCATATGAAACCGTGTTTGCCGGCCAATGCGGCGGCACGGGCATAGAAGTCGGCGAAACAGGGCAGAACGACAGCGTCGTCTTCAAGCACAATGATGGGGGCATCATCGTCGATGCAACGTTCCCACAGCAAGTAATGGCTGGCAAAGCAGCCCAGCTGCGACAGCTTCAACGGGTTGCTTTTTCCCTTTACGGCGGCCCGCCGCCGCGCGCAATATTTCTGGAAAAGGTAATGGTCGGGCTCGTTCCTGCCGTGGACGCCATCGAAAAACTCGTAGCGGACCGTACCGAGAGCATCTAATTGATCTTGCATTGCCGTTCGTCGCGCACCTGGCAGAGTGATGACATATACGGTGGGTAGTGGTGTCGCCATTTATTACATGTTTTTCATTCAGACATATGGCCGATATTCTACTGAAGATTTTTGATGTAGGGAGCAAGAAGGCAAAATTCTTATCCACGTCTTGGGTTTTGTTGCTTACACGTCGTTTTTACACGTCGCCGGCGGCGGGCATGGCAGAGCAGGCCGGTCCCCGGCCTGCTCTGCGCATTACGCGCCTCGCCCGCTTTGCCTTGCTCTTACACGCATGCGCGCTTCATTCGCCTACGGCTTGCTGCGACCGCTAAGTCCGGCCATGGCTTTATAGACTCGGCGGCAGCGATTCAGAAACTTACAGCTTCTTGATGAACACCAGGCTATTGCGCGACCGGTTGTAGTGCGCCTGCCGCTCTTTCGGCAGATCCGAAATGCCGCCCTGCACGAAACCGCGCTTTATGAACCAGTGCGACGTCCGCGTCGTCAGGACAAACAGGCGACGCGCGCCCATGGCTCTTGCCCGTGATTCCGCGTGCCGCAACAGCATTTCGCCTTCACCCGACCCTTGCCATTCGGGCTGGACGATCAGGCAGGCCATCTCGGCCATGTTCTCGTCCAGATAGGGCATAAGCGCCACGCAGCCATAAATGACGCCGTCGTGCTCCAGCACGGTAAACCGTTCCACATCGCGCTCGATGACGGCGCGCCCACGCGGCACCAGCGTGCCATCGGCTTCCAGCGGCTCGATCAGTTGAACAATGGCGCCCACATCGTCGACGGATGCCGGGCGCAGGTCTTCCAACGTGTCTTCCACAACCATGGTACCCACGCCATCATGGGTGAAAATCTCCAGGAGCACGCTGCCGTCGAGCGTGTAGGGCACCAGGTGGGCCCGGGCCACTCCGCGCTTGACCGCGCGCGATGCATGGCCAAGAAATGATGCGGTATCGGGGTCCAGCGTGCCGGAAGCCAACAACTTGTCGGCGTCTTCGCGGGCGAGTTCCGTGTCGACCGAGCCGTCTTCGTCGACCACCGTGCGATCTTGGGTCAGGAAAATGAGTTTTTCGGCACGCAGCGCAACGGCGGCGCTGGTTGCCAGGTCCTCCATGGCCAGGCTGAACGCTTCGCCGGTCGGCGAAAATCCCAAGGGCGACAGCAATACGATCGCGCCCTGATTGATGACGTTCTTGATGGCTTCGATGTCGATCTTGCGCACGAATCCCGCATGCTCGTAGTCGATGCCCTCGATCACGCCGACGGGACGCGCGGTAACGAAGTTGCCCGATATGACGCGAATTTGCGCATGCGACATGGGGGTATTGGGCAAACCCTGGCTGAACGATGCTTCGATGTCCAGGCGAATTTCTCCGGCTGCCTCTTTGGCGCATTCCAGTGCTTCGGCGCTTGTCGGTTCTGTACCGCGTCCGAATTGCGTGTGGTAGCCTTTTAATTTAAGCTGCTCGTTCACCTGCGGGCGCGAGCCGTGCACCAATACCAGCTTCACACCCAACGCCGACAACAAAGACAAATCTTGTATCAGCGTATTCAGCACGCCGTCGCTTACCAGCTCCCCGCCAAACGCCACCACGAACGTTTTTCCCCGGAAGTCGTGTACGTAGGGCGCCACTTCGCGAAACCAGCGCACAAACTGGGCCGGCGCGAATTCGGGGGCGTCCTGCGCGGAAAATGTCATATCGGTGTCGCTAGGGATCATGGCGTAGTGTAGTTTGCGTAAGCACAATAGTTATGTCTGGCCAAAATTATAATGACGGACTGCCCTCTCTAAAGAAGTTTCATGCAAAAGCCTGTCAATTTGTCGGAAAAACGCCTCTTGCCGGCAATCGTTTACCCCGAAGACCTGCCTGTCAGCGCCCGCCGGGGCGATATCGCCGAGGCAATAACGTCGCATCAGGTGGTCATTGTTTGCGGCGAGACGGGGTCGGGCAAGACCACGCAGCTGCCGAAAATATGCCTGGAGCTGGGTCGCGGGCAGCAGAAAATGATAGGCCACACCCAGCCGCGCCGGCTGGCCGCAACGTCGGTGGCCAAGCGTATTGCCGAGGAACTCAAAACCGAGCCCGGCGACTGGGTGGGCTACCAAATCCGGTTTAACGACAGGACCGGACCCAGCACGGCAATCAAGCTCATGACCGACGGCATCTTGCTGGCGGAATCCCAGCGCGATCCGTTGCTGCGGCGCTACGACACCATCATTATCGACGAGGCCCACGAGCGCAGCCTGAATATCGATTTCCTGCTTGGCTTCCTGAAGCAGTTGCTGCCGCGGCGGCGAGATCTTAAGCTGATCATCACATCGGCCACCATCGATGCCGATCGGTTCGCCACCCACTTCGGCCAGAATGGCAAGCCTGCTCCGGTAATCGAAGTGTCGGGACGCTTGTATCCCGTCGACGTGGTGTATAGGCCGGTCTTGCAGGACAAGGATGCCGCAGGCGTCGATGGCGACCGACGCCGCGCATCGGCGGACGAAGAACGCGATTTAATCGACGCCGTGGTTGAAGGTGTGGCGGAATGCGCGCGGCACGGCATGGGTGATATTCTGGTCTTCTTGCCTGGCGAGCGCGAGATCCGCGAAACCGTCGAGGCACTGCGCAAGACGCATCCGGCGAATACGGAGGTGCTGCCGCTATACGCGCGGCTGTCGCAGGCCGAACAAGAACGAATTTTCCGGCCGCAGGGTAATGCGCGACGCGTCATCCTGGCCACGAACGTGGCCGAGACGTCATTGACCGTGCCCGGTATACGTTATGTCGTCGATAGCGGACTGGCGCGGGTGAAGCGTTATTCTTGGCGAAACAAGGTCGAGCAGCTCCGAATCGAGCCAATCAGCCAGGCATCGGCCAATCAGCGCGCGGGGCGCTGTGGGCGTATCGGACCCGGAGTGTGCATACGCCTATACGATGAAGCCGATTTCAAAGCCAGGTCGGCATTCACCGATCCCGAGGTGCTGCGCTCGTCGCTGGCCTCCGTCATCCTTCGCATGAAGGCCTTGAAGCTCGACGACATTGAAACGTTTCCATTTGTCGACGCGCCGCCGGGGCGCGCCATTGCCGACGGCTACCACTTGCTTCAAGAACTGGGTGCGCTTGACGTCAGCAATCGCTTGACCGATGTGGGCCAAGCGCTAGCGCGCCTGCCCGTGGACCCGCGCTTGGCGCGCATGATACTTGCCGCGAAAGACCAGCACTGCCTGACGGAAATCCTCATTATCGCTTCGGCGCTGTCTGTGCAAGACCCTCGCGACAGGCCAATGCAGGAACGCGAGGCGTCGGATACCGCCCATGCCAAGTTCGGCGACGACAAGTCCGAATTTGTCGCGTATTTAAAAATGTGGCGCTGGTATGGCGAACAAGTCGACCATAAGGGTTCGCAGCGCAAGCTGGTGGCCTTGCTAAGGCAGAACTTCCTTTCGCCGCTGCGCCTGCGGGAATGGCGCGACGTGCATAGCCAGCTTGCCGCAATCGTGGGTGAACAAGGCTGGCGCATGAATACATTGGATGCCACCTACGAGCAAACCCATCTGGCGCTGTTGGCCGGGCTGCTGGGCAATATCGGTCTCAAAAGCGAGGATGGCGCCGTGTACCAGGGGGCGCGCGACATCCGGTTTCACATCCACCCGGGATCGCGCCTGGTCAAGAAGGCGGGGCGCTGGCTCATGGCGGCCGAACTGGTCGAGACGACGCGGCTGTATGCGCGCTGCGTTGCGCGCATAGATCCCGCATGGCTGGAAAAAGTCGGTGCCCATCTTCTTCATCGGTCATGGTCGGATCCGCGCTGGGAAAAGAAAGCGGGGCAGGTCGTTGCCAATGAACGAGCCACGCTTTATGGCTTGCCCGTCTATACCGGGCGCCGCGTCCATTTCGGCAAGATCGATCCGGTCGAGGCGCGCGAGCTGTTTATCCGCCAGGCATTGGTCACTGGCGAGATCGACAGCCCGCTGCCTTTCCTCAAGCAGAACCGGCAGTTGATCGCCAGCATAGAAAAACTGGAGCATCAGACCCGGCGACCCGACATCCTGGTCGACGACGCGCTGATTTTTGCGTTCTACGACCAGAAAATTCCGGCGGACATCTATCAAACCGTCACGCTCGAAAAGTGGGTGAAACGGCTCGACAAGGCGCAGGCTCAAGAGCTGGTGCTGACGCGCGACGCGCTGATGCGCCACGACGCGGCCGGGATCACGACCGACGTCTTTCCCAAGAAGGTCGAATGGCAGGGCGTCGAGATGGCGCTCGATTACCACTTTGAACCGGGCTCTGTACGCGATGGCGTGACCCTTACCGTGCCGCTCTTCGTGCTCAACCAGCTCGACCCCATGCGTTGCGAGTGGCTGGTGCCCGGCATGCTCAAGGAAAAAGTCCATTTGCTGCTGAAGTCCTTGCCTCAGAAGATACGTCGCCACTGCGTCCC
This sequence comes from Candidimonas sp., assembly GCA_035515055.1. Taxonomy (GTDB): domain Bacteria; phylum Pseudomonadota; class Gammaproteobacteria; order Burkholderiales; family Burkholderiaceae_B; genus Pollutimonas. Next base: position 37,678 of record DATJBV010000044.1, read on the forward strand.
GCTGCCCGACTACTCGGCGGCGTTCGTCGATAGGTGGTTCGAGCGTGCCTCGGATCCAACGATGGGCCTGCTCGAGGCCATCGGCGCGGATATGTGGGAGCAGGTTCATGTGCGCCCCGTTCGCAGCGACTTCAAGATAGAGACTTTGCCGGCTCATCTCTTCATGAACTTCAAGATCGTCGACGAGCACGGGCGCATGCTTTCGGGCGGACGAAATCTGGATCAACTCAAGGCCGAGCATGGCAAGCAGGCGCAGGCCTCGTTCCAGAAGTTCGCGTCCAGCGACGACCAGGTAGCCCAGGCGCTGGCGCACGAAAAGCTCACCGACTGGACGTTCGGGCCATTGCCGGAGATCCTCGAGATCCGGCGCAAGGGGCAGTCGTTCGTTGGCTATCCCGCCTTGGTTGACCGCCAGACGTATTGCGACCTGGATGTCTATGATGACCCGGCCGAGGCACGGATCCAGCATCACGCAGGGCTGTTGCGGCTTTTGCGCCTCGCGCTGCGCGAGCAGGTCAAGTTCCTGGAAAAAAACCTGAATGATCTGACCCGCATCAGCATGTTGTACATGAGCCTGGGCAGCCAGGAAGAATTGCGAGACCAGATTATCGACTGTGCGCTCGACCAGGCATGTCTTGCCGAGCCCTGGCCGGACAGCAAGGAAAGCTTCGATGCCAGGCGCGTTGAAGGCAAGGCTCGTCTAGGCCTGGTCGCCCAGGAAATCACCCGCTTGGCGGGCCAAATCCTGAACGAATGGTCCGCTTTGCAAAAGAAACTGCCCCAGGCGAAAGCGCATGCCGCGGCCTGGGCGGACCTTCAGAGGCAGCAAGGGGGGCTGATGACCAAACGTTTCTTGCGGGACACGCCGCACGGGCAACTGGCACACTATCCCAGGTACTTGAAAGCGGCTCAGGTACGCATCGAAAAATTACGGGCGGACCCCGCCCGCGATGCGCGCCTGATGGCCGACATGGCGCCGCTGCTGGCCCAATACCAACGCGCCGTCGCCAGCCTGAAAGGCGCGCCTGACACGCAACTGGCCGAGTTCCGCTGGTTGCTGGAAGAACTGCGGGTGGCGCTATTTGCACAGGAGCTGCGCACGCCCATGCCGGTTTCGGTCAAGCGCCTGCAAAAAGCTTGGTCCGCCATGCAACGCTAGGCTCGCGCGGCCTTAACCCTTAGTACAATTGCCCAATGACCGAAGCCCAATCATCTCCTTTATTTGTACATCTGCGCGTCCACTCCGAGTTCTCGGTCGTGGACGGCATAGGCCAGATCCCCAATCTGGTAAAGCAGGCCGCCGCCTTCGGCCAGCCCGCCCTGGCACTCACCGATTTATCCAATTTATTTGGCCTGATCAAGTTCTACAAGGCGGCGCGCAAGGCCGGCATCAAGCCCATCGCCGGTTGCGATATCTGGGTGCAGAATGAACAAGACCGCGACAAGCCGTCTCGCTTGCTCTTGCTGGCGACCGGTCAGCAGGGCTATCTGGCATTGTGCGAAATCCTTAGCCGCGCGTGGCTGGAAAATCAGTATCGCGGGCGTGCCGAGGTCAGGCGCGACTGGTTGTCGGGCCGCGAAGGCCTGATCGCATTGTCGGGCGGCCGCGGGGGCGATGTCGGTCAGCTGCTGGAGTCCGGCAAGGCCGACGATGCGGCATTGCTGGCAGCCAGCTGGGCCAAGGAATTTCCGGGCCGCTACTATATAGAACTGCAGCGCACCGGCGCCGATGGCGATGAAGCTTATGTGCAAGCGGCGATAGGCGTGGCGGGACGGCTGGATTTGCCCGTTGTGGCCACGCATCCCGTCCAGTTCATCCATCGCAGCGATTTCCGCGCCCACGAAGCGCGTGTGTGCATCGCCGAGGGCGAGCAGCTCGCCAACGCCAAGCGGGTGCGCCGTTTTTCGGAAGACCAGTACATGCTGGACTCTGGCGAGATGGCCAGGCGGTTCTCGGATGTGCCTTCGGCTCTGGCCAATTCGGTGCAGATCGCCAAGCGCTGCAATCTTACGCTGGAATTGGGCCAGCCGCGGCTACCCGACTTCCCCACGCCCGACGGCATTACGCTCGATGACTACATGATCAAGCTGTCCGAGGAAGGCTTGGCCGTGCGAATGGCCCAGCTGTTCCCCGACGCCTCCGATCGGCGGCAACAGTACCCGCAGTACCTCGAACGTCTTCAATGGGAATGCAAGACCATCACGAGCATGGGCTTTTCCGGCTATTTTCTTATCGTGGCCGATTTCATCAACTGGGGCAAGGCCAATGGCGTCCCCGTAGGCCCGGGCCGCGGTTCTGGCGCCGGGTCACTGGTGGCCTATTCCCTGGGCATCACCGACCTCGATCCCCTGCGCTACGATTTGCTGTTCGAGCGGTTTCTCAACCCCGAACGGGTATCCATGCCCGACTTCGATATCGATTTCTGCCAAGACAATCGCGAACGGGTTATCGACTATGTAAAGCAGAAGTACGGCAGGGAGGCGGTCAGTCAGATCGCCACCTTCGGTACCCTGGGCGCCAAGGCAGTCGTGCGCGACGTCGGACGCGTACTGGAAATGCCATACATGCTGTGCGACGGTCTATCGAAAATGATACCGTTCAGTCCGGCCGACCCCTGGACGCTAACGCGCACGCTGGAAGAAGAGCCGGCCTTCAAAGAGCGCTACGATCAAGATGAAGAGGTTCGCGCGCTGATCGATCTTGCCTTGCCGCTCGAGGGCCTGACGCGCAATATCGGGATGCACGCCGGCGGGGTGCTCATTGCTCCCGGAAAGCTTACCGATTTCTGTCCGTTGTATTGCCAGCCCGGTACAGACAGCAACGCCATGTCGCAGTACGACAAAGACGACGTCGAAGCCGCCGGCTTGGTCAAATTCGACTTTCTCGGTTTGCGCAACCTGACCATCCTGGATTGGGCCGTGCGCTACGTCAGGCAATTCAACGACGATCGGCGCGACTTCAATGTGCTGGACCTTCCGCTGGACGATGCGCAGGCCTACAAGTTGCTAAGCGAAGGCAACACGACCGCGGTTTTTCAACTCGAATCCCGGGGCATGAAGGAACTGCTCAAGAACTTGCGTCCCAATACCTTCGAAGACGTGATCGCCATGCTGGCACTATACCGTCCGGGGCCTCTGGAATCCGGCATGGTGGTCGATTTCGTGAACCGCAAACACGGGCGCGCCGAGGTCGACTATTTCCATAAGGATCTGGAGCCGGTGCTCAAGAGCACCTACGGGGTCATCGTGTACCAAGAGCAGGTCATGCTCATCTCGCAAATCATCGGTGGCTATACCCTGGGCGGGGCCGATCTGCTGCGCCGCGCCATGGGCAAGAAAAAAGCCGAGGAAATGGCGGAGCACCGTGCGATTTTCGAAAAGGGCGCGGTCGAGAAGGGCTATGCGGCCGATCTAGCGGTCAAGCTGTTCGACCTGATGGAAAAGTTCGCGGGTTACGGTTTCAATAAGAGTCACTCGGCCGCGTATGCCCTCATTGCATACCAGACCGCATGGCTCAAGGCATACCACCCGGCCGAATTCCTGGCCGCCACCTTGTCCTCCGATATGGACGACACCGACAAGGTTCAGGTCTTCTGGAAAGACGCGCTCGCCAACGGCGTGCAGGTCTTGCCGCCCGACGTCAATGCGTCCGCGTACCGGTTCGAGCCGGTAAAAGACCAGTTCTCGGCCAAAGGGGAGCCGCCGCGCACGATGCGGTTCGGCCTCGGTGCGGTCAAGGGTACGGGGCAAGGCGCCGTCGAGGCCATTATCCAGGCGCGCAGCGATGGCGGCCCCTTTGCCAGCCTATTCGATTTCTGCCGGCGTATCGACCGGCACTCCGTCAACCGGCGCACCATCGAGGCCCTGATACGCGCCGGCGCGTTCGACCAGATCGCGGAAAACCGTGCCGCTTTGCTGGCCACCGTGGGCAACGCCATAGAGGCCGCCGAGCAGGCGGAGCGCAGCGCCAACCAAGTTTCCCTGTTTGCCGACGATGCGAACGACATTGTCGAAGGCGAATTGGCAAAGGTGCCAGCCTGGGACCTTCAAACCCGCCTGACCGAAGAAAAGGCCGCGCTGGGGTTCTTTTTCAGCGGGCACTTGTTTGATGCCTGGCGCGACGAAGTACGGCGCTTTGCTCCGAAGCCGCTCGCGCGGCTTGAAGCGGCGCGCGGCCTGCAATGGTTTGCCGGGGTCTTATCCTCGGTAAGGCCTAAAATGACGCGTCGTGGGCGCATGTTGTATGCCGTCCTGGACGACGGCTCGGCGCAAGTCGAAGTCGCCATTTTCAACGAGTTGTACGAGCAGCATCGTAACCGCCTCAAGGAAGACCGCCTGGTCATCATCCAAGGCAAGGTCAGCAACGACGACTATTCCGGCGGCTTGAGGGTCTCGGCCGAGTCGGTGTTCGACCTGCAACTGGCACGCGAGGCGCGCGCCCGCGCCTTGCGCATCACCTTGAATGGCAAGGCCGATGCCGCGACGCTGCGGCAAATCCTCAACCCGTTTCGAGCCGAACCGGAAAATGGCGTGCCGGGCGTGCCCGTTGAGCTGCGCGTCAAGCGCGAAGGCTTCGTGTGCACCGTTCGCCTGGGCGACGACTGGCGCGTACGCATGGCCGACGCCATGCTCGATAAAATAGGCGCCTGGGTGCGGCCCGACGCGGTGGAGATATCCTACACATGAAGCCATTGCGTATCCTGCACACAGAGGCCGCCACCAGCTTTGGCGGGCAAGAACAGTATATTTTCCGCATGATGCGTGCCATGCGAGACAGGGGCCATCATTTGGAAGCGGTGTGTCAGCCAGATGCGTTGCTGGCTGCCCGCCTGCGCGAAGACGGTTTCACCGTGCACACCATGTATATGGATGGCCCGCGCAATTTTGTCGCGAGTGTTGCGCGCATCTTGGGCATTTTGCGCAAGGGCCGGTTCGATGTGTTGAATACGCACAGCCGGCGCGACACGATACTGGCCGCCAGCGCTGGACGTCTGGCCGGAACGCCGCTTATCGTGCGGACGCGGCACCTCGCCAATAAAGTCGGCTCCTTGCTCTCGTACACCATCATTCCACACCGTGTCACGACTGCCAGCAATTTCGTGCGCCAGCACCTCATCGAACGCGGCGTCCATGCCGACCATGTCGCCACCGTGTATCCCGCTGTGGACTTGCCGCCAGCGCCCGCCCAGTCGACGCTGCGCGAGGAGCTGCATCTCGCTCAAAACGACATCGTTGTCGGGTGCGTGGCCGTCATGCGGGCGCAAAAAGGTCACCGCGACTTGATCGACGCCATGACGCCTCTGATCAAGGAGCGGCCCAATTTGCATTTGGTGCTGGTGGGCGGCGGCTCGCCTGTATTTGAAGAGATCCAGGCCTATGTTGCGGAAAAAGGGCTGGGCAAACGTGTGCACCTGCTTGGGGCGCGCCGCGACGTTCCCAACTTGCTGGCGGGTTTCGACATATTCGCATTGGCCACTCGTAAAGAGGCGTCCGGCACGGTCTTCGTTGAGGCGGGCGCCGCCGGCTTGCCCGTCGTCGGTACTAATGTCGACGGTGTTCCCGAGATGATGCGGCCCGGCGTTAGCGGACTGCTGGTGCCCCTGGATGACAACCGCGCGCTTACCGCCGCCTTGCGGCAGCTTATCGACGATCCGGCGCTGCGCCGCGAAATGGGCCAGGCCGGACTGGCGTTTTGCCGACACGAGGACCGCTTCAGCGCCGAAGCCATGGCGCAGCGCGCCGAGGGGTGTTATATGCGCTGGCTGACCGAGAGAACATCATGAAGGCGGCGCACAATGTGCCTGTGCTCATGTATCATCATGTCTCGCCGGTAGACGGGATGATCACGACGTCCCCTTCAAATTTCGAGCGCCAGCTGCAATGGCTGCGCCAGCGCGGCTATCGCTCGCTGACCACGGACGAGTTCGCCGGCCACCTCGAGGGCCGGCCTGTGCCGCCCAAGTCGGTTCTACTGACGTTCGACGACGGCTACCTCGATAACTACGTCTACGCCTGGCCCTTGCTGAAGAAGTACGGCTACCATGCCGTCGTGTTCCTCGTGACCTCCTGGATCCACGATGGGCCGCTTCGGCATACCCTGGGACAAGGCGAACTGCCCGTCACGCCGTCGCATCACGATTGCGAAGCGCGCATCGCAGACGGCAAAAGCGACGAGGTGATGTTGCGCTGGAGCGAAATTAAGGCCATGCGGGCCGGCGGCGTTTTTGAGTTTCATAGCCATACCCATACACATACACGCTGGGACAAGGTCCAACCGCGGGACAAGAATCGGCTCATGGCCGACGAACTTGCCAAGTCGCGAGAGGTGCTGCAAAAGGAACTGGGCAGCGTATCGCCGCATTTTTGCTGGCCGCAGGGCTATTTCGATGCCGACTACGTTGCACTGGCGCAGCAGGCGGGCTTCCGTTATCTTTACACGACGCAGCCCTTTGGCCAGAATCGTCCCGACACAGATCCCGCGGGCATTTACCGGTTTGCCGTGCGTAACACTTCCGGTGCTTCTGTGGGCAGACGGTTGTGGATAGCGGCGCATCCCGTGCTAGGTCCCGCCTTCAATCGGTGGAAGCTATGGAAACGAGCGCGCAGGAACAAGAAATGAACCTGTCGGTGATCATTATTACCAAGAACGAGGCGCGCCATATTGGCGAGTGTCTCGATTCTGTCGCCTTCGCGGACGAAATCATCGTGGTCGACTCTGGAAGCACAGACGACACCTGCGCAATTGCCGCCGCCAAAGGCGCGAAAGTCACCGTCACGCACGACTGGCCCGGGTTCGGACGCCAAAAGAACCGTGCGCTCGACCTGGCCACCAAGGAATGGGTGCTATCCATCGATGCCGACGAACGAGTCACGCCCGAATTGGCTGCCGAAATCCAGCGGACGCTGGCCCAGCCGAACGCCGATGCCTACAAGATCGCGCGCTTGTCCAATTTCGGTGGCCGCTGGATCCGCCATAGCGGCTGGTGGCCCGATCACGTGTTGCGCTTGTTCAAGCGAGGCAGTGCACGCTTCAAAGATGTGGCGGTGCATGAAAGCGTACAGACGGCGTCCCCCGTTGCGGTGCTTGAAAGCCATTTCCTCCATTATCCGTATGCCGATCTCGAAACCTTTATTGCCAAGATCAATCATTATTCATCGGAAGCGGCGGCCATGATGCACGCGCGCGGCAAGAAGACCAGCTTGTTGGGCGCTGTCGGTCATGCCGCATGGACATTTGTGCGCATATACGTCATCAGGCGCGGCTTCATGGATGGCAAGGAAGGCTTCATTCTTGCCGCCATGGGCGCCAGCGGCAGCTTCTTTCGCTACAATAAGTTACTCCTGCTCAACAAGACCAAGTAAGTCACAGCTTTCGAAACCGGCCATCCTGGTCGATATAATCGCGCCATGATACCTATACTTATGTACCACCAAATCGGGGAACCCTCACCCAAGGGTTCTCCTTACCGGGGCCTCACAGTCCATCCGTCGGACTTCAGGCGGCAAATGGTGTGGCTGCGCCGGTTCGGCTACCGGGGACTGTCCATGCAGGAGCTCATGCCTTATGCGCAGGGACAGCGTCAGGGCAAAGTGGTCGGCATCACCTTCGACGACGGTTATCGCAACGTTCTGCACAATGCGTTGCCGATTCTCCAGGAAGTCGGTTTCACCTCCACGAATTATTTTGTGGCCGGCCAATTCGACGGCGGCAACGTGTGGGACTACGACAAGGGCATTCCCCACTCCGGCCTTATGTCCGTCGCCGAGATCCAGGCATGGGCGGCCGCGGGACAAGAGGTCGGTTCGCACACGCTCGATCACGTCTATCTACCCAAGCTGTCCCCCGAACTGGCGGCCTATGAAATCGCCCAGTCCAAAATCGAACTCGAACACGTGGTGGGTATGCCGGTCACCGCATTTTGCTACCCCTATGGCGGCGAATCGCCGGCCATCAGGGCCATGGTGCGCGAGGCCGGCTATACCAATGCCACCACCACGCAGCGCGGGCTGGCGCGCATCGACGACGATCCCTACGGGTTGCCTCGCATCACCGTTTCACGCTCCACCCATATTCTCCGTTTCCTACAAAAATGCATGACGCGTCTTGAAGACCGTCGGCGCCAGCCATAAGGCCACAGCCGCATGTCGAATCCTCGACTGAAGATTGCATTCGTCGTCGATCGCTTCGGCAATCGTTATGGCGGCGCCGAAGCCTACGGCGTCGAACTCATGCGCGAATTGGCCAGGGAACACGACATAACGGTATTTGCACGAGACTACGACCCTGCCTGCGACCTGCGCCTGCCGTTCGTACCCCTGCGTTCCTGGCGGCATTGGCCGAGCTGGATACGCGTCCTTATCTTCGCCTGCCGCGCAAGCATGCTTACGTCGCGCGGTTACGATATCGTGCATTCGCACATGAACGGCTGGTGCGGCGACGTCGAGGTCATTCATGTGACACCGGTGCGCTATAACTGGCGGGTCCGTCCCATGGGCCGGCTCAAGCGCTTGCTCTCCTACACCAGCTTGCGCGTGCAGACGTATCTTCGCCTCGAGGCCAGGCGGGTTGCCCCGCGGAGCGGTCATCGTACCGTTGCCGTGTCCGGCCTTATTGCCGAACAACTGCGGCAGGCGTATGGAGCGGCCCAGTCATATCCTATCATCCCGCCCGGCGTCGCGTTGCCCGCGTCGGCGGACACGCAGGTGCGACATGCGTTGCGTCGCGGATTTGGATGGTCGGATGATCATTGCGTGTGCCTGCTTGTGGCCCGCAACCCGTTGCGAAAAGGCTTGCCTACGGTCTTGAAGGCCCTCGAAAGGTTGCCGGCTCGCTATCAGTTGCTTGTCGTCGGCGGGAATGCCGGCATGCGCGAACTTATCTATAAAACGCCTGGCTATCAGTCCCTGGCCGAACGGGTGCGCCTCGTCGAGGAAACGTCCGATGTTGCCCAGTACTACGCCGCGGCCGATATCTACGTGCACCCCACATTGAACGACAGTTTCGGCATGGCGCCTCTGGAAGCCATGTCGTTCGGTTTGCCTGTCATTCTCAGCCCAGGCCCGTGGTGCGGCTTCGCGCAGTACGTGCGCGACGGCTACGATGCCATGCTGTTGACCCACCCTGAAAATGCCGGACAGCTTGCGGGCTTCATACAGAAGATCGATGAAGACCAGGTTTGCCGTGCGCAGCTGGTCATGGGAAGCCGGCAGGTGGTGGCCAATCATGGGTGGCCGGAAATCGCCGCCCGATATGTCCATTTATATGCGCAGGTCATTGCCGAACGCCGGCAAGTCCTGGTCCCGGAAAAGGCCTGACGGCAGAGTCACCGAAACAGAAGTGCCGCCGCAATTTTGTTATTATGGGCGCTAACCATTTCTTGCCGAGGATACGCGCCATGTCCGACCTTTCGTCGTTTCCAATCACCCGCAAATGGCCCGCGCGCCACCCCGGGCGGCTTCAGCTTTATTCGCTCAATACCCCCAATGGAGTCAAGGCGTCCATCATGCTCGAAGAGACCGGCTTGCCGTATGAGGCCCACTTGGTCAATTTTGATACCGATGATCAGCATTCTCCCGAATTCCTCTCGCTCAATCCCAATAATAAGATTCCCGCCATCCTCGACCCTCAAGGACCCAAGGGCAGTCCGCTGGCGTTATTCGAATCGGGGGCAATTCTCCTATACCTCGCCGATAAAACGAAAAAATTCATGCCTGAAGATCCCGATGAGCGCTACCAAGCCATCCAGTGGCTTATGTTTCAAATGGGAGGCATCGGCCCGATGTTCGGGCAGGTTGGATTTTTCAACAAGTTTGCGGGCAAGAATTACGAGGACAAGCGGCCACGCGACCGCTACGTGGCCGAGGCCAAGCGTCTGTTAGGCGTGCTTGAAGGCAGGCTTGCCGCTCGTAAGTGGATCATGGGCGACGACTACACGATCGCCGACATTGCTACCTTACCTTGGGTGCGTAATCTTGTCGGATTCTACGAAGCCGGCGATTTGGTGGAGATACAACGGTATGCAAATGTCAGGCGGGCGCTCGACGCGTTTCTTGCCCGGCCGGCCGTTGCGCGCGGACTGGAAATTCCAAGCCGGCCTTAGGTTTTTCCTTAATTTACATCCTGAAGGTCCGGAACATGATGTATCGAACCCTGGCCGACCTGGTGCTGATAGTGCATGCCGCATTTATCGGCTTTGTCATCTTTGGCGGCGTGCTGGCCCTATGGAAACGGTGGTTGCTATGGTTGCACCCGCCGGCCTTGATCTGGGGAGCGGCCGTCATCGGCATCGGATGGATCTGCCCGCTTACGCCGCTGGAAAACAGCCTGAGGCGGATGGGCGAGCAAGAGCCCTTACAGGGAGGTTTCATCGAGCATTACCTTCTTGCGGCCATCTACCCGGCGGGGCTCACGCGTGAAACCCAAGTCGGCCTGGCCGTTTTGCTGCTGTTGGGAAACGCGGCGATCTACTGGGTGCTGTGGCGCCGCTCGCGCAAGCGGTAACGGGATGGCGGACCGAGGGCCCGATACCGCTGGATCGGTTAGCACGGGTGCCGTCCTGTCCCAGTCCGGTTCTCGTGAAAACCACGAAAGCTGATCATCCACATCGACGCCCAATGGTTCGAGCGTAGAAGCCAACGCTTCGGCATTGCGTCGCAGCACAGCTGCGTCCGGCAACGGGCCCCTGGCGGCAATAATGACGCGATTGCCGTCGCGCAAATTGAAGAAGGGGCCAAACACATCGGCATATGTCGCCGATTCTCTGTCGTACATGGCGCTATTCGAAAATGTGTTCGATACGAGCACGCCATTGGGCGACAGGATGGCATGGACATGCCGCAGGAACTCGCGTGTCAGCAAGTGAGCCGGGATGTAGTCGACGTCGAAGGCGTCCAGCATAATTACGTCATACTGCCGGCCTTCGGTGTGGGCCCGTTCGATGAAAGCGCGCCCGTCCTCGATGAATAGACGCTGTGTCGGTCCTTGGCGATAACCGAAAAACTGCTCGGCGACGCGAGCCACGGCGGGATCGATTTCCACGGTATCTATCACGGTTTCGGGCAATACCTTCCCCAGCGCGCGCGCCAACGTTCCGCCGCCCAGGCCAATCAATAGAATGTTGCGCGGTTTGGGATAGATGAACAAGGCGCTCATCATGATCCGGGTATAGCCAAATACAAGCTTGTCGGGCGCCTTCAGGTTCAGGCAGCTTTGCCGGCCGTCGTCATCGACCGTGTTGAAATTCATGCAACGGAAGCCGCCTTCCTCGAATACCACCACGGGGGCGAACTGCGACGGCTCAGTGTGGATGACGTCGGCGGTCCCGTTGCGCAGCAACGTGAATGTTGCAATCACTGCAAAACCGGCCGCGACAACAAGGCTGAGCGCGCGGCCGGAAAACAGAAAACGACGCGGACGTGTCATGGCAAATATGGCATTTGGAAGTTCCTGGCGAAGCAGCACATCGCGTACCGCACGCGGTAGACTACCTCTTTTATCCGCTCTAATTACACCAAACAAGAAAAGGAAGGCAGGATGGATACCGAGTTCACGGCTGACGCGCGTGCTTTGAATCATGCCGTTGAATTACTCGGCCGCTCTTATGGCGGCGTAATTCCGCGCGAACTGCCAACCCGCTTGCCGGAAAAGGGCTTGGGTTCGGTGCCAACTCTCGATTTACTTGCGCCCATCGTGCTTGGCGCAGCTGCGCGACTGGACGATCCGGCGGCATTCGCTCATATGGATCCCCCCACACCCTGGATAACGTGGGCAACCAGCCTTTGGAATGCCGCTCTCAACCAGAATCTGTTGCACCCGGCGACTGCGCCCGCGGCGCGGGACATAGAAAACCGCGTCATCGAGTGGCTTGCTCCTTGCTTTGGCATGACGGGCGGCCACATGACTCCCGGGTCCACGCTTGCGAACTTGACGGGGCTTTGGGCGGCGCGCGAATGCGCAGGCGTCGACACGGTGGTGGCTTCGGATGCCGCACACCTGTCGGTGAAGAAGGCGGCACATATCCTGGGACTGCGTTTTACGGCGCTGCCCACAGACGAATGCGGGGCCCTCTTGCCTCAGGCGCTGCCCTCCGACATGCGCCGCACCGCGCTGGTGCTCACCGCCGGCACAACCAGCACGGGCGCCATCGATCATTTAACGCTCGTCGGGCGGGCGGCATGGACCCATGTGGATGCGGCATGGGCCGGTCCTTTACAGTTAAGCGCTTACGCCGACCGACTGAGCGGAATCGAAGGAGCTGATTCCGTCGCGGTGTCGGCGCACAAGTGGCTGTTCCAGCCAAAAGAGTCGGCCTTGGTGTTGTTTCGTAATGCAGCACAGGCGACGGAGGCCGTCAGTTTTGGGGGCGCTTACCTTGCCGTACCCAACGTAGGATTGCAGGGATCTCATGGCGCAGCCGCCGTTCCCTTACTTGCAACCCTGCTTGCCTGGGGAAGAGAAGGGGTCGCCCAACGCATACAGCACTGCATGAAGTTGGCCCAAGAATTTGCCGATGAAATCGCCAGGGATCCGCGGCTCGAGCTTTTTGCGGCGCCTCAGGCGGGAATCGTGGTCTGGCGTCCTCGCGACGACAACGCATTCGACAGCTATCTGCGACAGCTTGCCGCGAGCGCGGTATCGACGACGACGATTGCCGGGCGCCGCTGGTTTCGCAACGTGGCAGCGAATCCGAATGCGGACGTGCGCCGTATTGCCCAGGCCATCGCCGACGTCAGGCCATAGGCCTGCAAGAAATACCATTTTTTATAGAAGGCCATATGCACACGTTTATAGATCATATTGTTGTCGTGGCACCCAGCCTCGCCGTAGGCGCAAGCTTTATTGAAGATGCGCTGGGCGTCGCTCCCCAGGCAGGCGGCGCCCATGCACGCATGGGTACGCACAATCTTCTATTGCGCCTGGGCGACACCACCTATCTTGAAATCATGGCTTCCGATCCTGCCGCTTCGGCCCCTGGACGCCCACGGTGGTTCGGACTGGACAGCGTTGCCGCAACGGCTGTTCCGCGCCTGGCCACCTGGGTGGCGCGCACCGACGACATTCATTCAGCCCAGGCGGTTTGCGCATCGACGGCCGGCCCGGTCGAGCCTATGACGCGTGGCGAGTTGTCTTGGCGGATCACCATACCGGCAGATGGCGGCTTGCCTCTAGGCGGGTGTGCACCCACCTTCATCCAGTGGGATGGCAAGATTCATCCGGCCAGTGCACTGGAAGACGTGGGCTGCCGATTAAGCGCGCTCGACCTCTTTCATCCAGATCCGGTTCGCCTTCAAGTAATGCTTGCAGGGGTTAACTTCGACGGGGCTGTCAATTTTCACTATTTGCCCGAGGGTGCGCTACCGTATTTGGTCGCGCATATCGACACCCCGAAGGGCCCGAAGATGTTGTCGTGACGTCGTTGCCGCGACCCCTATTGTCAGGCGAAGGGGTAGACGCCAATCAAAGGCACATGCAGCCACAAGGCGAAAATCGTCCAAGCCAATATGCCGACTACGACAGAAATGGCCGTGCCCTTCGGCGTCCCCGCTGGGTATAAGGTGTTTTCCAGGCGATCGCGCTTGCGGGCGGCCGCATACGACCACAGCGACCAGACCAGGAAACTGGCGAACAAGACGATGTCGGCCAGCGTCCCGTTGGCCAGGAGATGCGCGACCGCCCAAAGCGCAACGCCCAGGACCATGGGATGGTGCAGCGCAGCTTTCAAGCCATTGCGGGGCACATAGGCCGCAGCCAAAAGCACAAAAGAAATCAACGTCAGCAACGATGCGATATGGCGGGTGGCGACAGGCGGTGCCCAGATCGGCGTGGGGTCTTGCCTGGCCATGCCGTAACCCCAGATGATGAGCACCAACCCCACGGCGGAGACCAGCGAATAGGCAAGCTTCCAGGTCCGTTCGCCATGGCGCGCGCGCTGTTCAGTTCGCCAATCGTCCGCCACTATCCGAACCGAATGTGTTCCTAGAAAAATCACCAATCCCAAGATAAACAGTGTCATCGTTATTGTTGTCCTTTCACGCTGGCATGATGTTCTGGTTCGTGCGAAATAAATTATCGGGGTCGTATTTTCGTTTGATCTGGGCAAGACGTTCGTAGTTTGGACCGTAAGCGCTACGCACCCGATCGGTCTCATCGGACGTAAGGAAATTAACATAAACGCCGCCGCTTGCGTAGGGCGCCGAGGCGGCGAAGAATTCGCGGGCCCAGGCGATGCAGCGTGCGTCATCGGCGGGGTCGTCCCACCGGCCATGCACATTCATGACAAACCGCGCGTCGCGGTGGGCATACGCTGTGAAGTCGGGGGCCTTGCGCGTTGTGGCGCCGCCGATAGCCCCGAAGAAAATTTCGCATTGCGGCGACGGGAGCGTTCCGATGTAATTTATAACGGCATCGAACAGGCCGTCGTCGAGCCTTGCGAAATTGTGGGACTTCCAATAATTGCGCGCTCCCGGAGCGAGCAGGGGGTCGAAAGTCTTTTGCCAATCGACATAAGGCTGAACCCCTACATGTTCGCCCAGCAAGCTGCCAAACGTGCGCAAGGGCTCGACCATTTTTTTACCGTTTTCAGGGTCGCCCGCGTAAAGGATGGCAAGAGCTACGATCGGCTGTCCATGGACTTCGGCAGGCAGGAAGGGTAGCGGCGGGGCTTTGCGCAGGACGGCCCAAACCGAAAGATCGTCGGGCGCCTCGGCAATGAAGTCGCGGTATTTCTGAAGAACGGTTTTGGCCTCGGATATCGGATAGACCATGAGGCCGCTGAGCAGGTTCGGCCCTACGGGGTGCAGTCTGAACGTAAATCGGGTGACTATGCCGAAGTTGCCTCCGCCGCCTCGCAAAGCCCAGAATAAGTCCGGATACTCGGTTTCGCTGGCGCGTATCATCCCGCCATCCGCCATGACGACTTCCGCCGATTCCAGATTGTCCACAGTCATGCCGAATTTCCGGCTCAGCCATCCAAAGCCGCCGCCTAACGTCAAGCCGCCGACGCCCGTGGTGGAATTGATGCCGAGCGGCGTGGCGAGCCCGTGCGCCTGTGTTGCGGCGTCCATGTCCGCCAGCGTGGCCCCGCCCTCGATGGTGACCTTGCGCGTCGCGGGATCCACCTCCGCCGCCTTCATTGCCGATAGGTCGATGACGATGCCATCATCGCACATGGCGCTGCCCGCGATATTGTGGCCGCCGCCCCGCACGGCGAGCAAAATTCCCTTGTCTCGTGCGAAGTTGACGGCGCGGACGACATCTTGGGAGGTGGAGCAGCGTGCGATGAGCGCGGGGTGCTTGTCGACGGTGGCGTTCCAGATTTTTCGCGCATCTTCATAGGAAGATGCGCCGCGACGAAAGATTTCTCCGCCGAATCCGCTTTCCAGTTCTTCTGTGTTCATGGCCTGAGCATTCGTCATGGTTTTCTCCATTGTCCGGTGTCGCCCTGCATACCGATCAATATACTCTCAGGCCATATCGCGCTATATCCGTTTTTTGTATCCTGAAGCGTCAGGGGAAGCGGGCGACTCCGTAAGGTCGTGTGTTTCCATTCAACGGGCGTCCGGCGCCGTGACTTCTTCCAATTTTTCCAGCCAGTGCAAGGCATGCTCGCGGTTGACGCCGCACATTGCGGGTTCGGGCTGCAGCGACGAACACACGCTCGGTCGCGCGGGGTGGCCGAATATCAGGCATCGGCCGTTTTCATCCAACTGAATACACCGGACGCCAGCGGGCTTGCCGGCGGGCATTCCCGGAATCGGGCTGGATATGGACGGCGCAATACAACAGGCGCCGCAGCCGCTGCGACAATTCATGGCGTCAGACCCACCCTCTGACCCAGTAAACCAGCAAGCCGACATACTCTTTGATAATGGAGCGGCTGGCCGTGAGTGCCCGCGCATTCGGCTGCCAAAAGGAAAAGCCAGGCTCTGCCGGCACCACGATTTGCGGGGCCGATGGCGCGGCTATGGCGGAAATGCCCTGTTTTCGAAAGACGGCCATGGCGCGCGGCATGTGCAAGGCGGACGTTACCAACAGGACCTCGCTGATCCGCAGTTCCTTGAGTTTTTCCGCCGTATAAATGGCATTTTCATAAGTAGTGAAGCTGCGGCTTTCCTGGATTACCGCGTCGGCGGGCACGTCTTGCTGCTCCAGCGTGTTCGCCATGACTTGTGCCTCGCTGATGCTACCGTCCAACGCCGCGCCGGATACGATGACCAAGGGGGCCCGCTTCGCCTTGTATAGCGTTGCCGCCGTATCGACGCGCGACCGTGTCGTTGCGCTGTCGTACTCCTCGAACCAATTGCGTCGATTATTCGCGGTGCTGCCGCCCAACACCACGATTGCTTGCGCGGTGGGCATATTGGCCGCCCGCTCGTACGGGTATAGTTGCTCCAGCCGCCCACCGGCCCACAGCGACGACGCGGGCAGCGACCAGAACAGCGCCCAGGCCACGCCTGATGCCGCGACGAAAAACGCTACCTTGCGCCAGCGCACGATGAAAAACAGCGCCGCGATCACCAATAGGGCAATGCAGAGATTCAGGGGAAGGACAAGATTGGTCAAAAAACTCGAGAGTGTCATGCGCCGCCGTTAAGTTTTCACGGGCAAGAGGCTAAGGACTTCCTGCTCCGCTTCTTCAAGTGTGGGCCATCCGTGGGCTGATCCCAGGCAACTGGCCTGATCGGACCAGGGGCCTGTACGCAAATGTTGGGTTACGCCGAACAAGGTCAGCTGTTTGGCGCCCGCTGCCGCAGCCACGTGCGAAACGCCTGAGTCGTTGCATACAACCAGCGAGGCAAGCTGGGTGAGTGTAGCAAACGCACCCAGGTTCAGCGCTGGCAGGCATAGGGCACCGGGCGCATTTTGCATCGCTGCTTGCGCCTCCGCCGGCGGCGGGCACATTACTACGGTGTGTCCCAGATCCTGTAGACGCCTCGTCAAGTCATTGAAGTGGGGCCAGACCTTCACCTTGCCGCGGTGCAGCCCCGTTGCCGTGGGCGCAATAAGGACAAACTCGCCAGGCGTCAGGCCCGCGTTCCTGACGGCGCGCATTGCCTCGCTACGGTGCTTGTCCAGAATGCGCAGGCCAAGTCGACTGGGAGGATGCGGCGACGCCAGGGGATGGCCCCAACGCTTGAGCGCCTGCGCGGCAATGTAGTACCACGATTCGACCGCGTGCATGCTGGCGCCCGGTTTGTTCAAAGGCCACCGCAAGATCAGGCTGCGGCCATCGTCGCGGTAGCCCGCGCTGGGTATGCCTGCGAATTTGAATACCATCGCGCTGGAGAGCGAATCGGGCAAAAGCAATCCCCTGGGGTGGGCGTGTTGGGCCTTCTTTCGGAAGGCGTTCACGACAGCCCTGTCTTCGCGCCAACGGCCTTTCATTTCGATGAAACCGGCAAGGTCGTACGCCGACAATAAGTCTCGCGCCCATGGCCGGGCGCAAACCACCACAGGGATTTCTGTTTTCAATAACGCATGCAGGCAGGGAAGACTCATGCAGACATCGCCTATCCAGTTGGGTAGGCGTAAATAAATAGCGGAGGGTGTGGACATGAGCAAGACGCGGCGGCCGGGGGCGGTATGATGGCTAAAGTTTGAATGGCGTTGGTCGGGAGAACGCTAAAATGAATCACCCACTAGTATATAAGCGAGTCTCGTATTGAAGTCTGCATCAACAACTCCATCGGCACGATCGGAACCGGTCAAGCTCGACCTGTGGCGTCGGATATACAGTCGGCTGGGTGTTTACTGGAAAGCGGTCATCGTCGCCGTGCTTTTGGTAAGCGTCGCCGCTGCGACGCAACCTACGCTGGCCATCATCATGAAGCCTCTGCTGGACGACGGCTTCAACGGATCCAACCCCTCTTACATGTGGTCGATTCCCCTGACCGTTATTGGCCTGATGTTCTTGCGCGGCGTATGCAGTTATGCCAGTACCTACTTGCTCGCATGGGTTGCCAACAATATGTTGCTGGGCCTGCGCAAGGAAATGTTCCAGCGCCTGCTGGGCTTGTCCGATTCCGAGTTCAAGCGGGGCGACTCGGGCCGCTTGCTGAATCGCTTCACCATCGATGCGGGCACGGTCACCAGTCTGGCAACCGAAGTCATCACCGTCGTCGTTCGTGAAACCCTGGTCGTTGTTGCCCTATTGGGCGTGCTTTTGTATATGTCGTGGCAATTGACGCTCATTGTGCTGGTCATGCTGCCCGTGTCGACGCTGATCGCGCGCGTTTTCATCAAGCGCTTGCGCCGTATCAATCGGGAAACCATAGGAATGAACGCGGAACTGACACGCGTCGTGCGTGAAGGCATCGACGGTCAGCGTGTCATCAAGCTTTTCGACGGATATGACCGCGAAGCCAGCCGTTTCGATTATGTCAACGGACGGCTGCGCCGGTTTGCGATGCGCGCCGCCAGCGCCGATGCCGCCATGTCGCCGCTGGCCCAGTTCTCGATTGCCCTATCGGTCGCCACTGTTATTGCCGTTGCCTTGTACCAGGCCAACAACGAGGGGCTGACAGTGGGGAGCTTTGCCGCATTCATGGCGGCGCTGGGCCAAATTTTCGATCCAATGAAGCGGCTCACCAATATTGCCAGTGCAATGCAGCGCATGCTCATATCGGCAGAGAGCGTCTTTACCCTCATCGATCAAAATCCGGAGGACGACAGCGGCACGCGCACGCTGGCGCAGCCTATCAAGGGCCGCGTCGAATACAAAAATATCTTCCACCGCTTCCCCAACGCATCGGCCGATACGCTCTCCGATGTCTCGTTCACGGCGGAGCCCGGCCAGACCGTCGCCCTGGTAGGGCGCTCCGGCAGCGGCAAGACAACGCTCGTCAATATGTTGCCGCGTTTCGTCCTTCCAGCGTCGGGCACGGTCACCATCGATGGCCAGGAGGTCAATAACCTGGTACTGCGCGATTTACGGGCTCATTTGTCGCTCGTAAGTCAGGATGTCGTCCTGTTCGAGGGCACGATTGCCGAAAACGTTGGTTACGGCGCGCTGCACGACGCCAGCCGCGAGGAAATCTACAAGGCTCTCGATGCGGCGAACCTGCTCAGCTTCGTCCAAGGCCTGCCGCAGGGCCTCGATACGCCGGTCGGCGAAAACGCCAGCCAGCTGTCGGGCGGGCAACGTCAACGCCTGGCGATTGCGCGGGCGCTGATCAAGAATGCGCCCATATTGATTCTGGACGAGGCGACGTCGGCACTCGACAACGAGTCCGAACGCCAAGTCCAGGCATCGCTCGAGCTGCTGATGGCCGGCCGCACGACCCTGGTCATCGCGCACCGCCTGTCGACTGTGCAGAAGGCCGATAAAATCGTCGTCCTAGACGCCGGGAAAATTGTCGAGCAAGGCCGCCACGATCAGTTGCTGGAACTCAATGGCTTATATGCTTCGCTGTATAAAATGCAATTCCGGGATCAAGAATGACAATGAAGGGAATAAGACACATGAAGAAGCTTACTGCGCTCCTGGCGCTAACCGTCGTGGCCGGCTGCGCGTCTACGACACCAGCGGGACTGCGACTGAGCGATTTGCGCGATCCCAGGTTTCTGCGCACGGAACAAAGCATTCCGCTAACGTATCCGAAGATTCAGATGGCTTTGTTCAAGCACAAGGAAGTTTGCGGAAGCGCACCGGTATTTGCCATGGAACCGGGCAAGACGGCGTATGCCACGATTATCGACAGGCCGTCGGGGGCAACCAACTACGACCATGCCATCTTGTTCGAGCTCACCCGATACGAGGGTACGATGCTTTCCGAGGCGCGTGTTCAAGCGGCCGCTTATGCCTATTACTCGAACGCCGAAACGAACCAGCGCATTAAACAGGTTTTCGACGCAATTGCCCATCCGGACGTCTGCCCTGGGGCGGCGCCGGAACCTACATCAAAATAATGTCGTATTGTTCTTGAGAATACTGGCTCTCGACTTCCATGGATATGGGTTTGCCTATGAAGTCGCCCAGCATTGCCAAGTGCGGGCTTTCTTCTTCCAGAAACAAATCCACAATCGCCTGCGAGGCCAGGATACGGAACTCCTTGGGGTTGAATTGGCGCGATTCGCGTAGTATCTCTCTTAGGATTTCATAGCAAAGCGTGCGCGCTGTTCTTACGCTGCCTCGCGACTGGCAAGTGGGGCAGGGCTCGCACAGTT
Organism: Candidimonas sp.; assembly: GCA_035515055.1. GTDB lineage: Bacteria > Pseudomonadota > Gammaproteobacteria > Burkholderiales > Burkholderiaceae_B > Pollutimonas. Next base: position 57,842 of record DATJBV010000044.1, read on the forward strand.
GATGCGCCAGCGAATCCCGGGTGCGTTTACGTGTCATTTCGACCAATCCCAGCTGGCTGAATCCGCTGACTGTCATGCGCGTGCGGTCTTTGGCCAGCGCCTTGCCCAGCTCTGCCAACACCGCGCTGCGATGTCCCGCATCATCCATATCGATGAAGTCCAGAATAATAATGCCGCCGAGGTTGCGCAGGCGCAGTTGACGGGCCAAGGCTATGGCGGCTTCCAGATTGGTCTTGAATATGGTGTCGTCGAAGCTGCGTCCGCCGACGAATCCTCCGGTATTCACATCGACCGTCGTGAGTGCTTCGGTCTGATCGATAATGAGATAACCCCCCGACTTGAGATCGACCCGGCGGGAAAGCGCGCGCGCGATTTCCTCGTCAACATTGGCCGTGTCGAACAACGGCCGCTCGCCGCTGTAGTGCCTGATGCGGTCTAGTACGGAAGGTGTGTAGGTTTTTGCCCAATCCAGCAGTTCTTGCGTGGTGCTGCGCGAATCCACCAAAATAGTGCCTGTATCGGGGGTGACCATATCGCGCAGCACACGCTGCGCCAGTGTCAGGTCGGTATGCAATACCGAAGGCGTTGGCTGGCTTTTTGCCTTGGCCTGGACGCTGGCCCAAAGCGTGTGCAAATAAGACTGGTCAGCTTGCAGCTCTTCATCGGTGGCTCCCTCCGCCTGCGTACGGACGATAAAGCCGCCGGATTCGTCCGCCGGCATGAACCGCTGGACCCGCTCGCGTAGCGATGCGCGATCTTCCTCGGTCTCGATCTTTTGCGATATGCCAATATGAGGGTCGTAGGGCAAATACACCAGCATGCGCCCGGCAATACTGATTTGGGTGGACAGGCGTGCGCCTTTGCTTCCCAAGGGGTCTTTGATGACCTGGACCATTAGCGATTGCCCTTCGTACAGCAGCTTCTCGATAGGGGTAATGGCGGTGCCGTTGCTGCGCTCGGTACGATTCTGTCTTAGGTCGGCGACATGAATGAATGCCGCGCGCTCCAGGCCGATGTCGACAAAGGCGCTTTGCATGCCGGGAAGGACTCGCACTACCTTGCCAAGATACAGGTTGCCGACGTGCCCGCGCTGTATGCTGCGTTCGATGTGCAACTCCTGGACAGCGCCTTGCTCTACAAGCGCTACCCGCGTTTCGAAGGGCGTTACGTTTATTAGTATGTCTTCAGTCATTTCAATAGTATGGGGCGTGCAGGGTAATTCGCGCAATTCGACGAGAGTAGGGTAACTATATATGGAGTCGGAAGACCCCTCTATATATAGAGGGGTCTTATGTAGATGGAGGCGAGCACGTAGGGAATGCGTCTATCTGCTCTATATATACAGCATGAACAGGGCGCTCCAGCTAGATAAACCGAACACTTAAATAGATAAATGGGGCGCTGTGAGGGGTGGGCGGCAATCTACACACGGAATCACAAGGCGACCCGATATTTTTTTTGGTTCCAATCGAAAATAATTTCCCCTTGCCCATCAAGGCCTTATGTCATGTCTTGTCATCTTTGTGCCGTATTTGC
>DATJBV010000045.1:0-187970 GCA_035515055.1 Candidimonas sp.
TCAACTGACACACTACCCCCGTCGCCGGCTCGCCCGACCAGGTCGATGTCAATGTCGACGTCAAGGAAAAGCCAACCGGGCTGATCAATCTTGGCGTGGGGTATGGTTCCACCGACAAGCTCATATTGTCGGCGGGTATAAGCCAGGACAACATCTTCGGCAGCGGAAATACACTGTCGCTGCAAATAAACACCAGCAAGACGAATCGTGCGGCAATCATTTCGCATACGGATCCATACTGGACCAAAGACGGGATCAGCAAGACCACGTCGGTCTACTACCGGCGTACCACGCCCTACGAAAACAGCAACTCCTACGGCGACTACCGCGTTACCGCGTTCGGCGGCGGGTTGAACTTCGGTGTGCCGATCTCGGAAGTCGACCGCGTGTTCGCCGGCGTCAGCTTCGAACATAACAAGCTCAGCCAGTTAAGCGAACTGTACACACCACGCGCCTATCAAGATTTCGTCAAGGAATACGGCGAAGCAACCAATTCGGTCATTTTCAACGTGGGCTGGTCCAAAGACACCCGTGACAGCGCCATCGCACCGACCAAGGGCAGCTACACGCGCCTGTCCGGCGACATCTCCACGATGGACTTGCGCTACTACATGTTAAGTGCGCAACAGCAGTATTACCTTCCGCTGGGCAAGGCTTATACGCTGGCCTTCAACGGCATGGCCGATTATGGACGCACCTACGGTGGCAAGGCCTTCCCCGTTATCAAGAATGTGTATGGCGGCGGGATCGGATCAGTGCGCGGCTACGAAGGCGCGTCGCTCGGCGGCCGCGATACGCTTACTAACGATTACCTGGGCGGTTCGCGCCGTATCGTAGGTAATATACAGTTGTACTTGCCGTTCCCCGGTGCCTCCCGCGACCGGACCTTGCGCTGGTTCTTGTTCACCGACGCGGGCCAGGTCACGACAACCGGCGGCAGTACATGCGCGCGCGGCAACAGCAGCAATCCCGCCGCTGATCCATGCGGTTGGAAGTATTCGGCGGGTGTCGGCCTCTCCTGGCAATCGCCCATGGGCCCGCTCCAATTGTCTTACGGTCGTGCGCTCAATGCAAAAGAAGGCGACGACAAGCAATCATTCCAGTTTCAGATCGGTACCGGTTTCTGATCTGACTTAATTAATGGCACAATAGTTGTTTTATCTCTGCTACATTGCAAGGTAGATTTCATGAAGTCTCAATTCGCTTTAAAACTCTCTGCTTTATCACGCGGCATCGGCCGGGGCAATCGCGCCCTTGTGCTTGCGGCGGCACTTGGCGCCACCGCCATGGTCTCCGCTCCGGTCTACGCGCAAGCCACCAAAATTGGATTTGTCAGCACGGAACGCATTCTGCGCGACTCCAAACCGGCGAAAGCGGCACAGACCAAAATCGAAGGCGAATTCAAGCGTCGCGACGACGAACTGCAAAGCCTGGCCAACAAGCTTCGCAGCCAGGCTCAAAAATTCGATAAAGACGCGCCTGTCTTGTCCGAATCGGAACGCGTCAAGCGTCAGCGCGAACTCGCCGACCTGGATTCCGATCTCCAACGCAAGCGCCGTGAATTCCAGGAAGACTTCAACCGTCGCCGCAATGAAGAATTCTCCAGTATCGTCGAGAAGGCAGACGCGGCCATCAAGAAGATCGCCGAACAGCAGAACTACGACTTGATCATCCAGGACGCGGTTACGGTCAGCCCCAGAATCGACATCACCGACCAGGTCATGAAGGCGTTGGGCGGCTAATATATGCCGGTATTGCTAGCACCCGAACAGGCACCATCGCTGAAGGCGCTTTTGGTGGAAGCCAACACTATCGGGTTGGACTGCAAGCCGATCATTACGCCGGATACGGCCGAACCGCGCATACGCGGTCTCGGCTCGCTGACCTCGGCCGGGCCTGACGAAGTCAGCTTCCTGTCGAACCCCAAATTGCACAATCAACTGCTGGTGTCCAGGGCTGCCGCCGTCGTCATGACGCAAGAGGCTTGGGAACAGCTGCCCATGGGCAGTTACCCCTGGCAAGTGGTTATCTGCTCCGAGCCTTACCTCATGTATGCGCTCCTGGCCCAGTGGTTCGACCAGCACCGCGTCAATCAGCTCGAAAGCGGAATTCACCCAACAGCCGTCATCGCCTCATCGGCCCTCATCGGCGATGGAGTCAGCATAGGGCCATATTGCGTGGTCGAGCGGGGCGCGCGCATAGGTGCGGGCACGCGTTTGGGCCCAGGTTGCGTCATAGGCACCAATTCTTCGCTGGGAACAGACTGCCTGTTGCACGCCAGGGTCACGCTGTATCACAACGTCACCATTGGCGACCGGGCCATTTTGCATACCGGCTCGGTATTCGGCGCCGATGGCTTTGGATTCGCGCCAGACCCTCACAAGGAAGCCGGTGCATGGGCCAAGATTGCCCAGATCGGCGGCCTGGTCATGGGCGACGATGTTGAAATCGGCGCCAACACCACTGTCGACCGCGGCGCTCTCGAAAATACCATCATCGGCAACGGCGTAAAGCTCGACAACCAGATCATGATCGGGCATAACTGCCAAATCGGCGACCACACCGCCATGGCGGCCTGCGTGGGCGTGGCGGGGTCCACCATCATCGGACGGCGCTGCACCATTGCCGGCGCCGGCATGCTCTCCGGGCACATCGTCCTGGCCGACGACGTCCACGTATCGGGCGGCACGGCCATCACGTCCGACATCAGCAAGCCGGGGCGCTACACAGGCGTATTCCCATATGCCGAGCACAGCCAGTGGCAACGCAATGCCGCCGTGTTATCGCAGCTTTCGCAAATCCGGCGCCGTTTAATGGCTCTGGAAAAAGACAACAAATAACCCAAAGGTCGCTCGCGCGATCGTTGCACCCAGGATATCAACACAGATGGAACTCGACGTTAAGCAAATCATGGAACGCCTACCGCATCGCTACCCGATGCTGCTCGTCGACCGTGTCATTGAAATGGTACCTGGCAAAAGCATAGTGGCGATCAAGAATGTCTCGATCAACGAACCTTTCTTCAATGGTCATTTCCCGCATCACCCCGTCATGCCGGGCGTGCTTATTATCGAGGCGCTTGCTCAGGCGGCGGCGTTGTTTTCGTTTGAAGACAACGATGTCAAGCCAGCCGACAAGAAAATGGCCTATTACCTGGTCGGTATCGACGGCGCGCGTTTTCGCCGCCCCGTCGTGCCGGGCGATCAACTGCGCCTGGAAGCCACCGCCGACAAAATCAGCCGTTCCATCTGCCGCTATAAGGCCAGGGCAACGGTCGATGGCCAATTAGCCGTCGAGGCGACCATCATGTGTGCCATCCGCGTTCTGGAAGAGTAGGCCATGGCAAGCCTTATTCATGCTACCGCCATTATTGCGGAAGGAGCACGGATTGCCGATGACGTGACCGTGGGGCCTTATAGTGTCATCGGTCCCAACGTCGTCATTGGTTCCAACACGATCGTCGGTCCTCATTGCGTCGTCGATGGCCATACCACCATAGGCGCCAATAACAACTTCTACCGATTTTGCTCGGTGGGCGGCATGCCGCAAGACAAGAAGTACAAGGGCGAACCCACGCGGCTCGAGATCGGCGACAACAATACCGTCCGGGAGTACGTCACCCTCAATACCGGGACGGCCCAAGACAACGGTATTACGCGCATTGGCGACGACAACTGGATAATGGCCTATGCCCACATTGCCCACGATTGCCAAGTGGGCAGCCATACAGTCATTGCCAACGGCGTGCAGCTGGGCGGCCATGTGCATATTGGCGACTGGGCCATCCTTGGCGGCTTGTGCGCGGTACATCAATTTGTCCGCATAGGCGCGCACACCATGATCGGCGGCACCAGCACCATGCGCCAGGATACGCCGCCCTTCCTTATTGGCTCCGACGACCCGTTCAGGCCCGTCGGTATCAATTCCGAGGGTCTTAAACGGCGTGGCTATACACCCGAATCCATCGCGGCCTTGAAGATGGCCTATAAGCTGCTATACCGACGGAACCTGAAGGTCGACGAGGCCTGCGAGGAAATCCGCTTGTTGCAGCAAGAACGTCCGCTGGCGCACGACGCCTTGCAGGTCATGATTGATTTCCTCAGCGCCAGCACGCGAGGCATTGCGCGGCCATGACCATGCGCGTCGGCATGGTGGCCGGCGAACCTTCCGGCGACCTGCTTGCCGCTCGAGTCATACACGGGGTCAAACAGCATGTCGAGGGCAGCGTGTGCGAGGGCATAGGCGGCCCCGCGATGCAGCGCCAGGGGCTCGATGCATGGCACGGCATGAACGCTTTGACGGTGTTCGGTTATGTCGATGCGATCAAGCGCCTGCCCAGCCTGCTCGCCACGTATCGCGACGTGAAAAACCGATGGCTGTCCAGGCGTCCGGATGTCTTTGTGGGCATCGATGCGCCCGACTTCAACCTTCGCCTGGAGCTTCAACTAAGGCAAGCCGGTATCCCCACCATCCACTTTGTCGGTCCGTCGATTTGGGCATGGCGTTACGAGCGCATCCATAAGATACGGTCAGCCGTGTCACATATGTTGGTGTTATTTCCTTTCGAAGAGGAGATCTACCAAAAAGAAGGCGTACCGGTCACGTACGTCGGGCATCCGCTGGCGCAAATGATACCCATGGACCCCGATCGAGCCGCGGCGCGCCGGTACCTTGGCATCGATACGGGTGCGCGCGTCCTTGCCATGCTGCCGGGCAGCCGTTCTTCGGAAATAAAGCTGCTGGGACCCCGCTTCCTGCGGGCAGCCCAGCTATTGTGCGCACAGGATCCGCAATTGCAGATCCTGGTTCCGATGGTCAGCGCAGACCGGCGCCGTGAATTCCAAGCGTTGCTGCAGCAGTATCCCGTGGCCAATTGCCGCATTATCGATCAGGCCCTGGCGACGGATTCGGCAGGTGATTTTGCCACGCGGCCCGCGGCCTGGAACGTAATGCAGGCAAGCGACGCGGTCCTGGCTGCCAGCGGCACGGCCACGCTCGAAGCGGCGCTTTTCAAGCGGCCCATGGTCATTTCCTATGTGTTATCGCCGATGATGAAGCGCTTGATGCAGTGGAAGGCGGGTACCGAAAAACCATTGGTGCCTTGGGTGGGACTGCCCAATGTGCTGGCGCGTGAATTCATTGTTCCAGAGCTGCTGCAGGACGCTGCGACACCTCAGGGGCTTGCCGAGGCCGCCTGGAAGGCGTTGACAGACGAAACCTATAAACGGTCGCTGAATCGCCGCTATACTGAAATTCACGAATCGCTGCTGCGCGACACTCCCGCCCTGGTTGCGCAAGCCATCATTGCCCAGGCCGGCCATGGAACAGTCTGAACTCTTTACCGCCGTCATGCCCGCAGTCCCGCGCATAGCGGGTATTGATGAGGCCGGCCGTGGGCCATTGGCCGGGCCGGTATATGCCGCAGCGGTCATACTGGACTCGCGGCGCCCCATACTCGGTCTCGACGATTCCAAGAAGCTGACGGTCCAACGCAGGGAAGAGCTGGCCGTGTTGATACGTCGCGACGCCCTGGCATGGTGCGTGGCCAGCGCCAGCGTCGACGAGATCGACACCCTCAACATACTACAGGCGACCATGCTTGCCATGCGCCGTGCCTGCGACGGGCTGGCGCACCGTCCCGACAAGGCGCTGGTCGATGGCAATTGCCTGCCGCGCGGCCTGGCTTGCGTGGCCGAAGCCATCGTTAAAGGCGACGCGAGCATCGCATCCATTTCCGCCGCATCAATTCTCGCAAAAACCGCAAGAGACGCCGACTGTATGGCCCTGCACGAAACGTATCCCGACTATGGGTTCGATCAGCACAAGGGCTATGGCACGGCTTTGCATTTGGCCCGCCTCGAGATCCATGGCCCTTGCGCCGCCCATAGGCGCAGCTTCGCGCCGGTCAAACGCCTTCTTCTTATTCACGAGGCGTAAGCTCCATGAAGCACATCAGTTCGCGCGACAACCCACTATACAAGCGTGTCGCCCGCCTGGCCGATGGCAAACGCGTCGCCGATGAGCGCGGGCGGCCAGGGTATCCGGTCCTGCTGGAGGGCGTACATCTTTGCCAGGAATGGTTGCGCCTGCACGGCAACCCGGATATGGCGCTGTTCGATGCGCAGCGCCTGACGCAAAACCCCGAACTGTTGAGCCTGGCGGACGCGGTGAGTCCCGCGTTCGCGGTGACCTGCGAAACGCAATTAATTAAAGCCTTGTCGCAGGTCGGACACGGCCAGGGCGTTTATTTCATGGTTCTGGCGCCCGTGCCCCTGATGCCTGAGCGTATCGATCACAATTGCCTATGGCTGGACCGGGTGCAAGATCCCGGCAATGTCGGCACATTGCTCCGTACGGCAGCGGCCGCCGGCATTGCGCATGCCTATCTGTCTCCCGGTTGTGCATCGGCCTGGTCAGCGAAAGTCGTGCGCAGCGCGCAGGGCGCGCATTTCTCGATGGCAATCCACGAAAATGTCGACCTCCACAAGGCGCGCGAACTGCTGGCCGTGCCGTTGTTGGCAACGGCGCTCGATGACGCGGGCTCGTTGTTCGAGACTGTCCTTCCGCCACATTGTGCATGGCTATTTGGCAATGAAGGGCAGGGCGCCGATCCCGCGTTGTTGGCGGCGGCCGACAGCCGCGTCTTCATTCCACAGTCGACTTATGTTGAGTCGCTAAATGTGGCTGTAGCCGCCGGCATCTGCCTTTTCGAGCAGCGCCGCGTGCACGCAACGCAGGCCTAGATTGACGTCGAAAGCGCCGCCACGAGGCATGGAGAGCGCAGCAGCCTAGTAAATGCGCCGGTCCAAGCCGACCTCATCGAGGACTTTGGTGGAAATCTCTTCAATGGATTTCGTTGTCGTGGAAAGCCACGGAATGTTTTCCATGCGCATCAGTCGTTCGGCTTCTGCGACTTCATGGCGGCATTGCTTGATTGATGCGTACTGGCTGTTGGGACGCCTTTCGTTGCGAACCTCTGCCAGCCGGGCTGGCTGAATCGACAGGCCGAACAGCTTCTTGCGGTACGGCGCCAGCGTATTGGGCAATGTGCCTCGATCGAAATCTTCGGGGATCAAGGGAAAGTTGGCGGCCTTGACCGCGTATTGCATTGCCAGGTACAGACTGGTTGGTGTCTTGCCGCAACGCGACACGCCTACCAGTATGACATCGGCCTGTTCCAGGCCATGAATGAACTGCCCGTCGTCGTGCGCCAGGCTGAAGTTGATGGCTTCGATGCGGTTGTTATATTGTTTGGAGAGGCCGCCCATATGGGAACGCCCCACCGAATGGCTGGATTTCACGCCAAGCGCTGTTTCGATATGCTGGACGAATGTGCCGAACAGATCAAGAAACGTGCAGTTGGCCGTTTGAATTTTCAGCGCAAGCTGGGGATCGACCAGCGTGCTGAAAACCAGGGGTGGCGCGCCTTGTTCCCTGGCGCAGCGATTAATGCGTTCGGCAGCCGACGTGGCTTTTTCGATGGTATCCAGGAAAGGGATGCGTATGGCTTCGAACTTTATTTGCTCGAATTGCGAAAGCACGGAATTGCTGAAGGTTTCGGCGGTTATGCCGGTGCTGTCGGAGACAACGAATACGGTGCGTTCGATTGGGGAAGGTGTCATTGAATAGTTGCTGCAGAAGATGCCGGAAACGGTACAATCGCAAGATTAACAGTCACCTTACCAGCAAGCAAGGCTGGTTTGCTTAGTGCGTGACCCAGGTTAGCTCGTAACCGCAGTCAACGTCGTTCGTATCGCGCAATAAGCAAACACGCTTTCTTCTATAGTTAAAGGTGACTTTATGTCTTATGTTGTGTCTTTCGAGCAGCTCCGCATGACGGATGTCGACTCGGTAGGGGGTAAAAACTCATCGCTTGGTGAAATGATTAGTCAATTGGCTGGCGCAGGGGTCCGGGTTCCGGGCGGCTTCGCAACCACGGCCGACGCATTTCGCGATTTCCTGAAATCAACCAAACTCGATCAACGCATCGCCGACCGTTTGCTCACGCTCGACTCCGAAGACGTGCGCGAACTGGCCAACGCGGGCGCCGAAATCCGTCAATGGATCATCGACACGCCGTTTCCTGCCGAATTCGAGCAGGCTATACGTGTTGCATTCGCCGCGCTCGACGCCGACGGGAAGGGCTCGTTTGCCGTGCGCTCGTCAGCGACGGCCGAAGACTTGCCCGACGCCTCGTTTGCGGGCCAGCAAGAAACCTATCTGAACGTGGTCGGCATCGACGATGTTCTGGAAAAAATCCGCCACGTCTTTGCCTCGCTGTATAACGACCGGGCCATTTCGTACCGGGTCCATAAGGGCTATGCGCACGCCGAAGTTGCTTTGTCGGCCGGCATACAACGCATGGTGCGCTCCGACCGCGGCAGCGCAGGCGTGATGTTCACGCTCGACACCGAATCGGGCTTCAAGGACGTGGTGTTCATCACATCGTCGTACGGCTTGGGCGAAACCGTGGTTCAAGGCGCAGTCAACCCGGACGAATTCTACGTATTCAAGCCCACCCTCGAATCCGGCCACTATCCCATCATCAGCCGCCGTATCGGTTCGAAGCTGCTGAAGATGGAATTCGACCCGGAGCGCGTGTCCGGCCATGCTGTTCGCACGGTCGACGTGCCGGTATCCGAGCGCAATCGCTATTCGCTGACCGACGACGAAGTCATCGAACTGGCGCGCTATGCCGTCATCATCGAAAAGCACTACAAGCGTCCCATGGACATCGAATGGGGCCGCGACGGCATCGACGGCAAGATCTACATTCTTCAGGCACGCCCTGAAACCGTCAAATCCCAGCAAGGGCATAACGACGTGCAGGAACGCTACCGGCTCAAAGCCACCGGCGAAGTCCTGATCACAGGCCGCGCCATCGGCCAGAAGATCGGGTCGGGAAAAGTCCGGGTCGTGGGCGACATCTCGCAGATGGACCAGGTGCGCCATGGCGACATTCTGGTCACCGACATGACCGATCCGAACTGGGAACCCGTCATGAAGATGGCGTCGGCCATCGTTACCAACCGCGGCGGACGTACCTGCCACGCGGCCATCATTGCGCGCGAACTCGGCATTCCGGCCGTTGTCGGCTGCGCCAATGCCACTGATGTGCTGAGCGATGGCCGCGAGGTAACCGTTTCATGCGCCGAAGGCGACGAAGGACGTATTTACGACGGCCTGATAGAGACCGAGATCGAAGAAGTCCGCTGGGGCGAAATGCCCGACATCGGCGTGAAGATCATGATGAACGTGGGCAATCCGCAGCTGGCTTTCGATTTTTCGCAAATCCCGAACAACGGCGTCGGGCTGGCACGGCTTGAATTCATCATCAACAATAATATCAACGTGCACCCCAAGGCCGTGCTCGACTATCCGAACGTCGATGCCGATCTGAAAAAAGCCGTCGAATCCGCCGCTCGCGGATACGCAAGTCCACGCGCCTTCTTTGTCGAGAAACTTGCCGAAGGCATCAGCACGCTGGCGGCGGCCTTTTATCCCAAGCCCGTCATTGTCAGATTGTCCGACTTCAAGTCCAACGAATACCGCAAGCTGGTGGGCGGATCGCGCTACGAGCCCGAGGAAGAGAATCCCATGCTGGGCTTCCGCGGCGCGTCGCGCTATGTATCGGCCGAATTCGAAGAATGCTTCAAGATGGAATGCGAAGCGCTCAAGAAAGTGCGCGACGACATGGGCCTGACCAACGTGGAAATCATGGTGCCGTTTGTACGCACCTTGCCTCAGGCGTCCAAAGTGGTCGACCTGCTGGCCCGCAATGGTTTGGCGCGCGGCGAAAACGGCTTGCGACTGATCATGATGTGCGAAGTGCCGTCCAACGCCATCCTGGCCGACGAATTCCTGCACTATTTCGATGGGTTCTCCATTGGTTCCAACGATATGACGCAGCTCACGCTGGGCCTGGACCGGGATTCCGGCCTGGAATTATTGGCCGCCGATTTCGACGAACGCGACGAAGCGGTCAAGTTCATGCTCAAGCGCGCCATCCAGGCGTGCCTGAAAGCAGGCAAGTATGTCGGTATTTGCGGCCAGGGCCCTTCGGATCACCCCGATCTAGCCAACTGGCTGCGCGATGAAGGCATTCTTTCGATGTCGCTCAATCCGGACACCGTCGTCGACACCTGGCAACGTCTAGCCTTGTAAAAGGCGCAGCGTCGCCGGCCTTGCCGTATTCCGGCGCCGGCGGCCCATGCCTGAAGCTCTTAGTGGCCGGCCTTGCCGGCCACTATTCCGTAGGCCTGCATGAAAATGTCCACGATACACGTGGCTTTGCGCTTGGTCTCGTCATCGCTTATCGAAGTGCCTGCGCCCAAAAGATTACGCAAGACGTCGGCTTCACACAGGCAACGCAAGTGCATGGCCATCATGTCGGGGTCGGATGGCCGCAATAGACCTTGCTGTATTTCATGCCTCAGCACATCCGCAATGTGCAGCCAAACTTCGTGAGTCCCGAGCTCGTAGAATTGACGCCCAACGCCGGATGTCTTACCTACCGAGATCGCCACCCTTAGGACTTCCGTGGTTTCAGGCTTGCCTATCAGCTGCAGCAGCGAGGTGACGAAGCCGTGCAGTTGCGTGGGTAGATCGCCCGATGTCCGAAGGAGTGCCAGTACGTCTTCGGCGTGGCGCTCGGCTGAACTCATCATGGCTTCGAGCAACAATTCTTCTTTCGAATTGAAGTAGTTGTATAGCGTCGCTTTGGACCCGCCGACTCGTGCGGCAATCGTCGACATGGACGCCGCCTCGAAGCCCACTTCTCTGAACACCTGGAGAGCAGTCTCCATGATGGCGTCCCGTTTCGCTTCGCTCTTTGTTCTCATTTCTATCCTCTTTTTTCCTGAACTCCCCCGTACAGTTTTGCTTGACAGCATTCTTTTGTCAAGCGTAAACTGACCGTACAGTACAGTTATAATATCGCCTTTCCAGGGAAATCATGAAAACAACAATGCGCCGTCCATTTGTCTACACGTTGTCGCTTGCCGCTAGTGCCGTCCTGATCGCCGGCTGCAGCGAACCGGTGGCGCAAGGCGCTCCGCCTGCCCAGGCGGAAGTCGGCGTATTCACCGTCGTGACGCAGCCTGTATCGCTGACAACCGAATTGGCGGGGCGCACGAGCCCGTATATGGTCTCGGAGGTACGTCCGCAAGTGGGCGGCATCGTTAAGCGCCGCCTATTCCAGGAAGGTAGCGATGTCAAAGCCGGAGAGACGTTGTACGAAATCGATGCCGCCTCGTATCGCGCCAGACATAGCAGCGCCGAAGCGGCGCTGGCAAAGGCACAGGCCAACGTGAAAGTGGCCCGTCTCACCGCATCGCGATACGGCGAATTGGTAAAGATCAATGCCGTCAGCCGGCAAGACAACGATCAGGCCGCGGCGGAACTTCAGCAGGCCGTCGCCGATGTCGCAGCGGCTCGTGCCGCCGTCGACGTTGCGGCTATCGACCTGGGCTACACAAAGGTGGTGGCGCCAATTTCCGGCCGTATCGGCCAGTCCAGCATCACGCCGGGAGCCTTGCTTTCAGCTAACCAGGCAGCGTCGCTGGCCACCATTCAACAGCTCGACCCCATCTATGTCGACGTTACGCAGTCCAGTATTGAACTGATGCGGCTGCGCCGCGCCCTGGATACCGGATCGCTCACCCAATCCAGCGAAGGCAAGGCCAGGGTCGGGCTGGTGCTGGAGGATGGAACACCTTACGCTCATCGTGGCGAGCTGCAGTTCTCCGACGTCAGCGTCGATCCAGGGACTGGAATGGTGAGGCTGCGCGCGGTATTCCCGAATCCCGATCAAGACCTGCTTCCAGGCATGTACGTACGCGCCATATTGGAAGAGGGCGTCCGTGAAAACGGCATTTTGGTGCCGCAGCAAGGCGTTACTCGCAACGCGAAGGGCAACGCAACGGGTCTCGTGCTTAATGCCGAGGGCAAGGTGGAAGCCCGGGCGCTGGATGCAAAGCGCACGGTAGGTGATCAATGGCTGATCGACGGCGGAATACAGCCGGGCGAAAAACTGATCGTCGAAGGGGTGCAGAAGGTGCGGCCCGGAGCTCCCGCGAAGGGAGTGGAAGTCGTCGCCACAAATCAGCCGCAATAAATCAAAGACACCCCGGGAACACACTATATGTCACGCTTTTTTATCGATCGCCCTATATTTGCGTGGGTGATCGCTTTGGTCATCATGCTCGCGGGCGGAATATCGATCCTGTCCTTGCCCGTTGCCCAGTACCCCAGCATCGCCCCTCCCCAAGTCAGTATTCGCGCCAATTACCCTGGTGCGTCCGCCCAGACCTTGCAGGACACGGTCACGCAGGTGATCGAGCAGCAAATGAAGGGCATCGATGGCATGGACTACATGTCGTCCACCAGCGATTCGTCCGGCAGCATGGCCTTGACCATCACGTTCAAGGCGGGCACTGACCCCGACATTGCACAAGTGCAGGTCCAGAACAAATTAGCGATCGCCACGCCCATGTTGCCTCAAGAAGTCCAGCGGCAGGGCGTGCAGGTCACGAAGTCGACCGCGAATTTCCTGATGGTCGTTGCATTGATTTCCGAGGATGGCCGAATGAACGCCACGGATCTCGGGGATTATGCTGTCGCCAATCTACGCGACCCGATGAGCAGGGTCCAAGGCGTCGGCGAACTGGAAGTGTTCGGCAGCCAATACGCCATGCGTATCTGGCTGGACCCGGCCAAGTTATACAGCTACAACCTGGTTCCCGGGGATATTGCTGCTGCCGTCCAGGCGCAGAATGCCCAGGTGTCGACGGGCCAGCTTGGCGCCGCGCCGGCTGTGCCCGGCCAGCAATTGAACGCCACCATCACGTCTCAGTCACTGCTGCAAACCACCGAAGAGTTTGGCGAAATCATTCTGCGGTCGACGCCAGAGGGTGCAACAGTGCGCCTGCGCGATGTTGCGCGCATAGAAAAGGGCAGCGAATCGTATAACGTCGTTGCGCGCCACAACGGGTTGCCGTCGGCCGGCATGGGGTTCAAGCTTGCCACCGGTGCCAACGCGCTGGACACCGCCGAAGCCATCAAGAAACAGGTGGCGATCATGGAGCCGTCATTCCCGGAAGGCATGAAGGCGGTAGTCGCCTTCGATACGACGCCGTTCGTGGAAGTGTCGATAAAGGGCGTGGTCACCACGCTGATCGAAGCCATCATCCTGGTTTTCCTGGTGATGTATTTGTTCCTGCAGAACTTCCGGGCGACCATCATTCCCACCATTGCCGTACCCGTGGTACTGCTGGGCACCTTCGGCATCTTGGCGGCCCTGGGCTTTTCGATCAACACCTTGACGCTGTTCGGCGTGGTGCTGGCCATCGGGTTGCTGGTAGACGACGCCATCGTGGTGGTGGAAAACGTCGAGCGCCTGATGACAGAAGAGGGCCTATCGCCCAAAGAAGCCACACGCAAATCCATGGACCAGATAACCGGCGCCCTGGTGGGTATAGGGATGGTGATTTCCGCCGTGCTGGTGCCCATGGCGTTCTTCGGCGGCTCCACGGGTGTGATCTATCAGCAGTTCTCCATCACCATTGTGTCCGCCATGGGCTTGTCGGTCCTGGTGGCACTGATACTTACCCCCGCGTTATGCGCAACCATGCTCAAGCCCGTGGCCAAGGGACAGCATGCCAAGCGCGGACGCTTCTTCACGTGGTTCAACCGCACATTCGATCGCAGCACCGTCAAATACCAGTCGATCGTCGGGCGCATGATCGCCCACAGCACCCGCTATTTGCTGATCTATGTTGCATTGATCGCAATTACCGCCTTGTTGTTCTTAAGGCTGCCGACGTCGTTCCTTCCGGACGAGGACCAGGGTGTATTGTTCACGCAAGTCATGTTGCCGGCCGGCGCGACGCAGGAGCGCACCCTGGCCTCGCTGGACAAGATGGAGGCATATTTCAATACCAATGAAAAGGACAATATCGAGTCCGTCTTTACGCTTGCCGGCTTCAGTTTCGCAGGCGCCGGTCAGAATGCGGGGCTGGGCTTTGTGAAATTGAAACCCTGGGACGAACGACCCGGCGAAGAAAACGGGGCGGCCGCGATCGCGGGCCGCGCCATGGGGGCATTGTCCCAGATCAAGGATGGAATCATCTTTGCGTTCGCGCCGCCGGCCGTCATCGAACTGGGCAACGCAAGCGGCTTCGACTTCTATCTTCAGGATCGTACGGGTGCGGGCCATGAAAAACTGACGCGGGCCCGTGATCAGCTGCTGGGCCTGGCGGCGCAACATCCCGTGCTCACGGCGGTAAGGCCTAATGGTCAGGACGATACGCCGCAATACCGCATTGAAGTCGATCAGGCCAAGGCTGGTGCGCTAGGCCTGGGCATGGCACAAGTCAACAGCACGCTGTCAGGCGCCTGGGGCGGTGTCTATGTAAACGACTTTATCGACGGCGGCCGTGTCAAGAAAGTGTATATGCAGGGCGACGCGGAAACGCGCATGGTGCCGGAGGACTTGCAGAAGTGGTATGCCCGCAACGACGCTGGCGACATGGTGCCGTTCTCGGCCTTCTCTTCAGCGCATTGGACGCACGGCTCGCCCCGGTTGGAACGCTATAACGGCATTCCCGCCATGCAGATACAGGGGCAGCCGGCTCCGGGCGTGAGTTCTGGCGACGCCATGGCCGCTATCGAAGAGATCGTCCAGCAATTGCCCCCAGGGTTCGGGATTGAATGGACAGGCCTGTCCTATCAGGAACGCATGTCCGGATCGCAGGCGCCGGCGCTATACGCGATCTCGCTGATCGTTGTGTTTCTATGTCTGGCCGCGCTCTACGAGAGCTGGTCGATTCCATTTTCGGTCATGCTGGTCGTACCGCTGGGCGTTTTCGGTGCGTTACTGGCGGCGGGGGGACGCGGCATGTCCAACGACGTGTACTTCCAGGTGGGGCTGCTGGTGACCATCGGACTTTCCGCAAAGAACGCGATCATGATCGTGGAGTTCGCGCGTGATCTTATGGTGGGAGGCATGAGCCTGGTGGACGCGGCTCTTGAAGCGGCCAAGCTGCGATTGCGTCCCATATTGATGACATCGATCGCATTCGGACTAGGCGTCGTGCCTCTGGCCATTTCGACCGGGGCGGGCTCCGGCAGCCAGAATGCTATCGGTACCGGTGTTCTTGGAGGGACGATAGCCGCGACGGTGCTGGGCATCTTTTTCATTCCGTTGTTTTTTGTGATCGTGCAGCGGCTGGTGTCGCGCAAGAAAAAAGAATCCACAACCGACAAGGTGCCTGCGAACCCGCCGGTCACGACCCCCACGCCCGCCAAGGAGGCCTGATATGCGCCGTTTAACATTGACCATGGCGGCGGCCGCCTTGTTGCTCGCTGGATGCACATCCATGGCGCCCGATTACCAGCGTCCGGCTGCTCCGGTGGCAAATGCCTGGCCCGCCGGTCCCGCCTATGATGGGTACGAGGCGACCACGGGCACCGAATCCGTGGCAGCGTCGGATATTGGGTGGCAAAATTTCATTGCCGATCCGCGCCTGCGCCAACTGATCGATCTTGCGCTGGAGAACAATCGGGACTTGCGGGTTGCCGCCATGAATATCGAACGCGCGCGCGCCCAATACCGCATCCAGCGCGCCGATATGATCCCGTCGGTTGGCGCGAACGGCTCCGCCAGCGCGCAGCGCATGCCGGCAGCGGTCTCGCCGAGCGGCGAGACCGGCATCAACCGGCAATATAGTGCCGGCGTCGGCATGAGTGCGTATGAACTCGATCTTTTTGGACGCGTACGGAGCTTGAGCGACGAGGCTTTGCAACGCTACCTTGGCACCCGTGAAGCCCGCGACACCGTACAGATTTCATTGGTTGCCGAAGTGGCGGACGCGTGGCTGGCGCTTGCCGCCGACCACGATAGGCTGCAGCTTGCCCGGCAAACGCTGGAGAGCCAACAAAAGTCCTTTGCCCTGAACAAGCGCAGCTACGAGCTGGGCATCGCATCCATGCTGGATCTCCGTCGGGCGCAGACGACGGTGGAAGCCGCCCGTGGGGATGTTGCCCGCTATACCAGCCAGGTCGCCCAGGACAAGAATGCGCTGGTTTTATTGGCGGGCAGCCAGGTACCTGATTCGCTCTTGCCGCAATCGCAGCACGATGCCAAGGTGACGCTTGTCGACTTGCGTGCCGGCGTGCCGTCCGACGTCTTGCAGCGGCGTCCCGACGTGTTACAGGCTGAACGGCAATTGCAAGCGGCAAATGCCAACATAGGGGCTGCGCGCGCCGCCTTCTTTCCGAGCATCAGCCTGACGGCGGCGGCAGGGACCACCAGTAATGCATTATCCGGACTTTTCGATGGCGGGACGGGGTTCTGGAGCTTCATGCCCCAATTGCATATTCCTATCTTCGAGGGCGGACGCAACCGCGCCAACTTGAAGGTCTCCGAAGTGGAGCGCGACATTGCGGTCGCGGAGTACGAAAAAGCCATACAGGCGGCATTTCGCGAGGTGGCAGACAGCCTTGCGCAGCGCGGCACGCTGGCCGAACAGTTGCGTGCCCAAACGGCACTGGTCGAGGCATCGGCGGACAGTCAGGCCTTATCGGATGCCCGCTACCGCCGAGGTGTCGACAGCTTCCTGAATGTGCTTGACGCGCAGCGCAGTCTTTACGCCGCCCAGCAAGGCCTTATCACTCTCGTGCAAACACGCAACAGCAATCATATTGCCTTGTATAAAGCGCTGGGAGGCGGCTGGAACTAAACTGTAGGGACTCCTCGGCTGAAAAGGCGCACTATGTATTATGCAACGATGACATCGTGTCTGGGAACCATACTGCTGCGCACCGACGGCGCACAACTGACGGGGGTGCATTTCTCCGACCAGAAGGACTGCCCCCGCCACGATCCTGCCGATCCGTCGAATTCGCGGACGAGTCCCGCAGCGGGCATGATGCACGGCCTGCCCATACGAAGCTTCCGCATCGGCAGGCCGGCCGATCGCGGGTTGTTCGACGACCCCATCATCGCGCCGGGGCCCAGCTCAATAAACGTCAGGAGCGCCCGCCAAGCCGATTCCCGCGCTGGCGGCCTGTCTTTGGAACAGGCCGATACGCCGCCCGCCGCCCGCGCTATCTTTAAGGCGGCGCAAGCTGAACTCGACGAGTATTTCGCAGGAAAGCGTCGCGAATTTACCGTGCCGCTGCAACTGCAAGGAACCGCGTTCCAGAAGCGGGTCTGGGAGGCCTTGCTGGATGTTCCTTACGGCCACTACGTGTCGTACGGCGAATTGGCGCGCGGGGCGGGCCTGGAGGCACGGCACGGGCGTCCAGTGGGCACCGCGGTAGGGCGCAACCCCATCGCCATTATCGTTCCATGCCATCGGGTGATATCGGGAGACGGGACACTGACCGGCTACACGGGCGGACTTGAACGCAAGGTCGCCTTGCTGGAACTGGAGGGTTTCAGCGTCGCCCAATAAAGCCGTCCGCAACCTATTTGTTGCGGGTGTCGTGCTTCATGATGCGTTCTTTTTCGCGTTCCCAGTCTTTGTCGCGCGCGGTATCGCGCTTATCGTGCAGCTTCTTGCCGCGGCCCAATCCGAAATCGAGCTTGATGCGCCCATTCTTGTAGTGAAGATTGAGTGGAATCAATGTATAGCCGCGCTGTTCCACCTTGCCGATCAGCTTGCTGATCTCGTCGGCCTTGAGCAATAGCTTGCGGGTGCGCGTGGCGTTTGGATGGATATGAGTGGACGCGGTCGGCAAGGGACTGATATGCATGCCGATTATCCACAGGGCGCCATCGCGCACAATGACGTAGCTTTCCTTGATTTGCACGTGACCCGCACGTATGGCCTTTACCTCCCAGCCTTCCAGCACGAGTCCTGCTTCATAGCGATCTTCAATGAAGTAATCGTGCGTTGCTTTGCGGTTCTCGACAATGCTCATGTATCGTTTTAGTTGTAGGCTGTAAAATCAATACATTCTATCCATTAACGACATTCAATGCATACAGTCCAACGTTCTGTTCTCGTCCCGCACAGCCAAGCCCAAATGTTCGACCTGGTTGCCGATGTTGCACGATACCCCGAGTTCATGCCATGGTGCGGCGGCGCCATCGTTCACAGGCACGACGAAAAAGGAATGGAAGCGTCCATCACCATCAGTATTGCCGGCATCAAACAAACGTTTACGACGCGCAACGAGCACCGCTACCCGGAACAGATCGGCTTTCACCTCGTCGACGGTCCGTTCTCCAAATTGACCGGCACCTGGGAATTCCAGGCGTTGTCGCCCGAAGCATGCAAGGTGGTCTACGTCATGGAGTACGCCTTCTCCAGCCGCGCGCTCGAGGCCGTCGTCGGACCTATATTCAATCGTATCGCCAGCAGCTTTATTGATTCCTTCTCGCAGCGCGCCCAGGCGGTCTACGGCGAATGATGCCGCACGCCGAACAGGACACCATCCTGATTCAGCTGGTGTACGCCACGCCGCAACGCATTTGGCGGCACGACATGCGCGTATGCAGGGGCTGCTCGGCCGGCCAAGCCATCGACGCCAGTCCATTCGCCGCCGAGTTTCCGGAGTATGCTCATCATGTGCCGGCCATAGGCATATACGGCCAAGCGTGCGCGCGAGAACGTGTGCTCGACGATGGCGATCGCATCGAAATCTACCGGCCGCTTAGCTTCGACCCAATGGAGTCGCGGCGCAGGCGCGCGGCGCATCGGCCTATACTTCGCAATGCCAAAATAACGAAAAAGGGACGAAACGAATAATTGTCGTGCATATGACATAAAAAAAACGGACGACGCGCTATGGTATTCGCCATAAAAACATAAGCCGGGCACGCGGTTTATCATGCAACGTCCAACAGGAAGGAGACAACATCATGGATTTTCGTCTGAATGACGAGCAACAGGCGTTCGCGCAAGCCGCAAAAGATTTCGCCCTTGGCGAACTTGAGCCGCACGCGGCCCGATGGGATGCCGAAAGCGAATTTCCGCGCGAGGCCTTCGCACGCGCGGGCGCCATGGGCTTCTGCGCCATCTACGCGCCCGAGTCAATCGGCGGCCTAGGCTTGCCCCGGCTGGATGCCACGCTGGTATTCGAGGAAATGGCCGCGCACGACCCATCCACCACCGCCTTTCTCACCATACACAACATGGCCACCTGGATGATAGGCACCTGGGGCACGGCGTCCGTGCGCGAGACGTGGGGCGCTTCCCTGGCCAGCGGCGAGAAATTGGCCTCCTATTGCCTGACGGAACCCGGTGCGGGCTCCGATGCGGCTTCCCTCACGACCCGGGCTGAAAAACGTGGCAATTCTTATGTGTTGAACGGTGCAAAGGCCTTCATTTCCGGCGCCGGCGATACCGACGTGCTCGTTGTGATGGCCCGCACCGGCGGCGACGGTCCCAAAGGTATTTCCGCATTTGTGGTGCCAGGCGACACCGCGGGCATCACCTATGGCCGCAAGGAAGAGAAAATGGGCTGGAACAGCCAGTCCACGCGTCCTATAACCTTCGATAACGTGGAGATCCCGGCCGAGAATCTGCTGGGCAGCGAAGGCGAAGGCTTCAAGTTTGCCATGAAGGGCCTGGACGGCGGGCGCATCAATATCGCCACATGCTCGGTGGGCGCGGCACAAGGAGCCTACGAAGCGGCTCGCCGTTACATGGGTGAGCGCCAGCAGTTCGGGCAACACCTGGGCGCGTTTCAGGCCCTGCAGTTCAAGCTGGCCGATATGCTCACGCACATCGTCGCTTCACGCCAAATGGTGCGCCTGGCCGCAGCCAAGCTCGACGAAGACGATCCCCAGGCATCGACCTACTGTGCAATGGCCAAGCGCCTGGCGACGGACATGTGTTTCCAGGTCTGCCTGGACGCGCAGCAAATCCATGGCGGCTACGGCTACCTTAAAGATTACCCCCTCGAGCGGCTGGTGCGCGATACCCGCGTCCATCAAATCCTCGAGGGAACAAACGAAATCATGCGTGTCATTATTGCGCGTCAATTGCTGGAAAAAGGAGCCGATATCCGATGACTTCACCCGTCTTATTTAATCTGCTGGACACCGCCAACGCCATGAAGATTGGCGTGGCAACGCTGAACAGTCCGCAGACGCTCAATGGCCTGTCACTCGATATGTGCACGCTGCTGAACGAGCAACTGCAGTTATGGAAAGACGACGATAGCATCGCGCTGGTCGTCATCAATGGAGCCGGAGAGAAGGCCTTTTGCGCAGGCGGCGACCTGCATGGCCTGTACAAAGGCATCCAGGACAACACCAGCGGCCTGGCATGGAACAACACCTATGCCCGCGAATTTTTCGATGTCGAATACCGGCTTGACTATCTCATACACACGTTTCCGAAGCCCATCGTCTGCTGGGGCAACGGCATCGTCATGGGCGGCGGCGTCGGCCTGATGATGGGCGCCAGCCATCGCATTGTCAGCGAAACCACGCGCTTCGCCATGCCCGAAATCTCGATTGGTCTTTTCCCGGACGTTGGAGGCACCTGGATGCTTTCGCGCCTGCCGGGCGGGACAGGTGCGTTCCTGGCGCTTACCGGCGCGCAATTGGGCGCCTCCGACTGCCGTTTTCTTGGCCTGGCGGATTACACCCTGGCATCCGCCACATGGAACGATTTCCTGGCGCGGGCACAGGCGTCTGCGTGGTCCGGTTCCCGTACGGACAACGACGTTGCGCTGGACGGCCTGCTAAAGAACATGGCGCCCGACGCAGCGGCTCCCGGGCCGCTGCAACGCCATTATGAACTCATTCGCCTGTCGTGCGACGGTCCCGATTTCGACGCCATTTGCGCACGTATTCAACGTTGGAGCGCCAACGAAGACCCATGGCTCAAGCGCGCCGCCGCCACATTCAATGCCGGAGCGCCCGGATCGGCGCGCCTGTCCTTCGAGTTGTTGAAGCGCGTCCGCTTTATGTCTCTGGCCGAGGTCTTTCGCCAGGAATACATCGTATCCTTGCAGTGTGGCGTCCAGGGCGATTTCAAGGAAGGGATACGCGCGCTGCTTATCGACAAAGACAAGCAGCCCAAGTGGAATCCCGCCACGCTGGAAGGCGCCACCCAGGCATGGGTGCAGCGCTTTTTCGAACAGCCGTGGCCCGACTCCGTCGCGCATCCGCTGGCGGACCTGGCATAGCATCATAATTTTTCAATGGAGACAAAAAAATGAGTCGTATTGCGTTTATAGGGTTAGGGCACATGGGCGCGCCAATGGCGCTGAACCTGGTGAAAGCCGGACATGAGCTTGTGGTGTTCGACTTGATGCCGGCGGCAATCAAGACACTTGTGGATGCGGGCGCAACCGCGGCGGCATCGGCCCAGGCGGCCGTGAAGGATGCCGAGATAGTCGTTTCGATGCTGCCTGCAAGCAAGCACGTCGAGGGTCTTTACCTCGGCGACACTGGGTTGCTCGCGCATATTGGAGCCAATACCCTGGTCCTGGAGTGCAGCACGATCGCATCGGAGTCCGCCCGCAAGGTTGCCGACGCCGCCAAGGCCAAAGGCATACGCATGATCGATGCGCCTGTCTCCGGAGGAACCGGGGGCGCCGTGGCCGGCACATTGACGTTCATTGTGGGCGGCGAAGCAGCCGACCTCGAAGCCGCCCGGCCTTACCTCGAAAAAATGGGCAAGAATATTTTTCACGCCGGCGCGGCGGGCGCGGGTCAAGTTGCCAAAATCTGCAACAACATGCTGCTTGGGATACTCATGGCCGGCACATCCGAAGCGCTGGCATTGGGCGTGGCCAACGGACTGGATCCAAAGGTGCTCTCCGATATCATGGCCAAGAGCTCCGGGCGCAACTGGACCACCGAGCTCTACAATCCCTGGCCTGGCGTGATGGAAAATGTACCAGCAGCCAAGGGATATGCGGGCGGCTTCGGTGTCGACCTTATGTTGAAGGACTTGGGCCTTGCCGCCGAATCGGCCCTGACGGCCCGTGCATCGGTGCCGCTGGGCGAACTGGCCCGTAACCTATATTCGATGCATAGCGCTCAGGGCAATGGCTCGCTCGATTTTTCGAGCATAGTAAACCTGTTCAAGAAGCAGGGCTAGCCGGTAGTGATCGCGTAGGGCAGGGGCTGGCACTCTATTTTAGGGCCGTCGGCTCCGCCCAGCCGGAAATCGGCATCGCGCAGGTCGGCAAGCTGGACTTCCATTAATACCCGCACAACCAGATCGGTAGCCGCATTTATGATGCGCCCGCATGGCGCCGCGGGTTTTTTTGCATCGAATACGTCCAGGCCAGCCAGCCCGCCATTATTGCCAACGTGCCGCGGCGCCAGGATTGCGCCGGCGGCCATGCGGCGCTTGACCGTGCCGCGGTAGTGGCTGCGTGCAACCACTTCCTGGCCGGGATAACAACCTTTGGAAAAACTGACGCCATCGATCAGATCGAGGTTGAGCGTTTGGGGAATGAACACATCTTGCGTGGCGGCTTGGACCCATGGCAGGCCGGCCGTAATGTCGGCGGCTTGCCATACAGCCAACGCGTCGGCCGCGGGCGGCTGCCCGGCCCCTTGCGCATCTTTGGACACCAGCCACCACCGCGCTCTGCCGGCATCCGCCGATGGCGCGGCGATCCATGTTCCTGTCGCCGTGCGTGCCACCTGCCAAGCCTGGGGCTGAGCCGAAAGCACAGCGGCTTCACGAAGAAGGCGGGCGGGCCAACCTGCCGACTGGGCCTGGTTCGCGTCCAGGTCGGCCGGACCGCCCGCTGGACGCAAGGCGGACGTCGCGTCCGTCATGATGCCCCAGACGTTGACATCCGCCACGCGCAACTTGACCTTGGCGCGGAGCACGAACATGGACAAACGCTTGATGAAGGAGTCGGCAATATCGGCTTTCACCAACGCATAAATCACGGGACCGTCGGCCTGGGGGCCAAGCCAGACGACCATGGTAGCCAATAGCCGGCCCTTGGCGGTGCAATAGCCGGCGAGGCGCGCATGATCCGCGGGCAAATTGGCGATGTCCTGGGTAAGCTGGCCATGCAGAAAAGCGGGCGCATCTTCGCCGCTGATTTCAATGACGGCGAGATCGCTCAATGGAGTGACAAGGTTGGAATAACGGTTCATGGGCGGGATTGGGCTCGCAACAAAGACACGGAAAGAGGTAGCGTTTATGATAACGGGCTTCGGTCATTCATGCTGCTATACCCTTGCCGGCGAACACTGCGCGCACGTCCCGTGCCTCACCCTGCCCGGACGGGCTACACTTTGGTTCAATGAAGAAACTCAAGTCCATCATCCTTATTCTTTTCCTGCTTGCCGCCGTGGCTGCCTTGGCCTTGAGCGCAGGGGCCTGGTACTGGGCGCAGAATCCAGTCGACCTAGATGCCGAGCGCATCGACTACCTGGTCGAGTCGGGTGAAAGGCCTAGAACCATTGCTCAACTCATGAACAAGGCGGGCATTCATATCAATGAAGACGCCTTTGTTGCGCTAGCCCGAATCACGGGCCGGGACAAACTTCTGAAGGCGGGCGCTTACGAAGCGGTGCGCGGCGACTCGCCGTCCGATCTGCTCGAGCGCATGGCTAGCGGCGACATGACCCAAACGCGGCTTGCACTAATCGAGGGATGGTCGTATCAGCGCATTAGACAGGCATTGCGCGACGACACGAAGCTGAAGCAGACCCTGGACGGCGTATCCGATGCGGATATCCTGGAAAGGCTGGGCGCAAGTGCCACCTTGCCCGAAGGCTTGTTCCACCCGGACACCTACGTGTTTGTCCCCGGATCGACCGACTTCGACATCCTGCGGCGCGCCTATCAGGCTCAACAAACGGTGCTCAAGACTGCCTGGGCCGAACGCGATCCCAACCTTCCACTGGACACGCCATATGAGGCCTTGATACTGGCCTCCATCGTCGAAAAAGAAACCGGGCACAGCGAAGACCGGCGACGCGTCGCCGGCGTTTTTATCAACCGACTGCGCCTAAGCATGCCGTTGCAGACCGACCCCACCGTCATTTACGGGATGGGTGAAGCCTACGAAGGCAAAATACGCCGAAAAGACTTGCGGACCGACACCCCATGGAACACCTATACGCGCGGCGGTTTGCCACCCACACCCATCGCCAGTCCGGGCAAAGCGTCCTTGCTGGCCGCGCTGCACCCCGAGGCGCACAAGTTCCTGTATTTCGTTTCGCGCGGGGACGGCACCAGCGAGTTTTCGCCCAACCTCGTGGAGCATAATCGCGCGGTGGCCAAATTCATTCACGGACGGGGCAAATGATGCATGAACGGGCGCTTGGGTGCATGATCGTTTGCGACGGCGGTAACGGCGCGGGGAAGAGCACTGTCCTGAAAGCCATCGAGCACCACCTGCGGCGGCTGGGTCACGACTATGTCATGACCCGCGAACCGGGCGGCACTCCTATCGGTGAAAAGATCCGCGATATATTATTAAGTACAGACAGTTCTGAAATGTGCGGTATCACCGAGCTGATGCTATTTGCCGCCGCGCGCGCGCAGCACGTCAGGGAAAAAATCATTCCGGCAATCCGTTCGGGAAAAATCGTTGTCTCGGATCGCTTCGATTCCGCAACGGTGAGCTTTCAACATTTCGCCAGGGGTTTGCCGCTGGATCTGATCAAGACGCTCAATGAACTGGCTATCGATGGATTCCGGCCCGATGTCACCATTATTCTTGATCTTGACCCTACGACCGGCCTCGAGCGTGTCAACTCCCGGGGAAGCCAGCTGGATCGCATGGAAAAAGAGAATCTCGAGTTCCTGCATAAAGCTCGGGAAGGTTACTTGACGCAAGCACGTGAAGACCCAAAGCACTTCGTTGTCATCGACGCGTCCCAGCCGCTTGAATGCGTGGTATCGGAGGCCGTCAACGTGGTGGACCAGATCATCCGCAAGGCAATGGAGCCATGAGCGATCTTGCGCAATTCCTGCCGTGGCAGCGCGAAACCGCCTCCGCATGGCTAGGCCGGCGCGAGCGTTTTGCGCATGCATGGCTAATACACGGATTGCCCGGTATAGGTAAGCGCCAATTTGCCTTGGCTGCCGCCGGCAGCTTGCTGTGCGAGGCGCCGGTAAACGGCCTTGCCTGCGGTCATTGTGCCGCATGCCAGTGGCTTACCAGCGGCACCCATCCCGACCTGCGCCGGATTCGCCCCGACGCGATGGCGCTGGAAGAGGGGGTCGGTATAGAGTCCGCCGACGAAGCCGATGCAGCGTCGCCCGCGACGAAAAAGCCTCCTTCCAGGGAAATCCGCGTCGAGCAATTGCGTGGGCTTAGTCCGTGGTTCAACACCGCGACGCATCGCGGAGGGTGGCGTGTCGCCGTGCTATATCCGGCCAGGGCAATGAATGCCATTTCCGCCAATGCCTTGCTGAAAATGCTGGAGGAACCCCCCGAACATACCGTCTTCCTTTTGGTGGCCGACGCGCCCGACCGGCTATTGCCTACGCTGGTGTCGCGTTGCCGCCGTTTACCGTTGCCGGTACCGGGACCTGAGTTATGCCTTTCGTGGCTGCAGGCTCAAGGCCTGCCCCAGGCGGAACTGTGGCTTGCCGCCGCCGGCGGCGCGCCCTTGCTAGCCTTGCAATTATCCCAGTCGCGAGCGGAGCCTTGTCCGGCCTGGCTTGCGTCGCTGCTATCCCCGCTTGCCGCAGCCAAGGCTTCCGACGTGGGGGCCGTGGCGGACCAACTAGAAAAATTGCCTCCCGACGTCTGGATAGACGCCTTGCAACGCCTGTTCGTCGACTTGATGTTGGCGTCTGCAAACGCTCCGGCAAGATACTTTCCCGGGCTTGCGTCGGAAACGCTACGCGTCGCGCAACGGGCGCATCCGGCCAGGCTGGCCGATACCGCCAAATGGCTTGCCCAGCAGCGAGCCGTCGCGGCGCATCCCCTGAACGCCAAACTATTTGTCCATAGCGCCTTGCAGCGAGTCGTACTGGCATGCGCTAGCGCTGCCTGACGCCATCCTCACCCGAGTTCTCCTATGTATGTAGATTCCCATTGCCATCTTGATTTTCCCGAGCTGGCGCAAGACTTGCCGAATATCCTGGATAAGATGGCCCAGAACCGGGTAAGCCATGCGTTGGTCGTCAGCGTCAGCATGCCCAACTGGCCGGGCCTGATGGAGCTTGTCGCGCCGCATCCCAACTTGTACGCCTCTGTGGGCGTCCATCCAGACTACGAAGACACGCCCGAACCTTCCGTCGATGATTTGCTGCGTCTTTCGGCGTCGCCCAAGGTAGTCGCTATCGGTGAGACGGGCTTGGACTATTTCCGGTCATCGGAACCCCGGGAGTGGCAACGCGAACGTTTTCGCGTCCACATTCGGGCAAGCCGCAAAAGCGGTCTGCCCTTGATCATCCATACGCGGGCCGCCAGCGCCGATACCCTGCGCATCATGAAAGAAGAGGGTGCTGATCAGATTGGCGGGGTCATGCATTGCTTTACCGAGTCGTGGGAAGTCGCACAGGCGGCCATGGACTTGAACTTCTATATTTCGCTTTCGGGTATTGTCACGTTCAAAAAAGCAGAAGACCTCCACGCGCTTGCCAAACAACTGCCGCTGGATCGTTTGCTGATAGAAACCGACTCACCATACTTGGCACCCGTCCCCTACCGGGGCAAGCTCAATGACCCCTCGAAAGTTATCCATGTAGCTGAAAAAATCGCGGAATTGCGCGGCATACCGGTCAATGAGGTGGCACACCATTCGACGGAGAATTTCTTTCGCTTATTCAATAAGATAGATCATAAATCTAATGTAATTTAGCAATATAATGCCTTGGCCGTCACCCGGTGCGCCAGAGTTAAAGTGGTTTATTATATTGTCACCGTAACCTATTGAGAACATTGATCATGACTTCCACATTGCAGCTTAATTTCGGTAGGGTGCTGGCCGGATGCCTGTTGGTGTTTTCGGGTGCATTATCCTACGCCGCCAACCCGTCAGACTGGTGGATACACATTGCGAACGACCGCGCGGAGCCGGTGAAGTCCTTGCTCGTCCGCGGGGCCGACCCGAACGAACTCAGTCCAAAAGGCCAACCTGCCTTAATGCAAGCCATACGAGACGAAGCCTGGGATGTATACGACGTCCTGGTAACCCATCCCAAGACCGCGCTCAACGCGATCAATATCAACCGCGAAACCCCCCTTATGTACCTGGCGGTGCTGGGACAGACAAAGCGGGCTCAAGATTTGATCAAGCGCGGCGCCCAGGTCAACCGGCTGGGATGGACACCCCTGCAGTATGCCGCGTCCACCGGGCAGATCGAAACCGCAAAGATGTTGCTTGCGCACCAAGCGATCGTGAACGCCCCAGGCCCTGATGGCACGACAGCATTGATGATGGCGGCGCATTCAGGCAGCGTGGGCATGGTCCAGCTTCTGCTGGATCATGGCGCCGATGTCACCACGCGGAATCTGCAAAAACTCGATGCCGCGGACTGGGCGCGCGAAAAGAAACACACCGCACTTGCCGCTCAGCTTGATGCGCTCATCCAGAAGACCTTGAAGGAGCGCGCAACCGGCGGCGCAGCAACTCGCGCGACCCTGACCCCCGATAACGGGAAAGCGAAGCAGCAAGCGCCCCGGCAAACCAACAACGATGCCGCCCCGGAAAAACCTTCCACGTCGAAGTATTTCGACCTTGAGCGATTCAACGATAAGCCCCAGCCCTGACACAACGATGCATGGGCGCGCGCGGCTGCCTAGCGGCGGCCGCGCGCAAAGCGCTATTGACTAACCGGCGGCCGGCAAATAAACCGGGCGCAGGATGCCGACTAGCGCCTGGTAGGGGATGAGCAATTCGGGCTGGCCCGAGGAATACGGCGCAATCTGATACGAGTCGTACTTCACGACCAAGCCCTGGTCCGTAAACGCAAAGTTGTGGCTTGCCTGGAAGGGCCACATGCGGCCGTATCCGACGGGATCGCGGACGGCGTCGGGGTTTCGTTGCAGCCACTGCCCATGCTGTTTTTTGAGTGCGGCGACATAGCCCGATTCCTGCCCCGGCTGTATCACATCGGCCAGCGCCAGCACCTTGCCGGTAGTGTTGTCCCAGTTCAAGAATTGCGTGGCGGAAATACCGTGGGCCGCCCCTGTGAAGTATTGCCATGTGTTCAGCTCAACCACCGTCAGGTGTTTGTTGCGATATCGTGTCTTGGCCGATAAAAGCACAGAGTCCCGCGCGGCGGCGGTCTTGAAGAAATGATCCTTGAATTCCGCGATTGTGGCGTAAGGCGGCGGCGCGCCGTTGCCCACGCCTGTCATCATGGACAGGGCATAGTCGGTTAATTCAGTCAGGCGGGTGTTGCCTGGAAATACCAGGGAGTCGACCTCCAGGGTGGGGCAGTCTCCTTCGCAACCAGGTTTCACATGCTTCCACTTCACTGCCTGGGTGAACAAGCCCTCTTTGCTGGTTTGCTGCTCGGTTTCGGCGGGAATAAGCGAGATATTGTCGGATGGCCCGCTGGCGCAGGCCACAAGCACGCCTGTGCCGACAGTGATGAACCCCAGGCGCAGGGTGAGCTTGGTAAACCGAATCATCGTGATTACTCCGCGGCCTTGGGCGGTAGACCGAAGAGCACCCGGCGCGATTCTTCGTCGTGGACGGAAGGCGTGGTGTTGACCTGATCGGCCTTGGCGTATGCGCGCACGGTGGCGGGGCGCTCCTGGATAGCCTCGAACCACCGCTTCAGATGGGGAAAATGATCCAATCGTTGACCTTGACGCTCGTGAGGGACGATCCATGGGTAGCACGCCATATCGGCAATCGAATAGTCGCCGGCCACGTAGGGACGGTCGGACAGTCTGCGGTCGAGCACGTCGTATAGGCGTGCGGTTTCGCGCACATAACGGTCAATGGCATAGGGAATTTTTTCCTCGGCGTATTGACTGAAATGATGATTTTGCCCTGCCATGGGGCCCAGGCCGCCCATTTGCCAGAACAGCCACTGCAATACTTCGGTGCGTCCGCGTAAGTCGGCAGGTATGAACTGTCCAGTTTTTTCAGCCAGATACAGCAGGATCGCACCTGATTCAAACAAGGCGATGGGTTCCCCTCCGTCGGCGGGCGCATGATCGACGATGGCGGGTATCCGATTATTCGGCGCTATTTTCAAGAAGTCGGCGCCGAACTGCTCGCCTTTGCTGATATTGACCGGCAATACTTGGTAAGGCAAGCCTGTCTCTTCGAGGAGCAGTGTGATCTTGTGCCCGTTCGGCGTTGTCCAGTAATACAAATCGATCATAGAAATCCTTATGGTTTGTTGAGAGCGCGGGCCGTCCGGGGCATTTCCGCCAGGGCGCGTTCGATATCGCGGCGCAGGGCGTCGGGTTTGGTCATGGAACCGTAGCGGCGCAGCACTTGGCCATTGCTGCCAACCAGGAATTTGGTGAAGTTCCATTTGATCTTTCGGCTACCCAGTACGCCGGCTTTCTGGCTTTTCAACCACTTATACAACGGGTGCGCCGTCGGCCCGTTGACGTCGATTTTTTCGAACATGGGGAAGCCGACGTTGTACTTGCCAATACAGAAATTGGCAATTTGCTCGGCATCGCCGGGTTCCTGATGACCGAATTGGTTGCAGGGGAACCCTAAAACAGTGAAGCCACGTTCGCCATAATCCGTGTATAGCGTCTGGAGTCCTTGGTACTGGGGCGTGAAGCTGCACGCCGAGGCGACGTTCACCACCAGAAGTACCTGGCCCGCGTAGCTCGCCAGGGAAATAGTGTCCCCTTGCAGCGACTGAGCCGAAAAAGAATATACCGATGTCATGGACCCACATCCTTTCTGGCTGGCGTTTTGCATACTTTACCACTCGAAGCCAAAATCGATGCAAGGCTGGCAATTTTTCTACATATGGAGTATAAAATATCCATAAACGGAGAAAGCCATGAGCCTCGCCTACGCATATCCCTCAAGCCGGTTCGAACCGGCGCCTGTCACCGACCTTGCCGACAAGGCGGCACGCGAACGGCTGTCCAAGTCGGCATTGCAAGGCTTCTTCAAATTGGCACAGGCCTGGAAACTGCGCGATGAAGACGCCTGTATTTTGCTCGGCGGCCTGTCCAGCAGCGCACTCTACGAATGGAAGAAAAAACCGGCCCGTCTGCTCGAAGTCGATCGCATCACGCGTATTTCGTATTTGCTCGGCATTTATAAGGCCTTGCACATCCTATATGGCGACTCGCTCGCCGACGAGTGGGTGCGCCTGCCTAACCGGAATATTATTTTTGGCGGCCGGACGCCATTGGGATACATGCAGCAAGGGGGCTTGCTTGCCATGCAAACCGTCAGGCAACTGCTCGACGCCCGCCGCGGCGGAATGTAGGGCAGTGCGCGTTCCACCATTGTCCCTGGTCCGGCAATTGGACACCTGGCGCCTGCTGCCTTCGCGCTTCGCCGACCGCGAAGACTCGGTACTTGCCAACCTGGCGCAAAGTCCCGCTCACCTGAAAGACCTGTTTGAGCTCGACAATGCCACCAATCGCCGGCTGGCGGCGGAGCGGGGCGCCATGACAGGCATAGGAATAGACGAGTTGGTATTCGGCGTGCCGAACTTCCGCATGATCAATGCGGCGTACACTTACCCTCGCCCGGAGGGCAGCCGCTTCAACACCGGGCAGCGCGGTGCCTGGT
Source organism: Candidimonas sp. (assembly GCA_035515055.1). Lineage (GTDB taxonomy): Bacteria > Pseudomonadota > Gammaproteobacteria > Burkholderiales > Burkholderiaceae_B > Pollutimonas. The sequence goes on from DATJBV010000045.1 coordinate 30,635, forward strand.
ATTGCGCCTTCGACGCCGACACGGCCCTTGCCGAGATCATCTTCCACAAGACCGTCGAATATGCCGAAATCGATCGTTTTTACGACACCGTGACTTACCAGGCATTGCTGGCCGATTTCAGCGCACAGTTTCACGATCTTCGCACCGCGCCGGGCTTCGACCCCTGCCTGGATCCCGGTAGCTACGTCGCATCGCAAAAGCTGGCCACCCAGTTACTCGATCAAGGTTCCTTGGGCATCGTGTACCCCAGCGTAAGACGGCCTGGCGGCGTCAACCTGGCATGCTTCCGGCCCGCGCTGGTAGGTAACGTCCGACGAGGCGCGAGCTATACGCTCGCATGGACTGGATCACCAACTCCCGCCGTCAACCGGGACGACCATACACCTTAGTCCCAATAACCTTGCTTGCCATAAAATTCGTGCAAACGCGTCTCGTAGTCACGATCCAGCGGCATGTTCTCGTCGTATTCAGGGCTATTCTTGATGCGCTCGCGCGTCAACCGGGTCTGGACAGTGGAATCCAGCCAATCAATACGCTCGATCCAGCGGGTGGCCAGCAGAACCTTTTTCCCGCCCGGCCACCAATTGCGCGTATCGACTAAAAGGTAGCGGACCGCCCAATCCTCGTCGTCGAAGACGAAATCGGCAACATGGCCGATCTCTTCGTCGGTGCCTAGAATGTGGTAGCCGATGACATTGTCGCTGCTGCGCAAATGGGTGTCTTCCGGATTGTCGGACGCGCGCTGGAGCAAATCTTCTGGACGCTCGTTCACCGGGGGAACGGTGCCTGCTTCGGGCAACGGAAATTCCGGATACCCCCCCACACCCCATAGGTAAGGACCCGTCCAGTAGTTGCCGTAACCATAGTAGGCGGAGTATTCACCCTCAAGTTGACGCGAAATAGGCTGATGCGTATCGATTTCCGGGCTGTTTTTTACTTGCTCACGCGTGAGCGAAACGTCTATGGTCTGGTCGGCATCATCCACTCGTTTTATTGAATAAGGCGAAATCAGCACCCGGCGGCTGGCCAGCCATGACCCCGTCTCGACGACAAGATAGCGAATCGCCCATTTTTCGTCGTCGAAATACACCTCTTTTACGCTGCCAAGATCGTCGTCTGTTGCCCTTATGGCATACCCGTTAAGGCTTTCTGTTAAGCGTAGCATCTCTATCCTCCCAGTTGATCCACCGTGAGGCAGGGAAGCAAGTAGAGTGCCCAGTCGCGGAGGCGCGATGCAGCTTGACCTTGACATGATGTTAAGCTTTACTCTATCGACATAGGCTGATAACGGCATGTTGCCGCTGCCTTGTAACCGGACATCGCAATGCATACAGCAACACCAACGGCCGCTCCTGGGTCCGCGCTTACCGCTAGTCTTTCTATCGAGGGAATGTCTTGCGCATCCTGCGTCGGCCGCGTGGAGCGCGCGCTGAAAGGCTTGCCCGGTGTGACCAGCGCAATCGTCAACCTGGCCACGGAACGGGCAGACCTGGTCTTGTTGGAGTCAACCGACCCCGCATTGGCGGTACAAGCCGTCAAGGCGGCTGGCTACGAAGCAACATTGATCGATGCAGGCCGCGCGCCCGGGGTCGACACGGCGCAACGCCACGATGCTGAAACCGCCGTCCTGAAGCGCGACCTGTGTATTGCCGCAATTTTTGCACTGCCCGTATTCCTGCTGGAAATGGGAGCGCATTTAATCCCCGCGCTTCACCACGTTATTCAGGATACGATCGGCACCCAGGCTAATTGGTATTTCCAGTTTATATTGACGACGTTGGCGCTGGCCGGGCCGGGGCGCCGTTTCTTTACTATCGGGTTTCCCGCATTGACGCGCGGAGCGCCCGACATGAATGCGTTGGTCGCCATGGGATCGGGGGCCGCGTATGCGTATTCCGTGGTTGCCACCTTTGTACCGCGCGTTCTGCCCCCGGGTACCGTCAACGTCTATTACGAAGCCGCGGCCGTCATCGTGACCTTGATATTGCTGGGCCGCTACCTAGAGGCTCGCGCAAAGGGACGCACATCCGAAGCCATTCAACGCCTGATACGCTTGCAGGCTAAAACGGCAAGGGTATTGCGTAATGGCATCTTCGCCGAAACGGCAATTGACGACGTGCGCGTCGGAGACCTGCTGCAGGCCCGTCCAGGCGAGCGCATTCCGGTCGATGGGCAGGTGGAAGAGGGCGCAAGCTTCGTCGACGAATCCATGATCAGCGGCGAACCCATACCGGTGGAGAAGAAGCCCGGAAGCCGCCTTACAGGCGGCACATTGAACCAGCAAGGCGCGCTGACGTTTCGGGCAACCAGCGTGGGCGCGAATACGGTCCTGTCGCAAATCATCCGCATGGTCGAGCAGGCCCAGGCTTCGAAGCTGCCCATCCAGGCCATGGTGGACCGCATCACCATGTGGTTCGTGCCCGCTGTCATGGCCGCGGCCGCCGTCACATTCCTCGTCTGGTTCATGACCGGACCTGAGCCTGCCTTGACCTTCGCCCTGGTAAACGCCGTCTCTGTGCTTATCATTGCGTGCCCATGCGCCATGGGTTTGGCGACACCCACATCCATCATGGTAGGGACCGGACGGGCAGCGCAAATGGGGGTTTTGTTTCGCAAGGGCGAAGCCCTCCAACTACTGAAAGATGCAACCGTGGTCGCCGTGGATAAGACAGGCACGCTCACCGAGGGCAGGCCGCGGCTCACCGACCTGATACTGGCCGAAGGCTTCGACAGGGCAACCGTTCTGCGTCTTGTCGCCGCTGTCGAGGCAAAATCCGAACACCCAATTGCGCGCGCCATCGTGGATGCCGCCACTGCCGAAGGGCTTGGGCTGCCGGTGCCCTCCACATTCCAGTCCGTAACAGGCTATGGCGTCCAGGCCACTGTCGACGATGTGCCGATCGAGATCGGCGCCGATCGCTACATGAACAAGCTGGGACTGGATGTCTCGGTATTCAGCATCGATGCCGTGCGATTGGGCGACGAAGGAAAGACGCCGCTATATGTCTCCATACAAGGCCGCCTGGCGGCAATAATCGCCGTATCCGACCCCATCAAGGCGACCACAGCGCCCGCTATTCGCGCCTTGCATGCGCTTGGCCTGAAAGTCGCCATGATCACAGGCGACAACAAGAGAACAGGGGAGGCCATAGCCAGGCAGTTGGGCATCGACGAGGTCATTGCCGAAGTCCTGCCCGATGGCAAGGTCGACGCGGTCAAGCGGCTCAAGAAGCAATACGGGGTATTGGCCTACGTCGGCGACGGCATCAACGATGCGCCCGCCTTGGCCCAAGCGGATGTCGGAATGGCCATCGGCACCGGCACCGATATCGCGATCGAGGCGGCCGACGTCGTGCTTATGTCCGGGGACCTGGGCGGAATTCCGAAGGCGATCGCGTTATCGAAGGCGACCATTGCCAACATTCGGCAGAACCTTTTTTGGGCGTTCGCCTATAACGTGGCCTTGGTGCCCGTTGCGGCTGGAGCTTTATATCCCTTGAACGGCACATTGCTGTCGCCCGTGTTCGCGGCAGGGGCGATGGCATTTTCCAGTGTGTTTGTATTAGCAAATTCCTTGCGTTTACGGCGCTTTACAGCATGATTGCGAGGTAGTACATGAACATAGGTCAAGCGGCTCGGTCGTCAGGAATCACGCCGAAGATGATAAGGTATTACGAGACCATCGGCCTTATTCGTCCAGCCCAGCGCACCGAGTCCGGCTACCGTCAATACTCGGCCACCGATGTGCAAATCATGCATTTCATCAAGCGGTCGCGCGACCTTGGCTTTTCGCTGGAACGCATCAAAACGCTGATAGGCCTGTGGCATGACACCACCCGCAAAAGCAGCGATGTAAAGAAGCTGGCGAGCCAGCATATTGCGGAGCTGAACGAGGACATCGAAAAATTGCAATCAATACGCGATCAACTGGTGCATCTTTCCAACTGCTGTCATGGCGACAATCGGCCGGATTGCCCGATACTGGCCGATTTGGCGCGGCACGACCCCCCAAGCAGGCGCTAGAATAAGCAGCAACAATCGCATGAAGTCCTTGGTTGGGGGCCGTATGCAACAAAATAAAGTGCTTAGCCGGATAGTGTGGCTGGTGTTCCTATGTACGGGAACGCCGCCGATCCTTGCTCAGCAAGCCCCGCAACGGCTGACGCCGATTACTGTCACCAGTACGCGCCTGGACACGTCGGTGCTCGATACCCCGGCGTCGATTTCGGTCATCGACGGTTTCGACATGCGCGATGCCCGTCTGCAGATCAATTTGTCCGAAGGACTTGCGGGCGTTCCCGGGCTTCAAATCCAGAACCGGCAAAACTACGCCCAGGACTTGCAAGTTTCCATACGCGGCTTCGGGTCACGGTCCAGCTTCGGCGTTCGTGGCGTTCGCCTATACGTGGACGGCATACCAGCAACCATGCCCGACGGTCAGGGCCAGACCTCGAATATTGATATTGCGTCCATCGACAGGGTAGAAGTGTTGCGCGGTCCGTTCTCCTCTCTTTACGGCAATTCATCTGGAGGCGTAATCAACGTATACACGGAAGACGGAGCAGACCCGCCGGAACTGTCGGCAGGCCTGGCGGCGGGCAGTTATGGAACGTATCGATACGGCGCCAAAGCCAGCGGGGTCCTGGATATGGAAAGCGCAGAACTCGATTACGTGCTCAGCGCCACCCGATTTACGACGCAGGGGTACCGCGATCACAGCGGCGCGCGCAAGAATCTTGTCAATGCCAAGCTTCGCCTCCAATTCGACGACAGCAGCCGACTGACACTGATCGCCAATAGCGTGGACCTGAAGGCCGATGATCCCTTGGGCCTAACGCGGGATCAGTTTGATTCCGATCCTCGCGGCGTCTACGAAGCCGCTCTTGAATACAACACCCGTAAAACGGTCAAGCAGTCCCAGGGCGGTCTTGTCTACGAAAGGAAAATCAGTGCGCATAATGATTTGCGCGCCATGCTGTACTACGGCAAGCGCGACACTGTGCAATTCCAATCCATACCCTACGGGGCCCAGGCGAACCCGCGTCATGCCGGCGGCGTTATCGACCTGCAGCGTGAATATAGCGGTGCGGATGTGCGCTGGAGCTCGCGCCTGGCTTTGGCGGGCAAACCGTTTACATTGATCGGCGGACTGTCATATGACGAAATGAAGGAAGACAGGCGAGGGTACGAGAATTTTTCCGGCGAACCTATTGCCGGGCGAACCGGACAATTGGGCGTACGCGGCGACCTGCGCCGCAACGAAAGAAATACCATCTGGAATCTCGATCCTTATCTGCAGGCATCGTGGCAGTTTTTGCCGCGATGGACGGTGGATGCGGGCCTGCGTTATAGCAATATCAGGTTTCGTTCCGATGATCAGTACGTGAATGGGCCTAATGGGGACGATAGCGGCGCGGCCCGATATCGAAAACTGCTGCCGGTGGCATCGCTACGCTACCAGGTTTCCCCCGACATCAGCCTCTACGGATCCATAGGCCGGGGTTTCGAGACGCCAACGTTCAACGAAATTTCCTACCGCGACTTCAACACGTCCGGCTTGAATTTTGCGCTTCGGCCATCCATCAATACCAGTGTCGAGGTGGGAGCAAAGGCGAATATTGGCAAAGGCCTGCTTACAGCGGCCTTGTTCCAGACACGCACCAAAGACGAAATTGTGTCGGCGGGCGCGGCGGGAGGACGTACAGTATTCCAAAACGCGGGGCGCACCTTGCGTACGGGTTTCGAACTGGCCTGGCGCGGCGAAATTGCGCGCAATTGGCGAACAGAAGTGGCATATACCTGGTTGGATGCCAAATTCCGGGACGACTGCGCAACGGGCAACTGTGCCGACCCAGGCGATCCAGAAAAATACTTGCGGGCGGGGAACCGCATACCCGGCGTCGCGCGGCATGCGCTCTATGCGGCGGTCGGCTGGGCGCCGCCTGTGGGGTGGCGGGCCGGCGTCGACGCGCGCTATCTAAGCAAAATGTATGTCAACGATGGCAATACCGAGACAGCCCCGGGCTATGTCGTTGCCGGTGTGAATGCCGGGTATGTATGGCGCCATGGCGCTTGGGAGACAAACGCCTACGCCCGCCTGGACAATATCTTCGATCGCCTTCATGCAGGCTCGGCGATCATCAACGAGAACTCCGGCCGCTATTATGAGCCGGCGCCGGGCCGCAATTGGAGCGCAGGAGTCACTGCAAGCTACGCCTTCTGATCAGCCTGCGCATTCAAGGCGTTTGCAAGCAAGGTTCCAACCAGTTCATTGATACCGATATCCTGGGCCGCTGCACGGGCACGGATGTCCTCAATTAGTGTTTGCTTGAGCTTGACGGGGAAAGACACCAGACCCTGAGCCTGGTCCAACCGGCGCTGTTCGCGACGATCCACCACAACGGCCGACGATTCAGTACCAAATCGGTTCGGTATGCTGCCTTTTTTCATGTTCTCCACTAGCTTCAGTGCTTTGTTCTTTTCCAAATCGGTCTTCTTCATGATGTTCCGCTAGCAAGGGGTTCGATGGCGCTGGATCGTGCCACGGACAATTATACGTGCACTCCCCGACAGACCCTTACGCCGATGCCCCCGGCCCACCGGCCACTCGACCATTACCCCAATACGGCAACCGAACCGTCGTTGCGCGTGACCCACGCCTTGGCGCCGCCGGCCTCAACGATAGGCTCGATGGCGTCCAGGCCCATGGTCGAGAAGGCGGTTGACAATGCATCGGCTTGCGTCGCGTGCGCCGCCATCACGGTAACACTTCGATAGCGCGATTGGCTGCTACCCGTCTTCGGATTGAAGATATGGGTATGCCGTCCGGCGGCATCGAGCGGCGTCCCGCTGCCCGCGGACGTGGCCAAGGCCTGATTATCGATTTCTATGGTACGGACGATTTTTCCCGGGGTGGACGGATCTGCCAGGCCTACGCGCCAAGGCATTGCATGACTTCGAGTATTCACGCCATGGATCTCTCCCATGTCGACCAGCGCCCGGTCGAGGCCTGCCGCGCGAAGCTGCTGGACGATCTTGTCGGTGATGTAGCCCTGGGCAATCCCATTAAGCGTAAGCGCCATGCCAGGGCGCAGGAGTTGTATGCGTTCCGGGTTGACGTCGATGGCGGTATAGTCGACGACAGCCAGCGCGCTGGCGATGGCACGGGTGTCGGGCCCATTCGGATCGGCGTTGGGCTGCGCGAAATGCTCCGCATAGATCCGCCATAATGGCTGCACGGTAGGATCGAAGGCGCCATCGGTCAGTTTGCCGAAATACTGGCTTTCAGCCAGTAAGCGCAACAGGTCCGCCGGCGGGTTGTCAAGATGGCCTTGTCGGTTCAAGACGCTTAGCGCGCTGTCATCCTGATAGAGACTGAAAATACGTTCGAGTCGATGCACCTCGGCGACCGATTTATCGATGAGCTTCTGAGCGAATGCCGCATCCGGGTGGTCAATGTGCAATTCGGCATCAGCGCCAAGCGCTATTCCGCGCCAACTGGCCCCTTGTCGCGCCGTCCCGAGCGTAGCGAACGCATGCCGCAGCGTCAGCGGCGTCATCGCGAGGCCGGAGGCAGCCGCAAAAATACCGATAAACCGACGGCGCGTCGTGTTTTGGCGCTTCATCATTGATGTGCTCCAGTAGAGTCGTGTTGATCTTGCGGCACGGCCTGGGCCGCCTCGTCATGATGCAGGATATAGTTTTCAGGCATGTCCTCGAAGCCCACGACGCGGCCGCCGTGTTCTTTTACGAACTCATCGGCCTTGGCCTTGTCTCCGAAGGGCAAGGCGTCTTCCGCGCCCATGCCCCCGATGAATTTGCTTTCGATCACATAGAACGCCTGCCGGGCATCGATCCAGCTATCGGCTTCAGGCTGGCTCCAGTCCTTCGCCTTGCTCATGTCATGAACATAGATGGCGCTGATGCCCTTGGGTTCTTCCGGCAAAAGAGTATAGGCAAATACTTGCTTGATATCGGTGAACCAGACGGGAGCGTCGCGCCCATGGACGTAAATTTGACCCTTGGGACCGGGGTGCTCGATCAAGTTCATGCCGCAGTAATGGCCCACGGCGTCCACGCTCACCTCCCTCGGTGCTGGAGGAGCGCTGGCGGTGTCGCGTGCGTTATTGCAAGCCGCCAACAGCAAGCATGCCAAGGCAAGGCCTGCAATACGGTGTGCGATCATAGTTGTCTACGCTTGAAGAAGGCGGCCGCCAGGGAAAACGGGACGGCGATCCATAAGATCTGGGCAAGGATCAGAACAGGCATGCTGAGACTGGCTTGGCCGCTTAATCCGGCCATGCCCGCGTACATCGAAATATTCTCGTAGCCCGTCAAGTTCAGCAGACGGTAAACATCGGACGGATTGAATAATAGAACGGTATTCAAAAGCGTGGCTGTCACCGTGCGGCCCTGATCCGCCACCAATACGCCCAATAGCGCCATGTCGTAAATGACGACAAAGAAGAGCCACACGCCGATGGCGATACCGGCTGCCGTCGCGCGCTCGCGCACTAATGCGCTGATCATGTAGCCCATGGCAAGGAAACTGGCTCCAAGTAAGACGCTGGCGACGATTAGGAGCAGGAATGGCAGCCATGCGCTCATGTCCGCCGACCCATGCACCGCTTGCAGGGCGATTCCCGCGGCGCCATAGCCGACCGTGATGGCAAGGGTCAGGATGACTAGATGGCCTATGAACTTGCCCACGACGATTTGCCAGCGTGATACCGGGTAGCTAAGGAGCAACGCCATCGTGCCCCGGTCCACCTCGCCCACAATCGCATCATAAGCTAGCAACATGGCAATAAGCGGTACCAGAAAGATGGACAGACTGGACAGGCTAACCACAGTGACGGTCAGCGGGTCCACCTTCACCGCGCCGGTGGGAGAACTGCCAAGGAAGCCAAGCGACAAGGCAAGCATGGCAAGCAGCAGGGCAGTGGCCAGCACCCAGCGGTTGCGCATTCCGTCGCGGACTTCCTTTCCTATGATGATATATACAGCGTTCATGCGTCTTCCCGTCTAAGGAAATGGGCGTACATGTCATCCAGACTGGGTGTATGGATTTCGATGTCGTCTATAGTGAACCCGATGTTCCCTATGCTGCGGATGGCAGCGACCTTGTCACTTTCCGTGCACGACAGTTCGAACTGCCGTTCGTCGATGCGGCGCCACGCGTCCGGAAGCATTCCGGCCGCCGCGCCGTTCGTGGAATGGCGCAGCCGGATGCGTATGGGCAGCTCGGCCGTATGACGCAATTGCGACATGGAGCCGTCGGCGATCTTGCTGCCATTCTTCATGACGATAATGCGATCCGTATGGCCTTCCAGTTCAGCCAGGGCATGCGTGCTTAGCAACACGGTTGCACCGTCGTTGCGTAGTTCGCGTACGAGCTCATAAAACATAAGGCGTGAAGCGGGGTCGAGCCCCGTGGTGGGTTCGTCGAAAAGCAGCACCTTGGGCTTGCCCAACAACGCTTGCGCAAGCGCTAATCGTTGCCGCATGCCCTTCGAGTAGCCCCCGACACGGCGATGTGCCGCCTGGGAAATACCCACGCGTGAAAGTAGGGCGGCGTTACCCGACAAAGGCTGGCCCTTAAGCTTTGCGTAAAAATTCAGCGTTTCGACGCCGGTGAGCGATGGGTGCAAAGCCACCATTTCAGGCAGATACCCAATATCGTTGCGCAGGCGCACAGCGGCTTTGCCGGAGGCGTCCTCGCCGAGCAGCAGCACTTTCCCTGCTGTGGGGCGTATCAAGCCTAGTATCAGCTTGATCATAGTGCTTTTGCCGGCGCCATTATGGCCGGCCAATGCCACGCATTCTCCGGATCGCAAGCTAAGGTCGACATTGTCGACGGCACGTTGATCACCGTATTTCTTAGTGACGCCTGACAGGGCGACGTGATTTATAGTCATAGCGACTCCTTGAATTTCCTGAGTGCCATGGGTTCCGGCGAGGTCATGAGCGGCGCGCTGTCGACAACGCCGCCGGGCAATATCGCGGGAAATTGCGACTGCGCCCATCGCACAACTGAAATAGCCGGGCTATTAAGCAACACGCGAGCAGCGGGGGCTCGCCACAACACTTGATCGATGATGTCGTTGGGTCGGTAGGCGGTATCGGCGATGCCGTCGCCATCCAAGTCGAAGGCGGTATTGTCGCTCCAGTAGTTGCCGCGACCCTTATGGGACCAGTCCAGCGAACGGGTGCCAACATACTTCACCTGGTTCTGGTTATTGACGAAGGCGTTGCCGGTGATGTTATTGCCTTCAGACCCCGCGGTAAAGTGTATGCCCATGTCGCAGTCCTGGAAGTAATTTCCAGTGAACTGGTTCTTATTGGCGTTATAAAGAAAAACACATTTCTCGCCGCCGACGACAACATTTCCGTCGACCAAAGAATCGTTGGCGTAGTTCAGCATCAACCCCTGATCTCTGCTTCGGATCGAGATATTATTTTTGATGAGAAGCCGGTGTGAAAACATGATCGCATACGCGATATCGTTATCCTCGGATACATTGTCGACCACTTCGCTGTCGTTGGCATACATGTAATGCACCGCGTAGCGCAGGCCGTGAAAGTAATTCCCCTTGAATACATTGTTCTTGCTGGTGTTGACGAACACGCCATCGCGGCCTTGCGAGATATCGTTGCCAATGATCTGCGTGCCGGGGCTGTTCCAGAGCGTGACGCCGTTACCGCGCTCGGCCACGCGTAGTTCAGTGTTGCCGACAATGCGGTTGTTGCGCACGATGGCTTCGTTGGGACCCCATACATGCACACCCACCAGGTTGTCGAGCACATCATTGTGCTCGATTAGGGCGTTGTGAGCCGTTTTGTCCAGGAATATACCCGCATCCATTTCGGACAAACTAAGGCCTGAATTCTTGACAGTAAGGTTTCTGATACTGACGTCAGCGGCTGTCACCCAGACCGAGCGTCCGGTGCGTTCACCGAGAATGATTGCCGAACGATCCTGTGGACCTTCGAGAACCAAGGGTTTGTCTATGACGAGATTGCCGGAATACTTGCCCGCGGCCAGGCGCACGGTGTCGCCTGGCCGCGCCGAAGCAATCGCGTCCTGCACGCTGGCTCCCGGCGCCACCTGGATGGTGCCGGCAAACAACATGTTGGAAAGGCCCAGGCCGACCAGCAGCACGCTGATCGGCGCCAGCCGCTTTCCAAGATAGGAAGCGAATAGACTCATGTGGCGTTAGGCGGATTTCTTGGGATGAACAAGCATCTGGCCCGACATTTCCATGTGCAATGCGTGGCAGAACCATTGGCAGTAATACCAGTGCACGCCGGGACGGCCAGCCTTGAAGGTGATGGAAGCCGTTGCCTGTGGTCCGATTTCCATGGCGACGCCATGGCCTTCAAGCGTGAACCCGTGTGTCAAGTCCTCGATAATTTCCATGTTCGTAACCACGACAGTGACTTCATCGCCTTCATTGACCTCGAACTTTTGAAGGCTGAACATGGGCGCTACGGCAATCATGTACACGCGCACTTTGTTGCCGTCGCGAATGACGTTGGCCGCGCCTTCAAGCGTGACCTTGTCCTTCTCGGCCATCTTTCGCACGTCTTCCCACATTGGGTCGTCGCGTTTCCACGCATTGACCGGGTGGACTTTCGAACGGTGAACCAGAAGCATATCGTGCGGTTCGGCAAAGCTTGGGCCGTCGTGGACCAGCTTCATTTCGTCGCCGGAAATGTCGATCAACTGGTCGTTTTCGGGTTTCAGCGGTCCCACGTTAAGGAAACGATCCTTCGAGAACTTGTTCAGTGAAACCAGCCACTTGCCATCGGCTTCCTTGGTTTCGCCCATGGTGGTGTGGTTATGCCCAGGCTGATAGTGAACGTCCAGCTTTTGAATGATGGGGTCGACTTTCTCGCCTTTGTAGGCGCGTTTGGCTTTCTCGATGTCCCATTTCACGATCTGGCTGTCGATGAACAAGGTTGTGTAGGCGTTGCCGCGGCCGTCGAACGCCGTGTGCAGGGGACCCAGGCCCAACTGGGGCTCGGCCACCACGCAGTCGCGCGGCTTGATCTTGTCGGCGAAGAGGTCGTCGAGTTTACGTACGTCGAGCACCGTTACCGTGGGAGACAGCTTGCCGTTGAGCATGATGTGAATGCCATCGGGCGAGGCATTGCAGCCGTGCGGCGAGTTGGGTACCGGAATATAACGTGTGTACTTGGAACCATGACGGCCGTCAAGAACCGGCACGCCGCCCATTTCCTTGAAATCGCCTTTCTTGACGCCTTCTTCAATGGCCTTGAGGTTGAAGACAACGACCCAATCCTGCTCATTGGCCGAAATCTCTTGAACCGTGACGCCTTTTTCGGAGTTGTAGCAGGTCGAGAACGAGTACTTGCCTTGATAGTCGGCGTCGCCGTTATCCAGGTTGCCGTCGACCATAACTTGCCAGGCAACCTTCATGGTGTCACCGTCAAGCGCTGTATAGACCGCAAAGAAGTTCTTCTTCGGGTCATCCATTACCTTGCCGTCGTTCACCAGAGGGATGATGTGTTCGCCGTTGGCGAACACATAGCCCGTACGTGGATAACGCTGTGGACGTAGCCCGTGCACGCCGGACACGTTCGGGATTTCTGTGATCTTGTCGGTCTTCATGACGTCGCAGCGGATGCGGGCGACACGATTATTGGCTTTGTCGTTAATGAAAATGTAGCGGCCGTCGTAGGTTTGGTCCGTGAACGACATATGCGGGTGGTGCGCATCGCCATTCAGGAAGACTCCGCCTTGGTCCTTCAGGTATTCCTTGGTTTCCGGCGTCATGCCGTCCATCATGATTTTACGGCTTTCGTTGGTCCGGCCCCAGCCCGTCGCGCTGCAATGGTTGAATACAGGAATGCGCATCAGTTCGCGCATGGACGGCAAGCCCAATATGCGCACTTCGCCCGACTGGCCACCTGAATTGAACGCGTAGTACTCGTCCAGTTCACCTGGGCCCACGTGGACGCTCAAGCCCTTGGCGCCTTTCGGGGCGTCCTTGGCCAGAGCGGGCAAATGAGTGCCGCCCACCAGGCCAGCGGCCCCGGATAGCGCCGCAGTGCCCAGAAAACCGCGGCGGCTCAGCCCGGTTTTGTCGGATTTTTGATCAGGCATAAAAACTCCTAAGTTTAGGTGGCGCGCACGGCCTTACGGGTTGGTTGCGCCGGGGTGAAATTACAGCGTCAATTCGATGTAACTGTTGGTTGAGCGTCGGGGCTGACAGCGCGTGGCTTGACGGTTGGTGAGCCGGGAATAAAGCGCACGACAGTCTCACCCGGTATGCCGGCGCTTGGCGGTGGCGGCTTATTGCGTTGCAGCCGCGCGTTTTTCTGAATCAGGTGAGGACATTTTTGATCGTGGTGATACAGCATTTGGCAGTGCAGGCACTGTATGCATTCGTTGGGATTGATGTCGCCTTCCGGGTTGATGGCCTGGACGGGGCATTCGATATTGCAGCGCTGGCATGGGTTGCCGCATTCGCGATAGCGGCGCAGCCAATTGAATACGCGTAAGCGCGCGGGAATGGCCAGCGCAGCGCCCAAGGGACACAGATAGCGGCAGAAAAAGCGCTCGATGAACAGCCCGGCCACCAGCAAAAGGACGGCAAACAAGACGAACGGCCAGTAACGCATGAAGCGCAAGATGATGGCTGTCTTGAAGGGTTCGACTTCGGCAAGCCGTTCGGCTAACGCGAACTCGTGAAGAGAAAAAGCAAACAAAACCAAGAAAATCACGTACTTGATCGTGGATAGCCGCTGGTTCACCATGTGCGGAACGGTAATTTGCTTGACGCCAAGACGCTTGGCAATCCGGTTGGTCAGCTCCTGCAACGCGCCGAACGGGCATAACCAGCCGCAAAACGCGCCCCGATTCCAGAACACCATGGAAATGGCGGTTGCACACCAAAGAATGAAGACGACAGGATCCATCAGGAAGTATTCCCAGCGGAAGTCGGTGCGCAACGCCGAAGTGAACGTCAGGACGTTGACCACCGACAATTGCGCCTGGCCATACCAGCCCAACCAAAATAGGGTGAACGTCAGGAATACCAAGCGGAAGCGATCATAGAAAACCGGGCGGCTGGTTAATTGATCTTGAAAGAAGAAAACGCCAACAAGCAGTAAGAGTGCCGCCAAGACAGCCGATACCTGGCCGGTCTTGGCCCGCCAGATTTGCCGCCATAAAGCCGGCTCGTCATCCATATACGCCTCGGCCGCCATGGTATTGGCAACGTTGGTGGACGGGGTGGAGGTGGCCGGGGACGGGCTTGCGGGTGCGGCCGCAACCGACGCAGCGGGATCCGCCATGGTGTATAGCGGCGGCAGGTCATACTCCAGGTCAAACGTGACGAAGGCCTTTTCCTTGACACTGATAATCCGTTGCACCATCAGTTGTAGCCGCCAGGGCTCGGTAGCTTCGAATCCAGCGTCGGTCGGCACAATGAAGAGAGCAATCTCCTTGAACCCCGGAGCGCCTTTTGCGGCAATATCCGCCATGCGTTGGTGACTACTATCGGTAAACCGGAAGCTGCGCTCTTGCTGTACGACCTCGATACGATCGAAAATGCCGCCGCGCACATAGCCGGAACCTTTAAATGAATAAGGACCGTCGCCCGCGACAAGCATGGCTTGCTGACCCGGTTTCAACGCATCCTTCAGCCGCAGCCATTCCGTCTCGCCGAGCAAGCTGCGCCCGATGGACGGCACACTGACCAACGCCGCATGGAGATTAATGAATTGATCGTCTGGTTCGCCTGGCTCTGGGTGGTCGATTGCACCCTGACGACCTGTGGCGGCAAATGTCTTGTTGACGTCTTCGACGGTCAGGAGCAGGTTGCGAACCCCGCCATTGGCGACCAGTTCCTCCCATGTAAGGATATCGGTCTTGCTCGGGTCAATAATGCGCTTTGCCGCTTGCGGGGCGGATGCACCCGAGGCGCCCGCATCCCGCCCGAGCCCGTGGGCGCGGCTCACGCCCATCACCGAGCGGGTAATGCTGTCGCCGATCACCATCATGGTGACCGTGGCGCCGCTAATGATGTCCACAGGCGTAGGCGCGCCACGGCGCGGCGGATCTGCAACGAAGTTGAGTCCTATATAGGCATTGATGAAATGGTCGACCTTGGTTTGCGGGATACCGATCAGAACAATGGGTTCGTGGTGCTTGACTAGCTTGGCGTTGACAATTTTGCCGTCGTTGGCCAAGGACATGAGGGTATCGATCGGCTTGCTTGAATACCCGCGTGTATTCACGACGTCAGACGTCAGGTACACAAAACCGAGCTGGGTGTCGCCCGCGTAGGCGCGGGCCACCATTGGTTTGCCCTCTGGTGGGCCAAGACGATCGGCGCCAGGGAAGATTTCGCCAGGGCTGGCGGCATTAAGGAATTCGGGGAGGCGTTGCGCTTGCGCTGTGGAAAACGGCAAGATCCATGCAACCAGAAACACCAGCAGGAAAAACAATGGGGCGGAAAAAAAACCTGCTTTACCTTCGCGGCGGCTCTGCATTTATATGCTCATACTTTCGTTGACTCTTGGCCATACTACTCGTGAGCGAGGGTGATCAAGTTGACTTAGGTCAACAATAGTGATGTGTTACTTTGCTGGCCGGAATATGGCATCACGATGATGGCGAGCCACCATCGTGATGCGGACAATGATTAGCTGCTGAGCTTAAGCGTGCCTGTCATGATTGCCCAGTGCCCTGGGAACGAGCAAAAGAATGTATAGCTTTCACCAGCCGCCAATTTGGACGTGTCAAACGTGACCGAGTCGGATTCGCCGCCACCAATGACCTTGGTATGCGCAATCACGCGAGCGTCGTCGGGCTTCACGTAATTTTTGTCAAGACCCGCGGTCATGCCGTCGGTCGCTACGGGCTGCTTGTCGGCGGTCTTGGTCAGGACCCAGTTATGACCCATGGCGGCTTTGGCCAACTTGCCGGTATGCTTCAGATGAACCGTGTATTTGGCGCAACTTTTGTCGATGGTCATTTCCTTGACGTTGAACTGCATGGCGTCGTTGGATTCGACAGTGGCTTCGCAGTCGGCGGCCATTGCAGGCATGGCCATGACGGACAAGAGCGCGGCGAACGTGAGTTTTGCGAACATAGTGATGAACTCCGGTGAAAGAAACGGTAGGGTGATCCTGGTAAATCACGCATGCCGACAAATCCAGTGCATGCAGACCTATCGAATGCGTAGATTAGAACGCAAGACCACGCGGCAATTCTTGACCTAAATCAAGAGCGCGACGGCGACGTTCAAAAAGGTTTATGAACTTACGCCGACGTGTGCTTAATTGTACGTGTTTACGTTCATGCATTGGCATAAACCCTAGATCAGCCCCGGAAAATAGCCGGTACCCGTCGACGGCTGCTCCCTGGTGTCATCACACTGACATCTTCGCAGAATATCGTTATGAATTTGATCTGTATCAACGGACGCGGGAGATGCTGCATTGCAAAATTCCATACTTCCCAACAGACTGTAAGAACGGAAAAATACATAGGTATCAAAGGGAACACGTATGCGCGTCAATATGCCGGTAACGGGGCAAGAACATGTATTTCCCGAAGACGTGACGCTAATGTCCGTCACCGACGCAAAAGGCCGGATTGTTTACGCCAATTCCGCCTTTGTGCGAATTAGTGGCTACGAGGCGGCGGAGCTGCGGGGAAAGGCGCACAATATTGTCCGTCATCCAGACATGCCGGCGGAAGCCTTTGCCGACATGTGGCACACCTTGAAGTCCGGAAGTTCGTGGACGGCGCTCGTAAAGAATCGGTGCAAGAACGGCGATCATTACTGGGTGAGGGCGAATGCAACGCCGGTCGTGCGCAACAACGAACTGGTCGGCTATATGTCAGTGCGTACACGGCCGCGCGTAGAAGAGATAGAAGCCGCGGAGCTCATGTACTCCCGATTTCGCGATGGCACGCAGGGCAGCAGAAAGTTCTTTCGGGGCCTTGTCGTCCGTTCGGGCTGGCTGCGGTGCTTATCATGGACCCAATCGCTTATGCTGGGGCCACGCCTGGCCGGGGCGCTGTTTCTTGCCTGGATGTCCAGCCTTGCCTTGATCGCCGCTCTTGGTCTCACACTGACCCAGGCGCTCGTACTCGCCGGTTCGCAAAGCGCGATCATGCTGCTCGTCATGCTCTGGCTCACGCGGCAGGTAGCGCAGCCCTTGAGCACAATCTTGCAACAGGCGGCCTCTGTGGCCGCGGGCCAGCCAGGCCCGCAGATCCAGCTGGAGCGGGTGGATGAAATTGGAATGATCGCCCGTGCCGTCAACCAGGCCGGCCTCAATTTGACGTCGTTGGTCGATGACGTGGGCGAACAGGCCTCTGGGGTGCAGGCGGCCAGCCAGGTGCTCGCGCGCGAAAGCGAAGACCTTAGCGCGCGCACAGGGCAGGCCGCGGCCAACCTCGAAGAGTCCGCAGCCGCGCTGGAACAATTGACGTCCAGTGTCCAGGGCAATGCCGACACGGCGATCAAGGCCGCGAGCTTGGCGCAGGACGCCAGCCACGCTGCCACCGAGGGTAGCGCGCTGGTCGACAAGGTGGCATCGACCATGACGTCGATTTCAGCGTCCAGCGCAAAAATCGAGGACATCATCGGGGTCATCGACAGCATCGCTTTCCAGACCAATATTCTGGCGTTGAACGCCGCTGTGGAAGCGGTCCGCGCGGGCGAACAGGGCCGGGGCTTTGCCGTGGTGGCGGCCGAAGTGCGCAACCTCGCACTGCGCAGCGCGGACGCGGCTAAAGAAATCAAGGTATTGATCGGCGAAAGCGCGGGTCAAATAAAAGAGGCGCA
Organism: Candidimonas sp.; assembly: GCA_035515055.1. GTDB lineage: Bacteria > Pseudomonadota > Gammaproteobacteria > Burkholderiales > Burkholderiaceae_B > Pollutimonas. The sequence goes on from DATJBV010000045.1 coordinate 48,466, forward strand.
CGACATCACCTCCGATGCCGGACGGGTGATGCAAAACGTCCTGGAAAGCGCCCGCCGCGTGTCGGACTTTATCGGCGAGATCAGCCATGCATCGACAGAGCAATCGGCCGGGATAGGTCAGATCAATGCGGCGGTCGGCGAGCTGCAACACGCCACGCAGCGAAATGCGGCCATGGTTGCCGACTCTAGTTTAACGTCCGACGACCTGCGCCGGCGATCGACACGCCTAGGTCACGCCATCAGCATTTTCAACGGTAGCCGTCACGTCGGCCAAACGTTCAACGTAGGGATTTCACCCGCTGTAAACTGACCCGACGGGGTGTCACAATGGTATAACATGTTGCAACAGCATACATGTCGTATCGATTAGCGACGCGCCGCAATATTCGTTCCCCAGACCTGCGCGTCCTGCTCACGATGTTGGCTTCCCTGTTCTACGGAAACGCATGGCCCAGGTCACCCACATTCTTGCTGAAGCGCAGGCAGGCAACACGCCTGCCGGCACGGTGTCGAATTGTCTTTCCGTCACGGGGCGGCTAAAGCTTCAATACGGTGTCAGCAGCATGCTGGGCGCCGCGGCAACCATTGAGGCCGGACTGGGCAGGGTATTGGCGCTCATCGGCGAAAGTGAAGGTTGGGAGGCGGGTGTCGCCTGGACTGTCGAACAGTCCAGGCTGCGGTTCTCCTGCGCATGGAATAACGGCGGCGCCCAGGGCGGGGCCTACGTGCCCGACATCGATTCCCCCAGGCTTCGTCCATCCCCATGGGCACAAAACGCCATGGCCACTTGCGCCCTGGTATGGCTCACCGACATTGTCGACAGCCCCGCTGACGCCCAGGGCGCCATCAGCGCCGGGCTGCACAACGCCATGGCGTTTCCGCTCATCGCCGGGGACACGGTGTTCGGGGTCATCGAATTCCTGCGCGCGCCAGCAACCTCTCTCGACGAAGCCGCCCGGGAAATGTTCGCTGCATTGTGCGGCGATATCGGCCAATTCCTCAAGACCCGTCACCTCGAAGCCGACTTGCGCGCGCAACATGCCCGGCTGGCAGAGGCCCAGCGCATCGCACGCCTGGCCCATTGGGAATATTCCGCCATTACGCGTCGCATGCTAAGTTTCGATGGCATGAACGATCTACTCGGCGTCAGCAAGAAAGATCTTCCCACTACGCTCGAAGACTACTGCGCGTTGGTACCGCTTGAAGACCAACCGCGGTTGCGCGCTGCCATTGTCCACGCGGAGAATCCCGCACGCGGTGTCGTCGATGTAGAGCACCGAATCCGCAATGCCCAGGGTGTGGAGCGGGTGGTCATGGTCCGGGCAGAAGCACAATTCGATGCGAATGGCAATGCGTTGCGCGTGTCCGGCACGCTGCAAGACATCACCGAGCAGAAAGCGGCGGTTGCCCGGATGATGGCGTCGGAACAGCGCTGGGAAGCGGCGTTTCGAAGCAGCCCCTTGCCGGGCTTCATTACAGAAACCGTATCCGGTGAATGCCTGGCCGCGAACGACGAAATGCTGGCTTTGCTTGGTCTTCCCGCCGAGCAGGTGCTGGGCCGCACGGCCGTGCAGCTGAAAATCTGGTCGTCGTCGTACAAGCGCAAGCGCATCGCCGACCTGGTCCAGCAACAAGGAGGTCTACGACACTTCGAGTTCCGCATGAGGCTTTATGGCGAGATCCGCTCGGTGGTGGCCAATATAGAATGTGTCGAGTTCACCGGCCGTCCCTGCTACCTGATGCAACTGGTCGACATCACGCCGCGCAAGCGCCTTGAAGAAAAACTACGTCTCACCGCCGCTGCCGTCGAGCATTCCGGAGACGCGCTGATCATCTTCAATGCCAAAGGCACCATCATGTCGGTAAACCCAGCGTTCACGCGTATTACGGGCTACCATCAGAAGCAGGCGCTGGGAAAAACGCTCGACAAGCTGCTACACCGTCCCACAGGGCGCCACGACGACAACTTCTATCGCCGGTTGGCCGGCCGCCTGGTCATTTCCGGCACATGGCAGGGCGAAGTGTGGGCACGGCGCCGCAGTGGTGAAGACTTCCCCATACTGCTAAGCCTAAGCGCCATCCGCAATGAAGAAAACCACGTCACCCACCATGTCGGCGTATTCACCGATATTTCCCGTCAAAAAGAATACGAAGAGCGGCTGAAGCAACAAGCCCTGCACGATGGTCTCACCGGGCTGGCCAACCGCACGCTGCTAATGGAGCAGGGTAGGCGGTCGTTGGCGTTAGCCGCGCGCCATGGAAAGCATGTCGCCGTCGTTTTTGTCGACTTGGACATGTTCAAATCCGTAAACGATATGCACGGACACGGCGTGGGCGACGAGCTCTTGAAGCAAGTGGCCGAACGCTTGCGCGGCTGCGTGCGCGCATCCGATACGGTGGCGCGCCTGGGCGGCGATGAATTCGTCGTGCTCCTTGCCGAAATTGCCGACAAGTCCGACGCAAGCGTCGTTGCTCAGAAAATCGTAACTACGCTTTCCTGTCCCTTTACGATCCATGATTTATCTCTTGTTATTGGCGCAAGCGTCGGTATAGCCCATCACCCGCAACATGGCGACGATATGTCGGCCTTGCTGCGCCGGGCAGACGAGGCTTTGTATTGTGTGAAACGATCGGGGCGTAATGCCTACATGGTGTATGGTGACAATCAATAATCCGGCTCAGGAAGGCCCGCAGCCGGCGGCGGAACCCGACCTGGGCCATGAACAGCTGGAGTACGACAACGAGCGCTTGCGCCGCAATTACAAGGCGGCCATCAAAGTCTATTCATCCCTCATCAACTTGCGCTTTCCCCCCGAACGCCAGACCAACAAGGAAATCGGCACATTGGTGGCGGCATTCTGCCGCGCACACGACTATTCCAAGAAAGATGCCGACGATCTCGCAATGGCCGCATCGTGGTACAACATTGGAAAACTCGCCTGGCCCGATGCGCTGATTGCCGTCGCGTTGGAAGACATGACGCGCGACCAACGAGAGCAATATCGCGAGTATCCGACAACCGGTCAACGCCTCCTGTTGGCGATCGATCCCGCGCTCGACGCAACCGAGCTCATACGGCATCACCAGGAACGCTGGGATGGCGGCGGCATTCCCGATGGCCTCATGGGCCCAGCCATTCCGCCAGGTTCGAGGCTGCTCAAAATCGTCGTCGATTTTGTCGAGCTCCAGATGGGCATGGTGCTCCAGCGAAGGTTTACGCGTGAAGATGCCCTGACGGAAATAGCAAAGTATGCCGCGCGCAGTTATGATCCCATTCTTAGCCAGCAATTCATCGACATGGTGGTTGCCCTTGGCGACGACGATGCGCCCGCGGATGGCGTCACGCAACGCCTCAAGACACATGCCCTGGAATCCGACATGATCGTCATGCAAAAGCTACACACCGCCGGGGGCATGCTGCTGCTCAACGAAGGTACCGTATTAACAGAGCGCCTCATCGAAAAATTGCAGGCCTTCGAAGAGAACGAGGGCAGTCAATATGTGCTGTACGTTACCAAACCGGAAATCGAAACATAGCTGATGGCCGTATATCGCATCAACGACAGCCTGGCGCTCGACGAACGGGAAATCGAGTTCTCCATGATACGGGCGCAGGGTGCCGGCGGGCAGAATGTCAATAAAGTATCCAGCGCCGTGCACCTGCGCTTCGATATCGCGCGGTCATCCCTGCCCGACGACTATAAAACAGACCTGCGGGCATTGGATGACAGGCGCGTGTCCAAAGACGGCGTCATTGTCATCAAGGCGCAATCATTCCGCAGCCAGGACAAGAATCGAGCCGACGCGATCGAGCGCTTGCTAGAAATCATACAGAGCGCCATTCAGCGTCAGGCGGTGCGCAAGCCAACGCGGCCCACGCGTGCGTCACAGCGCCGAAGGGTCCAGCGAAAGACACTGCATGGCGAAGTAAAGCGGCTGCGCGCCAAGGTCGGCAACGGCCACGAGTAACGCCAAACCGCTTTTGCCTTAGGGTAAAATCGCTTCATTTTCGAGCTTAAAATGTCATTGCTACGCATGCGGGAAGAATGGCTATCCAAACCTGTCCAGTTCCAATCCTGATACTGCGCTGAAAGAACATGAAACCGGGCACGCTAGTCACCGCGTTAGGCATCGGGCAAATATGTTCATGGGGCTCACTTTACTATAGCTTCCCCCTGATCGCCGAGGCCATGGGCGCCGAGTACGGCTGGTCGAAAACCGACTTGTATGGCGCGGCGACAGTCGGACTCATACTGGCAGCCGTTGCGGCTTATCCCGTGGGCGTCGCCGTCGATCGAGGTTATGGCCGATGGGTAATGGGCGTGTCGTCGGTAACCGCCGGCGCCTTGTTCATCTTATGGTCCAACGTCAGCAGCATTCTTGCGTTTTACCTGATTACCGCCGGGATCGGGGCTTTACACGCAGCGACCTTGTACGAACCCGCCTTTGCCGTCGTTGCCAGGCGGGTCGGCCCTTTGCGCTCACGCCGGGAAATCACGAACATCACCCTGTGGGGCGGTTTCGCCAGCACCGTCTTCATACCGCTGGTTCAGTGGCTGCTCGATGGGTGGGGATGGCGCGATGCGCTAGTTGTTCTGGGCGTGGTGAACATCGGCATCTGCGGCGGTGTCTACTTTGGCTTCATCCGTCCGCGGCACGACACCATTTCCCAGGACAAGACCGCCGCCAGAGGCCAGATTGCCCGGGACAGGCAGGCCGTACGCGATACGCTGCGCTTGCCTGTGTTCTGGACGTTGTTCCTCTCTCTGACAGTGTACGCCGCGATGTTCTCGGCCTTTACCTTCCACATGTACCCACTGCTTATAGAGCGTGGTCTTGACACGGCGTCTGTCGTCCATGCCATCGCCCTGATCGGACCGGCCCAGGTGGCGGGACGAGTCGCCATCGGGATGTTTGCGGCCAACGCATCCATGCGAGCGATCGGCTCCGTGATGGTGGCCAGTTTTCCCATCACCTTTAGTGCCTTGGCTTTGGTGGGTCCCGCCTACTGGCCGGTCGCCTTCATCTGCGTGGCCTACGGCGCCGCCAATGGGATCTTCACGATCGTCCGCAGCCTAGTCGTGCCGGAAATGCTTAGCCCGCACGCTTATGGAGCCATCAACGGCCTGCTGACCATCCCCGCCACCCTTGCCAGGGCCGCGGCGCCGCTCGCCGCCGCCATGCTCTGGTCCGTCGCCGCATCCTATGACAGTGTGCTGGGCGCTATCGTTTTATGCGCACTGATTCTTGCGGCGTCGTTCTGGCTGGCCACCTGGTTAAGCCGCCGCCCACGCAGGGCATGAACGGTCGGCACATCGATTGCTGCCCCGGCATCATGGATCGGAGGGCCTGCCATGTGTCATCGTTTCTTATGTTGCGGTGTAGTGGTATTGGGCCTAGCCGGTTGCGGAGAAATAGCCAAATTACCCGAGCAGCAAGGTTATGGTTCCAACCCGACGCTGCCTGAGCCGGTCTCGAGTCTTATCCCGACGCTGAATATTGCACCGGCCAAAGGTTGGCCGGACGGCGGGAAACCTATTGCCGCTCAGGGCCTGACCGTCCAGGCCTTCGCCGTGGGACTGGATCATCCGCGGTGGATGTTCGTTCTTCCGAACGGCGATGTGCTGGTATCGGAAACGAGCGCACCGCCCAAACCTGGCGGGCGCAAGGGCTTCAAGGGTTGGGTTATGGGGCGTGTCTTGAAACGCGCCGGGTCCGCGGTGCCGAGCGCCAACCGCATCACCTTGTTGCGCGATGAGGATGGCGATGGCGTTGCCGAAACTCGCTCCGCCTTTCTGGAGAACCTTAACTCACCCTTCGGCATGGCGTTGGTAGGCAACGATCTGTATGTGGCGAATACAGATGCTTTATTGCGCTTTCCGTACCGGTCGGGGACGATGAAGGTTACCGAGCGAGGCAGTAAAGTGGCCGATCTTCCCGCAGGCCCCATCAACCATCATTGGACCAAGAACGTTATCGCCAGCCGCGACGGTACGCGGTTATACGTTACAGTCGGGTCCAATAGCAATGTTGGCGAAAATGGCATGGAAAATGAAGTCCACCGTGCCGCCATCCTCGAAGTCGACCCGAAAAATGGCAGTACGCGGCTGTTCGCGTCGGGACTGCGCAACCCCAACGGCCTGGGGTGGGAGCCGAAGACCGGCGTATTGTGGGTTGCGGTGAACGAGCGCGACGAGATAGGCAGCGACCTTGTCCCCGATTACATGACCTCGGTCAGGGAAGGGGGCTTCTATGGTTGGCCATACAGCTATTACGGTGATCACATCGACGTCCGCGTGCATCCGCCACGGCCGGATCTGGTTGCGCAAGCTATCAAGCCCGACTATGCATTAGGCAGCCATACCGCCTCGTTGGGCCTCAGTTTTTACACAGGGAACTCGTTGCCCGAACGCTATGCCGGTGGCGTATTTATAGGCCAGCATGGTTCCTGGAACCGCAATCCGCCCAGCGGATACAGAGTGATATTCGTTCCTTTCAAGGATGGTAGGCCGTCAGGCGTGCCACAAAACGTCTTGACCGGATTCATGAATGAAGAAGGCGAGGCGCAAGGGCGCCCAGTGGGCGTCGCTGTCGATAAATCGGGCGCGCTGCTCGTCGCCGACGACGTTGGCAATACCGTCTGGCGTATTGCGGCGACGAGCGCGTCCGGGAGATAAAGGACTTTGCTACCTCAGGTCGATTGGAGGCGTATGACAAGCGCGGCAAGCGTCACCAGCAGGACGGGCAAGGTCAAGACAATGCCGACGCGGAAATAATAGCCCCACGTGATGGTCATGCCCTTGCGAGCCAGGACGTGCAGCCAAAGCAGGGTGGCCAGGCTGCCGATAGGCGTGATCTTCGGACCCAGATCGCTGCCGATGACGTTCGCGTAGATCATGGCCTCGCGGACAGCGCCCGTTGCCTGACTGGCCTCAATGGAAAGAGCGCCTATGAGTACCGTGGGCATGTTGTTCATGACCGATGACAGCAAAGCAGTCAATAGCCCGGTACCAACGGCCGCCGCCCACGTCCCCCGATCGGCGAAGGCGTTCAGTATGTCTCCGATAGTCTCGGTCAATCCGGCGTTGCGCAGTCCGTAGACGACCAGGTACATGCCAAGGGAAAAAATCACGATGGCCCACGGCGCTTCGCGTATTACCTTGCGTGTACTGATCACATGTCCGTGCGCCGCAACCGCCAGCAGGATCAACGCGCCCAACGCGGCGATGGCGCTTACAGGAATGCCGTAGCCTTCCAGTGTGAAGAAGCTGAGCAGCAGCAGTGAAAGTACGATCCACCCGGCTCGAAATGTGGGCAGGTCGCGTATGGCTTGACTGGGCGGCTTAAGTTGATTCAGATCGTACCGGGCGGGGATATCGCGACGGAAGTAGAGAAACAGTACCGTTAATGTGGCAGCGACCGATGCCAGATTGACCGGCACCATGACGGACGCATATCGGGAAAAGCTGATGTTGAAGAAATCGGCGGAGACGATGTTGACCAAGTTGGACACGACGAAAGGCAGGCTGGCCGTATCCGCGACAAAGCCGGCCGCCATGACGAAAGCGAGCGTGGCCGCGGGACTGAATCCCAATGCCAAAAGCATGGCCATGACGATAGGCGTAAGAATCAAGGCGGCGCCGTCATTGGCGAAAAATGCCGACACAGCGGCGCCCAGCAATATAATCAGCGCAAACAAAAGGCGGCCGTTGCCGCCTCCCCATCGCCCGACATGCAGCGCCGCCCACTCGAAGAACCCCGCCTCGTCGAGCAACAGGCTGATGATGATGATGGCTACGAATGTGGCGGTGGCGTTCCAGACGATATTCCAGACAACGGGTATGTCGCCCAGACTGACCACGCCCGACATAAGCGCAAGCACGGCGCCCAGCGACGCGCTCCAGCCAATATTCAAACCGCGCGGCTGCCAAATGACCAGCACGATCGTAACTAGGAAAATAAGCAGTGCGGCGAGCAAGATCAGTCTCTCTTGGTAATGGACGAGGAAAGCGAGGAAGGCAACGTATCGGCATGACTGCCGATTGCCTTGAGCTCGCGGTGTATTGCCATGCGGTCGAGCGTGGCCAGCGGCAAGTTGGCCAGCAACTTGACCCTGTTCGCGATCTGCCGAAAGACTTTGTCGAAGGCGGCGCGCTTTTGCTCGTCCGTGCCAGTTGCCGATGCCGGATCCTCGAAGCCCCAGTGAGCGGTCATCGGTTGGCCTGGCCACAAGGGGCACGCTTCGCCCGCCGCGCTATCGCACAGCGTAATAATGAAATCCATTTGCGGAGCATCGGGAGCGGCAAATTCGTCCCAGCTCTTGCTCCTTACGTCGTCCAGGGATATTTTCGCGGCCGTCAGCACATCGAGCGTATAAGGGTTCACATGTCCGCTGGGTCGGCTGCCGGCGCTATATGCCTTGAAGCGACCTTGCCCCAAGGTATTTAGCAGCGCCTCGGCCATGATGCTGCGTGCAGAGTTGCCCGTGCACAAGAAGAGGGTGTTGTAGATATTTTCCGGCATGGTGATGACGTCCAGGTGGCGTAGTACTGATATTCAACAGATCTATATTTCGAGAATCATCGAATTATGCCGTATTTTTGTGACGATTACATGTCACAGGCGGCCAACGCCCTGATATTCTGGGCGCGAGTATGGTCGATCAGGTAGTCCAGAAAAACCCGTGAGCGCTGCGGAATGAACTTACGGCTTGGAAGGGCGGCGTACATTCCCAGGCGGCCGGTGATCCACGGATTCAATACTCTGGATAGCTCGCCGCGCGAAAGGTAGGACGCGACTATGTCGATCGATACCGAGGTGATGCCGGCCCCATCGAGGGCGGCGCGCAGCAGTGTATCGGTATGATTGGCGGCAATCACGGGTGCAATATCGACGTCGACGGCTTGCTCTGGACGCTCCTTGCACCATATGCGCCAGGGGCGAGGCGTCCCATCCTGGTGCTTGAGGCGCAGGCATTCGTGTTGAGGCAGGTCTTGCGGTTGCATGGGAAGGCCGCGCCGTTTTATATAGGCCGGCGAAGCGACGAGAATGACTTCGGATTCAATCACTTTGCGCGCAATGACGTTGGCATCGAAACGGGCATCCGTCCCCAGCAGCGTGACGTCAAAGTCTTCGATCGGCGGATGCTTGTATACGTCTACATCGATATTGAGCTGAATATTCGGATAAAGCTCGCGAAAGCCCGATAGCAGGGGAGCGACCACATAGGTTGCCAGTACGGGTTGGGTATGAACGCGCAATTGGCCGGCAAGCTCGTTTGTATGAGCGTTGGCCACTGCCTCGGCCTCTTCGACGTCCTGCAATATTCGCCGCACATGGCTCAGGTAAGCGGCACCCGCTTCAGTCAGCGATACCCGTCGTGTCGTGCGCTGAAACAGCCGGGTGCCCAAGTGCTTTTCGAGTTCGGCGATTAATCGGGTCACGACAGGAGGGGATAGGGCCAGGGCGCGCGCCGCAGCGGCAAAGCCACCGGTGTCCGCCACCCGCTCGAATACCTGCATTGATAGTAATCGGTCCATGGAGGGCCTCGCTATGGAACAGAACGTGCATTATTTCATATTCAACAACAGTACGTTCTTATTCCGGTTGTTTATTGCCCGTCATGAATATTCTAAAGTCTTTACATCGACAATTCATCATACAGACGAACGCAAGGAGCGGAGATGATCACACTACGCAAATCAGAAGAACGCGGCCGTTCCGCCCACGGGGGATGGCTGCAAAGCGCGCACAGTTTCTCATTCGGAGATTACTTCGATCTTCGGCACCAGGGTCACGGCAATCTCCTCGTCATCAATGACGACACCGTGGCGCCGGGGAAAGGCTTCGGGTCCCACGGTCACCGGGACATGGAAATTGTGAGCTACGTCCTCGAAGGCGAACTCGCACACAAGGACAGTATGGGCAACGGCGGGGCAGGGGCGGCCAACAGCGGTATCGTAAGACCGGGCGATGTCCAGCGCATGAGCGCGGGCACGGGCGTGGTCCACAGCGAATTCAATAATTTGACCGACAAGGCCACCCACTTTCTACAAATATGGATCAAGCCTAAATTCAAGGGCGTTGCTCCCGGATATGAGCAGAAGCACTATCCCGCTGAACTGCGCCGCGGTCGGCTGGTGACCATCGTTTCCCCTACGGGCGCCGATGGTTCGGTGAGCATGAATGCCGACGCGTCGATCGAAGCGGGCTTGTTCGACGGGCAAGAGTCCTGCACCAAACCGCTGGATATAGACCGCCTGGCTTACGTGCACCTTGCGCGCGGCGAGGCGACAGTCAACGGCCATCCGCTTAGCGGTGGCGATGGCGTGCTTCTTGATGGAGAACCGGAGTTAAGGCTGGAACACGGCAAAGGCGCCGAGGTCCTGGTATTCGACCTGGGCCGTAACTGATTTCGTGATCGTCGCGCTGCGGTAAGCCAGGTTAGATGCGTCTTTCTTATTACTAAAAGTCATAAGCTATGAATAAAACGTGGTTTAGAATAATATACACTACGGCATTCTGGTTTTCCCTAATACACCACCGATGTCTTCTACTGCGACCACTGCGACACCCATCCCAGTCACCCTGCCAGCGATACGATGGCTTCCACTTCTCATCGCCTTCACGTTGCTTGCGGTTGGCACACAATTTCTGTTCAAGAACGTTAGTACGGAGCAGTCGTTGCTGTGGATCGTCGGCGCACTTCTCGGCATCACGCTCTATCAGGCCTCTTTCGGTTTCACGTACGCTTGGCGCGTCTTCGTCTCCGATCGGCAAGCGGCCGGCATTCGTGCCCAAATGCTGATGCTGGCCGTCGGCGTGATTCTTTTCTTCCCGTTTCTGGACGCCGGAACGCTCGGCGGTAATCCCGTAAGTGGTCTCACCGCTCCGCTGGGTGTATCACTGGTCGTCGGTGCCTTCCTTTTTGGCGTCGGCATGCAGATGGGCGGAGGCTGCGCCTCGGGAACTCTCTACACGGTGGGGGGCGGAAGTACGCGGATGGTGATCACGCTCTTTTTCTTCATTGTCGGGTCCGTACTCGCAACCGCCCATTTTGACTGGTGGATGGCCTTACCCAGCGTAGGTCCGGTCATACTCCTCGACGTATGGGGGCTATGGCCAACTTTAGTCGCTAATCTGGCCGTGTTCGCCTTCATCGCCCACGGCGCCACGCGTCTCGAGCGCCGAAAACACGGCAAACTGGTGTCGTTTGCGTCGCGGACGAACCAACCCGCATCGCTCCTGCGCGGCCCTTGGCCTCTCATCTGGGGCGGCCTTGCCCTGGTGATTCTCAATTTCCTTACCTTGTGGCTTTCAGGCAGACCGTGGGGCATTACTTCGGCCCTGGCCCTTTGGGGCGCGAAAGGTTTGGCAGCCCTTGGCGTCGACGTTGCCTCGTGGGGATATTGGAGTGTCCGGCTGGACAGCCTCGAAGCGCCTATCAGCGAAGACGTGACGTCGGTAATGAACATCGGGATTGTGCTTGGCGCGCTTGCGGCCGCATCGTGGGCCGGAAAGTTCGCGCCGGTATGGCGTATTCCATTGCGCTCCTTGCTCGCCGCCGTGGGGGGAGGGTTGTTGCTCGGCTATGGCTCCCGCCTTGCGTTTGGCTGCAATATTGGCGCGTACTTCAGCGGTATTTTGTCTGGCAGCCTTCACGCCTGGCTGTGGCTCCCCGCTGCCTTTGCGGGTAGCGCCCTCGGTGTTCGGTTGCGTCCTCTGTTCGGCCTGGCGGTAGAAAAAATACCCGCGAATCGAGGCTGCTGAGCTCGTTTTTACCTCATTAAGGAAAGCAATCATGAATCGTCTGGTTAAGAAAGTGACCGTGGTATCGGCATTGGCCATGTCTTGTTCCTCCGTCTTCGCGGCTGAATCCCTCAATGCAAAAGTTGTTGGGGTAGAAGGACAAAAGGTCGCGCTCGAGACCGCCGGCGCGGTGCCGGCGTGGGTCAACGAGGGCGGGACTGTGCAAGCGCTGGGCTGGACCACCAAGGTCGTGGACGTTGATGGTTCGAAATTTGTCGTGGAACTGTCAAAGTCCAAAGCGTCGCGCGTAGCGGTCGACAGCGACGTCGTCGTGCGCGAAGTCACCAAACAACAAAAATTCGGTTGCTAAGGGGCAAGACGCCTACGGAGCAGTCAGTGTATTCATTTCATCCAGGAGCAGCAGCACGCATCATGCTTAAACATTTCAAGATCTGGGCGGTCGCTTTCGCAGCGAGCACCCTTACCATGGTTGCCGCCGCCTCGGCGGCGCAAAGCGGCAATTTGGTCAGCGCACAGTGGCTAAAAGACAATCTGGGCAATCCGGACATTCTTTTGCTGGACGCCTCGCCGGCCAAGCTATACACGCAGGGGCATATCCCCGGCGCCCAAAGCGTTTCATTCAAGCCGGAGGAAAATACGTCTCAGGGTGTCAGCCTATCTTACGGCGGAGGCGTGGATTACTTCACTGATACCAACGCTCAAGTACCGTTCCAGGAATTGCCGCCCAAGGAAATGGAAGCGCTATTTCAGAAATGGGGCGCGAGTCCGGACCGCACGGTGGTCGTCTATGACCAGGGCGCGAGCATGTTTGCGACCCGACTTTTCTATTCCTTCTTCTACCACGGTTACCCCACCGACAAGTTATTCATACTTGATGGCGGCCTGGCCAAATGGCAAGAACTTGGCATGCCTATTACTCAGGATGTGCCGCCCGAACCAAAGAAAGGCAGCTTTCAGGTGAAGGCCGTGAAGGACGAGTACAAGGCCAGCGTATCCGAAGTGCTGACCGCCTCGGGCGATCCTGAACGCAATGCGCTGGTGGAAGGCTTGGGGGCTGACTGGCACTTTGGCGAAGCGCTCAATTACGACCGTCGCGGCCACATCCCACACGCAAAAATGATGCCTTTCGTCAGCTTTTACAATGAGGACAAGACCTTCAAGTCGCCCGACGAGCTGCGCAAGCTGCTGGGGCTGCTTGATGTGCAGGAAGACCAGAACATATATACGCATTGCGGCGGCGGTATAGCTGGAAGCGTTCCGTTCTTTGCGATCAAGTTCCTGGCCGGTTACGAAAATGTCAAACACTTCCCCGAATCGCAGCTGGGCTGGCTGCGCGATGACCGTCAATTGCCATTCTGGACCTACGATGCCCCATACCTGCTTCGCGACAGCGAGTGGCTTCAATGGTGGGGCGGTCAGCGTACTCGTACCCTGGGCAGCATCCATGTGAGCATGATCGATGTGCGCAAGCCCGACGAGTACAAAGAGGGCCACATTCCGTTTGCGCTCAATATCCCGGCGTCTGAATTCCAGAAGAATCTCGGCAACAAGAGCAAACTTGCCGCGCTATTGGGGCCGGCAGGCGTCAATCCAGAACATGAAGCCGTGGTCATTTCGGACAACGGCTTGAGCAAGGACGCCGCGTTGGCATTCGTGGCGCTCGAAGCCTTGGGCCAGCGAAAAGTGTCCATCTTCTCTGAAGATATGAACGCCTGGGCGAATCGCGGCTTCCCGCTCAAAGACACCCCCACGGCTGTCGGCAAGAAGAAAGTGCGCCATGACCTCATTATTCCCGCGGTCGACTACAAGGCTGAATCGCGCAAGGGTGTCTTTTTCGACCCCAAGCAAGCGGCAAAGGGTGATTTTCCGCGGGTCTACATCGCTTCCGGTGACGCGATGCCGAAGAATATTAGCAAGCTCGACGGCAAGGTCGTCCATGTGCCTTACAGCACACTCGTCGATGAACTAGGCAAGCCGAAGTCTGCTCAGGATATCTGGAACACCCTGCACAAAGCCGGTGTACCGCGCTTTGCCGAATTGATCGCCGTGTCGGATGACGCGGGCGAGGCTGCAGTGAACTACACTGTCTTGAAGCTCATGGGCTACCCAAGCATAAGCCTGCATACGCTGTAAACGCGCAACTGCCAGGTCGTCTAACAGGGAGCCTTCGGGCTCCCTTTTTGTTCCTGTTGGCTCCTGCTCGGGAGTTGGCGCTTATCGAGGAAAGGCAAAATGTCGGCCACGCAACGCGCAAACAAAAAGTTAGACATTGCTGCTGATCTCGACCGGACGCTTGAAGAAATCCAGCGCCTGAGCGCAGCCCGCGCACTGGGCGACATGTTTCCGCTAGAGCGGGCCGCAATGCTGCTCACGCAGTTTCTGTCGCGCCATACCGACGCGTTTTCTTTCGAAGATTTTCCACTCCCGATAGAAGAGGGCGCCGTCTTGTGCTCTTATTCACTGACCGATGATCACGTCACTCCGGCACTGATTGTGAACTCGATACGGGGGGGAGTCGACAGTATCGTACACGATCACGGTACCTGGGCCGTGATCGTAGCAGCGCAGGGTATAGAATTGAATCGCGTTTACAAGAGGATGGACGCCGGTGCCGAAGCGGGCAGTGCGACCTTGGCGTTGGATCGTGAGACAACCGTACAAGTCGGTGCGCCCCTGGTCCTGGAACAGGGTTTTTTCCATAGCATACACACCGTCACGGATGTCCCGACGCTGCAGCTCCATTTGTATGGCGTGCCGCTTGACCAGATCACTGGCAGGCAAGTTGTTGACCTCGACACTGGCCGCCTGGTTTACCTAAGTGGGCCAGATTAAAATATCTTAACGTCCACCTTGCCATGGAGCCGAGTGCCAAATCATGAAGCATCTCTCTCGAAACGATATTGAAAAATTGCAGCTGCGGCTTAGTCAGATGCGCGCCAGGCTGCTCGATGAAATCCAAACGGCGGAGGCCGACATCGAAGCTGCGCACGAAGCCCTGGAAGGCGAAGTAAGAAGTGGATCCGACGCGTCAGAGGTGACCCGACTAGAGGAAATTCGGCGCTCGGAAATAGAAGCCGACGAAAGGCAGCTTAACGCCGTGGCCGAGGCGGAGCGCAGAATCGATGAGGGGCTTTACGGAGTATGCATAGATTGCGGCAACACCATACCCGTTGAGCGCCTGTTCGCGTTGCCCACGGCCGTTCGATGCACGTCGTGCGAGGGTAGCGCTAAACGGTAGTTAGGTAGGGGATCCGCAGGTTCATTTACCGAGCACAAAAGAACAACCGACTATGACCTTGAAACAAGGCCTGCAGCGGCCGGGCGTCATGCCCGCGTTATTGGCGGCGTTGCTGTTTGGCGCCGGAACGCCCTTGGCCAAATTACTACTCAATAGCGTCAGCCCCTGGTTGCTGGCAGGCTTGCTCTATTTGGGCTCTGGGGTGGGGCTCACGATTTATCGTCGCATAAGGCGCGAGCCAGCTGTGCGCTTACCCCGTCGCGAGGTGCCCTGGCTGCTCGGGGCCATCGGCGCAGGCGGCGTTGTCGGGCCGGTCCTGCTCATGCTTGGGCTCACCGGTATGCCGGCGTCAGGCGCTTCATTGCTTTTGAACGCCGAAGGGGTATTTACGGCACTCCTGGCGTGGTTTGTATTTAAGGAAAACTTCGATCGGCGCATCGCCTGGGGCATGGTGGCCATTGTGGCAGGGGCTTTCGTGTTGAGCTGGCCGGGCGAAGCGCGTTTTGCAGGGCTGTGGCCGGCATTGGCGGTGCTGGGCGCCTGTTTGGCGTGGGGCATCGATAACAATCTGACGCGCAAGGTTTCGCTGACCGATGCTACCTGGATCGCGGCCGTGAAAGGCTTGGTGGCAGGCGTCGTCAATTTGCTACTGGCGTTCGCATTGGGTGCCTCGTTTCCGCCATGGCCCAGTCTAACCGGCGCGATGGTGGTCGGCTTCCTGGCGTATGGCGTGAGCTTGGCGCTATTCGTGGTCAGCCTGCGGCATCTGGGCACGGCGCGTACCGGGGCGTACTTTTCGGTCGCACCGTTTTTCGGCGCAGTCTTAGCCATTGCGCTGGGCGACCCAATCACTATGTCCTTGCTGATGGCAGGCGCGTTCATGGCGATAGGCCTGTGGCTGCATCTAACCGAGCGCCACGGGCACACTCATACGCATGAAATCCTCGAGCACGCACACCAGCACACGCACGATGAACACCATCAACACTCGCACGACGCGCCTGTCGCCGCGGGAAGCACGCATCGGCACCGGCATCGTCATGAGCCGTTAACACATACGCACGAGCATTTTCCCGATGTACACCATCGGCACAAACATTAACGAGTGCGAGGGCGGCGCATTCACTACGTGAAGAGGCCAAGCTGCCATCTACGTCGCTATGGCCGGAACCGTGCTACCCAAATATATAACTTTACATAATACACATTATGCGTATTAAACAAGGATGGACGCTCTCTGGTGCTGGGTTCTTTGCTGTGCTATCCACAGGCCGGCACGCAATTTGCTGAGCATATGCGAATGCCTGCGGGCTCTTCGAAGGCTCAAATGCATGAATCAACACTCCAAGGGAGATGACTATGAAGAAAAAAGCCTGGGTACCGATGTTGTTGGCGGTTGCCTTCTTGCTAGGTGGATGTAACACGATGAGAGGCGCAGGCCAGGACATCGAGCGCGGCGGCGAAAAAATCCAGCAAAAGGCGCGGTAGACCCCTACTTGCCGTTGACTAACGGGGTGGTAGTCGACTCTCCATTTGCCGCCCATCGGGCGGCAAATGCATTTTCTTATCCGCCAGCGGGCCCCCGGTCCATGCGTCGGATGTCCTCGCTCAACGATTCAATGCGGCTCAGGATCGCAACCATCTGTTCGTTCCGCAGCTGATCGAGCTTATCGTGCAGCGCCATTATCTCGATTTCCGCCTTCAGATTGACTTCGTAATCGTGACCCGCATCAATGCGATCATGCTGTATTTGGCGATTCTGCGCCATCATAATAATCGGCGCCTGGATCGCCGCAAGCATCGAAAGAACTAGATTGAGGAAGATGAATGGATATGGGTCAAACGCGCGTGTGGCTAACCATACGTTGCCAATAATCCAGAGGCCGAGGAAAACGCAAAAGCTAATAATGAAACGCCATGACCCACCAATGCGCGCCATGTTATCCGACACCTTGTCACCGAAAGACAAGCGCCCTTCGTAGACTTCATTGGTATTCCGCGTAACCGGCTGTCGCGCCATCGCGCTCTCAATCACTCGTCGTTGCGCATCCGTAAGGGCGTCGCTGCCGCGCCCGAACCATCCGTCAGCGAATTCCGATTTCCTTTCCATTCTGATGCTCTCCTTAATCCATTGACAAAGAGCCGACACCCGTACCTTAGCTTCCACAGCAATGGCTGCGCCAGCATTCTTTCGCGGATGCCGCCAAGGGCGCTCCGCCCACCTGCCCCATTTGGTCTTCCTGAATAAGTCCAACTCGACGTCAACGCTCGGGTCGGGCTTCTTGAACAGGTATTCACCATTCCGAACCGATGCCAGGACATCCGCGCGCTGGCGAACCGCCTCAAATGGGTTGTGGTGGCATCCCGTACCAGGAAATTGGTCGGCTTGCCCTCTTCGACCCCGTACCGTTCTCCAGCGTTTTCGCGCCGTTGAAGGTGATCAGATCGATACAGGTTTCCAACTGCTGAAAAGACCGGGTTTGCGCCAGCCATGGCAAGCGCATTCAGCAATTCCGCGAATCGGCTCATCGCATCGTCCGTCTGATCACAGTCCACGTCGATGAGCGTGTCGGCGCGCATTTTTAGCGCTTCCTCGACCATTTCGTCGCCGTAATCCGAGGCAAGTTTTGACCGGACGGCGCTCGCATACGGTGTAGCCAGCAAGGCCATTGACAAATATGACAAAAATGTAATGCGTGGAAGCTTGGGTTCGCATTAAAAAACGCTTGCCGATATGGCATTATGAAACCTTCAATGGCTGCGTTCCCCTCGAGCTTCGGGCTGTGGCGCAGCGCCGCCGACTTGCACCTGAGAGTATTGTTATTGCCATGGCACTACAGAAATCCGAGCATCACCATCATCACGCCCACACCGATGTAGCGGCGGCGATTACCCAGGAAGTAGCGCCGGGCAGTATCTATACCTGTCCCATGCACCCCGAGATCCGGCAGGATCATCCGGGAAGCTGTCCAAAATGCGGCATGGCGCTCGAGCCGCTAATGCCAACCCTGGACGACGACAACCCCGAACTCAAGGATTTCACTCGCAGATTCTGGTGGACACTGCCATTTACCATCATCGTCACCGTGCTCGCCATGTTCGGCCATCAACTAGGCTGGTTCAGCATGTCGGCCCAAACGTGGCTAGAGCTTGTCCTGTCGGTGCCGGTCGTGCTATGGGCGGGACAGCCTTTCTTTGTACGCGGTTGGCAGTCGATAATCAACCGCAGCCCAAATATGTGGACGCTTATTGGCCTGGGTACGGCGGCGGCATTCATCTATAGCGTCGTTGCCACACTGGCGCCAGGCGTTTTCCCCGAAACGTTCATGTCCATGGGCCGGGTAGCGGTTTACTTCGAGGCCGCGGTCGTCATCATTTCATTGACCCTATTCGGCCAAATTCTTGAACTTCGCGCCAGATCCCAAACGTCGGCGGCCATCAAATCCCTGCTCGGGCTCGCGCCCAAGACCGCTCGCCGTATCAATGCTGACGGTACCGAGGAGGATGTACCACTCGCGCACGTTCATGAAGGCGATCGCTTGCGCGTGCGCCCCGGTGAAAAAGTTCCCGTCGATGGAATTGTGGAAGACGGCGCCAGCTCCGTTGATGAGTCCATGCTTACGGGGGAACCCCTCCCCGTCAGCAAGCGCACCGGCGACAAGGTGATCGGCGCCACGATGAATACCTCCGGCGCCCTGGTGATACGCGCGGAGAAGGTCGGCTCGGGCACAGTCCTATCGCAAATCGTCCAGTTGGTGGCGCAAGCACAGCGTTCCCGCGCACCCATGCAACGCATGGCCGACAAGGTGGCCGGCTATTTTGTAATGACCGTGGTGGCCATCGCTGTCGTCACACTATTCGTCTGGGGAACGTTTGGCCCACAGCCCAGTTGGGTATACGGGCTGATCAACGCCGTGTCGGTGCTTATCATCGCCTGCCCTTGCGCATTGGGCCTGGCCACGCCTATGTCGATTATGGTTGCCACCGGGCGTGGCGCCACCCAAGGCGTGCTATTTCGCGATGCGGCAGCCATCGAGAACCTTCGTAAAGTCGACACCTTGATTGTCGATAAAACCGGCACGTTGACCGAAGGACGACCGGCGTTCGAGCAGGCTGTTCCTGCCGATGGCACGCCTGTCGACGACGTGTTGCGCCTCGCGGCCAGCCTGGACCAGGGCAGCGAGCATCCGCTGGCAGAGGCTATTGTCAAGGCAGCGCATGAGCGTGGATTAACGCTGAGCGCGGTGAACGACTTCGAGTCTGGGAGCGGAATCGGGGTCCGTGGTCACGTTGATGGCAAACGCCTCGCACTGGGCAATACCGCCCTGATGCATCAAGAAGGCGTCGATATCGCAAGCATGTTCAGTACTGCCGAGTCGTTCCGCATCAAGGGTGCAAGCGTCATGTATCTGGCGACAGACGGTCATTTGAGTGGGTTGCTGGCTGTCTCCGACCCGATCAAGAAGAGCACGCCCGAAGCACTGGGGGATCTAAAAACCGCCGGCATCCGCGTCATCATGGCGACGGGCGATGGCGTTTCGACAGCGAAAGCCGTAGCGGACCAACTGGGGATCGATGAGATCCACGGTGAAGTGACACCGGGCGACAAGCTCGATTTAGTGAGCAAGCTTCAGGCAGAGGGCCGGATTGTGGCGATGGCGGGTGACGGTATTAACGATGCCCCCGCCCTGGCCAAGGCCAACGTCGGTATCGCCATGGGAACCGGCACGGACGTAGCCATGAATAGCGCACAGGTAACGCTGGTCAAAGGAGACTTGCGCGGCATTTCTGTTGCACGCCACCTTTCGGATTCGACCGTAGCCAACATGAAGCAGAACTTGGGCTTTGCCTTCATTTACAACGCTCTTGGTGTTCCGTTGGCGGCTGGCGTGCTCTACCCATTGACGGGCTTGTTGCTTTCGCCGATGTTCGCCGCACTTGCCATGAGCTTAAGTTCGGCGTCTGTCGTATTTAACGCCATACGACTGCGGAAATCGGTATAAGCCAGGCGCCTCCCCATGCTGTACAGTAGTACGTTGTGCTTCATGTTAGTCCAATGGAATGGTAGCTAAACCTTTTTCTGAATTGGAGCTTCCCCATGAATACCAGAATCTTGTTTACCACTGCGCTTACCGCATTTTTGTTGAACGTGACCAGCGTAGCAATGGCGGTCAACCCTGGCGGCGAACCACCACCGCAACGGCTTGGCGGAGCGCCATGGATGGACGATGCCTCGCCCGGCATGCCGTCTCCTGGAATGCACCGCATGAACCGAGGCGGAATGATGGGCGGCGGAATGATGGGCAGCGGCATGATGGGAATGTTGAGCGGCTGCTCAATGATGGACGCCGCCAGCGGACCTAATGGAAAAATCATGATGCAAATGCACGGCGAAATGATGCGCGCCATGGGCGATATCATGATGAAGTATGCCGACAAACTTCAGGCGCCACCCTCAGCTCAATGAACTCAGCGTTCTAACGTAAAGGTAGCGTCTGCGGCGGGCGAGCTTCTAGTCCCGGGAAAATGGTTTGCCAGCGAAGTCGACTGTAACAAGATTGCCGTCGAGCTGGCCCATTCCCGGAGAATTCAACGGCATGCCTGGCGCTGACACGCCCTTTACCGAAGAGTCCGCCAATAGCTTGCGTACCGCACTGGCTGGCACATGGCCCTCGACAATTTGCCCTGTATCGTCGATCACGCCGGTGTGACACGAGCTTAGTTCCATCGGCACGCCCATTTTTTTCTTGACCGAAACCATATCGGCCGTCTTTATGGCCGTCACAGTAAAGCCAGCATCGCGCATATGCTCGACCCAGCCAGTACAGCAGCCACAATTGGGATCTTGATATACGGTGATAGCCTTATCGGCACTATGCGCAAGAGACGATGCGGTCATTAAGGCAACCGCTGCCAGCCATACTTTCATGAAGCAAACTCCAGGTGAATCAAAATGCTTGAACGCAGTTAAAACCAATTAAAGACAGCGCTTAGTTCTGCCGCTGTAAAGTAACCTCTTTCTGGGCCTCTAAAACCTTGGGTGGCCAACTGCTCTTAATATAGGCGAGCACTGCCGTAATTTCCTCATCGGTCAGCACCTGACCGTACGCGGGCATGTCGGTAAGATAGCCGCGAGGCGCGGTCTTTCCGGGAACGAGGCTATTTTTCACCATGTCGATGAGCATTGCATCAGGATGGTGCCACGTATGGCCGCTCTTGTCATGCGGCGGCGCCGGCAGTTTGCCATTTGGCAGGCGTTGACGCCAATCCCGCTGCCCCTGCATGGCTTCGCCGTGGCATGCGGCGCACTGGTTCGTATAAACGGCCTTGCCCTGCATGACCAGCGCCTTATCCGCAGGGTCGATGAATGCCGGACGGGATTCCCGAGCCGTGATGTAAAGGACGGCGGCGACACTCACCGCGAAAACGCCCACCACGGCGACTATCGATTTTTTCATGATTCATGCCGCCGCGTCAGTTGACCTTGACCTTGCCTATCATTCCGGCTTCCGTGTGGCCCGGGATCAGGCATGCGAAATCGACGATACCCGCCTGATCGAACTTCCACACCAACGCGCCGGCCCCGCCTGGCTCGAGCGTAATCATATTCGGCTCCGCATGCGGCATCTCCGGCATCTTCCGCATTTGGACGGCGTGAGCCTTCAATTCGGCGATAGACCCAATCACCATCTCATGGCGAATCTTTCCCGCGTTCGTCACCGAAAAACGTATAGTCTCTCCGGCCCTGACGTGAATCTCACTTGGGGTGAAGCGCATTGTATCGTCCATGATCACGTCGATAGTGCGACCTACTCTTGCGGGGTCGGCTGGCGTATCATGGCCACCGGCGTGACTGCCTGCGGCGAGCGCATGGGCCGAAAGCAAACTCAACGCAAGAATGGAAAGGCTCTTTTTCATCATAATATTCTCTTTGTTCGCTCGCGCTACATGCGCATAGTGAGCCACAAGGCTACTGTAGCGAATCCATGCTGTCAGCAAGATGGCGTGCGCATTACAATTTTGTCATCTCGACGTCATGGCGGAGCGAATTAATGAAGTTGCTGGTAGTGGAAGACGAGGTAAAGACCGGCGATTATTTGCGGCAAGGGCTCATGGAGTCCGGTTTCATTGTGGATCTGGTGCGCACCGGTCTGGACGGTCACCACCTGGCGCTTACAGGCTCCTATGATCTAATCGTTCTTGACGTCATGCTGCCCGACGTGGACGGTTGGCGCATTATGCAAGCACTGCGCGATGCCAAGTCGTCGACACCTGTACTGTTTCTGACCGCCCGCGACAGCGTCGAGGATCGTGTCAAGGGCTTGCAACTGGGCGCAGACGATTACTTGGTAAAGCCCTTCGCGTTTTCAGAGCTTCTGGCGCGAGTGCGGACATTGCTAAGACGAGGCGCCGCTCCTGTCTTCCAGGAACAATTACAAATAGCGGACCTCATCCTCGATATTCCTCGGCGCCGAGCCCAACGGCAACATGTTCGCATTAACTTGACCAATAAGGAATTCGCCCTTCTTGAACTCTTGGTACGCCGGCAAGGCGAAGTGTTGCCGCGCTCGCTAATCGCGTCTCAGGTTTGGGATATGAATTTCGATAGCGATACGAATGTGATCGACGTTGCCATCCGCCGTCTCCGCGCCAAGATCGACGATAACTACGCCCCCAAGCTCATTCATACCGTACGGGGCATGGGCTACATGCTCGACGTGATGCGACCGGAATAGGCGATGAAGTCCCCGCCCGCCTCCCTGGCTGTACGGCTTACCGTTACCATCGGATCGGTCATAACAGCCGTTCTACTTGCATTCGGCTGGATCGTTGAACGGGCAATCGATAACCACTTCGTCCAGCAAGATGTGGATGAACTGAACGCTGTCGTCCAGGCGTTGAAACACACGTTGGCAACATTGCCGACCAACATCATGCCTGGAGAGTTGAGCCAGCGGTTTGCCGACACCGTCCCAGGGCACCATAATGCCCAATACAGCGTTTCGACAGATGCAGGGGTCCAGATTTTTGCTTCGCCGGGATCGGCCCTGGCTGAATTTGCCAGAACTGTCAGGCCAGTAGAGAAGATTTCCAGTGATACGGTACGCCTGTGGAAAGACCATGGTGCAACGTTGCGAGGGACCGTTCTACGGCTGGCACATGACGGCCTGCCCGGCTCGGGCATGCTGACTATTGCTGTAGCAACCGACATTGATTTTCATCTGCATTTTCTGGAAAAGTTCCGAGACTACCTTCGACTCATCATCGTTGCGGCCTGTCTTATTGCGATTCTGGCCACGTGGATACTGGTACACCAAGGACATGCGCCGATACGGCGTATCAGCCGCGAAATGCGCAAAATTGGATCGGATCAGTTGCATATACGGCTGGAGCCAGCTGCTGTACCGGCCGAGCTGCGGGAGTTGGCCGCCTCGTTCAACGGCATGCTCGAGCGCCTTGAAAACGTCTTTCGCCGTCTATCGGACTTTTCAGGCGACATCGCGCACGAACTACGCACGCCCATCACGAACCTGAAAACCCAGACCGAAGTGGCACTTTCGCAAACGCGCAGCGTCGAGCAATATCGCGAGGTTCTATATTCCAACCTGGAGGAGTATGAGCGCATGGCGAAAATGCTCGGGGATATGCTGTTCCTGGCGCAGGCGGACAACAAGCTGCTCAAGCCAGAACTCGTGGAAATTGACCTTCTGGCCGAGCTCCGTGTCCTTTTCGATTACTTCGGTGCGTGGGCCGAAGAACGCGAGGTGGGCCTCGAGGTGGTCGGCCATCATGCCAGCATGTTGGGCGACAGGCTAATGATGCGCCGAGCGTTAAGCAACCTGTTGTCGAACGCGATTCGACACACGCCTGCGCAAGCCGTCGTTACAGCGACGCTCGAGGTCGAAACTTCCAATATCCGGATCCGCATTCGGAACCCCGGCCCTCCGATCCCGCCGGAACATGTAGCCCACATATTCGAACGGTTTTACAGACCCGATGCATCGCGGCAGCGTAGCGGTGATGGCGCTGGCCTTGGCCTGGCTATTGTCAAGTCGATCGTGGAAGCGCATGGCGGTAAAATCAGCGCCAATTCGACGGAGACAGCGACTACGTTCGAGATTCTGGCACCGATGACGCCTACGCCGGGCACAAGCTTTGCACGCCAGTCCGGATCTATTCCTCCTGAATGAATAGAACGACAGGAGTTGCAAATATGTTTTCCATGGAAGCGCCCTGGTGGGAGTTTATCGCACGGGCCGCGATCGTTTATGTGGCGTTGTTGGTCATGGTGCGCGTATCGGGCAAGCGAACCATATCTCAATACACGCCTTTCGATTTGCTGGTGGTGGTGCTGCTTAGTGAGTCGGTATCCTCTTCGCTCACAGGAGACGACAAGTCGATACAGGGCGGACTTATCTTGGCCGCCACGCTAATTGCGCTGAACATGGCGGCGGCGCTCATTGCATCGCGCAGCACAAAAGCCGAAAGACTACTCGAAGGTTCTCCGGTCCTGCTGGGTCGAGATGGGAAATGGTACGAAAATGTTCTGAAAGCGCAACGCGTTGGCCAGAGCGAACTGGAAAGCGCGTTACGCGAGGCGGACTGCAAGCTCGAAGACATGGCCTATGCCGTTCTGGAGGCTAACGGCGTAATAGCCATTTCTAAAAAGCCGACGGCCGGATTGCAGGCCAGTCAGGGATAGACCCACCGTTCACCCTGAACAGACATGTGTTTCAAGCTGCTACATTGACTCTATCGGCTCATGTTATTGACTACCATAGGCGCGTCATCACTCGACGCACCCAATACCATGAGCATCAATAATAAGCACATTATCACCGCCGCCATCATTGCCTTGTTTGCAATAGGCAGCCCCGCTATCGCTGAAAAGCCGGATCATGCGGGCGGAAATGGAAAAAAAGGAAACGGGCATGCACAGAACACGCAGCGCGGGCAGCCAAGCAAGAGTTACCAAAAGGCACCCACGACCAAGCATAGACAGGATAGCGGCGTTTCCATCAACATCAATTTCGACACCAGGCAGCGCGCCTACCTTCACGATTACTATCGTGGGGAGTTCACACGGGGAAACTGCCCGCCAGGCCTGGCCAAGAAGAATAACGGCTGCATGCCTCCGGGGCAGGCAAAAAAATGGCGCAAGGGCTACCCCCTTGACCGCGACGTTGTTTATTACGATCTGCCGTCTTCCGTACTGATTGAATTGGGCCAACCGCCACGTGGCTACAAATACGTGCGGGTCGCGGCGGATATCCTGATGATCGCCATTGGGTCGGGCATGGTAATAGACGCCGTTGCGGACCTTGCCAGCATGTAAGGACTCGTGCCATGAACGCCCTGTTCCGGGACCGCGCAGATGCGGGCCGCCAGCTGGCCGCTGCCCTGTTGGCCCGGCATGCCGTTCCCCCCCAGATTGTCCTGGCTCTACCTCGAGGCGGAGTGCCGGTCGCCTACGAAGTGGCCCGCGCACTCCACGCGCCACTAGACGTATTCATCGTGCGCAAGCTTGGTGCGCCGCAGAACAAAGAGTATGCAATGGGCGCCATCGCAAGCGGCGGCGTAACCATTGTGGATGAGGAGGCGATAGAGGCGATGGGCGTCAGCAAGGCGGCCCTGGAGGCCGTCGTTGAAGCCGAGCAGGCAGAGTTATTGCGGCGGGAGAAAACATACCGTGAGGGGCGGCCGCAACCTGGTATAAAGGGATGCTCCGTCGTTATCGTAGACGATGGACTGGCCACCGGCGCCACCATGCGGGCGGCAATTGCTGGCATAAAGAAACATCAACCGACCACTATTGTCGTTGCAACCCCGGTCGCAGCGGCGGAAACGCTCGAAACCATCAAGGCCGAAGTCGACGACGTTGTATGCCTGGCGACGCCGTCCCCATTCCGGGCTGTTGGGCTTTGGTATGCCAGCTTCGAACAAACCAGTGACCGCCAGGTCGGCGAACTGTTAGCGATGGCGCGCGCCCAACAATAATAGTGCGCGGCGGTGGCTTAAGGGCCCGGCTGCGAAATACTTGTCAGGGCTTGGCCTGCTTTCTGGGTATCGCCCGCATCCACGGCCAAGTCGCCTAAAGCAACGATGCCCACCAGCCGTTTATCTTTATTTATGATCGGAAGCCGGCGTATCTGGTTTTCGCTCATTATTCCGCATGCCCGTTCCACCGAGTCGTTCTCATAAGCCCACATTACGGCATCGGACATGACGTCGCGCACGCGAGTATCGGGATCGCGGCCTTCCGCGACGGCTCGGATCACAATGTCCCGATCCGACACAACGCCCACCAGCCGGTCATTATCTCCAACGGGCATTAATCCGAAATCGCCATCCCGCATCTGTCGGGCAGCATCTCTTATGGTCGTATCGGGGCTGAGAATCTTGACGTCGAACGTCATTACATCTTTCAGCTGTTGCATACATTGCTCCTTGCTCGGCTATGCTGCGCCTCCGAAGTTCTGAAAAAGCATTTGCGTTTTTCGGTGAACACCACGGAGGACGGCAGCAATCACCGTTCCTGTATGCCTGCTTGTTACTTCTGAACAGCTTCCAGCGCGATATCCAGGGTGACCTCGTCACCGACACCCGGCGCATACTTGCCTGCATTGAAGTCGCTGCGCTTGATTACCGCTGTGGCATTGGCGCCGATCGCATCTTTTTTCAGCATGGGATGAGGCATGTTCAGGAACGACGTGACCGTCAGCGTCAATGGACGCGTCACGCCCTTGATGGTCAAGTCACCATCGATGCTCACCGGCTTGTCGCCCTCGAACGTAACCTTGGTTGATTTGAAGGTGGCAGTCGGAAACTGTGCCGTATCCAGGAAGTCAGCGCCCTGGATGTGGCCGTCGAACGCATCGTAACCAGTATCGATTGACGCCATGTCGATGCTGATGTCCACCTTCGCCGACTTGGCTTGCTTGTCCAGCGTAACCGTACCGGTCGTCTTGTTGAAGCGCAAGATCTGTTTGGACAATCCCATGTGGTTGTAGGAAAAACGTGGGAAGGTATGCGTCGTATCCAGCACATAGGTTTGCGGCGCGGCAAATGCCGGTGCGGCAATCATGGTGGCGAAAGCGGCTGCGATAAGCGATTTTTTCATTAAGTATCCTTAAAGGTGATTTAAACGTTGATTAATGCGCGAACGTGGACGCGTGATATGGCCGTCGTAATTACTGGCCGGCAATGACACTGAATTTGACCGTGATATCGTTGGCGACGATATCGAAGTCGCTCCACATCCCTTCGCCGATTCCGAAGTCGGCGCGCTTGAATGTGAACTCTCCGTCGAACTGACCGGCCGCCCCTTTCTCGGTAAATGAGAACGGTGCAGTGACTTCGTTGGACTTGCCTTTGATTGTCAGCATGCCCGTCACTTGATAGCGGCGATCGCCCAGCGCTTCGACTTTACTGGATTCAAATCTCGCAAGCGGATGAGCGTTCGTATGTAGCCATTCCTTTTTTTCGACTTCGGCATTCGCTTCCGAGTAGCCAGCATCCACGCTGGCCAAGGGTATTTCCAATACGACCTTTGCTGCGTCTGGCGTGGAGGGGTCGAAGTCGAACTGCGTGGCGGTGATGGTACCGAACATGCCATCCATCGCGACGCTCATTTGACTGTAAGAAAAGCTAATGCGGCTCGCAGCGGCATCCAGCGTGGTGTATGGCGCCGCCTGCGCCATTCCCGCGAAGGCTGGCATGAGCAGCGCGGCAAGCGTTATACGGCGTAGTAGTAGATGTGCCCTCATGGCAGCCTCCGGTAATAGGTCGTTTTTTGGAAGATGGACGGGATCATGACTTCCTCAATGCGGGAACCATGCGTGCTAGCACAGCGTCATGGTCAATGAAATGGTGCTTTAGCGCTGCGCCAATATGGGCGATCACCGCCGCAAGAAACATATAATTCAGAATGCCATGCGCATCTTTAAGAAACCCGCCGAGCGCGGCGTTCTTGTCGACCAGGTCGGGCAATGGCACAATGCCGAACCACACGACTTGAAAGCCTTGCGCCGAACTCATGAGCCAGCCGCTCAATGGGATGGCAACCATCAGCACGTATAGCAAGACGTGCGCGGCATGCGCCAGGAAATGCATGGCTGGATGCATGTCGGGCAAGCGCGGCGCTGGATGGCTTAGACGCCACGCCAACCGTACCAAGACGAGCATGAAAAGACTGACCCCGGCCCACTTGTGCCAAGAGTAAAACTGCAATTTGCTTGGGCTGAGCGGTAAATCGTGCATGTAGAAGCCCAAGGCAAAGGTGCCACACAACCCCACGGCCACTAACCAGTGAAGAACAACGGCTGTACGCGTATAGTGCTGATTCATCGGTGTCCCGCTGAAGTAGGATGAGGTTGGGAAGGTATTGGTGCTATTGTATTGATGAATTATGGTCGACATAAGCCCACGAAATGGATATTCATTTCCCATATATGGAACAATCAGCCAGCCCATGACGGTAAACGCGAACGATTTAGTGATTTTTGCCCACATCATGGAGGCTGGCAGCTTTTCCCGCGCCGCCGAACGCACCGGTCTGCCGAAATCCACGTTGTCGCGCCGTATGTCCGCACTGGAAAGCATGCTGGGCGAACGCTTGCTTACACGAAGTACGCGGCGTCTGGCCATAACCGAATTCGGCCAAAGGGTACTGGAACATGCGGAGCAACTGGTCAACGAAACGGAAGCGGTGACTGCGCTTGCGTTACATCGGCAAGTCATGCCTCAAGGCACGCTGCGGGTATCCTTGCCGCCAGAATTCCAGCCCTTGTCTCTCGTCCCCTTCCTGGCACGCTTTGCCACGACCTACCCTGCCGTAAAGCTGCATCTCGATCTGTCATCACGCCGGGTAGACTTGATCGCGGAGCGCTTCGATATTGCCGTGCGGATCGCCGGGCAGCTACCCGACGACAACACCCTCGTCGCCCGCCAAGTGGCCGTCTTGCACAACGGACTCTATGCCAGCCCGGCGTACTTGTCGCGCAAGGGAACGCCTGACGCGCCTGCCGACTTGCTCGCGCACACCGGACTGATGCTGATCACCAGCAACGGCGAACCGCAGCCATGGCGCTTGTCGCAAGCCTCGCAACGATGGGAAGGACTGCCAAATGATGCCTTGTTTGCCAATTCGGTCGGCCTGCAGCAGGCGCTTGCCGTCGAAGGCATGGGCATCGTCGGCCTGTCCGACCGTTATGCGTCGGCATTATTGAACCAAGGAGTGCTGCAGCGGGTTCTGCCGGACTGGATTCTTCCGCCGGTTACTGTATGGTGCGTCACGCCGGGACGGCGGCTGTTGCCTGCCCGAACCGAAGCTTTCATTACATTACTGAAAACGGTTCTTTCCGGTGGCTGATTCAAACGCACAGACGCAAAGGATAAGTGCCTGGAATGTATTCCTCATCTTCTTGAAGCTGGGGAGCACATCGTTTGGCGGTCCCGTCGCTCACCTAGGCTATTTCCGCGATGAATTCGTGCTGCGCCGTAAATGGCTGGGCGAGCGCAGCTATACCGACCTGGTGGCCCTTTGCCAATTTCTCCCCGGTCCGGTCAGCAGTCAGGTAGGTATGGCACTGGGGCTGTCGCGCGCCGGTTACTCAGGCGCACTGGCCGCATGGCTGGGTTTCACCTTGCCTTCCGCCTGCCTGCTCATCTTGCTCGCGCAAGGATTGTCGGTCTGGGGGGACGCTGTGCCATACGGCCTTTTGCAAGGCTTGAAAATCGCCGCCGTCGCCGTCGTCGCGCAGGCGGTCTGGGGCATGGCACGCAGCCTCTGCCCCGGTACCCGGCATATATCCATCATGGCGGCAGCCACATGCGCGGTATTGCTTTGGCCCACCGCCATAGGGCAACTGAGCGTCATGCTGCTAGCGGCCTGCCTGGGACTTTTCATGTTCAAGCCAGAGTCGGTGGAAACGCACGAGCCTCTTCCCATCGGTGTACGCAGGCGAACAGGCGCCGCGCTCCTGATCATTTTTTTTGCGCTGCTGGCCGGCCTTCCCCTGATAGCACAAGCATGGCCCACCCAGGCGTTGGCCATGATCGACGTATTTTATCGGGCCGGATCGTTGGTGTTCGGTGGCGGCCATGTCATTTTGCCGCTGCTTCAGGCCGAGGTCGTTCCCAACGGATGGGTGAGCAACGAGTCGTTCTTAGCCGGCTACGGGGCTGCGCAAGCCGTACCCGGTCCGCTCTTCACATTTGCAGCCTTTCTAGGCGCGTCCATCGATCACGGGCTGGGCGCGTGGACCGGCGGCATGCTTTGCCTGGTCGCTATTTTCGTGCCGTCGTTTCTCATCGTGGCTGGCGCCCTTCCGTTCTGGGAGCAACTGCGCCGCAATTTGCGTATGCGCGCCGCGCTGGTGGGAATGAACGCCGCCGTGGTCGGTCTGCTTCTGGCGGCGCTTTACCACCCGGTATGGACCAGCGCCATAACTAAGCCCGCGGATTTCGGCCTGGCGTTGTTGGCGCTGGTGGCGCTGATGTTCTGGCGCGCGCCCCCTTGGATGGTGGTGGCTTGTAGCGGGACAGGCGCTTATTTGATAAGCATCCTGACGCTCGTTTAATCGATGCGTAGCGGTAATACGGAAAAACCACTGGCAGGATAAACGGCATTCAGGGCTTTCGTCCCTGGGGGAATGGACAGCTGCTTGCTATTGCCCAGCAATTCTTCCATGACGACTGTTAATTCCAACCTTGCCAGCGGTGCCCCTGGGCAAACGTGGACCCCCGCGCCATAAAGCAGGTTCAACGCCGGGTCTCGGTCGAGCCGGAATTCGTCGGGGTCGCCGAAGACCTCTTCATCGCGGTTCGCCGACGCCCACATGACAGTCAGGCGTTCACCCGCATTCAGCTGCTTGCCGCCGACCTCGGCTGGAATTGTCGTGACGCGGCGATTCGCGATGAGGGGCGCGTGCATGCGCAAGATTTCGTCGATTGCTCCCGGCAGCAAGGACAAGTCGCTGCGCAATAAGTCCTGAATCGGCTGATTGGCGGCCAGGTAATGGGCCAGGATGCCCACACAGGATGCAATAGTGCTTAGTTCACCCACGGTCCAGTTGCGCAAAATACTGACTATTTCGTCGTCGGTAAGCAGTCTGCCGTCGACTCGATCGCTAAGAAGACGCGTTGTAATGTCGTCGGGAGCCTGGTCGCTGGCTTCGCGCCGAATGTCCAGCATTTCTTTGATATAGGCGTCGAATTCGAAGGCAATCGCGGCCATGGCATCGCGGTCGCGTGCAAGCGTTGCCCGCCGGTTTTTTTCTATCCATAGCCGCAAAGGCTCATGCAAACGGGCCGGCCAGCCGAGGAATGCGCTTTGAATCTCGAGGGAAAAATCCTGGGCGAACTTGGCCATGAAATCGAGCTCCACAGCCCGGGGCAATGCCTGTACCAGCCGTTGCGCGATTGCCCTGCAGGCGGGCGCGAATGCGTCGATATAGGACGCGGCGAAGTAAGTATCGACGATTTGGCGGTAGCCGGTATGCAAAGGAGGATCCATACCGTTGGGCACGGAAAGAAAACCCGACGCCGCATTACTGAACGTTTCGTGATCGTGCAGCACGCGCACGACATCGGCATGACGAAATAAAGACCATCCAAGGTACTCGCTGTGAGCGACGGGACACCTTTTCCGCATGTCGTCGTATCCAGCGATCTGGTCGTCCAGAACGGCCTCGGCACGCGGGTCCCAGTCGGGGTGCAGCTTGGAATACATTACATTTCCTCAGTCATACATACACCTCACATCCTACTACAAAGTGGACGCTTGACCTTGCCCCCGGGGGAAGGTTTACCATCTGTGCATCTACGCCCCTACGGAGAATGAAATGATTGAATTTGAAGTCAAGGACATGACCTGCGGACATTGTGTCAGCACGATCACGCGCGCCATCAAAGAATCCGTGCCGTCCGCCGATGTGGCTGTCGAGCTCGACAGCCATCGCGTCACTGTAAGCGGTGCGGCCAGTGCCGCCGACATCGAGCGGGCCATTCGCGAAGTCGGCTACACGCCGGTGGCTCTTCACTAAGCCATAGGCAGTGTGCCCTGAGGTTTCGGCATGGCGACCATGATGGGAGTGCCAGGAACGATACATCCCTGGTCGCAGCACTTGCCAGGCTGCTTGTTTTGGGTAATGGGGCGACGGGGGTCATCGACCACTCCGCGCTCCAGCAGGCGTTCTACCAATTCCACCTTGCTGCCTATGGGGTAATGCCGATAGATTTCTTGCTTCATGGCCGCCGGCGAGCCGCCTCCGTGCATGCTGATGACTGAATACCAACCGCCCTGGTACGAAGCCGTCAAGTCCTCCATGAAGCGCGCCGTCTGGATACGCTTATCGTACGGCACATCCGGATTGGCGCGCAGCACGTCGGCCAGGCTTGCCGCGGTCGCAGGGTTGTGGTCTTCGTCGGGACCCGGCAACGCCACGATCAACCCGCCCGAAACGTAATGCGCAATTCGATGCATGTCGTAAATTTGCGTAGCCAACAGCAACTTGCCTATATTGGCGTAGACGGCATCAGGCACGAAACTTTTAGAGAGCGGATCTTCGGTCGCATAGACCGAAGCCGCCACGCCACACGCGTAAAAGCCCTCGGTAATCTTGATCAGCTCCACCATTTGTTCGCGCAGATGAGTTTCCTTGCCTGGATCGAACCCGTTCGCCTCGCACATTAGCGCACCCGCGCCTATCAGCAGGTCGCCGAAGCCCGCGCGCGCCCCGATGCAACTGTGGCGATGATGCGTTGCATAGTTATATGTCATGTAGCCGGAATGTTCCCACTCACCGGCATAGAACACGCGTTCCCAAGGTACGAACACCCGTTCGAACATGACGACGCCAGTCGATTGCCCATACTTGTTCGAAAACAGTGCGGCCTTTTCCCCAGGCCGGCCGGCTGGCCGCGCGACAATAGTGACGCCGGATGCATCTATCGGCACGGCGCAACACACGGCAAACTCGGCATCCGCCTCGGTCATGTTGCGTCCGGGCATGACGAGGAATTCGTGCATATATGGCGCGCCGGTCACAATCGCCTTTGTGCCCGAAATGATGATTCCTCGAGCGTTCCGTTCGACAATATGGACATAAGCGTTGCGGTTGGCCTGCTCGTGCGGCCGCTTGCTTCTGTCGCCTTTCGCATCCGTCATTGCAACGCCTAACGTGAGGTCGCGGTCTTGAATGTCGTGAAGATAAGCCAGGAACCGCTGGGTATGCTCCGTGCTTCCCTTCGCGTCATCGAGCCGCGCGGACACCTGATAAATGGCATTCACCGCATCGTGCGTCAGATAGCGTTGCGCGCAACCGGTCTCCTGGCATACCAGCCTCACCGCTTCCAGCTTATTCAACAGATCGCCTGAACTCGTATTGATGTGCAGCAGCCTGTTGACTGTCTTCCCGCTGGTTTGCTGCGTGGCGGTCATGATGGACGCGAATTCGCTTCGCAAAGCATAGTCGTAGGTCAGGCCGACGGCATTGATACCGGGGTTGAATCCCGGCTCATCGGCAACCGACATGACCTGGCTGCCATTGAGGTAGACAGTGGGCTTGTACTGGCGCAACGAGTCGCGGTAATCCTGGGAAGACATCAGCATTTTCATACCTTTATGGAATGTTCTATAAAATGACAAACGTCCTCATATTTAAACAGTGTTCAAATCTTTGATCAAGCAACGCTTTAAGTCTACACCACCCTCATGCGAACAAATGACAAGCAGCAGCCATCTTCCCCCGGCCCCACACCGGCCAACCGCCGCGCCGACAGGCAGCGCGCGCTGGCGGACCACAAGCGCCAAGCTATCGTGGACGCGGCGAAACAAGTATTTCAAGAGCGCGGACTCGAAGGCGCCAGCATCCGGGAAATAGCCAAGCGTGCCGGCTACACGCCGGGCGCGCTCTACTTCCATTACCGCGGCAAAGAAGAAATCTATGGAGAGATTCTTGCCGACTCGCTGGAGCGGCTGAATGCTGCTGTAACGGCCGCCGGGACGGCGACCAGAACGTCGCGCACGCGGCTGCGCGCAAAAGCCTTGGGGTTCTTTTCGTTCTACGCAGAGAACCCGCGGGACCTGGACTTGGGCTTTTATCTTTTCCAGGGAATGAAGCCACATGGGCTTACGCCCGAACTGAACGCCGCTCTGAACAAGCGCTTGCGCGATGCATTGGCGCCGATCGAGGATATCCTTGGAGGGATGGGGGTGAAGCAGGAACACGCCCTGCGGGAAGCAACGTCGTTATTTGCCCATTGCGCCGGCCTGCTTCTTATGCAGCATACATCGCGCATCAAGATCTTCCACCAGGACGCGACCGCGCTGTTCAAAGATTATGTCGACAGGCTGTACGAGCGGCACGCTGGAAATTGACGCTGCTGAATAGTCTACTTACTATGAACGTATCGTATCTTCTTCCACTGGAGCCAGGGCCTCATGACTGATGAACTTCGAAAAATCGATGCCTACTGGCGCGCATGCAATTATCTAAGCGCAGGAATGATTTACCTTCGGGACAACGTGCTTCTAAAAGAACCGCTGCGTCCCGAGCATTTCAAGAATCGTCTGCTGGGGCATTGGGGGTCCGCGCCAGGCCAGACGTTTATCTGGGCTCACCTGAATCGCGTCATCCGAAAGCACGACCTCGACATGATATTCATCTCGGGTCCCGGCCACGGTGCCCCCGCCGTACTGGCCAACTGCTACCTTGAAGGCTCTTACTCGGAAATATACCCGGAGAAGAGCCAGGATGCGGCGGGAATGCGGCGTCTGTTCCAGGCATTCTCGTTTCCAGGCCAGCTGGGAAGCCATTGCACGCCCGAGGTCCCCGGTTCCATACACGAAGGCGGGGAACTCGGCTATAGCGTTTCCCATGCCTTCGGCGCAGCCTTCGACAACCCGGATCTGATCGTCAGCGTGGTTGTGGGCGACGGCGAAGCCGAGACAGGGCCGTTGGCAGCGTCCTGGCATAGCAATAAGTTCCTGAACCCCATCCGCGACGGCGCCGTGCTACCGATTCTTCATCTGAACGGCTATAAAATTGCCAACCCTACATTGCTGGCGCGAATACCGGCCGACGAGCTCGATAGCCTGTTCCGAGGGTACGGATGGATTGCACACGTCGTCGAAGGGGACAACCCGACGCTGATGCACCACCAAATGGCAACGACGCTAGATCTCTGCGTCCAGCAAATCCGTGCCATCCAACACCATGCGCGGCATAACGGAAACGCCGAACGTCCGCACTGGCCGATGATCATCCTGCGCTCGCCGAAAGGATGGACGGGCCCGAAAGAAGCCGACGGACTGAAAATCGAAGACTTTTGGCGCTCCCATCAGGTTCCGGTGGCCGACATACACAGCAACCCCGAGCACTTGCGCATCGTCGAGCAATGGCTGCGCAGTTACCGGCCCGAGGAGTTGTTCGACAGCAACGGCACGCTCATCCCCGAATTGAAGGCATTGGCGCCGGTAGGCCGCCGCCGTATGGGCGCCAACCCGCACGCCAATGGAGGCAAGCTGCGCAAAGCGCTGGATCTGCCCGACTTTCGCGACTACGCTGTTGCCATCAAGAGCCCGGCAACGACAAAAGCTTCGCCCACGGCAACGCTAGGTGTCTTTCTGCGCGATGTCATGACGCGCAACATGAACAGCTTCCGTTTGTTCAGCCCGGATGAAAACGCATCAAATCGCTTTCAAGATGTATATGAAGCCAGCAAGAAGACATGGATGGGCCAGATAAAACCTGAAGATGCCGGGGGCAGCGAGATCGCCCCCGATGGCCGGGTCATGGAAATTCTTAGCGAACATACCCTGGAGGGCTGGCTGGAAGGGTATCTGTTGACGGGCCGACACGGCGTATTCAACACCTACGAAGCCTTCGTGCATATTATCGACTCGATGTATAACCAGCACGCCAAATGGCTGGACAAATCGAAGCAGGAGGTGCGTTGGCGGGCGCCTATATCGTCGTTGAATATCCTGATCTCGTCGTTGGTCTGGCGCCAGGATCACAACGGATTTACCCATCAGGATCCCGGGTTCCTGGACGTCGTAAGCAATAAAAGCGCAGAGGTAACCCGCATTTATTTGCCTCCGGACGCCAATTGCCTGCTAAGCGTGGCGGACCACTGCCTGCGCAGCACGGACTACGTAAATGTAATCGTGTCCGACAAGCAGGTCCACCACGTTTATCTGGACATGGACGCCGCTATCTCGCACTGCACCAAGGGCATCGGGATATGGAAATGGGCAAGCAACGATGCCAGCGCGGAGCCCGACGTAATCATTGCCAGCGCCGGCGACATACTCACCCAGGAGGCGTTGGCCGCGGTCGCCATTCTGCGCGAAAGACTGCCCGAATTGACCATACGTTTTATCAATGTCGTGGATTTGTACCGGCTGATGCCCGACACGCAACATCCGCACGGTCTCTCGGATGCCGATTTCGATGCATTATTCACGCGTGACAAGCCGGTCATATTCAATTTTCATGGATACCCTTGGCTGATTCACAAGTTCACCTACAAGCGCGCCAACCACGCCAACATTCACGTACGCGGGTACAAAGAGAAAGGCAATATCAACACGCCCCTTGAACTTGCCATCCGCAATCAGGTCGACCGGTTCAACCTTGCCATCGATGTCATCGACCGTGTTCCCCGGCTTCAGGGCCGTGGCGCCTACCTTAAGGAATGGCTGAAAGAGCAACTTATCGAACATACCAATTACGCGTATGCCGAGGGGATCGACAAGCCGGAAATCCGCAATTGGAACTGGCCAACGACCTCCGGATAACGGGGATGACCGCCGGATTTAGCGGTGGCCGGCGAAACATGACCGCGGTCAATGATTTAAGCCGTCCGGGTTTCTAAGATGAAAGCTCATCCAATCATTGAACCCGGAGTAAATCATGAAATCAGCAAAATCGCTTGTGTTGGCCCTTGCCCTCGCCCTTCCCCTCGGCTTCACAAGCGTCGGCGCGATCGCTGCCGACGCCGCCCACGGGCACGAGGCATCGGTAGATGCCTTGGAACTCAATGCCGGCCAAAAGTGGGTCACCGATGCGCCGCTGCGCCAGGGCATGGAAAAAATCCATAAGGCAACAACCAAGACCTTGGAGGCGGCACACGGCGGCAAACTAAACGTTGCGCAATATGACGCTTATGCCGAAGATGTCAACACACAGTTCACTTACATCGTGCAGAATTGCAAACTCGAACCCCAGGCCGATGCTCAGTTGCATATCTTGCTTGGCAGCATCATGAGCGGCATCGAAGTCGTGCGCGGCAAGGAAGCCGGACAGGACCGCGAGCTGGGCATAGTTAAGATCGCCCAAAGCATGAATGCCTATGGCAAACATTTCGATCACGCCGGATGGAAGACGATCGACGTGGCACACTAAGTCTCGTGGCGCACGGGATCCTTGCGAGGACACGTGCGCCATTGCCGCGCATATGCCACGGAGTCAAGCAATGAAAAAAGTGGTTTTCCAGATGGACGAGTTCAGTTGTCCGACTTGCATTGCAAGAATAAGCGGAACTCTGCTCAAGCAAAAAGGAGTCAAGGACGCCAAGGTCTTGTTCTATGCCTGCAAAGTCAGGGCCGAGTTCGACGAATCCGTCACTTCCGCCGACATGCTGGAAACCATCATTACTGGCATGGGCTATGGCATTTTGTCGAAAAGGACGAGTTGAATGAATTGGATCAGGCCTTCCAACAGTACCGCCTTATCCGGTGCCTTGCTATTGCTCGCCCTCCTGTCGCATACCCTGCGCCAGGATTACACCACCACGCTACTGCTCTTGGTGTCGACCTTCATTGCGGGCGCGCCTATCGTTCTCAAAGCGCTGCGTTCGCTCAAAGCCAAGGCGTTCAGCATCGAATTGCTCATCAGCATCTCACTTGCCGGCGCCCTTTTCATCGGCGAATACGTCGAAGCCGCCGCACTGTCCTTCCTGTTTGCATTGGGCGCGTATCTCGAAAAAGCTGCCCTGCGCCGCATCCGAAATGCCCTGGGCAGCCGAGGGGAAGCCTTCTCGGAAACGGTGGATCCCGCCACGCGCACGCAGATGATCGAGCGCCTGGAGGAAGCACAAGAATCACAAGCACAAGCAGGCGGCCACCAATTCCTGCAGCGCTTCGCCAGGATTTACACCCCTTTGATACTGGGCTTGTCGGTCCTGGTCTACCTGATTGCCGATAATGTGGCGCAGGCGCTGACTTTCCTGGTTATTGCCTGTCCGGGCGCGCTTGTCATCTCTGTGCCCGCCTCCTTGGCGGCGGGACTCGCCAATGCCGCTGGCAAGGGTATATTCATGCGCGACGCGGCCGCGCTCGAAAGACTTGCCGCCGCCGACACGGTATTGTTCCATTCCCCGAGCATCGCAACA
The DNA here is from genome assembly GCA_035515055.1 of Candidimonas sp. Lineage (GTDB taxonomy): Bacteria > Pseudomonadota > Gammaproteobacteria > Burkholderiales > Burkholderiaceae_B > Pollutimonas. The sequence continues at coordinate 86,873 of DATJBV010000045.1, forward strand.
GAGTCGGACTCGCCTATGGGGTTGCTGCAGCTGCGGGGACATACGGTCGCGCTAGTGAGCGATGCCGATACGCCCGGCGACGAGCGCGCCGCGGCTGATGTCGACATCGTCATGGGAACCCGGCCGGGGCTGTTTATCGACGACGCCGACATCGTCATTTGGTCTGAGCGGCCAGCCGATGTTGATCGCGCCAAGAACCTTGCCCTGGCCACGGTGGCAAACATGAAACAGAATACCTATTTTTCCCTGGGTACCGCCGCCCTGCTGTTGGCGGGTGTATCCGTTGGATCCATACAAATGGCATCCGGCATGTTTCTGCACGAAGCGGGGATGCTCCTGGTGATCCTGAATGCCTTGAGGCTGCTACGACATGGTCAATAACACGCTGCCATCCGACGCTTCCGACATTGCTGCCATTAAAGCCTTGTGTGTATCGCTGGTACCGATCTTCAACCATTTGCCGGCCGAGCAATTGACAAGTATCGCTGGCATGGCAATGAGCCGCAGCTTTCAGCGCGGCGAATTCATTCACCGGGCCGGCGATCATTCGTCCCAGTTAAGCATCGTTCACAAGGGAAGGGTCAAGATCTACCGCCTCTCTGAATCCGGTAAGGAACAAGTCGTGCGAGTCCTGACTCCCGGCGATTTTTCCGGCGAACTCGCGATCTTTTCCGATTCCTGCCATGAGACTTACGCTCAAGCCCTGGAACCTGTGGATATTTGCTTCGTGCGTAATAGCGACCTGCAAGCATTACTCCTGAAGCATCCCAGCATCTCGCTGCACATACTTGCCGAACTCGCGCGGCGACTCGCCAAAAGCGAACAGCAGTCAACCAGCATTGCCACGGAGCCAGTGGAAACGCGCATCGCCCTGCACTTGGCGAGCCTGGTCGAGCAGCAAGGTTCCATGGCTATTAGATTACCCGTCAGCCGCAAGGACCTGGCGTCCTATCTGGGGACTACGCCTGAAAGCATCAGTCGGCGGCTGGCCGACTTCGAGGAAGCCGGATGGATACGCCAACTTGGTCCGCGTCGTATTGAAATCCTGGACCTCGATGCCTTGCTATTGCTATAGCGCTACTTCAGTTTGGTAACTTTGGTGCCCTCGACGCTCAGGTTCGCCATTAATCCTTTGTTGGTCATGATGATGACATTGACCGGCTTGGTGGCGGTATTCAGGTCTATCGCACCGTTGGCGCCGATGTTGACCACGGCCACCGACGCGTCCACTCCCGCGGTCCATCCCTCGCTGCGCCGGAACGTGTTCAAGGCTTCTTCGGTCATGAATAGAAAGATGATGGCTTTGGACTGCGCCCCTATCTGAAGCCCGAAAGATCCAGTGAGCGTGCTGTAGTAATCGACGGTCTTTCCGCCCACCCGGAGGGCGCCTTCGCCATACTCCCCCCCCACAACGAAGCCAGCTGCCAGTACTGACGGGAATACGAGCATGCCCCGCGCCTTGCCGGCAAGTTCGTGAGCGCCCTTGACGGTACTGTACAGGCGGTCGAGAGTAGCGTTGACGTCGTCGTCGATACGCTGATGCTTGCTGACTTTGTCCTCGGGTTTAGACGACATAGGCGTTGTGGTGCAACCCGCCAGCAGAAATGCAAGCCCTGCCGCCGCACCAGCCGATCTGGCCAAAAATTCTCTTTTTTGCATGGCATCCTCCGTAAGCAAATTCAAGCATGAGGCGGATACTGGGCTATGTCAGTAAGGCGATCAAAATGATAATCGGAATAGGGATGCCCAGAAAAAACAAAAGCAAAGAACGCATTCAAACCTCCTTTTGTTGCATGAATAATGGCCCGCGCCCGCCGTTTGGTTTAACGGGTACTCGTTGTAAGCGTTGAAACGTCACGTTGTCTTCCGCCATAAATGGCCGCCAGGCTCGCGAAGAATGCGCCCGACAAAAGCGCCACGAACATCCAGAGTGCCGAGGCGGCCGCAGCCTTGCGTGCCGTATCGGCCGCTTCTTGAGCTGATGTCTTGAGTTCGGTTATTGCCTGATCCGTCTTTGTGTAGACGTCCTGCACGCGCTTTTCCGCCGCTTGCGGATCCAGCCCCGTGTTCTGAGCCACCATCCGGCTCACCCACGCGCGATCCTCCGCGCTAAGTTCGCCATTGCGCAGGCTTCGAAGAAATATTGTGGTGGCCTCGGTACGTTGTTGCCCCACATCTTGCGGCGGAGCGGACTGTTCGCCGCGAAACAGTTCGTCCACAAAGTAAGTCAGTTGCCCGCCCATCTGGCTGCCACCCTGTTCCGAATCGCTGCCGGCCAGCGCGCCTTGGGCAAGCGACACGCTGCTGGAAGCCACTCCCCCCACCGCTTGCGCTCCGCCGCTGACAATACCGGTCAATGCGGAGCCCAGGAAAGCTGCCGTGACCAGCGTTGCGATGGCCCAGCTGAGCATGCCGTGCGCCGTATCGCGAAAGTAGACCTCGTCACGATCCACGTCTGTCCATCGGACGCGCAAGCGCCCAGCCAGATATCCGCCCAGTCCGGCGGCAAGGATTTGCTGAACAGCCAGCCAGATAGCCGACGAGATTCCAATGGTAGTGCCACTGGCTCCGGAATCCGACCACGGCGATATAGCGGATAAGCCCAAGCCGAAGCCCAGTATTACCAAGATCAGAGATAGCGCTGCCGAGGCGGCTGCGCCGGCGAATATCGCTGGCCACGAAGCGCCGGAAGAGTTGCTCTCCGCTACGCGTGCCATGGATTGCCCTGGTAGTGGCGGCACCGAGGCCATTCTGTCTTGTGCCATATATCGCTCCATAAAATTTAGAAAGGCGGTCTAGCCGCCACCCCGCATGCAAGCATCATGCCCGGCAATGTGGTTGACACGAGTTCAAAGGTGGTGAAAACTTTGCAAAGACAGCCGGTCACGACGCACTGGAGCACGAATGAAATATGTCGACTACTACAAGGTATTGGGGCTCGAACGCAGCGCCAGCCAGGACGACATCAAGAAGGCGTATCGCAGGCTTGCTCATAAACACCATCCCGATGTATCGGGTAACGCCGGCGCCGATGAAAAATTCAAAGAGATTGCGCAGGCATACGCAACCCTGAAAGACCCCGAGAAACGCGCTGCGTACGATGAATTGGGACCCCACGGGCAAGGAGAAGACTTCGTCCCGCCACGCCAATGGCGGCAGCAGTTCCACGAAACCAGCAACGATTTCGCGGATGTCGACCTAGCGGATTTATTGGCCGCCTTCGCCGCGGCACGCCATGCCGAGCACCACGGCCGGTCGCAGCCCCCCGCGCGAGGGCCCGACTACGAAGTGCCCATTCCCATCACCCTGGAACAGGTTTATAGCGGAGCGCGAACCGACGTAACGGTGGCCGTGCCCGATTACGACGCTTCCGGCCTGCTGCATCGAACGCCTAAAACGTTCAGCGTCCACATCCCGAAAGGCGCGACAGACGGACAACGATTACGGCTGCCAGGAAAAGGTGGAGCCGGTGCCCGCGGCGGCAAGCCGGGCGACCTGTACCTAGTCATGAACCTGCAATCGCATCCGCTCTACCGCCCTAGCGGCACTGACCTTTACATCGATCTGCCTCTTGCGCCTTGGGAAGCTGTGCTTGGCGCCAGCGTTCGCATCCCGACACTAGGCGGCCCCGTCGACATAAGCATCCCTCCCGGTACAGTGACCGAGCGCAAGCTCCGCCTGGCGAAGCGCGGGCTTCCTACGTCCAATGGCGCGCAAGGCGATCTTTACGCTGTGTGCCGTATCGACGTGCCGCACAGGCCCACCGCCCGGGAGCGCGCTTTATTCCAGCAGCTTGCGTCCGAATCGGTATTCAATCCCCGTGCGCAGCTGTATGGCGGAGCAACATCATGACCATACAGATCGCTGAAAGCGTATGGCTCAACGCGGCCGATATCTGCTCGCTCGATCTTCTCGCGCAAGTATCGGGATTGGGGCGCGACAGCCTGCTTGCGCTTGTCGAGGCCGGCATACTGCAGCCCAGCAACGAGGATCCCGAAAACTATTGTTTCTCGGTCGACTGCATCGTTATTGCTCGCCGGGCGCGGCGCCTGCGCGACGACTTCGATCTTGATTCCAGCGGTGTAGCCCTCGCGCTGAACCTGCTGCGGCGCATTAACGAGCTCGAGGCGCAGGTCGATGACTTGAGCGCCAGGTTTAATCCACGACGCAGAGCGCCATAAGCGCTATCCTGTGTCTTCCACACACTTAGGAGATTTCCATGACCCAATATCAAATTGCTGTCATTGCCGGGAGCCTGCGTCGCGATTCATTCAATCGCAAGTTCGCTGCGGCGCTCGTCAAATTGGCGCCTGCGGAATTTTCGTTCAAGCAGTTGGAGATCGGCGACCTGCCCCTTTACAACCAGGATGACGACGGCAACCAGGCGGAACCAGTCAAGCGCCTGAAGCGGGAAGTGTCTGCCGCGGACGGGCTGATATTCGTCACACCTGAATACAATCGGTCGGTTCCGGGTGTACTCAAGAACGCAATCGACCATGCCTCTCGCCCCTATGGACAAAGCGCGTGGGCCGGCAAGCCGTCAGGTGTCATCGGCGTGTCGGTGGGCGCAATAGGAACCGCCATGGCACAACAGCATCTGCGCAATATGCTGGCCTACCTGGATGCCCCCACGATGGGCCAGCCTGAAGCGTTCATTCATGCAAAAGAGGGCTTGTTCGGCCCGGATGGCGGCATTGGCGGCGACAGCAAAGCGTTTCTACAAGCGTGGATGGATAGCTTTACCGCTTGGGTCAGAACGCACAAGGCCGCGGCACAGGCCGTTTAACGCGACGCTTGTGCTGCTCATATCTGCTCGAAACGATCGAAGTAGCGCTGCGTATTCTCTTCCGCACTTTCCACTTGGGCAACGCGCGCACCGGGCGGCCCGACATGCAACCATGAAAGCATGCGGTCTATCTGGTCGTGCGGGCCTTGCAGCAATGCATCGACCGATCCGTCGGGCGCATTGCGAACCCAGCCTGTGATGCCGAGCATATGCGCATGGCGCACGGTCGCAATGCGGAATCCCACCCCCTGGACGCGCCCGGTGATTCTCACCATGATGGTTTCGAGCCTGTTATCTTTTGCGAGTTTTTTCATGGAGTCAGTCAGGATGTGCACGCGTGCGTGCGGGCGCTTGCGCCCGGTGCAAATTCAATGCCGTGTCGATTATGCCCACGTGGCTGAAAGCCTGTGGAAAATTGCCGAGCATGCGGCGCAGGTGCGGGTCGTATTGCTCGGCAAGAAGGCCGACATCATTGCATAATCCCGCCAAACGTTCAAATAGCGCGCGCGCGTCGTCGTCCCTGCCCAACAAGACATAAACGTCGGCCAGCCAGAACGAACACGCAAGAAAGACTCCCTCTCCTGGCGGCAATCCGTCGACACTCGTTGCACTATCGTAGCGCAGCAATAATCCATCACGCATCAGGCGCTGTTCGATCGCCGCTACCGTCGCCAGGACGCGGGGGTCCTCGGGCGGGAGGAAGCCGGTAAGCGGAATGTGCAACAGGCTCGCATCCATCGCTTTCGACCCGTAAAACTGCACGAAGGTGTTCAACTCGGTATCGTAGGCACGTTGACAGACTTCGGCGTGTATCTCGTCGGCGATTCGGCGGCAGTTCTCGGAAAATTCCCGCCCGTTAGGCATGGTCGCGGCAACCAAGGCAATGCGGTCAAAAGCCACCCAGGCCATTACCTTTGAATGGGTGAAATGTTGTTTGGGCGCCCTGATTTCCCAAATCCCTTCATCCGGCTCACGCCACGCTTTCTCGAGAAACGGAATGATGACTTCGGCAATGGCTTCAATCCGGGGATGGGCCGGCAAGTTCCCCTTGATCGCCTGCGCCATGGCGTCGGCGACCTCGCCGTAGACATCCAGCTGAAATTGGGTGGCGGCGGCATTCCCGATGCGAACCGGCTGAGAGTCTTCGTAACCGCATAACCACGGCAGCTCGTGTTCGGGTAAATGACGTTCGCCGGCGAGTCCGTACATGATCTGCATCTGGTCCGGGTTGCCTGCAACGGAGCGTGTAAGCCAGTCGCGCCATGCCCGCGCCTCATCGAAGTAGCCCAGGCTCATGAATGCCAGCAGCGTCATCGTTGCATCACGCAGCCAGCAATAGCGGTAATCCCAATTTCTGCGTCCTCCCAGGCGTTCCGGCAGCGACGTCGTGACCGCCGCGACGATGCCGCCGGTGGGAAGGTAAGTCAGTGCTTTCAGCGTAATGAGCGAACGCTTCACCAAGCCGGTCCACTGCCCCACGTCAGGGCAGCGGCTAGAGAACTCTTGCCAGAAAAAATGCGTTTGCTGGTACGCCGCGCCGGCGTCGAAGGCTTCGGCGACTTTTTCATGAGAGGCTTGATGAGTCAATGTAAAGGTCTTGCGCTCGCCTTCCTTGATCTGGAAATGCGCTTTGGTTTCCTGGCCCTGCGATATGAGCGGGACCGGCGACCTTAATACCAGCATCTCCGGCCCTGCCACCGCGGTCAAGGTTTGGCTGGCATGCGTCTCTACCCACGGAACCGTTCGTCCATAATCGAATCGCATGAGCAAATCCATATCGAACGACACGCATCCCGTTACACCGATTACAATACGAACCACGCTGGAGTGCGTGAAGGTCGACGGCATGAAATCAATTAGCTTGGCAACGCCGTCGTCGGTAGTGAACGTCGTTTCAAGAATCAGCGTTCCGTCGCTGTAGCATCGCGTAACGCTTCTTATCGGTTCTACCGGGGCTATTTTCCAGCATCCGTTCTCCGACGTTCCCAGCAAGGCGGCAAAACAGGCGGGCGAATCGAAACGCGGGAAGCACAACCAGTCGATTGAACCTCGGTTGGATACCAGCGCGGCCGTCCGGCAATTGCCTAGCAAGGCGTAGTCTTCGATCCTGGCGGTCATAGCACTCCCGTTAGGTCTTGGCGCGAGACTTTGTTGATTTAAATCGCGGCCCCGTTTACTCTGTCTTTTAATATAAAGCAGCCCATAACGTTATGCCATCATGTGTAATGGAAGACGGCTGCCGGCAACTCTACTGAGGTATTCATGCGAACAATTCTTCTTCCCGTCGATGGCTCCGAATCGTCGAACCGCGCCGTCCAGGCCGCCATCAAGGCGGTCAACGACTTGAGCGGCGCCAATCTGCACCTGCTCACGGTTCATCCGCCCATTGTCTCCGGCAACGTGAAGCGCTTCTTTTCGGCCGAGGCCATCAACGATTACTACCAGGACGAAGGGCGCAACGCCTTGCTTCCGGCAAAGGCCCTGCTCGACGAAGCCGGCCTGGCATATCAGCAGGAAATCGCCGTCGGTCCCGTCGCCCAAACCATCGCCGACTATGCCAAAAGCAAGCATTGCGACCAGATCATCATGGGCACGCGAGGCCTGGGTGCCGTCAGCAGCTTTGTTCTTGGATCGGTTGCGACCAAAGTGTTAAGCCTGGTCGACATTCCTGTGGTGCTTATCAAATAACGATGCATCCTGGCCCGGGTTGTGCCAGCCCCCAAAAGCCGACACCAGGGTGTCGGCTTTTTTCGGCCCCCAACTTCCGGGCTCGTAAGGCAAGCTGTCATGATGGTCGGTCAGCACAGGGGCCAATACGCTCCACGCGGCCTCGATAGTCTGTTCGCTTGTGAACAAGGCTCGTTCTCCGGCCATCGCATCGGCCAGCAAGCGCTCGTAGGGCGTCGCCTGCTCAGGCGCCACATCCAGCAGATACAGCTCGCGCTGTTCCCCCACGAATTCCTTGCCCGAACGCTTCACTCTGGCGGCGAGCGCGACGGCCGAACGGGGTGAAAGCCGGAAACGGAAGTAGTTCGCACGACCGCCGTCGGGATGCGAATCGGCAAATAAAGCCTGCGGCGGCGCCTTTAGCTGCACCAGGACTTCCGCCGCATCTTGCGCCAGGCATTTTCCAGAACGCAAGAACCACGGAACGCCAGACCATCGCCAAGAGTCGATGAAGAGGCGTAGCGCGCAAAACGTCTCTACATCTGAACGCTTGTCCACGTGCGCTTCGCTTCGGTATCCACGATACTGCCCGCGCACCAAATCGTCGGCATGCACAGGCCGCATGGACTGAAACACCTTGGTCTTTTCCGCATGAACTGCCGCATAGTCCTGGAAGGCCGGCGGCTCCATGGCCAGCAAAGCCACTATCTGAAATAGATGATTCTGTATAACGTCGCGCAGGCAACCGGCGCTTTCGTAGTAAACACCGCGATTCTGGATGCCAAAGGTCTCCGACAGCGTGATCTGAACGCTCTCCACATGGTTCCGATTCCAGATCGGCTCCAGGAATGAATTGGCAAACCGAAAATACAGGATGTTCATGATCGCTTCCTTGCCCAGGAAGTGATCGATCCTGAATATGGCGTCTTCCGAGAATACCGAACACGCCATGGCGTTCAAGTGTCGCGCTGAAGCAAGGTCGCGGCCGAACGGCTTTTCCACAATGACACGTGCGTTGTCGGAGAGCCCCGCCACGGCAAGGCTCTGGATGACTGTGGCGAAGAAAGACGGCGGGATGGCCAAATAATGGACGGGACGCCGCGCATCGCCAAGAGCCTGGCTAAGTCTGGTAAAGGTCGCGGGATCGTTATAGTCGCCGCTGACGTAATGCACGCAAGACAACAAGTGAGCAAGCGCCTGTTTGTCACGCGGCTGCCCCGACTCCCTTATGCTGTTCTTGATACGTTGCCGTAGCTGTGCGGGTGTCAATTTCGACGAGGCAACACCCACTACCGGTACGGTCAGCCGCCCTGCCTTGGCCATGGCGTAGAGGGCGGGAAAAATCTTCTTGTGCGCCAGATCTCCGGTCATGCCGAACAAGACCAGCGCATCGGAGGCTGCTGGCGTCTGAGCCGTTTGAATCAAGGCGTTTCCTCCGTCCGCCCTTCGACATGTCCGCCGAACTGGCCGCGCATGGCCGACAGCAGCCGATTCGCGTAGTCGGCGTTGCCGCGCGAGTTGAAGCGCGAGAACAAGGCGGCGGCTAGCACTGGTGCGGGCACGCCTTGCTCGATGGCCGCGGCTAAAGCCCAGCGTCCTTCGCCCGAATCAGCCACATTGCCCTTGTAGAGCGCCAGCGAAGGATCCGCCTGCAGCGCCTGCGCCGTCAGGTCCAGCAACCATGAGCCGACCACGCTTCCACGCCGCCAAAGCTCCGCGATCTCGGCAATGTCGAAATCGTATTGATATTGTTCGGTGTTCGCCCGATGCAGCAAATTCATGCCTTCGGCATACGCCGCCATCATGCCGTATTCAATACCATTGTGTACCATCTTCGCAAAATGGCCTGCGCCATGCGGCCCGCAATGCAAATACCCGTGGTCGGCGGTTGTTTGGCGGCGGCGGCCCGGCGTGGGGCTCGCGGCGGACACCCCCGGGGCAAGCGCCCGGAAGATGGGATCAAGATGGCGCACTGCGTCGGCTTGTCCGCCGACCATAAGGCAATAGCCGCGCTCGCGGCCGGCAATGCCGCCGCTGGTACCCACATCGACATAGTGAATGCCCATATCGTGTAGTTGCGCCGCGCGCCGAACGTCGTCCTGATAGGCCGTGTTTCCCCCGTCGATGACCGTGTCGCCCGGCTGCAACAAGGGTATCAGCGTGCTTAAAACGGAGTCCACCACGTCGGCGGGGAGCATCAACCATATGGCGCGCGGCGTATTCAGCGTTTCCGTCAACTCCGGCAGGCTCTTGCATGGCCGCGCACCCAGTCCGGCGAGTGACTCGACCGCAGCGGCCTGAACGTCGTAGACGGCGCATTGATGGCCGTGATGAAGCAAGCGTTGCACCATGTTGTTGCCCATGCGGCCCAAACCCACCATCCCGATACGCATCCCGCTACCCCTTCTTGCCCATGAGCGACGATAACAAGTCGACCGGAATAGGAAACACCAGTGTGGAACTCTTGTCGCCTGCTACCTGCGTCAAGGTCTGCAGATACCTGAGCTGCATGGCTGAGGGCTGGGTGGCGAGTATCTCGGCCGCCTCCATCAATGCCTGGGCCGCCTGCTTTTCGCCTTCCGCATGGATGACTTTCGCGCGGCGCTCGCGTTCCGCTTCGGCTTGGCGCGCAATCGCGCGTATCATGGTTTCGTTCAGGTCGATGTGCTTGATTTCGACATTGGTGACTTTGATTCCCCAGGAATCGGTCTGGGCGTCCAAAATTTGCTGAACATCCAGGTTCAGCTTCTCGCGTTCGGACAGCATTTCATCGAGTTCGTGTTTGCCCAGCACGGCGCGCAACGTGGTTTGCGCCAACTGGCTGGTGGCCTCCAGGTAATGCTCTACCTGAATGATGGCCTTCTCGGGCGCCACCACCCTGAAATACAGCACGGCGTTTACCTTGACCGACACGTTGTCGCGCGAGATGACATCCTGACTGGGCACGTCCATCGTCACCACCCGCAAGTCGACACGCACCATTTGCTGGATGACGGGAATCACCACGATCAGCCCCGGCCCTTTTACTTTCGTGAACCGTCCAAGCGTGAAGATGACGCCGCGCTGATACTCACGCAGGATTCGTATCGCGTTGAAAGCCAGCAGCAGGACGACGATGACGATCGTTGCCAGCGAGATATTGAAGCCGTAGATCATGTTGCATCCCCTTGTAGTATGTGGAGGACCCGGAAATTCAATGCCGGGCGAGCGGCGCGGCTGACGTCGCCCGCGTGACTTGGAGCACCAGTCCGTCCATCGCGACGACGCGTATGCGATCGCCAGGTGCAAGCGGCTCGTTACAGCGCACGCGCCAGCTCTCGCCGCGCACATCGGCATAAACCATACCGTCCTTGATGGCACTGACCACACCATCGATACCCAGCATTTCTTCGCGACCCGACACGACCTTCAGCCGGTGAGACCGCGCGGCCATGGTTCCGACCAGCATAATAAGCAATGCGCTGGCAATGGCCAGCCCAACGAGAAACGGCACCGACAAATCGAATTCGGGAATGCCGGTATCAGTAAGGAAAAGACCTCCGAGGACAAAAGCAATAATCCCTCCTATCCCCAGGACGCCGAAGCTGGGCAAAAAAGCCTCGGAGATCATCATTGCGGTCCCGGCCGCGATCAACGCCACCCCCGCCCAATTCACCGGTAGCATCTGAAACGCATATAGGCCAAGCAAAAGGCAAATAAGGCCAGCCACGCCGGGTAACGCAATGCCCGGACTTGTCAGTTCGAAAAACAGACCGTAAATTCCGACCATCATCAACAATAATGCCACCTGGGGGTTGGCCAGCACCGAGAGGATGCGGTTACGCCAGTCAGGTTCGATGTAAACGATATTCGCATTCGCCGTGGCAAGTTCGACCATGCGACCGTCGTCAAGCTTCACATGCTTGCCATCCAGTTGCTGCAAGAGCTGACGGGTGTCGGTCGCGACGTACTCGATGACTCCCGCCTTCAACGCTTCGTTAGCCGACATGCTGCTTGCGTCAAGGACGGCCTTTTCGGCGAAGTCGGCATTACGTCCGCGTAATTGCGCCAGGCTGCGAATATAGGCGGCTGCATCGTTTTTTGCCTTGCTGGTCATGGTGTCGGCGGCTGATTTGTTTTCTGACTTGGCGTCGCCATTACCACCCTGCGGCGATGCGCCGATGGCGACAGGCGAAGCCGCGCCCAAATTGCTGGCCGGGGTCATGGCCGCGACGTGGCTGGCGTAAAGAATGAACGTGCCTGCGCTCGCGGCGCGCGCACCGCCCGGACTGACGAAGGTCGCCACGGGCACCGGCGATATGAGTATCTGCCGGATGATGGAGCGCATAGAGGTATCGAGGCCGCCCGGCGTGTCGAGCTCGATGATGGCCAATACGGCCTTGTCGGCGGCCGCCTGGCGCAAGCCTTGTGCAATGAAATCGGAGGTCGGCGGGCTGATGATGCCATCGACCTTCAATACCGTAACTTGCGGCGTCGGCGCCTCGTCGGCCGCCGCGTGAAGGACGGGCGCCGCCACCACCGCTGCGATCGCCAACGAAATGATACGGCGTGCGATGCGGTTGAATGCCATCCTTTTCATCCCGGCCTCCGTGAATAACACGTACCCCTCGGCTTAGTATAGGCGTTGCAGTTCAGCCGCCAGCACCACGGCATGATTGTGCTCGGTATCTCGCGCGCCGTAGACCAACATGATCGGTTGTTCGCCCGCCCGCGCGATCAGTTCCGTTATGCGCTGTTGCTGTTCGTCCTGGCGAAGTTCGGCCCGATACTTCACCTGGAATTGTTCCCAGTTCTCGAGCCTATGGCCGAACCACCTGCGCAGCGCCGGAGTAGGTGCGAGATCTTTATTCCATTCGTCGATCGCCAAATCCTTCTTCGAAAGCCCGCGCGGCCAAAGCCGGTCCACCAGGACGCGGTAGTGGCCATCCACGGCAACGGAGCTGTCGTAGGCTCTCTGTATGAGAACGTGGAAGGCGCCTGCCGGTGTCCTCTTCTTGGCGCGGCCATGCGTGTTCGCTGTCATGGCCTTCCCCCTAGTTCGGATGCGTCATATCGATCGGGATGATCCACGCGTCGTATTCCTGTGCCGATACATAGCCTAGTCCTAGTGCCGCCTCCCGCAGCGTGATCTTATCGTGCTGCGCTTTTTTAGCGATTGCCGCCGACTTGTCGTAGCCGATATGCCGATTCAAGGCCGTGACCAGCATTAGGTTTTTTTCAAGGTTTTCTGAAATACGGGCGAGGTCGGGCTCGATGCCCGCCGCACAATTCATGTCGAACGCCAGGCAGGCATCGCTTAGCAGTTCTATGCTTTCCAATACGTTGTGCACCATCACGGGTTTATAAACGTTGAGCTGGAAGTTGCCTTGCGTTCCGGCAAATGCCGTGGCCGCGTCGTTGCCGAAGACCTGCACGCACACCATCGTGAGCGCCTCGCACTGTGTGGGATTGACCTTGCCCGGCATAATGGACGAGCCGGGTTCATTATCGGGCAGCGTGAGTTCGCCTATACCGCAACGCGGACCGCTGGCCAGCCAGCGGACATCGTTCGCCATCTTCATCAGGGCTCCGGCCAGCGTGCGCAGCGCCGCCGACAAGCTGACCAGCGCATCATGCGCGGACAAGGCAAAGAATTTGTTATCGGCCGAGCGGAACGGCAAGCCGGTGAGTTGGGCAATATGGCCGGCCGCAACATCGCCAAAACGGCGATGTGCATTCAGACCCGTGCCTACGGCTGTACCGCCGATCGCCAGATCGTAGATGCCGGGCAGCGTTGCTTGTACGGCGTCAAGGGCAAAGTCGATCTGGGCGACCCACGCGCTGATCTCCTGCCCCAGCGTAATGGGAGTGGCGTCCTGCAAGTGTGTACGTCCCGTCTTGACGACATGCTCGTATTGGACCGATTTGCGCGCCAATGTGCTGCGCAACTGGCCGACGGCCGGAAATAGCTTGCCGTCGAGTTCCCGGGCAACGGCAATATGCATGGCCGTGGGAAAGGTATCGTTGGACGACTGGCCCCGGTTGACATGGTCGTTGGGATGCACGGGCGTCTTGCTGCCCAGGCTACCCCCGGCCAGCGCGATGGCGCGATTGGCGATGACCTCGTTTGCGTTCATGTTCGACTGCGTGCCGGAACCCGTCTGGAAAACGACGAGCGGGAATTCGTCGTCGAGCGTGCCGTCGATGACCTCATCGGCCGCCCTGACGATCAGGTCGGCAATGTCGGGCGCAAGCTCGCCCAATTCACTATTCGCGCGCGCCGCCGCTTTTTTCAGTATGCCAAGGGCGGAAATAATGGGCGGTTGCCATTTGAAGCGCGCAACGCCTATGGGAAAGTTCTGGATGGAACGCTGTGTTTGCGCGCCCCAGTATCGTGCTGCCGGAACGGCAATTTCGCCCATGGAGTCGGTTTCGATACGGGACTGCGTCATAAGGGGCTCCTGTGCAAGACGATGAAGACCCAAGGGCGGCGCCCTTGCTCAAGTCAACTATACGCCTGTCACGTTCGCCTGGCATCCGTCGGTCGGAACTGCCGTGCCCATGCGTTCGCGACGTCAAGCATGCGATTGGCGAAGCCCCATTCATTGTCGAACCAGATAAATACATTGGCGAAACCATTGCCGTTGGTCCGGGTCTGGCTGCCGTCGATGATTGCGGAATGCGGATTGTGATTGAAATCGATGGATGCGTGTGGATTATTGGACCAGGCCAGCAACCCCGGATGGCGGTTGGTGGACTCGATGAGCAAGGCGTTCAATTCCCTGGCTTCCACGTCGCACCCGAACGTCAGCATCAGGTCGATCGCCGAGACATTGAGTATTGGCACTCGTATCGCCTTGGCCTGTACCCTGCCCGTCAACTGAGGCAGCAAGCGCTCCACCCCCTGGGCAAGGCCGGTAGCGACCGGCACGATGGATTGCATTGCTGAACGAGTGCGGCGCAGGTCGGCATGATGATAGCCATCGATCATGGGCTGGTCGTTCATGACGGAATGCAGCGTCGTCAAGAACGCATGGCTGATGCCATAGGCTTCGTGAAGCGCGGCCAGGATGGGAATAACGGCATTCGTGGTGCACGAGGCATTCGATATGATCGTCTCCTGACCCGTTATATCCCCGTGATTGATGCCGTATACGACGGTAAGGTCGACATCCTGGGCGCTATTGCCGGGGTGGGACACCAGCACGCGTGGGCAGCCGGCATCGACAAACCGCTGTATGTCGCCGCGCGAGCTATAACGGCCGGAACACTCTATAAGCAAGTCAATTCCAAAATCCGCCCAAGGCACATCCTCAGGGGCGTGCGCGTGCGTCACCAGGATGTCTTTTCCGTTGACCACGAGGCAGTCGGCTCCCTGCTCTATCTTGCCTGGAAAAATTCCATGCGTGGAATCGAACTGCGAGAGGTACGCAATGCTGGCCAGATCGGCCGGCTCGTTTATGGCAACGATCTGGAAATGATCCCGCATGGGCGATTCGTAAAGCGCTCGCAAGACACAGCGGCCAATGCGGCCGTAGCCGTTGATCGCAAGACGTATGGGACGATTCATTCAGTGCTCGTTATATTTCTAGGGTCAGATAGGAACCATGCAGGGTTAAAACGTGACGGAGAAGCCCCCGTCGACCACGATGATATGTCCATTGACATAGGACGCGGACGGCGAAGCCAGGAAAACCGCGGCACCGGCAATTTCGGAGGGCTGCGCCCATCGGCCCAGCGGATTGCGCCCCACCACCACAGGTCCCTTGACGGGATCGTTGGCCAGCGCCGTATTGCTTTCGGTGGCGAAGGTGCCGGGAGCGATGCCATTGCTGGTGATCCCATGATGGCCGTATTCGACGGCAAGCGCACGGATCAGCCCGCTAAGCCCCTGCTTCGCCACGGGGTAAATTGCATCGCCGGGCCGGGCAAGTTCACCGGCTATCGACGTCAGTGTGATCAGCCGGCCCTTGCTGCGTTTCGCCACCATGGCGGCGGCCGCCAGGCGGGAAAGCTGAACCGCCGCAATCAGGTCTACATTGATAAGCTCGAGAATATCGGCCAAAGAGGCGTCCGCCAGCGACGTGCGGATGCGTATGCCAACGTTGTTCACGACAATATCGGGCACGCCGACCTGTTGGCAAAGCTGGTTGAATGCGGGCTCTTGCTCAGCCAACCGCCCTATATCCTGCACGTAGGCGTAGGCACGATGGCCATGCGCGCTCAGGTCGGCAACCACTCCTGCCACGCGCGCAGCATCGCGCCCATTGATGATGACGACGGCGCCGCTGGCGGCATAAGCTCGGGCGATGACAAGCCCGAGGCCTTGCGTGGAACCTGTGATGAGTGCCAGCTTGCCATCCAGGGAAAAATCGGGTGCGGTATAAGCGTTCATTGCTGGCCGTTAAGAACACAGGTTTCGACTTCAGGGCGCGCGGCGCTGGCCGCCACCCACAAGCGGGTGCAATCGCGCGCGCGTTCCCGCAAATACGCGGCCGCGTGCTCGCATGCCTGTTCCAGGGCGATTGGCCCGGGCGCAAGGCTGAAGGCGGCGGTGACGCCTACGTTGTACAGCGCTTGATAACCCTCGCCCAACGAACCCGCGATGGCAATGACCGGTATGCCGCGTTGGCTCGCGTAGCGCGCCACCCCCGCCGGTGTCTTGCCGGACAGCGTTTGAGCATCCATGCGCCCCTCCCCGGTAAATACCAGGTCGGCGCCCTCCAGCGCGGAGACAAGCCCCGCAAGCTCCGCAATGAGCTCTACACCTGGGCGCAAGCGCGCTGTAAAGCATGTCTTGATGGCGAAGCCCAAGCCGCCGGCGGCCCCCATGCCCGGGGTGTTTTGCTCGTCCTTGCCGAAATGTTGTGCACACACGCTCGCAAAGTGCGCCAGCGCCTGGTCAAGGGCCGCAACCTCCGCGGGCGTAGCCCCCTTCTGCGGCCCGAAAATGGCGGACGCCCCGGAAGGTCCGCACAGCGGATTATCGACATCGACGGCAAGTTCGAAGCTGACGTCTGGCAACCGGGCATCCATGTCGTCGAGCGAGATGCTGGCCAGTCGTTGCAATGCCGCACCGCCCGGGGGCAAAGCCCGACCGGCATCATCCAATAGACGGACCCCCAATGCTTGAAGCAGGCCGGCGCCAGCGTCATTGCACGCGCTGCCGCCCAGTCCCAGGACAATGCGGCGCGCCCCGGCGTCCAGGGCCTGCTGTATAAGCTGTCCCACGCCGTAGCTAGTGGCCTCGAGCGGCTTGCGCTGCTGCACTGGAATTTGCTCCAGCCCCGCGGCGGCGGCCATTTCTATAAAGGCATTGCCGTCGCCCAGCCAGCCCCATCCGGCCTCGACAACGTGGCCATTGGCATTACTGACCTGGCCAAGGCGGCGCTCCCCGCCGCTTGCCGCCAGGACGGCATCGAGCGACCCTTCGCCGCCATCGGCCATGGGAACACATAGGATCGTCGCGCTAGGTAACGCATCGCGCACGCCATCCGCGATAGCTTGGGCGACTTTCTCGGCGGACAGGCTTTCTTTAAAAGAATCAGGAGCAACAACTACACGCATTTGAACGGCCTGCTTTAATTATTAACCACGTTGCGGGGAGTGCCCCGATGATACGCCTCGATGTTGTCGACGAGCTGATCGGCCAGGGTCTGCACGGCCTCGTCGCTTGCCCAGGCAACATGCGGCGTAAGTATGAAGTTCGGCAGATCGAGAAGCGAAACCAGCGGATGCTGATTTTCAGGCGGCTCCGGTGTGGTTACATCGAAACCCGCGCCGGCCAGTTGTCCCGATCGCAATGCCGTGGCAAGCGCCGTTTCGTTCACAAGCCCGCCCCTGGCGGTATTGATCAAGATCGGCTTGCGCTTCATTTGTTTGAATTCGTCTGTATTGATCAGGTCGCGCGTGTGGCCGTTGAGCGGGCAATGCAATGTAATGACATCGCTCTGCGCCAGTACGTCGTGCAATGGCGTATATCCATCGGCAACCGCCCGTTCGCCCTTGCGGCCGGCGAACAAGACCCGCATGCCCAGCGCCTGGCCGATGGCAGCCACCGCTTGGCCGATTGTTCCCTTGCCGACGACGCCCAGGGTAGAGCCCGATAAATCCTTGATAGGGTAGTCGAAGTAGCAAAACTGCTGAGCGTCGTACCAACGGCCCGCCTTTACCGACTCGCGGTATGCAACCAAGCTGCGACGCAACGCGAATATGAGCGCGAACACGTGCTCCGGCACGCTGGTGACCGCATAGCCGCGGATATTCGACACAATCACTCCGCGCCGAGTACATTCGGCCACGTCGACATTGTCTGTTCCGGTGGCCGCGACAGCGACCATTTTCAGTTGTGACGCACAGTCAAGCGCCTCGCGCTGCAACGGCACCTTATTGGTGATGACGATGTCGGCATTTGCGATGCGTTCCGGCACTTGGTCCCGCGACGTACGCCCGTACACGGTAAGCGCATGGTCGAATGTGATTTTGCGCAGCACCGTTTGGGGCGAAATTGTGTCTCGGTCCAAAAAAACGACTTGCAAGGGACGATCGGGCATAGGCTATTCCTTGGCGATAGGATGGAGTCGGCACACGCAGGCCGTCTATCCGATATAGTAATAGCATTCCTCACGTCAAATCACCAGAGGCGGCGCGCCTGCCACAGATATCCACTCATGCCTAGTCGCTACCCTGTACAAGATTTCTTCCGTAACCCAGAGCGTGGCTTTTTCCGCCTGTCCGACGATGGCGCAACGCTAGGTTTCATGCAGCCCGCGGGCCTTGAGGGCCAGGCGCCGCGCATGAACATTTTTGTTCAAGGGCTGCAGGGCAGCAAGCCGGTTGGCGCCATACGGCAGCTGACGCACGAGACAGAGCGGGATATTGCCCAATACTTCTGGAAAGGGTCGAATGCCATACTCTTCGAAAAAGACATCAATGGCGACGAGAACTTCCATGTACTTTCCGTCGACACATCCACCGGCAAACTTACTGATCTCACCCCTTTCGCCGGTGTAAGAGCCAGCATCCAGGACGACTTGCCGGACGACCCGGACCACATCCTCATCACTCATAACGAGCGCAATCCCGAAGTCTTCGACGTCTACCGCGCCGACATTCACACGGGCGACCTGGTTCTGGTTGCCGAGAATCCCGGCAATGTGGTGGGCTGGCAAACCGACCATCTTGGCCATGTGCGCGCGGGGATCACCAGCGACGGCTTGCACACCACCCTGCTCTACCGCCATACCGAACACGACGCGTTCCAACCCATCATCACCACCGATTTCCGCACCATCGTGAGTCCGGAATTTTTCACCTTCGATAATCACTCTATCTACGCCCTCAGCAACCGTGGGCGCGATTGCCTGGCGCTGGTCGTCATCGACCCCGCCCATCCGGAAGATGAAACCCTGATTTTCGAGGTCGATGGCGTCGACCTGGACGGCGCCGGCTATTCGCGGCTGCGCCAGGTCCTGGCAATGGCGGCATACCAGACCGACAAGACCCAATACCATTTCTTCGACAAGATAACGGCCGAGCGTTATGAACGTGTTTCAGCCAAGCTGCCAGGCTATGAAATATCCCTGCAAAGCAGCACCCGCGACGAAAACAAATACATCGTCGCCGCGTACAACGACCGCACGCCGGGCAGCCGATACCTATACGACGCCATCCAGGATTCTCTCGACAAGCTGGCTGATATCAACCCGGCGCTACCCGAGGATGGAATGGCTTCCGTACGTCCAGTCAGTTATACGTCGCGCGACGGCCTGACCATACACGGCTACCTGACGCTGCCATTGGGTGCCCATCCGCGCCACCTGCCATGCGTCGTCAACCCGCACGGCGGACCATGGACGCGCGATGGCTGGGGATTCAATCCTGAAGCCCAGTTCCTTGCGAATCGCGGCTACTGTGTCCTTCAAATGAATTTTCGAGGATCCACGGGATACGGGCGGCGCTTCTGGGAGGCCGGTTTCGGGCAATGGGGCCTGGGCATGCAAGACGACATCACCGACGGTGTGCAGTGGCTGATCGGCCAAGGTATTGCAGACCCGGAACGCATTGCCATCTACGGTGGAAGCTATGGCGGTTATGCCGTACTTGCAGGCATAACGTCCACTCCAGACTTATACGCCGCAGCCGTGGATTATGTGGGCGTGTCGAATTTGCTCACCTTCATGAATACGATTCCGCCCTACTGGAAACCCATGCTGACCAAAATGTACAGCATGGTGGGAGATCCGGACACGGATTATGACCGACTGGTCGCGACGTCGCCCGCGCTTAACGCCCACAAGATCAAGACGCCGTTATTCATCGCGCAAGGCGCGCATGATCCGCGTGTGAACAAAGCCGAAAGCGACCAGATGGTGGCGGCCCTGCGCGCCCGTGGCGTAGAAGTGGACTATATGGTCAAGGACAACGAAGGACACGGCTTCCATAACGACGAGAACAAATTTGAGTTCTACGAACGCATGGAAGCCTTTCTTTCGCAACACCTGCGACCTGGCGATCAACCGCCCAGGTAGGCCTTGCGCACAGCGTCGTTCACGAGCAAATTGGCGCCGGTATCCGCCAGTACCACTTTGCCGGTTTCAAGCACGTAGCCGCGATCGGCCACTTGCAACGCCTTGTTGGCGTTCTGCTCGACCAGGAACACGGTGACGCCTTCTTCACGAATTGTGCGGATGATGTCGAAGATTTGTGCAATGATCAATGGTGCCAGGCCCAAGGTTGGCTCATCGAGCAACAGCAGCTTGGGCTTGGTCATTAAAGCGCGGCCAATGGCAAGCATTTGCTGCTCGCCGCCCGACATGGTGCCCGCACGCTGGTCGGCTCGTTCCTTCAAGCGCGGAAACAAGTCGTAGACGTGCGCCAGCCCGGCGTCGATTTCCTGTGAGTTAAGGAAGAAGCCTCCCATCTTCAGGTTTTCGGAGACGGTGAGTTCCGGAAAAACACGACGTCCTTCGGGAGAGATGGCAATACCGCGGCGCATGATGGTGTGCGTCTGGGCCTGCGTAATGTCTTCGCCTTCGAAAGTCACTGTGCCGCTGCTTGCCCGCGGCGAACCGCAAACGGTCATGAGCAAGGTGGTCTTGCCGGCTCCGTTCGCGCCAATGAGGGTGACGATTTCGCCTTGATGCACCTCGACCGACACATCGTTAAGTGCTTGAATCGCACCATAGTGCGTGTGTATGTTTTGCAGCTTGAGCACTTATTCTTCCCCAAGGTAAGCTTTGATGACGCGAGGGTCGACCCGAACATCGGCGGGCAGCCCCGTGGTGATTGGCATGCCGTGCTCCATGACCATGATACGGTCCGATACGCCCATGACCAGGCTCATGTCGTGTTCGATAAGCAGCACCGCCACATCGAATTCGCGGCGCAGCTGGTCGATCAGTTTTTGAAGGTCGCGTTTTTCTTGTGGATTCAGGCCGGCCGCCGGTTCGTCGAGCATTAGCAGCCGAGGCTTGGTGATCATGCAGCGGGCGATTTCCAGGCGGCGTTGATGGCCGTAGGCAAGATTACCCGCTTCGCGATTGGCATACTGCCGAATGCCCATGAAATCGAGCCACTCGCTGGCATTGGCCAGGGCTTGCTTCTCCGAATTCCGATAGGACGGCAGCTTCAACAGGCCTTGCACCAATCCGGTCTGTATGTGGGTATGTTGGGCGACCATGAGGTTTTCAAGAACCGTAAGATTCTTGAAAAGACGCACGTTTTGGAACGTACGAACCAAGCCTTCCTGCGCCACCTTATGGCTGGGCAGTCCATTGATTGACTTGCCATCCATGACAATGCTGCCGGACGTGGGCTTGTAGAATCCGCCAACGCAGTTGAAGACCGTGGTCTTCCCGGCGCCATTGGGGCCGATGATGGCAAAGACCTCGTCGCGCTTCACGTCAAATGCTACTTTGTCGACAGCAAGCAAACCGCCGAATCGCATGGTCAGGTCGGATACTTTCAGCAATACCTCGCTCATGCTTTCAGCTCCACTTGGGGCCGCTTGACGGGCAATAGCCCCTGTGGACGCCACATCATCATCAAGACCATTACCAATCCAAAAATCAACATTCGATACTCTGCGAATTCGCGGGCAATTTCCGGTACGACCGTGAGGATTATTGCCGCAAGAATGACACCTACCTGGGAGCCCATGCCGCCCAACACCACAATAGCCAGGATGAGAGCCGACTCCATGAAGGTAAACGACTCTGGATTGACCAAGCCTTGACGGGCGGCAAAGAATGCCCCGCCAAAGCCGGCGAACATGGCGCCCATGGTGAATGCCGACAACTTGATGCGGGTGGGATTCAGGCCCAGCGAACGGCAGGCGATTTCATCTTCGCGCAGCGCTTCCCAGGCGCGGCCTATGGGCATCCGTATGACGCGGCTCGACACGAACAAGGTAAATAACGCCAAGCCGAGCGCCATTAGGTAGAGATAAACGATCACGTCCTGGTTGGCGAATTCCCAACCCACCAAGTCATGGAAGGTGGTTTGGCCTTCAGGCGCGCGCCTGGCCATGGGGAACCCGAACACGGTAGGCTTCGGAATGCCGGAAATACCGTCAGGGCCGTTAGTGAGCGAGGACAGGTTGATCAGCAGCAGCCGTATGATTTCCCCGAAACCCAGCGTGACGATAGCGAGGTAGTCGCCCCGTAGCCTCAACACGGGAAACCCCAGCACGAAGCCGAAGAGCGCGGCCACACCGCCGGACAGCGGCAGGGCTTCCCAGAAGCCCCAGCCGGCCCAGTAATACAGCAACGCATATGTGTAGGCGCCGACAGCGTAGAAACCGACGAAACCCAGATCCAGCAGTCCCGCAAACCCTACGACAATGTTCAGCCCAAGGCCGAGCATGATGTAAATAAGCACCAACGTGGCGATATCGACCTGCGCCCGGCCAGTGGTAAAGGGAAATACGATGGCTATGGCCACCAGGACAAAGATCAAGCCCCTGCGCGCCGAGTCGGATAGCACTGGCATTGTCCGCTTGGTGCGCTTGGCGGCAAAAAGGCGAACAAAGGCCGGCCTGATCAGCACCTGGAACACAAATACAATAACCATGCCATATATGATCATGTCCCATTCGGGCACCAGGCTGGTTTGCATGCCGGAGCGTACGATTTGCAAGCCGAAGACGGGCGCAATAATGACGCCCGCCATGAAGGCCGCGATTAGCGCGTTTTTAACGTTACCCATTACACTTTTTCCACTTCTGGTTTACCAAGCAGGCCGGTTGGGCGGAATAACAAAATGAATACCAACAGGCCAAACGCGACGATGTCTTTGTACTGGGAAGATATGTAGGCGGCGGCGAAGGTCTCGGCCAAGCCGAGCAGCACGCCGCCCAGCATGGCGCCGGGTATGCTGCCTATGCCGCCCAGCACAGCCGCCGTAAACGCCTTTATACCGGCAATAAAACCGATGAAGGGGTTCAATTTTCCGATGGCCAGCGCGATCAGCACGCCACCGACCGCCGCCAGCATGGCGCCGATGATAAATGTGAAGGAAATGATGCGATTGGTGTCGATGCCGAGCAGATTGGCCATGCGCAGGTCTTGCGAACATGCCCGGGACGCGCGCCCGATTCGCGAGTACTTGATGAAGAGCGACAACGCCACCATAAGAGCCACCGTGACCACAATGATCATGATGCGCGAATACGGTGCTGTCACGACGAAGTCTGTGCCGATCTGAAATTGGACGGACCCGGTGACAAGCGCTGGAACAGCCATGTCGCGCGCGCCCTGCCCAATGGCGACCCAGTTTTGCAAGAATATGGACATACCGATGGCGGAAATGAGCGGGACCAGGCGAGGGCCGCCGCGCAATGGCGCATAAGCCACCTTTTCAATCGCGTAGCCATACACGCCGGTAATTAGCACCGCCACGATCAACATGATCAGGATGATCACGGGCAGTGGCAGACCGCTATTTACCCCAATGGCCGATAACGTGACCAGGCCTACATAGGCACCTATCATGTAGATCTCGCCATGAGCGAAGTTGATCATGCCGATGATGCCATAAACCATTGTGTAGCCGATGGCGATAAGCGCGTAGATTGCGCCGAGCGACAAGCCGTTGAACAGCTGTTGCGTGAGTTGAGGTATGAGCTCTGACATAAAACAGGTATTCCTGTGAGTCGGGACGGGAGGTGCACACGTGCCGACCAGGGAAAAAAGAAATGCTCCAGCCCTTTACGGCTGGAGCACACAGGCTTGCGATTAGATTTTCAACTGTTCCATCTTGCCGTCTTTGTCCCACTTGAAGACGGCAAATTCGAATTCTTTCAAGTCGCCCTTGGCGTCGTATTCGACCTTGCCAATGGCGGTATTGAACGTATTCTTGTGCATGTAGTCGGCGACTTTGACTGGGTCGGCGCCAACGGCGTTGATGCTGTCGACAAGGATCTGGACGGCCGCATAGGCGGTAAGCGTGAACGCCCCATCGGGACTGCGCTTATAGGTCTTGAAGTCTTCCAGTACTTTTTCGTTGCCCGGCAGCTTGGTGAAGTCGGATGGCAATGTAACCAGCAGGTCGGCAACGGCTGGACCGGCAATGGCGACCAAGTCGTTATTGGCAACGCCTTCGGGACCCATGAATTGCGTCTTCAGGCCTTGTTCACGCGCCTGGCGAAGCAGCAAGCCCAGTTCGGCGTGGTAGCCGCCGAAGTAGATCAGGTCTGGATTCAGGGACTTCAGCTTCGTAATGACAGCGGAGTAGTCGCTATCGCCAACGTTGATGCCTTCAAACATGGCGACATTGACTTTGTCTTTGGCCAGCGCATCGCGTACTTGCGTGGCAACGCCTGAACCGTATGTTTGCTTATCATGCAAAATGGCAACCGCCTTGGGCTTGAGCGACTTGGCGATGTAGCTGGCAGCGAACGGACCTTGCTGGTCGTCGCGCCCGATGGTGCGAAAGAAATAATGCGGCTTGATCGTGTCGGTGACCAGCGGCGATGTGGCCCCCGGGGTGATGGCGACTATGCCTTCCTGCTCGTAAACGTTGACTGCGGGAACGGTCGTACCCGAACATGCGTGCGCAACCGCGAACTTTGCGCCGGAGTTGATGACACGGTTGGCAGCAGGAACCGCTTGCTTGGGTTCGCAACCGTCATCGATGAGCAGAGCTTCCAGTTTCTGGCCCTTGACGCCGCCACGCGCATTGATGGCTTCGATGGCGGTAAGCGCGCCAGCCTGGATCTGGTCGCCGTATTGCGTAGCGGGACCCGTCATGGGTTGAGGAATGCCGATTTTTATTGTATCGGCGGCAAACACACTGCCGGCGACGGCCATGGCGCCCAATGCCATTACTAATGGGGATACTCGTTTGAGGAACTTCATGCCTGCAGATCTCCGGTTGAGTCCGCCGTAACCAAACCCATGTTAGGAGTTTGAGTGATGATGTTACGGCGAGCCATGGTTGTTAGCTACCGCCTTTAACGGCCTGCGTATTTTGACGACTCGGCAGTGGGATGTCACTACGGATAACCCCTTAGCGCCGGCCCTTTCTTTTTCAGGACAATGGGCGTAACAGCCAACCACACGAAGCTTCTATATGCGTCCGCCACTGGCCGCATCGGAGGAAACGACCGCGGGACGCGCAAGATTCCACATGAATGCGCGGAACGGCGCCAGCATGGTGGCATTGACCACCAACTTGACCGCCAGGTCGCCCGCAAGCAGCGAGACCCACGGAACACCTGTGCCGGCGAAGGCCACACTAAAAAAGATGAACGTGTCGAGAGTGGCGCCGGCAACACCGCCGACCAACGGCGCACGCCACCAGCTTTGATTGCGCAGCCGGTCGAACACCTGGATATCGACGAGTTGGGCGCAGATGAAGGCCAGTCCCGAAGCCATGGCAATGCGCGGTGTGGCGACCCATACCGAGATGATGACGGCCGCAAAAAAACCGGCATAAGCAACGCGCCGGGCAGCGGAAGGTCCGAAGCGGCGGTTGAGAAGATCGGCGATAAGGAACGCAACCGGATACGATATTGCGCCCCAGGTCAGCCATCGATTGATCGGGTACTGGACAAGTATGTTCGAGCCGACAACGACGAGCACCATGGCGGCGACGGCAATGGCGAACTGCGACCGCGTCATTGCGGCAAAATTAACGGGCAAGGTTGATTTCATTTCGAGAACTCGGTAGACAACTTGGCGGCGCGGTCGGCGGCGGCCCGCATGGCGGACTGGACAATGGTTGAAAACTGCTGGGTCTGTAATACATCGACGGCGGCGGCTGTGGTGCCCCCTTTGGATGTCACGCGCTCGCGCAGGACATCCAGCGATTCGTGGGACAGGCTGGCCAGTTGCGTTGCTCCGTTAACCGTTGCCAGCGCCAACGTGCGGGCCTGTGCGGGGGACAAACCTTGTGAGACACCGCCCTGCACCAGGGCGTCAATGAATAGAAACACATAGGCGGGCCCGCTGCCCGACAAGCCCGTGACCACATCGAGATCATGGTCGGTATTTACCCAGACGACGTCGCCGACGGCGGCCATCAATTGGTGGGCAACGGCGCGGTCGTCTTCTGACGCCCCTGGCATGGCCATGAGGCCGCTGGCGCCAGCGCCTATGAGCGCCGGCGTGTTCGGCATACAGCGGATGAGGCGGGTCCAGGGCTGCGCCGGCGTGCCCAACCAGCTTGCCAAGGTATCGCTGGAGATGCCGGCCGCAATGCTGATGACAAGGGTGTCGGGCTGAAGATACGGGCGGCATGCCAGCACCGCTTCTTTCATATATTGCGGCTTGACCGCGAATATCCAGATACGGCGCGTTGCGAGAACAGGATCGGGCGCCCCGGTACCGGTGCATCCCTGGGCCCTCCAGCGTTCCAGCACGGGTTCCTGGACATCGACAACATGCACGTCGTGGGCACCGCAGCGCTTACCAATGAGCCCGGCGCCCAATGCGGTGGCCATATTTCCGCCGCCAATGAAGGCGATAGTGAGTTCTTTAGTCATAAGGCCAGTATTGTACGATTTCCGGGACGGTTTGCGGCCGCCATATTTGCATTGACCTGCCCTGCCGCTTGTCGGTACAGTCATGCGAAAGTCACAAACGCGTCATAGAATCACCCACGACCCTGAGGCAAGACTTCAGGCAAGCCAAGCAGTCAAAGGAGAACCGATAATGCGATCAAAACTTTTTGCGCTGTCCCTTACTGGCATGATCGCCAGCATGGGTAGCGCTCACGCAGCCACAGACATCAACTTTTGGCATTCAATGGAAGGGGCGTTGGGGGAACGGGTCAATTCGTTGGTGAGTGAATTCAATAAGAGCCAATCGGATTACGTTGTCCATGCCGTCTACAAAGGTGCCTATGGCGAATCCATGAATGCCGGGATCGCTGCGTTCCGGGCAGGCAACGCACCCGATATCCTGCAAGTCTTTGAAGTCGGCACGGCCACCATGATGTACGCCAAAGGCGCCGTCCAACCGGTGCAGGAAATGTCCGAGAAAGCCGGCGATCCGATCAACCCAGCGGACTTTCTCGGCGCAGTCGCCAGTTATTACTCGGCACCCGATGGCAAGCTGGTTTCCATGCCCTTCAACAGTTCGACCCCCGTCTTTTATTACAATAAAGACGCGTTCAAAAAGGCAGGCCTCGACCCCGAGAAGCCACCCAAGACATGGGACGAAGTCGCCGAAGCCGGCAAGAAGTTGCGCGCGGCGGGTCAGGAATGCGGCTACACGACCTCGTGGCCGGCGTGGATACAGCTCGAAACCTTTGGTGCATGGCACAACACGCCATACGCCACACAGGACAACGGTTTCGGCGGGCTGGACGCCCGTCTGGACATCGACAAGCCTTTGTTCGTCCGTCACATGAGCTTTCTTGCCAACATGGCCAAAGAAGGCACATTCACCTACGGCGGCCGGGGGGACGCACCCAATTCTCTATTTACCGGCGGACGCTGCGCCATGTTCACGGGATCGAGCGGAAACCGCGCGAACATCATCAAGACAGGCAAGTTTGAATTCGGCACCTCCACTCTGCCGCACTACTCCGACGTCAAGGGAGCTCCGCAGAACACCATTATCGGCGGCGCGTCCCTCTGGGTATTCGCCAAGAAGACACCCGAGGTCTACAAAGGCGTGACCAAGTTCTTCAAGTTCCTGTCCAGCCCGGAAAAAGCGGCGCAATGGCATCAGGGAACCGGCTATGTTCCGGTAACGAAAGCCGGTTTCGAACTGACGCAGAAATCCGGGTTCTACGACAAGAATCCCGGTTCCGACGTGGCAGTCAAACAGCTTGATGCCACTACCACCGAGAACTCGCGCGGCATCCGTTTAGGCTACCTGCCGCAAATCCGTGAAATCGAAGACGGCGAGATGGAGCAGATTTTTGCCGGCAAAGTCAGTCCGGAGGCCGGATTGAAAAGCATGGTGAAACGCGGCAATGAACTTCTGGAGCGCTTTGAAAAGAGCGTGAAGTAACCGCGTGTACTAGAATCAGAACCGTAAAAGGCGCAGGCTCGGGCCTGTTAACCTTTGCGGTTTTGGTCCCGACCCGCACTTTCCCCACCCTGCACCGCCATAAGATACGCCTCCCATGGAAAAACGCGTCGTTTTCAGCCATAAAACGCTACCCTACCTACTGCTTGCGCCGCAGCTGGCTGTCACCGTCGTGTTTTTTTTCTGGCCCGCGGGCCAGGCCATGTGGCAATCGTTTCGCCTCGAAGATCCCTTCGGGTTCTCGTCCCAGTTTGTCGGCCTGAACAACTTCATCGAATTATTTTCCAGCGGCAACTACCTGGACTCCTTCAAGGTTACAGCGATCTTCTCAATATTGGTCGCGGTGCTTGGCTTGACCATTTCCCTCGTCCTGGCCATCATGGCCGATCGCGTGGTGAAGGCAGCCAGCATTTATAAGACCCTGCTCATCTGGCCTTATGCGGTCGCCGCGGCAGTTGCCGGCGTCCTGTGGCTATTCTTGTTTTCACCATCAGTAGGCGTGCTTGCCGTTTACCTCAAGCAAGCGGGAATCAGCTGGAACCCGCGCCTCGACGGTGACGACGCCATGACGCTGGTCGTCATTGCCGCGGTATGGAAGCAAATCTCGTACAACTTTTTGTTTTTCCTGGCTGGCCTGCAATCCATTCCCCGTTCGCTTATCGAAGCGGCTGCCATCGACGGCGCAAGCCCGGCGCGACGTTTCTGGACCATTGTGTTTCCGCTGCTGTCCCCCACCACTTTCTTCTTGCTGGTGGTCAATATTATTTATGCTTTCTTCGATACGTTCGCCATTATCGACATCATGACGCAAGGCGGGCCGGGCGAGAGCACGTCCATTCTTGTGTACAAGGTCTTCACCACCGGCTTCAAGGGCTTGGACATCGGCTCGTCGGCCGCCCAATCGGTCATCCTGATGATAATTGTCGTACTGCTTACTGTTATGCAGTTCCGCTACATAGACCGCAAAGTCAATTACTGACCCATGCGGACCGAACCTGGCAAGACCCAACATGATTGAACGCCGTCCCTACCTCGATATACTCTCACACCTCATTCTCATTCTTGGGGTGGCTGTCATTGCCTTCCCCTTGTACGTCACGCTGGTCGCTTCGACTCAAACGGCCCAGGAGGTGGCGCAGGCGCCCATGTCGTTGGTGCCAGGCAGCCATTTTCTGGAAAACTATCACGCGGTACTGTTCGGTGACGGCGCCAATACGCCGCCTGTCGCGCGCATGATGTGGATCAGTACGGTCATGGCTCTGGTCATTGCCATTGGCAAGATCGCAATTTCGATGCTGTCGGCGTTCGCGGTGGTTTATTTCCGGTTTCGTTTCCGCATGTTTTTCTTCTGGATGATTTTTGTCACCCTGATGCTGCCGGTGGAAGTGCGCATTGCGCCCACCTACCAGGTCGTGGCCGATCTAGGCATGCTCAACAGCTACGCGGGCCTGACTCTTCCCCTCATTGCCTCGGCGACGGCCACCTTTCTATTCCGACAATTTTTCCTCACGGTACCCGACGAACTCGTGGAAGCCGCAAGAATGGACGGCGCTGGCCCCATGCGTTTCTTCAAAGATGTGCTGCTGCCGCTATCGCGCACGAGCATCGCCGCCCTTTTCGTCATCCAATTCATTTACGGCTGGAATCAATACTTGTGGCCGCTTATCATCACCACACAAGAGAACATGTATCCCGTCGTCATTGGCATTAAACGCATGATTGCCGGCGGAGACAGCGTGACCGAATGGAATCTCGTCATGGCTACCGCCGTCCTGGCCATGGTGCCGCCGGCTGCGGTGGTCATACTCATGCAGAAGTGGTTTGTCAAAGGCTTGGTGGATGCCGAAAAATAAACGTGGCGTTGCCTCGCGACGCCTACATGGAAAGACCTGGAACAACACATGGCAACCTTAAGCTTACGCAACGTAAAAAAGACCTACCCGGGGGACATCGCCGTTATTCACGGCATAGACATGGATGTCGCCGACGGTGAATTCATCGTAATAGTCGGCCCGTCGGGGTGTGGCAAGTCCACCTTGATGCGCATGGTTGCCGGACTGGAAAGCATTACCAGCGGCGAAATCAGCATTGACGGCAAGGTTGTCAATACGCTGGAACCCGCTGAACGCGACATTGCCATGGTTTTTCAGAATTATGCGCTTTATCCCCACATGACCGTGTATGAAAACATGGCCTATGGGCTAAAAATCCGCAAATTGAGCAAGGCTGAGATCAAGCAGCGGGTCGACAAGGCCGCAAAGATCCTGGAACTGACGCTCTTGCTGGATAGGCGCCCCCGTCAGCTTTCCGGCGGACAACGCCAGCGCGTCGCCATGGGACGCGCCATCGTGCGCGACCCCAAGGTCTTTCTTTTCGACGAACCCTTATCCAACCTGGATGCGAAACTGCGCGTCCAGATGCGCCTGGAAATCCAGAAGCTGCACCATCGCCTGAACACCACGAGCCTATACGTTACTCATGACCAGGTCGAAGCAATGACGCTGGCGCAGCGCATGGTGGTGATGAATAAAGGCGTACCGGAACAAATTGGCACGCCTATCGAAGTCTTCGAGCGTCCGGCATCCATCTTCGTTGCCGGATTCATCGGCGCGCCGCCCATGAATCTACTGCGCGTACAGGTCGACGCCAACCGGCAACTGCACGACGATCATGGCGCCAAACTGGATTTTCATCCCGGTACGATTCCCGCCGAACTCGTCAACCAGAGCGTCATCCTTGGCATGCGCCCCGAACATATGCGCCTGCATGCGCCTGGTATACCAATCGATGTAGAGATGATCGAAATACTGGGTTCCGAGCAATTAATCCATGGCCGTCACGGCGATATACCTGTTGTATTGCGATGCCCCGTGGGCTTGACCAAAGAGCATCCGCTGCAACCCGGTGAATCCGTCCAAGTCGGTCCGGACGGCGTTCATTCCCTGCACTGGTTCCACAGCGAGACAGGCCGGCGCATTATCGACTAGCTGGCACTACGGCGCCCAAAGAAATAGGCGCCGTAGCGCCTATTTCTTTGGGCGCCGTATGAAGGCGCTCTTGTTATGCGTTTATTTGTAAACGGATTTGGATCCGTCTTTATGCCATGTGAAGACGTCGAACTTGAACTCGGTAAGGTCGCCCTGCTTGTTCCAGGAGATCTTGCCGATAGGCGTTGCAACACTATTGCTGTGCAGCCATGCCGCTACCTTCGTCGGGTCGTCCGCGCCTGCGCCCTTGATGCCTTCCGCAATGGCGGTCGTTGCTGAATATGCCGTCAGCTGGAACGCACCAGCCGGATCGCGTTTTTTGTCTTTGAATGCTTTGACAATGGCGGCGTTGGATGGGTCCTGGGTAAAGTCGGCCGGCAACGTCAACAACATGCCTTCAACCGCGGCACCGGCGATGGCATTGATGTCTGGATTGCCAACGCCTTCCGGACCCATGAATTGCGCTTTCACGCCCTGCTCGGCGCCTTGGCGTAGCAGCAAGCCCAGTTCAGGATGGTAGCCACCAAAGTAGACGAAGTCGGCGCCAGCGCTCTTGAGCTTGGTGATGACCGCGGAATAATCGGTGTCGCCGGCGTTGATGCCTTCGAACATGACGACCTTGATACCGGCTTTTTCAAGCTGATCTTTCACCGAACTGGCTATGCCCTGCCCATAGGATTGCTTATCGTGAAGTATGGCGACTTGCTTGGGCTTGATTTTTTCAATAATGAACGTTGCAGCGGCCGGACCTTGCTGATCGTCTCGGCCTATGGTGCGGAAGATCGTGTCGTAGTTCTTGCCATCGGTCACTGCCGGCGATGTGGCCGACGGCGTGACCATGACGACTCCTTCGCTGTTATAGACGTTGGTTGCCGCAATGGTGGCACCTGAACATACGTGTCCGACCACGTAATTTATCTTGTCGTTGACGACCCGGTTGGCCACCACCGGACCCTGTTTGGGTTCGCAGCCATCGTCGATCGCGACGGCCTCGAGTTGCTTGCCGAGGACTCCGCCGGCAGCGTTGATTTGCTCGATTGCGGTATCGACGCCTTCTTTGACCATGGCGCCATACTGGGTAACAGGGCCAGTGAAGGGACCGGCAATAGCGATCTTAATTGTGTCCGCGGCATTAACGCCGGACGACATCAGCATGCCGACAGCCAAGCCGATTGCTGCCGCGACTGGAGTAAAACGTGTTTTCATAAATCCTCCTATGGGGTACGCCGCAAAGCATACACCGAAAGCCAACGTGCGGGCACTCGGCCCGCACAGGGTTTTCTCTATGAATAAATGGCTCCTAGACCCCTTGGCCAAAGGGGTCGACGGGCTGGCTTACTGCAGCAGGCTACGCAGCATCCATGCATTCTTCTCGTGGATATCGAGACGCTGCGTGAGAAGATCGGCGGTGGGCTGATCGTTCATTTCGTCCGCCGTTCCGAAAGCGGCGCGTGCCGTCTTGGCAACCGCTTCATTGGCGCGTACCAGCATCTGTATCATGGTCTCGGCGTCGGGCACAGAGGCGGGCTCTTCGATGGAAGACAAGCTTGCGTATTCGGCATATGTGCCCGGCGCATAATGGC
Organism: Candidimonas sp.; assembly: GCA_035515055.1. GTDB lineage: Bacteria > Pseudomonadota > Gammaproteobacteria > Burkholderiales > Burkholderiaceae_B > Pollutimonas. The sequence continues at coordinate 119,355 of DATJBV010000045.1, forward strand.
CAAGCGCGCGGATTCGTTCGGCGATGGCATCCAGGGCTTGCCACTCTTCCGTATATTGCGTCATGAACATCTGATGCAAGGTATTGAACATGGGCCCGGTGACGTTCCAATGGAAATTGTGAGTCATCAGGTACAGAGTATAGGAATCGGCAAGCATCTTCGACAGCTCACCCGCGACCGTGGCTCTGTCGTCATCTGAAATACCAATATCGATGCGCATGCCCTTATCGTTAATTTTTGCCGCTTTGTTCAGCTTCTGCGCTTTTGCCATGTAGGCCTCCAGTGTCGTTGCGATTAAATCTTACATTGTCAGAATAGCACGCCGCCCGACGAAAACCGAAAGGAGGGAATTCAGTCCGCTTGACCGATCAGGCAGTCGCGCCAACCTCTGGCCGGGCGGCAATGCCGTCGATGTATTTCACGCCAGGAAGATGGCTTTCATGAATGGCGCCTATCAACGCCTCGATGGCAGCGGGGCGCGGAAAACTCTTGCGCCATGCCAGGACCACCCTGCGATCAGGCACGGGTTTCGTGAAAGGAATATAGGTAAGCAAATTATTTTCCAGACCGGGCATCGACAATGAGCTGGCGGGCAATACCGTGACCCCGATACCGGCGGCAACCATGTGGCGGATCGTCTCTAGCGACGATCCTTCGAATGTGCGCTGTATCCCCTCGCTCGATGCCGAAAATCTCGACAATTCAGGGCACACCTCGAGCACCTGGTCACGAAAACAATGCCCCGCCCCAAGCAACAGCATGGTCTCATTCTTCAACTCGGCCGTATCGATTTCCGCACGTTGCGCCCATGGGTGACTCTTGGGTACCGCGACCAGAAACGGTTCGTCGTACAGCGGTTGTATCATCAGTCCGGATTCGGGCAACGGAAGCGCCACGATCGCGCAGTCAATTTCGCCCTGGCGCAAGAGTTCAAGCAAACGGACGGTAAAACTCTCTTGCAACAGCAAGGGCATTTGCGGCGTCGCGGCAATTTGCCGCGGCACCAGCCGGGGCAACAAGTAAGGACCAATGGTATGGATCACACCGACGCGCAAGGGTCCCGCCAAGGGATCGTGGCCTTGCCGTGCGATCTCGCGCAGGTTGGCGCCCTCTTCCAGCACGCGCTGAGCCTGCGCGACAACGCGCAAGCCGATAGACGTGATACCGACCTCCGTCCCTCCGCGCTCGAACAGCACGACACCCAATTCCTCCTCGAGCTTACGTATAGCGACCGAAAGCGTGGGCTGGCTTACGAAGCAGGCCTCGGCCGCACGCCCAAAATGCCGCTCACGAGCAACAGCCACGATATATTTGAGTTCAGTCAGTGTCATTACGGTCTCATTCCAAAAATTGCTTCACATCATCATGTGCGCAAGAAGTCTTGTTTGCCCCGCATCCATCGCTGCATATGGGCGTGACAGTGGCGGGAATAACGGTCCCGCATAAGCGTCACCGCCTGCCTCGCCTGCTCCACAAGCTCGGCATCGCCGTCGATATTCGCAAACCGCAGGAGTTCCTGTCCCGATTGCCGTACGCCGAGGAATTCGCCTGGCCCGCGCATCTCGAGATCGCGGCGCGCGATCTCGAAGCCGTCGTCTGTTTCGTACATGGCGCGCAATCGTTGCCTGGCAATGGCGGAAAGCGGCGGCTGGTACATGAGCACACACACCGATTTCTGGCTTCCCCGCCCGACTCGGCCGCGCAGTTGATGCAACTGCGCCAGACCAAACCGCTCGGCATGTTCGATGATCATCAATGATGCGTTGGCGACGTCGACCCCCACTTCAATCACCGTAGTCGCGACCAACAAGTCGATCCGACCTGCACGAAAGTCTTCCATCGTCTGCTGTTTTTCCGGTGCCGGCATTCGGCCATGCAAAAGTCCGACCCGGACATCGGCGAGCGCCTCCGCCAGCCTTGCATGCGTGTCGACGGCGGTTTGCAGCTGCAAGGCCTCGCTTTCTTCAACCAGCGGACACACCCAGTACGCCTGGCGGCCCTGTCTGACTTCACCAAGGACATGGCTCAATACTTCATCGCGCCGCGTATCGGCAATGAGCTTGGTGAGTACCGGACTCCGTCCTGGCGGCAGCTCGTCGATGACCGACACATCCAGGTCGGCGAAAAACGTCATGGCCAGGGTTCGCGGTATGGGCGTTGCGCTCATGCTGAGTTGATGGGGGATTAGTGCCACACCCCCGGTGTCGTCCTGGCCCTTGCGGCTAAGCTGCAGGCGTTGGCCCACCCCGAAACGATGTTGCTCGTCCATGACGACCAGCGCAAGGTTTGCGAAGTTGACCTTGTCCTGGATCAGCGCCTGCGTGCCAATGACCAGATCGGCCTTGCCTGACTCGATTGCCTCTGTGGCAAGCTTGCGGGCTTTTCCCGGAAGACTTCCGGTCAGCCATGCGATCCTTACGCCCAGCGGTTCCAGCCATCCAGCCAGCTTTTGAAAGTGCTGCTCCGCTAGAAGCTCGGTAGGCGCCATCATGGCCACCTGGCTTCCGTTGGATATTGCCTGGGCTGCAGCGAACGCCGCGACTATTGTCTTGCCGCTGCCCACGTCGCCCTGCAATAACCGGTGCATAGGAAACGATTTGGATAAATCGCCGGCGATCTCGCCGATGACGCGTTGCTGCGCCGACGTCAGGCTAAAAGGCAGGCAAGCGGCGAGCGCCTCGACTAAAGGCCCACGCTCCATCGAAAGCGGCCGGGCCCGTTGCGCCCGGCGGGCCGCGCGCGCGGCGGCCAGCGATAGCTGTTGAGCCAACAATTCGTCGAATTTAATACGCGTCCACGCCGGATGACCCCGCTCCAGCAGTTCATCATGGGAGATATCGGGTGGCGGGTGGTGTAGTGTACGAATTGCCTGGCTGAACGGCATCAGCCCGTATTGCTCACAGACTTCTTCCGGCAAGGTATCGGAAAGATCCGCCTTTGACATGGCCTGATCGATGGCCTTGCGCAGGCTCGCTTGCGGCAGGCCGTCGGTCGTGGGATACACCGGCGTCAGCGCGTCCGGCAGGGGCGTTCCCGCGACCGTCACCTTGGGGTGCACGATCTCGCACCCTAGAAAACCGCCCCTCACCTCTCCGCGCACTCTTACATGCTTGCCAACGGCCACCTGGCTCTGCTGGCTGGGGTAGAAGTTCAGCCATCGAAGCGCCAATTGGCCCGAGCCGTCCTCGATTACCGCCAGCAATTGCCGCCGTGGCCGAAATTGCACTTCGCTTCGAATGACCTGACCTTCGACTTGTATCGTTTCGCCAGGACACGCGGCCGCGATGGGCGAAATATATGTCTCGTCCTCGTACCGCAGGGGCAAATGAACAACAAAGTCTCCCGGATCCCGCAAGCCCAGGCGTTGCAGCTTCCGCTCGAGCAGAGATCCGCCGTCGCCTGCCGCGGGCGTGCGCCCTGCCCCGCGTTTATTGCCGCTGGATGGCGTCGAATCAGCCACTTGGCCGTCCGGTTAGATGACGATGATCGCCTCGACCTCGAATTGGGCGCCCTTGGGCAGACTGGCCACCCCGATGGTGGAGCGCGCGGGGAAAGGCTGGGGAATAATGTCTGCCATGATGGCATTTGCACTAGCAAACTTGCCCAAGTCGGTCAAGAATAGCGTCAGCTTGACAATGCTGTCCAGCGATCCACCGGCAGCTTCGATAACCGCCTGCATATTAGCGAACGACTGCCTGACCTGACCCTCGAAATTCTCGGAGATCAGTTCTCCCGTACCCGGTTCCAAACCGATCTGACCGGACAAATAAACTGTCTTTCCCGCACCGGCCACCACTGCTTGTGAGTAGGGGCCGACCGCGGCGGGAGCGGCATCGGTGTGAATAATTTGCTTGGCCATAGATAATCTCTGTAAGTTTATGGAAACGACTATCAGAGTTTAAACATCTATAGCTTGAATTAACAAGCCCCCCAAGCGGATACCGCTTTTATTTTTCAACAAAAGCCCGTTCTATTACGTAATCTCCGGCTTGCCCCACGCCCGGTGACACCGAAAATCCGTAGCGATCGAGCATGGCGCTAGTATCGGCCAGCATGTTGGGGCTGCCGCAAAGCATGGCGCGGTCGGTTTCCGGGTTGAGCTGTGGCAACCCGATATCTGCCGCCAATTTCCCGCTTTCGACCATATGGGTGATGCGCCCTTGGTTGACGAAGGGTTCACGAGTGACGCAGGGGTAATAAATGAGTTTGTCGCGGACCAGATCGCCAAAATATTCATTGTTAGGCAGTTGGTCTTTTATATAGTCCGCATATGCCAACTCGCTTTTGAAACGCACACCATGCAACAACACGACTTTTTCGAAGCGCTCATACACAGACGGGTCTTTGATGATGCTCATGAAGGGTGCTAGGCCGGTTCCAGTTGCAAAAAGGTAGAGATGTTTTCCGGGCTTCAGGTCGTCGACCAGTAGCGTACCCACCGGTTTCTTGCTGACCAATATTGCATCGCCCTCTTTCAAGTGCTGCAAGCGCGATGTCAGCGGGCCGTCCTGCACTTTGATGCTCAGGAATTCCAGATTTTCTTCGTAGTTGGCGCTGGCGATGCTATAGGCGCGCATTAGCGGCTTGCCGTCGACTTCGAGTCCCAACATGACGAAGTGCCCGTTGTGGAAACGCAGGGCGGGATCGCGGGTGGTGGTAAAGGAAAACAAGGTATCGTTCCAATGACGCACGCTTAAAACCTGCTCTGTATTGAAAGCTGCCATTTTTCTCTGACTTAATAGTAAATGGATTAGGGATAACACGAATAGTACGACAGGTAGCCGAGACTACAGGTGTTTGCCCAGGGGGAAAAAGGGCATTATTTAAGATGAATCAATGAACTAGTCGAAATTTCGGGTGCGCGCAGGCTGACTTGCCCGCGCAATTACCCACCCACATTGACAATTCGCATTGAATATTCCCCGATACTCTGGTATCTTTTCGACATCTACATGAGAATCATTTCTATTACTATCAGGAGAAGTTGAATGCGCTCTACTCCCGCACTGCGGCCCTTGTTCCGGTCACTCGCTCTGGCCGGTCTTACCGCCCTATCAACCATGTCGGCGGCGGCTTTTGCAGCGGACGTAAGCCTTTACACTACTCGGGAACCCAAGCTCATACAGCCCTTGCTGGACGAATTCGTCAAAGACACCGGCATCAAGGTGAACACGGTATTTGTCAAAGACGGCCTCATCGAACGCGTCAAGGCCGAAGGCGACAAGTCACCCGCCGACGTACTGATGACCGTGGATATCGGCAATCTTCTGGACTTGGTCGAAGCCGGCATTACGCAGCCTATCAAGTCAAAAGTCCTGGAAGAAGCCATTCCGGCCCATTTGCGCGGCGCCGATAGCCAGTGGTACACCCTTTCGTTACGCGATCGCGTGGCTTATGTCGCACAAGATATCGACATGAAAGAGATCACATACGAAGCATTCGCGGATCCCAAATGGAAGGGCAAGGTCTGCATCCGGTCGGGCCAGCATCCATACAACACGGCGATGATCGCCGCCATGATCGCCCACAACGGCGCGGAAGCCACCGAAACCTGGCTGCGTGGCGTCAAGGACAACCTGGGTCGCAAGGCGGCCGGCGGCGACCGCGATGTTGCCCGCGACATCCTGGGTGGCATTTGCGATATCGGCATCGCCAACGCCTATTATGTCGGCCGCATGAAAAATTCTGAACCGGGCTCCGACGCGCGCAAGTGGGGCGATTCGATCAAGGTCGTACGACCAACCTTCGCCAATGAAAAGAGCCGCGGCACTCATGTTAATATTTCCGGCGCCTCTGTTGCCAAGCACTCTCCGAACAAAGAGAACGCTATAAAGCTGCTCGAGTACTTGGTATCGGACAAGGCACAAAGCTTATACGCCAATGCGAACTACGAATACCCTGTCAAGGCTGGTGTCACGCTTGATCCGGTTGTAGCCAGCTTTGGTCCTTTGGTTGTCGATCCACTTCCTCTTACCGAAATTGCCAAGCACCGCAAATTGGCAAGCGAACTGGTAGACAAAGTTGGATTCAATAACTAAAACGCTGGACTTTTCCAGTCAAACGCGGGCCAGCCGGCCCGCGTTTTGCCGATTTTCTCAGGAATCCTTGCTGTTGCGTCTGCGTCGTTTTCTATCCAGTGAATCGGGACCGGCGTGGCGAATAGGCGCACTGGCGATGGCCGTGTGCGTGATGGCACCGGTCATGACGCTGATGTGGTTCGCTCTGCAGGGTTCAGTGGATCACTGGTCGCACTTGGTTTCCTACGTGTTACCTGTCGCCCTGCGGAATACCGTCTTGCTGCTGCTTGGGGTAGGCGTACTCGTCACCTGTCTTGGCGTCGGCAGCGCATGGCTGATCACGGCCTTCCAATTTCCGTCCCGCCGCATTCTTTCATGGGCATTGCTGTTACCGCTTGCCGTGCCCACTTACATCGTGGCGTTTGCCTATCTGGATATTCTTCATCCAATAGGGCCCTTTCAGACGCTAGTGCGAGACGTGCTTGGCTACGACAGTCCCCGCCAGTTTCGTTTACCCGATTTACGGTCGCTGCCCGGCGCCATATTCCTTTTAGGCTTCGTCCTCTACCCCTACGTTTACCTCAGCACGCGCGTCATGTTCGCGACACAGGCGGCCAGTTTGCTCGAGGCGGCGCGCGTTCTGGGAGAATCGGGGCGCAGCGCCTTCTTCCGAGTGGCGCTTCCTATGGCCCGCCCCGCCATCGCGGTTGGCGTAAGCCTGGCGTTGCTCGAAACGCTGAATGACATAGGCGCGTCCGAGTTCCTGGGCGTGCAGACGCTGACCGTATCCGTCTACACGACGTGGGTGACACGATCCGACTTGGCCGGCGCGGCCCAAATCGCGTTGGCCATGCTGGCTATTGTGGCGATTCTCGTCCTGGTGGAACGGCACGGCCGGCGCCGCCAGCGCTACGCCAGCACTCAACGCGCCAGGCCGATTCAACCCCGTACCCTCACAGGCGGCGCCGCGGTTTTTGCCTTCATACTCGGATGGGCACCGATACTGATCGGCTTCGTGGCTCCCGCGCTGTATTTGCTGAACGAAACGATTACGCATCTAGGCACGGTCGGCGCCGTATCGGATCAACTGATACGCAGCGGCTACAACACGGTCAAAGTTGCCTTGCTGGCGACGGGCGTCACGCTGGCGGGAGGGTTGCTGGTAGCCTGGGCGGCCCGCAGTATCAGGCACGGTTCGCCTTTCACCCTCTCTAAACTCTGCGCACGCGTCGCCACCTCGGGCTACGCCATTCCCGGGACAGTGCTGGCCATTGGCATGCTGATCCCGATCATGCTGCTCGACAGCCTTGCGTCACGCATTTGGCAGTTGCTGGGTAATCCCGATCCTGGCCTGTTATTCATGGGCACCACCACGGCCCTCGTTGGCGCATATCTCATCCGCTTCCTGGCAATTTCGATCGGGGGTATCGAGGCCGGACTGTCGCGCATTCCGCCTTCGCTCGAACAAGCAGCACGCTTATTGGGCGAGACGCCCACCGGCACGTTGAAGCGCGTACATTTACCATTATTGCGCCCGGCGCTGGGCGCGGCCGCGTTATTGGTGTTCGTCGACACGATGAAAGAGCTTCCCGCGACGCTATTGCTCCGGCCTGTGAACTTCGACACGCTGGCCACCTGGCTGTATGCCGAAGCCGCGCGAGGCACCTACGAAGAAGGCGCCGTTGCCGCGCTGGCCATTGTCTTGGCTGGCCTATTGCCTGTAATCCTACTGGCCCGCACTCAATTTAAAACCGCGTAAAGCATGTCAGAATTTTTAAAACTGCACCAGATCAGCGTTGCCTACGAGACGGCGGACGGTGTCATTCCTGTGGTCAATAACCTGTCCCTGTCCCTCGATAAAGGCCACATCGGATGCCTACTGGGCGCTTCAGGCTGCGGTAAAACGACGGTATTGCGTGCTATTGCGGGTTTCGAGCCATTGCGCGCCGGCTTCATCTCCGTGGGCCAAAACGTGTTGTCCTCGACAGACGAACAAGTATCCCCCGAGGACAGGCACGTGGGCATGATGTTCCAGGACTATGCACTGTTCCCGCATCTCAATGTGGAGAAAAATATCGGCTTTGGCCTGCGGCGCTGGGACAAGCACCGACGTAGACAGCGGGTCAATGAACTGCTGTCATTGGCGGGCCTGGAAACCTCGGGCCACCGATATCCCCATGAGTTGTCCGGTGGACAGCAGCAGCGTGTTGCCCTTGCCCGCGCGTTGGCGTCCGAGCCCGAACTGCTATTGCTTGACGAGCCCTTCTCCAATCTGGATGTGGACACCCGCGAGCGTCTGGCCTTCGAAGTGCGCGACATCTTGAAAAAAACCGGTCACACCGCAATTCTCGTCACGCATAACCAAGCCGAGGCGTTCGCCATTGCCGACCGGATAGGTGTCATGCAAAACGGAATTATCGCCCAGTGGGATACACCCTACGGCTTGCATCACAGTCCAGCCAGCCATTTCGTTGCCGACTTTGTTAAGCGCGAGGCCCTTATGGCACAACGCGCCCAGGCCTATCTGCGGGGCGAGGCCAGTTGACCACGTTCAATCGAGCCATTAAAAACGATAGGTATATGTCAGCTGAAGCACATCAAGGCCTTCATTCCTGCGATTGATGCCCGCATTCGAGTAGTGTGACGCGCGTATGCCGATACGGTGCGAGTCACGGATTAGCGTACCCACGCCGATATGGCTGCCGAATTGGAACGCCGACCCGAGTTGCCGGTTCGCAAATCGTGTACGGCTGAATAAATTGGCACCGATCCCAATCTCGGCATAGAAGAAGTCGTTGGGCCACCAACGCAACATGGGTGTCGCCCCAAGCTGCCATAAGGAACGAGGCTCGCGCTCTTCAGCTTTCCAGTAGGTAATCCCAAGCTCCACATTGGCGTCCAGCCGCCCCCACTCGCCGCCCGAGTTATAACTCCACCAAGAGGGTGTCTCGTAGACCGCTTCATACCGACGATACTTGTCGTGGTAGCCATAACGCAGTCCGAAGCCGTGCCCCTGCGTGTTTATGGAGAAAATGTTGCTCGCCTCGCCAGGCGCTTGAACGCTGACAGGCTGGCCATGAACTGGCACCGCTCCCGCCAGAACGATAGCGGCCGACAGAATAAACAAATGACGAGGTACGCGCGGCGGGAATGTCGGGGAATGCATGGCGCTTCCTTTTTTTGTTGCTCGGGCGATTTCGCAAGCAACTGTCGTACCTGGGCACGCTACTCCGATGCATCGTCCGCGGCGTTCATGCCCAGTTCGCCGCATTTGCGCGTCAGTGTATTGCGCCCTATGCCAAGGCGCTGAGCTGCTTCCATACGCCGACCGCGGCTGTATTTCAACGCGGTCTCTATGAGGTTGCGCTCCACCTCGCGTATGATCGTCGCCATAATGGCTGGCTCCTTCCGCTCGAGCCTTCCAACAACGTCGCTCTGCAGCCGAGGCATCCACGACAGGACAGCCTGTGCCGGCGCTACAGGTGCGGCGTCGGCAGCCACGGCCGGCCGACGGGCGGCGTCGAGAATCTCGGGAGGCAAGTCCTTGACCTCGATTGCCGTGCTTGAAGACATCACCGTGAGCCACTGGCAGAAATTCTCGAGCTGCCGAATATTGCCGGGGTAATCAAAGTCAAGCATGCGTAGCATGGCGGGTGCGGTCAATTGCCGGACAGGAACTCCCAATGCGCGCGCGCTGTTCTGCATGAATAACTGGATAAGATCCGGTATGTCTTCCTTGCGTTCGCGTAGCGCCGGCAGTCGCAATCTAATGACATTAAGCCGATGGAATAGATCTTCGCGGAATCGCCCTTCGGCCACCCGCTGTTCCAGCGGCTGGTGGGTGGCCGCCACGATTCTGACATCGGCCTTTATTGCCTGTGAACCGCCGACGCGGTAAAAGCTGCCCTCAGCCAACACGCGCAGCAAGCGCGTCTGGAGTTCAAACGGCATATCCCCGATTTCGTCCAGGAACAGCGTACCGTTGCGCGCCTCTTCAAAGCGTCCTCTGCGCTGCTGCGTTGCGCCCGTGAACGCACCACGTTCGTGGCCGAACAGTTCGGCTTCGAGCAGATCCTTCGGTATTGCAGCGGCATTGACCGCAACAAACGGCCCCTCGGCGCGATCACTGTGCGTATGCAGGGCATGTGCGATAAGTTCTTTTCCGGTACCTGATTCCCCGGTAACCAATACCGTGACCCGGGATGCGGCAAGCCGGCCTATTGCACGAAAGACTTCTTGCATGGCCGGCGCGGACGACTGAAGCAGGATGCCGCCCGACACGCTATTTGATGCTTCTTGTCCTGCGCCGATCGACTCTCCGACCACGGCCGGGCGCGCGGCGCGCTGAATCAACGCGACGGCAACATTGACGTCGAAGGGCTTGGGCAAATAATCGAAAGCGCCCTTCTGGAACGCCGCGACCGTACTATTCAAATCGGTAAACGCGGTCATGACGATTACCGGCAATTCGGGATGTTCCTGTTTGATTGTGTGCAGCAGGCTCAACCCATCCTGCCCCGGCATGCGCACATCCGTGACGAGCACTGAAGGTTTTCCGTCCTTGAGGGCTTCCAGCACCTCGGCCGCCGATGCATAGCTGTTCGCGGCAATACCGGCGCGCGCCAGCGCTTTTTCCAGCACCCAGCGTATGCTTTGATCATCATCGACTATCCATACCGCTTTCATGTGGTTGCCTCCATAGGCACGATAACGCGGAATTCGGTGTGTCCTCGGCGGCTGTCAAACTCGATGATCCCGCCATGCTGCTGTACGAATTCCTGGGCCAGGCTTAATCCTAGACCGCTTCCATTGGCCCGACCGGTAACGAGCGGGTGGAATAGTTTGTCATGCAGGACCGGCGGGATACCGACGCCGTTGTCGATGACGGAGACAACTACAGCAAGTTTCGCCTGGCGAGTAGCCAGCAACAGTTGGCGTCCGATACGCGTGCGTATGGTTAAGTGCGGCGCTCCTTCGGCGGGATTCTCGGTCAGCGATTGCGCCGCATTACGCACAATATTCAACAGCGCCTGCAATAAACGGGCAAAATCAGCGTGCAGCTCGGGAACCGACGCATCGTAGTCGCGGGTCATCTGGACCTGCGTGAATTCGGCACTTACCAGGGTATAGACGCGTTCGCAGATTTCATGAATATTGAAGTACTTCCTGTTAAGCGTTTCACCTCGCGGCGCAATCAGCCGATCCACCAGGCCGCCCAGGCGGTCCGCCTCGGCAATGATGACGTGTGTATATTCATGCAATCCCGCCGAAGGCAGTTCGGCCTCGAGCAACTGGGCGGCACCTCGTATACCGCCGAGCGGATTCTTGATCTCGTGGGCCAGGTTGCGCAGTGACTCGCGCTGCGCGGCCAATTCTTTGCTTAATTGCTGATGGCGATCCAGCAACGTGTAGTGCTCTGTCATGCGCACTTCAAGCAATGCGGCCCATGGCTGTTTTTGCAAGGGCACCACCGCCAGACTGACGGGCACGGTGCTGCCCCGCCGATCAACGGCCAGGTCCTGGCGCAGGGTGCCGAACTGGCCGGCAATCGCTTCAGGGAATCTTTCCTGCAAGGCGGCATCATTGCCAAAGAGCGGATACACCGGCTTGCCCGCCATTTGTTTTCGGGACAAGCCGAACAGCTCTTCAGCGGCCGTGTTTGCATGCTCGACGCGCCCCGCGGCATCGACAAGCAGGACCGCCGTCGATAATAAGTCGTAACTGGCTACGTCCATACTTGCCCCTGGCGACGCCGTCGAACCGCCGGGACGCGCCGGCAGGCGCGCCCCGGGCGGTTTTAGAGGCTGTAATACATATCGAACTCGACCGGATGCGGCGTCATGCGCAGGCGCGTGATTTCAGCCTGCTTCAGTTCGATATAGGCGTCAAGCATCTCGTTGCTGAACACGCCGCCGCGCGTGAGAAACTCGCGGTCCTGGTCCAAGGCCTCGATGGCCTCCTCGAGGGATGCGCAAACCGTTGGAATTTTTGCGTCTTCTTCGGGCGGCAAGTCGTACAAGTTCTTGTCGGCCGGGTCGCCCGGGTGGATCTTGTTCTGGACGCCGTCCAATCCCGCCATGAGCAGCGCTGAAAACGCCAGGTACGGGTTGGCCAGTGGATCGGGGAAGCGCGCTTCGACACGGCGGCCTTTAGGGCTGCCGACATAGGGAATACGAATCGATGCGGACCGGTTGCGCGCCGAGTAAGCCAGTTTGACGGGCGCTTCGTAATGCGGCACTAGGCGTTTATACGAGTTCGTGCCAGGGTTGGTAATAGCGTTCAACGCCTTGGCGTGGCGGATGATGCCGCCGATGTAATACAGGGCGAATTCCGACAGCCCGGCGTAGCCGTTGCCGGCAAACAAGTTCTGGCCATCTTTCCAGACCGACTGGTGTACGTGCATGCCCGATCCGTTATCGCCGACGATGGGCTTAGGCATGAACGTTGCGGTCTTGCCGTACACATGCGCCACGTTATGGATGGTGTACTTCATTATCTGATTCCAGTCCGCGCGTTGGACCAGCGTGCTGAATTTTGTTCCGATTTCCAGCTGACCAGCCCCCGCGACTTCATGGTGGTGCACTTCGACGGGCACGCCCTGCTGCTCCAGCAGCAAGCACATTTCCGAACGCATATCGTGAAAGCTGTCGACGGGCGGCACGGGCACATAACCGCCCTTGACGCGGGGCCGGTGCCCCTGGTTGCCGCCGTCCATGTCCATGCTGCGCGACCATGGCGCCTCTTCGGACTTGATCTTGACGAAGCTGCCCGACATGTCATCGTTCCAGGTGATGCCGTCAAAGACAAAAAATTCCGGCTCTGGGCCGAAATAAGCGGTGTCGCCCAGGCCACTGGACTTCAGATAGGCTTCGGCCCGTTTGGCCAGGGAGCGGGGATCGCGGTCGTATCCTTTCAGATCGGAGGGTTCCACCACATCGCAGGTCAGGATTAGCGTTGTCTCTTCGCGGAAGGGGTCAAGGTGCGCGCTGCCCGGATCCGGGATCAACACCATGTCGGACGCTTCGATGCCTTTCCAGCCGGCGATTGAAGAGCCGTCGAATGCGACCCCCGTCTCCATTCTTTCTTCGTCTACCGCATGCGCAGGAACCGTCAAATGGTGCTCTTTGCCCAGCGTATCGGTAAACCGAAAATCCACAAAGGCAACTTCACGATCTGCAATTAACTTGACTACTTCTTCCGGGGTGGACATAAAGGCTCCTGAACCAATGAATAGGAATAGTGAAAATACGACATAACTAATTACGCAATACTCATGCCAACTGCGAACCAGCGACATCACGCTGTTATGGCAGTTTCAGCACTAATATAGTGCTTTTACGCACCAATTTGGTGCCAATACTGGTGCGATTTTGCTAGGCCAGAAATTCCGCCTGCACATCGTTCAAGAAACGCCAGCCCAGCTCGGTGGTGCGGAACCGCGATAAATCGCGTTCCAGCAATCCTTTGGTCACCAAGCGATTGACCGCCGGCAAGATGGCCATGATAGACAGGCCCGTGCGTTCCTGGAAACTTGCCCGAGTAACGCCTTGTTTGAGACGCAATGCATTCAACATGAACTCGAAACCCAAGTCCGCAGCGGGAACCTGGCGATCTACCGCAAGATGGCTGCCATCGCGCCGCATGGATTTCTCCATCCAGGACGATGGATTCTTTACCCTGGCTTGACGCACGATCTTGTCGTGAAATGACAGCTTTCCGTGTGCACCGGGGCCTATCCCAAGATAATCGCCAAACTCCCAATAATTGACATTATGCAGGCAGCGCTGTCCCGGTTTTGCATATGCCGAGACTTCATATTGATCCCAACCGCCCGCTTGAGTCGCTTCGGTGATGAGATCTTGCATCGCCGCACTGGTGTCGTCGTCTGGAACATTGGGCGGATACTTGGCAAATACAGTATTAGGCTCGAGCGTCAGGTGGTAAAGGGAAAGGTGGCTGGTCTGAAATGACATCGCCAGCCGCAGGTCCTCGGCGCAGGCCTCGACCGACTGTTGCGGCAGGGCATACATAAGGTCGAGATTGACGCGGTCGACGGCACGCTGCGCGATATCGACCGCAAGGCGCGCTTGGCGGCTGTCGTGTATGCGTCCCAGCGCCTTCAGGGCGCGATCGTCGAAACTCTGTATGCCCAGGGAAATTCGGTTGACCCCGCTTGCGGCATAGCTTGCAAAGCGCTCGGCTTCGACCGTGCCAGGGTTCGCCTCGAGCGTTACCTCGGCATCGGGCAATACGTTCAGGTACGTACGGAACATTGCCAACATCTGGTCCAGCGCCCCGGCGGAAAGCAAGCTGGGCGTACCGCCGCCGATAAAGATGGAAACGACCTGCCTGCCCCAGATTTGTGGAAGCGCCAGTTCAAGGTCCGCCTGCAGCGCCGCCAGATAGTCGACTTCGGGAATATCGGTTTTTAGCTCATGGGAATTGAAGTCGCAATAAGGACATTTGCGCACGCACCAAGGTACGTGCACGTAAAGAGACAGAGGCGGTGAACTGCTGAGTATGGATTTTCCGCCCATGCTGGGCGATACGCCAGGCTTGCGCACGGCCGAAACGGGTGTTGAGGAAAGCGTAGAAGGCACCTTGGTCTCTGTATGAATTAGGCAGTTGGCATGGCCGGGCGGCGCAAAACGCGCAACAGCTCTTGCAAGGCTTGGGCACGATGGCTGAGTGCGTTCTTCTGGGTCGGATGCAGCTGCGCCACGGTCTTGCCATGCGAGGGCAAGAAGAAATAGGGATCGTAGCCGAATCCGTTGCTTCCCGCAGCCTCGGTCGCGATTTCCCCTTGCCATTCGCCCTGAGCAATAATTGGCCGCGGGTCGTCCGCATACCGCAGGTAAACCAGCACCGCAACGTAGCATGCTGACCGGTCCGTCTTTCCAGCCAATTGTTCCAATAAATGGCGGTTATTGGCTTCGTCCGATTTTTCGCCGCCCGACAACGCCGCATATCGCGCCGAGAATACCCCCGGGGCGCCATTCAGTGCGGCAACGGACAAGCCCGAATCATCGGACAAGGCGGGCAACCCGGTAAGGCGGCTTGCATGGCGCGCCTTGGCCAGCGCATTCTCCACAAAAGTGATGAAAGGCTCGTCCGCCTCGGGCACGCCTAGTTGGCCCTGCGGGATCATTTCTATTCCTGCCGGTTCCAATATGGCGGAAAACTCGGCCAGCTTGCCGGCATTGTTCGACGCCAATACAACTTTACTCATTGTCCTGCTCCGTGGCTCCGTCTTTCACCAGCAAGGAAACCAATTCCTTGGCAAAGACGGGCAATTTATCGAATTGCCGCACGCATATCTGCAGGCGCCGCAGCGCCCATGCGTCGTTCAAACCTATGATTTTGAGCGGTAGCTCTTTAACGTAACGCTGTGCGGCGGTTTGCGGAATGACGCCTATCCCGACCTCGGCGGCGATCATCCGGCATGCCGCCTCGAAGTTGCTGACTTCCACGCGAAAGCGCAGCACCCTGCCCAGATCGTCCGCGGCCTGCGTAAGAAAGGCATGAATCGCACTGGTTTCGGATAAGCCCACATAGTCGTAACACAGCGTGGCATCGAAGTCGACGTCGGTATTCGATGCCAGGGGATGACACTTATGTGTCACCAAAACCAAACGGTCGGTGCGGTAGGGAAGAAATTCAACGTTCTCGCCGCCATCCGCCTGGGCGGTCACGCCAATGTCCGCTGTACCGTCCGCGACCGCTTTTACGACCAAATAACTTAGTCGTTCGCGCAGTTCAACATTGACATCGGGGTGTGCGGCCAGATAGCCCCCAAGTATTCGCGGCATGAATTCCGTCATGGCGGTGGTATTGGCGTACACCCTGACTTTCCCCTTGACGCCGCTGGCGTATTCCTGAATGTCGCCGCGCAGATGTTCCAGCTGTCGCAACACCACCCTGGCATGCCGCACGAATGCTTCGCCAGATGGCGTAAGGGTCACACCCTGGCTATTCCGATAAAACAGAGCAGTACCCAGATGTGTTTCGAGGTTCTTGACCCGGTTGCTGGCCGCGGGCAGCGAAAGAAAAGAACGTTCGGCGCCTTTGGTCATGCTTAGGGCGCCGGCCACGTTGACCATGAGTTGCATATCGGTCAGATCAAAGTGCATTGCCATCGATAGCTATTCTCTTCAAAATTGGTAAACCCCGGCTTAACCAAGCAATAATTGGCAAGCCCCTTGTCTTCAGGCAAAGTAAGGTCCATTGTAATAAAACCCGGACGCTCAATATGCCGCAAGCCCCGCAACCACACCAGGAAATTCGCGATGCGATCCGCGACCTGTGTTCGCAGTTTCCTCCTGAATACTTCCGCAAGATCGATCACGAGCGCGGCTACCCCGAAGAATTCGTCAAGACACTGACCGAAGCCGGCTGGTTGGCCGCGCTTATACCCGAGCAATACGGCGGCTCCGGCCTTAGCCTGACCGAAGCCTCGGTCATCATGGAGGAAATCAATCGCAGTGGCGGCAACTCGGGCGTTTGCCACGGCCAGATGTACAACATGGGAACCTTGCTGCGTCATGGCTCGACCGAACAAAAAGAGCGCTACCTACCGCGCATAGCAAGCGGTGAACTGCGCCTGCAATCCATGGGCGTGACCGAGCCCACCACCGGAACCGACACAACCCGGATCAAGACAATGGCGGTCAAGAAAGGCGACCGCTATATTATTAACGGACAGAAGGTCTGGATCTCGCGCATACAGCATTCCGATCTTATGATTCTGCTGGCGCGCACGACCCCATTGGAAGACGTGAAGAAAAAATCCGAAGGCATGTCGATTTTTATCGTCAACTTGCACGAGGCGATCGGGAAAGGTATGGAGGTTCGTCCCATCCTGAACATGGTCAACCATGAAACCAACGAATTGTTTTTTGACAACCTTGAAATTCCCGCCGAAAACTTGATCGGCGAGGAAGGAAAAGGCTTCAAGTATATATTGGATGGCCTGAATGCGGAACGCACCTTGATCGCGGCGGAGTGCATAGGCGACGGCCACTGGTTCATAGACAAAGTGTCGGCTTACGTAAAGGAACGCATCGTGTTCAATCGCCCTATTGGACAGAACCAGGGCGTACAGTTCCCGATTGCGCGCGCGCATATCAATATCGAAGCCGCCAGCCTGATGCGCTACGAAGCTTGCCGCTTATACGATGCCCATGCGCCCTGCGGCGCCCAGGCCAACATGGCCAAGTTGCTCGCTGCGGACGCCTCGTGGGAAGCCGCCAACGCATGCCTGCAGTTTCACGGCGGATTCGGTTTCGCCAACGAGTACGACATAGAACGCAAATTCCGCGAAACCCGCCTGTACCAGGTCGCACCCATATCAACTAACCTTATCCTGTCGTATGTAGCCGAGCACGTCCTGGGGCTGCCCCGTTCTTTTTAAGCGCCACCACCAACCACCCGCCATACCAAGTGGAAGTCACCATGAAACAACCCAGTGCAGAACTTGCCGAGTTTGCCGCTCTCCTGACATATGACGACATCCCGTCCGCGGTATTGCGCCGCACCGAGGACTTGTTGCTGGATACCCTCGGATCAATACTGGCCGGCTCCAGTGCGCGTCCCGTCCAGGCCATCGCCAAATTTGCGGAAACCATGGGTCCGGCCGGCGGTCCGGCCGAAAACATCGTGACACGCCGTACCACTAGTGCCCTATTCGCCGCCATGGTGAATGCGGCAGCGGCTCATATGGTCGAACAAGACGATGTGCATAACGGTTCGGTTTTCCATCCCGCGGCGGTGGTTTTTCCGCCAGCCATCGCCACGGCCCAGGCCCTGGGACGCTCCGGAAAAGACTTGCTTGTCGCTTCCGTTGCCGGCTACGAAGTCGGTATACGCGTGGGCGAATTTCTTGGACGGTCCCACTACAAGATCTTCCATACCACGGGTACGGCCGGCGCCCTGGCGGCAGCGGTTGCGGTTGGACGCCTGTTGAATCTGGATAGCGAGCAAATGTTGCACGCGCTGGGGTCCGCCGGGACGCAGTCGGCCGGACTATGGGAGTTCCTACGCGACGCGGCGGATTCTAAGCAGCTTCACACGGCGAAGGCCGCCGCCAATGGCTTGACCGCCGCATGGCTGGCGCACGAAGGTTTCACCGGTGCGCGCAACATACTTGAAGGCCCTCAAGGCATGGGCGCAGGAATGTCGCAAGACGCCGATCCCGCGAAGCTCACCGATAGGCTCGGTACGCGCTGGACGGTGCTGGAAACCTCGTTCAAGTTCCATGCATCCTGCCGTCACACACATCCGGCGGCCGACGCCTTACTCAAACTGGTGCAAGAGCACGACTTGAAAGCCGACGATATAACAAGCGTGATAGCCGGCGTGCACCAGGGCGCGATCGATGTATTGGGACCGGTGACCAATCCCTCATCGGTGCATCAGTCAAAGTTCTCGATGGGCACGGTCCTGGGACTGATCGCCCAGCACCAGCGCGCCGGTCTCGCGGAATTCGATGCCGGACTGCATGATCCCGCCCTGGCGCTGTTCCGCGAACGGGTTTCGATGCGACTCGACACTGAAGTCGACACCGCCTACCCGAAACAGTGGATAGGCAAAGTCACCGTCGAAACCAAGAACGGACATACCCTATCGGCGCGCGTCGACGAACCCAAGGGCGATCCGGGCAACACGTTGTCGCGCAAAGAGATCGAAGACAAGGCGCGACGCCTGGGCTCTTATCGCAACGCCGCGGGCAAGGAGGAAGTCGAAGCCCTTATACGCAAGGTCTGGGCAATTGCCGATACAGACTTGGTCGACCGTTTCGTTGGCTAAACAAGGGCTTGTTTCTGACGCTCGACAAGCTCGGCGATCCCCGCGTGAGCCATGTCCAGCAGTTGGTCGAGCGCCTGCCGGCCGAAGGTCCGCCCTTCGGCTGTGCCCTGCACCTCCACAAAGTGTCCGGCGCCGGTCATGACGACATTCATGTCGGCGTCGCAGGCGGCGTCTTCTACATAGTCGAGATCAAGGACGGCTCGGCCATCGACCAGACCCACCGACACCGCCGCAACGTGATCCCGCAGCGGATTCGTTTGTAGCGCACCCTGGGCTTGCAGGCTTTTTACCGCCAATGCCGCGGCCACCCAGGCGCCTGTAATACTGGCGCAGCGCGTGCCGCCGTCGGCCTGCAATACATCACAGTCCAGGTGCAGAGTCCGCTCACCCAGCGCCCCAAGATCAAACACGGCGCGCAGGCTGCGACCGATCAGGCGCTGGATCTCTTGCGTGCGGCCGCTTTGCTTCCCGCGCGCCGCCTCGCGGTCGGAGCGCGTATGGGTGGATCGCGGCAGCATGCCGTATTCGGCAGTCACCCAGCCTTGGCCTTTTCCTTTCAGGAAAGGCGGAACCTTGTCCAAGACGCTGGCATTGCATAACACATGGGTATCGCCCGCCTTGATCAGGACTGAGCCCTCGGCGTGCCGCGTGTATCCGACCTCTATCGTCAGCGGCCGCAGCTCGTTGACCAGGCGCCCCGAGGGGCGGGGGATATCGGCTGGCGTGGTAAGCATGTGTTCAGTCAAACAGGACTCCATTTTCAATTTGTGTGAGGTAAGGGAACACGGGATTTTCTCATGGCGCCGCTTACAATACGAGCTTCGCGCAAAAATACAGGATACCCACCCCATGATTCGCAGCATGACCGCTTTTGGCACCGGCCGAGCCGATTCAGCCCATGGCAGCGTAACGATAGAGTTTCGTACCGTCAACAGCCGGTATCTTGATATCAATTTCCGGTTGCCCGACGACTTGCGCATGGTCGAGGGCCTGATACGCGATAACCTGGGCCAGGTGGTTGTCCGGGGCAAGGTGGACATCCGCGTCAACTACACGAAAACGGAAGCCAAGACACTGCCGACGGTGGACGTCGCGTACCTGACATCGGTGGCCGAACAACTACAAACCGCACGCCGCATTATTCCGGACGTTCCCGCGCCTAATCTGCATCAGCTGCTCGATGTTTCGAACGGTGCCGGCAATGCAAGCTTCGATCCTGACGTTTGGTCGGCCATGAGCGTCGAGGCTACAAAGCAGGCGCTGACCGAGCTACAAGCCGCGCGTGAACGCGAGGGTCAACGGCTTGCAAGCATCATGCTCGACTGCGCCAGCGAGGTCGCCGACATCGTCGACGATGTCGAGGCGGATTTGCCAACCATCCTGGCCGACCATCGCGAGAAAATTGTCAATAAGTTGCGCGACACGCTAATGGCTGTGAGTCCCGATGGCTTTTCTCAAATAAGCGGCGCAGAGCTATCGGCGCGTATTGCTCAGGAAGCATCTTTTTTCGCATTGCGCATCGACGTAGCCGAAGAGCTTGCCCGGCTGCGGTCCCACATTGCCGAATTGCGGCATTTGCTTGGCACAGGCCAGACAAGCACTCGCAAGGAAAAGAAAGGCGGCGGCAGCGCCGGCAAGCGCCTGGATTTTCTGTTCCAGGAAATGAATCGCGAAGCCAATACGCTGGGCTCCAAGGCAAGCGCATTGAGCGTCACTCGGGCGGCCATCGACCTTAAGCTTCTTATCGAACAAATGCGCGAGCAAGCACAGAACATTGAATGAGCGCCCACAGGGCCGCCGGCGCCACTACCCCCATGGGCTTAATGTGTTTACGCCGGTGCGTCTGGCTTGCCGTGCATGCACATTAACGTCTGCTGTCCCAATGCAACAAGTTGCCTGTCCTCTCCGGTGACTCCATAGACTTCCATTTGGCAGATGGTCAGCGTACGGCCGAAGCGCGCCACTTTACCGATTGCTTCCAGATAATCGCCGCGCGCCGGCGCCACGAGATTCATCTTGAACTCGACAGTCAGCACAGAGCTGTCCGGCGGAAACAGCGTAAGGCCCGCATAGCCGCCGGCTGAATCGGCAATGGCGCTTGTACCGCCCGCGTGAAAAAATCCGTGTTGTTGCGTCAATTCCTGCCGATACGGCATGCGGATATGAACGAGACCGGCCTCGACGTGGCTGATTGTGGCGCCCAGGTGACGCATCAGGCCTTGCCTGTCGAAGCTTTCGCGCACGCGCTTTTCCATGGCTGCCAGCTTGTCTTTCCCATGTTGTGTGTGGCTCATTTTTCCTCCTCGTTTTAGGCTTTTGCCCCGCATTCTACCCCTCGCTCCCGACCGACTGCCGACCAAATAGCGGCCAATAGGCACGCCTTTTGCCCGACATCGCCACCACGTAAAGGGTGAACCATGGAAATTGCGATCATAGGGGCTGGCTATGTGGGGTTGGTCACCGCCGCATGCCTGGCCGAGGCGGGCAACCGGGTGGTGTGCATAGACGAGAACGTGACTAGAATCGCAATGACGCGAAATGGCCAATTGCCATTCTACGAGCCGCAGCTTGCGGGAATGGTGGCGCAACAAGGGTCATCGGGCGCCTTGACGTTCACCGACGACGTTCGCGGCGGCACGCAGAGAGCCGACATCGTGTTTCTTGCGGTAGGCACGCCGCCGGCTTCTTGCGGCCGGGCCGATGTATCGAACGTGCTTTCTTGCGCCGCGCAGTTGGCGGATGTCATGGACCACGCTTGCTTGCTCGTGGTTAAGTCCACTGTACCGGTAGGCACCTGCGAAAACATCCAGGACCTCCTGGAAGCGAGGGCCACGTTTCATGGCGAACCAGGCAGGATCACGGTGGCCTCCAACCCCGAGTTCCTTGCCGAAGGCAGCGCCATTCGCGATTTCAAGTCCCCTTCGCGCATTGTTATTGGCGCACCGACGGAGCATGCGGCGAGTCTGCTGCGTATCCTTTACGCGCCATTCGACCCTGATGGTGACCGTCTAATCGAAATGGACGTCCGAAGCGCCGAGTTCTCAAAATATGCCAGCAACGCGATGTTGGCCGCGCGCGTATCTTTAATCAATGAGCTTGCGGTCATTGCCGAAAGACTGGGTGTCGATATAGAAGACGTATGCCGAGTGATGAAGACCGACCCTCGCATCGGATCGCGGTATTTGCAGCCCGGTGCCGGCTATGGCGGCTCCTGTCTCCCGAAAGATTTGCGCGCACTCATCGCCATGGCGCAGGACTGCGGCGAAGAGGCGCCACTACTGCGTAGTGTCGACACAGTGAATCGGCGCCAGGCCGACCTGCTCGTGGAAACCGTCGTCCAGCATTTCGAGGGAAGCCTGGAAGGAACCAGCGTAGCGATCTGGGGATTGGCATTCAAGCCCGAAACCGATGATATCCGGGAGGCGCCGAGCGTGGTCCTCATTGAACGTCTCCTGGCGCTCGGTGCCGTCGTCCGGGCCTACGACCCCGCAGCCATGCCGGCGGTAAGCCGCCGAATTGCGAGCCCGGCACTATGTTTGGCCGACTCCGCAAGACACGCATGCGAAGGCGCGGATGCATTAGTTGTCATGACGCCATGGGCGGAATTCGAGTTTCCTGACTTCGGCTGGCTGGCGCGGACGCTGAAAACGAAAGCGGTATTCGACGCTCGCCATTTGTATCGCGCAGGAATGCTGGAGCAGTTCGGCCTGCGGCATTACCGGCTACAACAGGGGGCCAGGCCCATCCTCACGTCGGCAAGCGCACAAGAATAGTCAGTCACCCAAAAGGAGGAACGATATGCCCAGGAGTGAAATACCAGTGAACGACTTAACCACCGTTACGCCCGTGATCTCACTGTCGGTCCTGGATTGGATCGCACTCGTCGTGACCATAGTCGGCGGGGTGAATTGGGGCCTTGTCGGCGTAGCGGGTTTCGACCTCATTGCCGCACTGTTTGGCGTCCAAACCCCTATCACCCGAATCTTTTACATTGTCGTGGGCTTGATGGCGCTCTATGCGATTCATCTGGCCTGGCGTCTTGCGGGCCGCTCGACATGATGTGAGTCAATTGGCCGCGGACATCGTTGTACTGCGTAAAAACGCAAGAAAGCGGCGCTCATCGGCACTCAGGCCGCGTGGAAGCTGGGTGGTTTGCCGCGGGGGCAGCGTATTCGTCAAATACGCTTCGACGATGGCGGGATGAATGTAGCAGTTGCGGCATATCGTAGCCGTATTCCCGAGCAACGCCGCGGTTTCCTTTATGACCTCGCCCAGCACTTTCCGAGTCGGCGCTAGATCCCGGGAAAGCCGTTGTTGCAAACGTTTCATGGCATACACCGATGCGCCCCAGGTACGGTAGTGCTTGGCCGTGAAGTCGCCCCCGCTCACCGATTTCAGCCATGCGTTGACCGCGCCGGAATCAATGCCGTGGACATTCCCCTGCGCATCCTTGTAGCGAAACAATTCCTGGCCAGGTATCTCGAGGCAACGCCTGATGATCAACGCGATCCGGCGATCGTTCACCGTAACGTCGTGTTCTACCCCGCTCTTGCCTTTGAACTGGAAGCGGATCGTGCTGCCAATGACGGACGCATGCCGTCGCCGCAGCGTCGTCAAACCATACGACTTGTTCGTGCGGGCATAGTATTTGGTTCCTATACGGATCAGCGTGGATTCCAACAGGCATATGACCAGCGACGTTATTCTTTCCTGGGTAAGGCCCTTGCCTTTCATGTCCGCTTCCGCACGCCGCCGTATGCGTGGCAGGGCCGCACCGAAGGCCTCCAATTGTTGGTATTTATTGGCGTCCCGCAGCTGTTTCCACTGCTCGTGATATCGATACTGCTTGCGCCCGCGGGCGTCACGCGCGGTGGCCTGGATGTGGCCGCGCGGGTCCGGCGATATCCACACATCTGTATAGGCCGGCGGAATAGCCAGGGCTTCGATACGACGCAGGGTCCGCTGGTTTGAAACGAGACGGCCCCGAGCGTTGTAATAAACGAAACGATCCCCCTTGAACTGCCGCGTTATTCCAGGACCGGTGTCGACCGTATAGTTCAACGCTTCACGTTTCCGCGACATCTTTCCTGGATCCGTGCTGCTTGGCGTAAAGCCACGTAAACTCCGCGCCCAAAAGAAACACTTGAGCCGCGTAGTACACCCAAATCAACACCACGACCAGCGACCCGGCAGCCATCAACGAAGAAATGGTCGAACTCTTGCCCACATACAAGGCAATAAGAAACTTGCCCACCTCGAACAAGACGGCGGTCACCATGGCCCCCACCCACACATCGCGCCACGCCACCTCCGCGCGCGGCATGAACTTGTAGATCATGGCGAATAAAACCGTGCCGATCGAGACTGACACCAACATATTCAGTAGCTGCAACACACATTCCCATCCCGGCAGCAGCCCGCTCGTCATCTGGCTGAAGGCGGCAAGCCCGGCGCTGACGATCAGCGAGACGAGCAGAAGAAATGCCAGCCCGAGCACGAGGCCGAACGATAGAAGACGAGCACGAACCGTATTCCATATCCCGGTCTCCGCCGCGGTGGGCACACGCCATATCCTGTCCAGCGCGCCTTGTAATTCAGCGAAGACCGTCGTCGACCCTATGATCAGAAAAACGATGCTCACCAGCGTGGCAGTAATGCCTTGGGCAGGCTTGCTCGCACTTTTCAGAAGTTGCTGGACACCGGCGGCGCCGTCGTGCCCGACAAGCCCGTTCAATTGACGTATGATTTCACCGCGGACGGCGTCTTCGCCCCAGACGAAACCTGCCACGGCAATGACAATGATTAATAACGGGGCAATGGAAAAGACAGTATAAAAAGCGACAGCCGCTCCCATGCTCGCCGCATTATCCTCCTGCCAGGCAATGACCGAGTTTTTCAACAGAGGGAAGAAGTCGCGCATTCGCATGAACCCGGCTTAGCAAATATCATGCCGCTATTCATGCAAGACAAGACAGTTGATTTAGGTTTCAATAATATCCATGATGAAACTCGCGACGCCCTGCTCCCGAACGGTTGAATCACCCTACGCCTGGACGCGGCTCCTGGTGTCGTTGCTGCTCATGACAATCGGCGGCTCGGGCATGTATTCCGTTACCGTCGTGTTACCGCAGATCCAGGCCGAATTTGACGTCAGCCGCGCCGACGCATCCTTGCCCTACACCCTGACGATGATAGGGTTCGGCCTGGGCGGCATACTCATGGGCCGTTTATCGGACCGTTTCGGCGTCATGATGCCCATCGCGGTCGGAACACTGGGCCTGAGCGCGGGGTTCATCCTTGCCGGGCTGGCGGGCAGCTTATGGCAATTCATATTGATTCAAGGCCTTTTCCTTGGACTCCTGGGAACAGCCGCCACGTTTGCGCCCCTGGTGGCGGACACATCGCAGTGGTTCCTGCGCCACCGAGGCATTGCCATTGCCATCTGCATGAGCGGCAACTACGTGGCCGGCGCGGTATGGCCCCCCATCATGCAGCATTTCATCGACAGCGTCGGCTGGAGGCAGATGTATATCGGCGTCGGTGTATTCTGCCTATTGTCCATGTTGCCCCTGGCGTTGGTTTATCGCCGGCGCCCACCTTCCAATGCAGGGTCGGTGGGCGTCGCCACGCCGGGCGTCGCCACGCCGGCAGTCAGTATGGCGGTAGCCGCCGAACCCAAACACACCCCTCGGTTCATCACGGAAATTTCCCGCTCGGACCCCAACCGCCCGCTCGGAATGACGCCTGGTGCCCTGCAAACCTTGCTGTGCGTGGCTGGGGTGGCCTGTTGTGTTGCAATGGCCATGCCCCAGGTGCATATCGTTGCTTATTGCGGCGACCTCGGATTCGGCGCCGCGCGAGGTGCCGAAATGCTGGCCTTGATGCTTGGCCTCGGGATAATCAGCCGTCTGGTATCCGGCTGGCTTTCAGACCATATTGGCGGGCTGCGCACGCTATTGCTCGGATCCGTTCTCCAAGGCGTTGCCCTGCTCATGTTCCTTTCCAGCAACGGCCTTGTTTCTCTTTACGTTATTTCAGGCCTTTTCGGTCTGTTCCAGGGTGGTATCGTGCCTGCCTATGCATTGATTGTCCGAGAGTTTTTTACGCCCCGGGAAGCCGGCGCCCGTGTGGGTACTGTATTAATGGCCACGCTGTTCGGCATGGCGCTGGGCGGCTGGATGTCAGGCGCAATTTTCGACATGTCGGGATCGTACCAGGCCGCTTTCATTAATGGCACGATGTGGAACGTGCTGAATGTGGGTATTGTCAGTTTCCTGCTTTACCGGGCACGTGGCGGAAAATGGCGCCCGACACGCGCCGCCGCCGCATAAAACTCGACCGATGCTGCAAAAGCCATTAATCCCTGTATGGAAATACAGCCAATAAAGGAATTATTGCTTGCTGCGCATCAAGGAGTTAAAAAAATACTTAAAAGAGTCATGTAACACTCTAATATTTAGGCGTTTTCTGATAATATCGCCTGAATCAATAACAAGTATCCGAGCGTCCGCCATGCCCTCCTCCTGGAATCCTGCTCTCCAACATCGTGCCTACTCTGCGGCGTTTCGTCTGCTTATTCTGCTTATGTTCATTCTGGGCATGAATCTCCAAGTCCAGGCGGCCACTCGCAATGAAACACAACAAGGGCAAAAAGCGGGAAATGCAAAGAAGACGGTGGTCAAAAAGGCCACGACACCCAAGACACGCATCATGCACCGCCAGAATCTGCGACCGGTATCGTACAGCAAGCCTGCGGCCATCTCCGGCATCGGCAGCGGACTGGATCAGAACACAACAGACGATATCGTAGTCAAGCGCGCTCAAGGCGCCGCACCCCTCACCAGCCAGGCCATGCTCCACTCCGAGGTGGCATTCGTACAAGACCTGAATACTTCCGACGTCTTGTATGACAAGAACAGCGATGAAGTGCGCCCCATCGCCTCGATTTCAAAACTGATGACCGCCCTGGTTATCGCCGAATCGGGTCAATCCATGAGCCAGATGCTACGCATCAGCGATGCCGATGTAGATCGGTTGCGCCATTCGCGTTCGCGGCTGTCGGTAGGAACCGAACTGAGCCGCGCCGACATGCTCCACTTGGCGCTCATGTCTTCGGAAAACAGGGCCGCTCATGCACTGGGCCGTTATTACCCCGGCGGCATGCCGGCCTTTGTCCGCGCCATGAACGACAAGGCGCGTGCGCTGGGCATGCGCACAACGCGCTTTGTAGAGCCTACCGGACTAGCCAGCGAAAACGTCGCCTCGCCGCGCGACCTGGTCAAACTGCTACGCGCCGCCAGCAAGCATCCGCTTATCCATCGCTACACCACCGACGAAACCTACGAGGTCGAAGTGGCCCGCGGCAGGCAACTGGTATACAACAATACCAATCGCCTCGTGAAGAATTCCGATTGGGATATCAAAGTATCAAAAACGGGCTTCATCAACGAAGCCGGCGAATGCCTGGTCATGCTTACCCGTATCGACGACCGCGATGTGGCTATTGTGCTGCTCAATTCTTCCGGCCGCTACTCGCGTATAGGCGACGCCGTGCGCATACGAACACTGGTCGAAAATACCAAAAACATCGCCATGCTGTAGTTCACGTATGTGCATTGCGTATCTGGCGTTCGGCGCCCATCCCGACTGGCCATTGTTTATTGCCGCCAACCGGGACGAATACCATCAGCGGCCTTGTCTCGCCGCGGCTCCCTGGCGCGATCATCCTGACATCATCGGAGGCCTGGATTGCCAGGCTGGCGGCACATGGCTGGGATTGACGCGGCAAGGACGATTCGCCTTGCTGACCAATTATCGCGATCCCTCTACGTTTTTGCCCAAGGCCCCATCGCGCGGCAAGCTGGTCAGCGATTACCTGACGGCCGATACCTTGCCGGACGACTATGTCCAAAAAATCCAAGGCACCGCCCAGATTTATAACGGTTTCAACCTGATTCTCGGCAATTTGACCAGCGTACGCTACCTATCGAACCGGGCGGATCATGACGGCACGCAAGACCTCGCGCCTGGCCGGTATATTCTTTCCAATCATTTGCTCAATACCAGTTGGCCGAAGGCTGAGCGTCTGCGTGTAGCCTTGGACCGATTTCCAATGGGACACTTGGAACAATCGCTTTCACCCGTCTTCGAAATACTGAAAGACAACACGCAGGCAAGCGATCGGCTTTTGCCTGCAACCGGCCTGACGTTGGAATGGGAACGCTTGTTAAGCAGTCCTTTTATTATCAGTCCGGAATATGGCACTCGGTGTTCGACCGTGATTGCGGTGCACGCCAGCGGGTACGCCATATTCAGCGAGATCAGCTACGACTCGTCCGGCACGGCGGTAGAAAGGCACGACTGGCCTTTTCAAGTTAGTGCAGGGTAGGCCCCGCGCCGCCATCACTGTGGGGTAGCGCTTGTTCTTGCGCCCTGGCTTGCGCTTCCAGTTCGCTTAAGGCGGCATCCCAATTACGCAAGGGAACGCAAGTTTGCAAACGCACCATGGCTTGCTGGATGAGGGCGGGATGCAATTCATGCCCTATTTCCGTGGCGACATCGACAGTGACGTCGCTTTCCAGACTGGTTAAATGATTCAGGGTGTCGTCGATCGTGGCGGCCGGGATTTGTGCGTCTTGAGCGCCATGGAAGAAATGCACCATGGTCGCCGACGATATGTTGCCGGGCCGACGTACATATAACCCCGAGAAAGCCAGGATACGGCCGGCAAGATCCGGTTGAGTCTGGCTGGCTTCCAATGCGAGGGATGCGCCCAGGGAAAAGCCGGCCAAGGCGGTTTGGGCTCCCGACAGGCCGTGTTCGGCCTGCAGTTGCCGCACTTCCTGAATAAGCGCCGGTACGGCGTGCATTACGCCTGCCGCATCGTTATGGCTGTTCAAATGAGGCAGCACCAACACGGCTAACGGAAAGACTTGCTTGATGGCATCAGCCAGTGGAAAGAGCTGCTCGGGAGTGGCGGACTCGCCATGTAAAAGCACAAAAAGCAATTTTGGATCACCCTGCCTGGGCATGAAAACAAGGGAACGAAAGGAGGTAGGCATAGCGATAGATGGCAGTGTGGCCAGGCTGGATGTCGATGAGAAAATTGTACGTCAGATAGCGATGTGCTGGGTTTACCCGTCTGAATTCGTGTTAAAACTACTGTATATTTAAACAGTAAATTTAACGCGAGGAAATCATGTCTCACGATCTTTCTTCGCCGGAGCACATCCATCGAGCGCTCTGGCGCGCTTCACAACTTTCCCGCTCCCCAGGCCGCTGCGTCGATACCGGATACGCGCCGCTTTCCGCTGAGTTGCCTGGTGGCGGATGGCCGCTGGGCAATTTGGTCGAACTGCTCGTGCAGCAACCCGGCATGGGCGAACTGCAATTGCTTCGCCCCGTGCTAAGCCAGTTAAGCGGCCGATCGGTCATGCTCGTGCAACCGCCACACATGCCCCAGATAGCCGCCTGGGCAAATTGGGGCTGTGCGCCCTCGTGTTTGTTATGGGTGCATGCCCAGCGGCCGGCTGACGCGCTATGGACGGCCGACCAGGTCTTGCGCAGCGGCACATTTGGCGCGGTACTGCTTTGGCAAGATCGTGTCCGCAGCCAGACATTGCGCCGGCTCCAGTTGGCGGCCCAAGAAGGCGACACGCTTTTTATATTGGTGCGCCCGCTGGTCGCGGCAGGCCAATCATCTCCTTCGCCGTTGCGCCTTGCGCTACAACCCACCCTGCAAGGGCTCAATATCTCGATTTTGAAGCGACGCGGACCCAGCCACGCCGGACCGCTTGCCCTGCAACTCTACCCCGACATTCGATTTCCCGAGTTTGATCATGCGATTATGGATAGGCGTGCATTTGTCGCACGCAAGCCTGGACACACACTGCCCGAACTGGCGCACTGAACCCGTTGTTGTGTTGGAGCGCGACCAGGTCAAAGCCGTTTCCCCGATCGCTTCCACCGCAGGCGTGCGTCTGGGGATGCGCCGCGGTGGCGTAAGCACGCTGTGCCCCAAAGCCAAGTTGATGCACTACGACTCCCACATTGAAGCGCGCGCCATCGATGCGGTGTCGTTAGCCCTTTTGCAATATACGCCCGACCTTGCCTTGTCCGGAGACAACACCCTTTTACTGGATGTCTCGGCCAGCCTGAGCCTTTTTGGCGGTGTGCGCAGGCTATATTGCCGAGTGCGTTCCACGCTGGAAAGCCTTGGTTTCGCTGCGCGAATCTCAATGGCCCCTACCGCTGGCGGCGCCTGGCTGCTTTCGACCCACAAAACACAATGGCGACGGGTGTTGCGGCTAGAAACGCTCACGAACCGATTGGACGCCCTGCCTTGCGCGTACTTACCGGCAGCGCGTCCTTACCGTGATTGGCTCGATGGCATAGGCTGCACGACTCTGGGATCCTTGCGTAGGCTACCGCGCGCCGGCCTTCAACGACGTACGAATAAATCGCTACTCCAGGCCCTGGATGCGGCATACGGCCAGGCGCCCGAATTATTTAATTGGGTTGTAGCGCCGCTCGAATTTAACGGGCGCATCGAACTCATCGAACGCATCGAACATGCCGAAGCGGTCATCTTTGTTGCCCGGCGCCTTATCGAGCAGCTTTGCGGCTGGTTGTCAGCCTGGCAACGCGCCGTCACCCGAATGGTATTCAAGCTCGGGCACGAGCGCGGCCGCCACGCCCGTCCTCCCACCGAACTGGAACTTACCCTTGGCGCGCCCACCTGGGAATCCGAGCATCTGCTACGGCTTCTTGTTGAGCGTCTACATAACCTGGAATTGCCGGCGCCAGTCATTACGATAGATCTGCACGCTGCCGATACCGAAACCATGGCGCCGGTGCCTAAGGACCTATTTCCCGATCCCGGTGGCAGTCCGGCAGACCGGCAACGGTTAATGGAAATACTGATCGCACGCCTGGGACGTGAAAACATCTTGCAGCCCAGCCCTATCGCCGATCACCGTCCCGAAATCGCCAATCGCTGGGTACCCTTGGACGAAAAACCGGGGGCCACCGAATGCGTTCAAGGTGCTGAACGGCCGTTTTGGCTACTTGCGCAACCCGTAGTCCTGCCCGTCAAGCAGCATCGACCATTTTACGGATCTCCACTACACGTCATCCACGGCCCCGAGCGCATCGAGGACGGCTGGTGGGCGGGGCTGGCTGTGCGTGATTATTATGTCGCTCAAGCTGAAAACGGAACACGCTATTGGCTTTATCAAGAGCGTGGCAGCGAAGCTGGCTGGTTTTTGCACGGCCTATTTGCGTGACATGGCTTATGTATATCCCTTCCATCCTTCCGCCCTATAGCGAACTGCATTGCTTGACCAATTACACATTCCTGCGTGGCGCCTCGCATCCGGAAGAAATGGTCGCGCGCGCGGCGGAACTGGGCTATGGCGCGATTGCAATCACGGATGAATGCTCCGTGGCTGGTGTGGTACGCGCCCATGTCGAGGCTAAAAAACAAAAGCTGCCACTCTTGATTGGATCCAGCTTTACGCTGCGCAACCCTGCCGGTGACGCCGCCGTATCGCTGGTGGTGCTGGCGCAAACTCGCAGCGGCTACGGTAATTTGTGCGAATTCATCACGCTAGGCCGGCGCCGGGCGAAAAAAGGCGAATACCGGCTCTCACCCAACGACATCGACAGCCCTGGCGATCCCAAACTTGTCCATTTGCGTGGATTACCCGAATGCGTCGTGCTTCTGGTTCCCGAGTATGGGGCTCCCATAGCCCGCCTGCTTGCTCAGGCGGAATGGGCGGCAACCACGTTCCCTGGCCGCTGCTGGATCTCGCTCACGCTTTTGCGTCGTGCACAGGATGATCGCCATAAGGCGGCCGTACTGGCAGCAGCTCGACACGCCGATATCCGCGTTGTCGCCACTGGCCAAGTGGAAATGCATGTACGGTCCAGAAAACCCATGCACGACACGCTCGCCGCCGTGCGCCTGGGTAAATCGGTGCCCGACTGCGGATTCGAACGTGCGCCTAATGGCGAACATCACCTGCGGGCACGGCTGAGCTTGGCCAACCTGTATCCTCGTGACGCGCTGGAAGAAACCATTGAAGTGGCAAGCCAATGCCCGTTCAACCTGGACGAGCTCAAGTACGAATACCCGGACGAAATCTGCCCGCAAGGAGCCACGCCCACCGCCTATCTGCGCCAGGAAACCTACATAGGTGCCCATCGGCGGTTTCCTGAAGGGATCCCGACTAATGTGCAGGAACAAATCGAACACGAGCTGGAACTTATCGCTGAACTGAAATATGAATCTTATTTCCTGACGGTCTACGATATCGTTACATTCGCCCGGGGCCGCCAAATACTGTGTCAAGGTCGCGGCTCGGCGGCAAACAGTGCGGTGTGCTACTGCCTGGGCATTACCGAAGTGGATCCCGCGCGGGGTAATAATCTCTTCGAGCGTTTCATCAGCAAAGAGCGCAATGAACCGCCCGATATCGACGTGGATTTCGAGCACCAACGGCGCGAAGAGGTTATCCAATATATCTACGATAAATATGGACGAGATCGCGCCGCCCTTACAGCCGTTGTCACCACCTACCGCGTTAAAAGCACGGTGCGCGATACCGGCAAGGCGCTGGGGATCGACCCGATGATCGTTGACGCCGTGGCGAAGTCTTATCATTACTGGGATGGCCGCGGCAATTTAGCCGCGCGCATGGGCGAATGTGGGCTGGATCCTGACTCTTCCACTGCGAAACAATGGATAAGCCTGGCTGAGCGCCTCATGGGCTTTCCGCGGCACATGTCGCAGCATCCTGGCGGTTTTGTCATATCACGCGGGCCGTTGTGTCGCCTGGTGCCCATCGAAAACGCCGCCATGGCGGATCGCAGCGTCGTGCAATGGGATAAAGACGATATAGATGCGGTGGGACTGCTGAAGATCGATATCCTGGCCCTGGGTATGCTCAGCGTCATCCGGCGTGCCTTGGAAGGCGTATCCCAGCTACGGGGCGAACCGTTCGAATTGCAAGACATTCCGCCCGAAGATAGCGCAACCTACGACATGATTTGCGAAGCCGACACCATCGGCACATTCCAGATCGAATCCCGTGCACAAATGACCATGCTGCCCCGCATGCGTCCGCGGGAGTTTTACGATCTGGTGATCGAGGTCGCTATCGTCCGGCCGGGCCCCATCCAGGGCGGCATGGTGCACCCTTATTTACGTCGCCGGCAAGGCTTGGAAAAGGTAACGTATCCCAGTCCAGAGGTCCGCAAAGCGCTGGAGCGCACGCTAGGCATACCAATTTTCCAGGAGCAGGTAATGCAGATTGCCATGCTTGCCGCTGGCTTTACCGCGGGCGAAGCAGACGAACTTCGCCGTTCGATGGCGGCATGGCGGCGCCGAGGCGGCTTGGGCAAGTTTTATGACAAGATCATCGATGGCATGACCAGCCGCGGCTATGACCGCGAGTTTGCGGAACAAATCTTTAAGCAAATCCAGGGATTCGGTGAATACGGCTTTCCAGAAAGCCATGCGGCAAGCTTTGCCCTGCTGGCGTATGCAAGTTGTTGGCTTAAGCGCCACGAGCCCGAAGCATTCCTGATCGCCCTATTGAACAGCCAGCCGATGGGCTTTTATTCCCCCTCTGTACTCGTGCAAGATGCCCAGCGCCATGGGGTAACGATCCTTCCCGTCGACGCGACGATCAGCAATTGGGAGGCACAGTTTGAATCCATGGGTACCACACGCCCATCGGTTCGTTTGGGGTTGAACCAGTTAAGCGGCATGCGTCAGGAAAGCGCCTGGCGGATCGAAGAAGCGCGCGCCGCAAGGCCATTTGACTCCGTCGCCGATATGGCCTTACGCGCCAATCTCGACCGGCATGATGTAAATTGCCTGGCTGCGGGCGATGCCTTGCGCGCGCTGGCTGGTCATCGTCGGGCAGCACTGTGGGAGTCGGTCGTGAGCACACCCGAACACGGGCTGCTAAAAGAAGCGCAAATACATGAAGATATCGCGCCACAGCTGCCGCTACTCACCGAAGGCGAATCCTTGGTGGCGGATTACCGCACGCTTGGCCTAACGCTGGGGCGGCATCCGCTCGCACTCTTGCGCGATAAGCTAACCGCAATGCGCTTCTCATCGTCGGCGCAATTACGCGAGCAACCGGACCGACGCCTGGTACGGGCTTGCGGCATCGTCACGGTGCGCCAGCGCCCCGGAACGTCGAAAGGCGTGGTTTTTGTAACCTTGGAAGACGAGGCTGGCCAAATAAATCTCGTTGTTCGGCCGCAAATTCTGGAGCGGCAGCGACGGGAACTACTTACTTCAAGGCTGCTTGGCGCTTATGGGACTTGGCAATCTCAAAGCGGCGTGCAGCATCTTATCGTTGGACGACTGATCGATCTAACGCCAATGCTCGGCGAACTTGAGACCTCGAGTCGCGACTTCCATTAAAATGACTCTCTTTACCAAGGATGCCGCCATGAGCAATACGCTCAAAATTCAACTTGCCGATGCCGTCAAAGCCGCCATGCGCGCCAAGGATTCCGCCCGCCTGGGCACCTTGCGATTCTTGCAAGCCGCCGTCAACCAAAAAGAAATCGACGACAGACGCGAACTCGACGATGCCGAAATAACCGCCATTATTGAAAAACAAGTCAAACAGCGCCGCGAGTCCATTGCCGCATTCGAACAAGCCGGGCGAACCGACACGGCTCAACAGGAAACCGCGGAACTGCAAGTCCTGAAAGAATTTCTGCCGCAGGCGGCAACCCAGCAGGAAATCACGGCCGCGATCGACGCTGCGTTAGCCGAAGTGACGAGCCAAGGCGTTGTGGGCGGCCCCGCCATGGGCAAGGCAATGGCAATATTGAAAGCAGCGCTGGCCGGGCGCGCCGATATGTCGGCATTATCGGCGATGGTCAAAGAGCGCCTAAAGTCTTAGCATACCGTCACTTGTAGACCATGCAAACAGACGTATCCATGCGCACCGATTCGCGCATGGCGTTCAGCGCGTCAACATCCCAGGGCCCGCGCCCCCATACCGTATGCACGACTTCCGTATGCCGGGCGTCAACCGCCTTGATGTCCGTGCGAGCCACTTCCATGTCTTGCATTGGGCCCCGCACCGCCACCCAGGCTGTTTGCGTGGCCGCGTCGACCTGCGCGTAGACGTCGTATTGTTTCTTGCCGCGCAAGCACTCGTGCGCCTGGTTTTGAGCGCGCAAATATACCGTTTGGTAACTGCGGGGCACGGTATAGGAAACGCTGGGCGATTCCCCAGGCTGTATGCCGAGCGCGCACCCCGACAGCACGCCTGCAAGCCCCGCACTGATAATAAGCGCTCTCATGCCAGCCTCCAGAATCATCATGGGTCACAACGCCCGCACCAAGCGTTACGAGCATGCCTCGTTCAAGAGGGCTCTTTCGCTATCGAGGACAGGATAGTCAATATACCCCTTGGGGCCGTCAGCGTAAAACGTGCTGGCGTCCCACTGGTTCAGTTCAGCGCCCGTTTTCAGCCTGGCAACCAGATCCGGATTGGCAATGAAGGCTCGCCCGAACGCCACCGCTTCGGCGCGTCCGCTGGCCAGGACCTGCCTGGCCGACTCCAACTCGTAGCGCTCATTGACAATAAGTGGACCGCCGAATAATCGCTTGATCTGGGCGGTCTGGCTGCCATTGCCCGGCGCTTCACGTACAAAAATGAAGGCAATGCCCCTTTGGCCCAGGGCGCGCGCGACGTGATTGAATATCAGTTCGGGATTGGAATCGGAAATGGCATGCGCGGTACCGCGGGGCGACAAATGCACGCCCACACGTCCCGCCCCCCAAATACCCGAGCAAGCATCGACGATCTCGAGTAACAGCCTAGACCGGTTTTCCACAGAGCCGCCGTAGATATCGTGCCTTTTATTGGTGCCGTCCTGAAGGAACTGATCGACCAGATATCCATTGGCCGCATGTACCTCGACGCCGTCGAAATCGGCCTCGCGGGCGTGGCGCGCCGCCTGGGCGAAATCGGCCACAATGCCTGCTATTTCTTCTGTGCGCAGCGCACGCGGCACAACATAGTTGCGATGCGGGCGCAGCAGGCTGACATGCCCTTCGCACGCGATGGCGCTGGGGGCAACGGGAATTTCGCCATTCAGGTATTCCGGGTCGGAAACACGCCCCACATGCCATAACTGCAGGAATATTTTCCCGCCTCGGGCATGCACGGCACTGGTAATCTTTTTCCATCCTTCGACCTGGGCGCTGCTCCAGATGCCGGGCGTGTTCGGATACCCGACACCCGATGGAGAAACCGACGTAGCCTCTGATAAAATAAGACCGGCAGAAGCCCTCTGACAATAATACACACGCATCAAGTCATTGGGAATGCGGCCGTGCGAGGCTCGCGTGCGGGTTAAGGGCGCCATTACGACGCGGTTGTTTAATTCCACCGCACCCAATTGAATGGGGTCAAACAAACTAGTCATAGTTATACCGCTATTTAATCAAGGTTATCGCGAGTCTGCATTAAAACGGCAGGTTCTGCCGACATATACCCAAGTCCATTAGGGTTTTTACCAGAATTCGCGTTAAGCTACCATTCGTTCAACGCACTAATTCAGCGTCCGCCGGGCAAACCACGAGGGAAGCATGGGGCAATTTGCAGTCATAGGTCTGGGCAGATTCGGTTCGGCGGCATCCCTGGAACTCATGAAAATGGGCCATTCGGTCCTGGGAATCGACACCAACGGCAAGCTCGTGGACAGGTACGCCGACGAACTGACACACGCCGTCATCGCCGATGTCACCGATCGCGATGCTCTGGAAGAACTTGGCCTGGATAATTACGACGTGGTACTCGTCGCCATCGGCGAAGAAATCCAGGCTAGCCTGTTGTGCGTTGTGCACCTGAAATCCCTGGGGGTCCAAACCCTATGGGTCAAGGCCTCTTCACATGCGCAGCATCTCATTCTAAGCAAACTCGGCGTTGCCCGTATTGTGCACCCCGAAGAAGAAATGGGTATACGTGTGGCCCAAGCCTTGAGCTACCCCATGGTGAACGACTATATCTCTATAGGAAACGGTGAATTCGTAGTGGAAATCGATGTCAGCGAGCGCCTGCAGGGTACGCCGCTGGGTCAGGTATTCCGGGAACAGCCGGAATCCTTGCACGTTTTGCTGGTAAAACGCAAAACAGAGGTCACCGTACACCCCCCGGGCGACTTCATTCTTCACGCCAAAGACATTCTCGTCCTGTTGGGGCAACTGACCACTTTGAAGACGATCGCGCCTAAGCTCATCTAAGTCATGCGCAACTGGGATCCGCTCTATACATACCGCTCATATAAGCGTATTGAACGCAGCGGTTTATTGCGCGCAAGCCCTCCCATGGTTCTCGCCGCTGGATTTCTGGCCTTGATCCTGGTCGGCGCCTTGGTCTTATCGCTTCCGGCCGCCAGCCAGCAGCCAATAAGCATATTCACCGCCTTTTTTATGGCGACCTCGGCAGTGACGGTCTCCGGCTTGACCATAATCGACCCGGCCACCGTGCTTACTCACTTCGGCCAAATTGTCCTTATCGTGCTCGTGCAGCTCGGGGGGTTGGGTTTTGTTACCTTCGCGGTGGTGTCCGCCATTACAATTGGTCACCGCATGAGCCTCCAGCATCAGGCCCTGGCGCTGGAAGCGTTCAACCAGACCAGCGTTTCGAAAATTCGGCGCACGGCCTTCCTGGTAGTGAAAACGTCGTTGTTAATCGAGGCCATCGCCGCCGTAGTACTCACGCTTTGGTGGTGGCGCGATTATCCGCTGACCACCGCGGCGTATCGCGCTGTTTTCCACGCCATCGCGGCGTTTAATAACTCTGGATTCTCACTGTTCCCGGCCAGCCTCGCCCAGTTTGTCGACGACCCCGTCACGATACTCGTCGTTACCTCATTGATCATATTAGGCGGGATTGGCTTCTCCGTCATTGGCGATGTCGTGCACCGTAAGCGATGGACGACGCTCTTACCCTATACCAAACTGGTGTTGTTGGGCACGCTGGGCTTGAACCTTATCGGATTTTTCTTGATATGGGCGCTCGAGGCGGGCAATCCCAATACACTGGGTACCCTGACAACCGGCGGGCAAGCTCTGGCCGCATGGATGCAAAGCATCACGTCCCGCACCGCTGGCTTCACCACCATCGATATCACCCAGTTGCATGACAGCTCGACGCTTATCGTCATGTTGCTGATGTTCATCGGAGGCGGATCCCTCAGCACCGCCAGCGGCATAAAAATCGGCACCTTCATCGTCTTAGTGGCCGCCGTCTATTCCTATATTTTCCATAAAAAAGAAGTCGTGCTGCTGCAACGCGCCATTTCGCCCAGTACCGTCCAAAAATCGCTCGCCCTCGTGCTGGTCACCACCGCATTGGTTTTTCTCGGCGTGCTGACCATGACCATTTTCGAAGACCTGCCGTTCATCAGCATACTGTTCGAAGTAGTGTCGGCGCTTAGCACCACAGGAATGAGCCGCGACTTGACGCATCACCTTACGGCCCCCAGCCAGGCATTGTTGATGGTATTGATGTTTGCCGGTCGGCTCGGACCGCTCACGTTGGTATACAGCCTGGCCACCCAGAAACGCAGTCGCGTGCGTTATCCGGAGACGTCTTTTCAGGTCGGATAATATCGGGGCGGCACACCCGATCTTCAGCCCCGGCGTTCGCAACAATGTCATCCGGTTTTGTGCTAGAATTTCGTTCTTCGGGGCGTAGCGCAGCCTGGTAGCGCACTTGCATGGGGTGCAAGGGGTCGAAGGTTCGAATCCTTCCGTTCCGACCATATTCAGACGTACAGAAAGCGGCTTGGCAATCATTTGCCAAGCCGCTTTTTCTTTTCTTCGGGCCTTCTGGCCGTTCCCCTTAAAGTCGCCCAATTCCTCCGCCCCCGTGCCCAGGGATACCGACCATTCTTCTTAATCAATACGACGCGCCTTGGCGTACGCCTTCAGGGGCGTTGCAGCGTAGGCTGAACACCGCCTGTTCGCCTCGTTCCTTCATCTTTAAGATGGACTCCATCAAGCCTGTATCCAGGCATTTTCGATTCGACGAGCAAGAGATTCAGCCTAGCGGGTAAGCCCGCATCATAGGCTGCTCGCGCCCCACGACCACGAAAGACAAGCAAAATCAAAGGGAGTCCGCGCTATGTGTTTGTTCAAGGAACTGCTGATGCCGCTTGCTTCGACTTGAACGGACCATCATGAGGAAAACACTAAGTTGCTTCTGCCTTGCAGCCGCTACCTTGACAAGCAATGGCGTATTGGCGGCCGTATCGCGGGCCGACTACGACGCACTGATACGAAACGCCCGCACCGGAGACTACGAGCCGGCTTTGATCATGCTGCGGGAACACAGTATTGATCATCCCCGCGATCTGCGCGCCGCATACGATCATATACTGATTGCCGGATGGGCCAAGCGTAGCGAAGAAGTCGTTACCGCTTACGAAGCCGTGCAACCCCGGCCAAATCGTTTGCCGCAAGACGTTCTTAACAGCGTGGCCCAGGCGTACCGCGACACGCAACAGTGGGACAACGCCCTTATGCTGTACCGCGAGGGCCAGAAGCGCTACCCCCGCCAGACAGCATTCTCGGTGGGCGAGATCATGGTGCTTGCAGACGCCGGGCGCCCAGAGGAGGCGGTGTCCCTAGGACGGGAATGGATAGCCAAAAAGCCTGAAAACCCCGATCTTCGCCTGGCGCTAAGCTATGCCTACCGAAGCTCGGCCGCGCCTTTCGCGGTACTTCAAGAGACCGACCAGGCCCGGAACTTGGCGCCCAATAAAGCCTACGTAACACGCGAGTATCTCGACTCGCTCAAGCACGCGGGGCTGGCGTACGCGGCGTTCGAATCGGCAAAACTGCATCCCGAACTCATACCGCCGGAACGCTTGCGCGACCTGCAAGCCGATTATCTGGCCCAACTCGCCCGCCTGGCGGGAGAGCCGACGCGCCAGGAGGCTGAGCGTTTTGCCATTGCCGACAGCGTCATTGCGGAATACGACCGCTTGATACCCGACTGGCAAGCCCTGGGACCCGAAGCGGATAAGCAGGTGCTACGCCTCCAGGTCGATCGACTACAGGCCTTGCATATTCGCAAGCGAATGAAGGAACTGGTGGACGAATATGAAACGCTGGTGGCGCAAGGTGCCACGCTACCGAACTACATACGCAATGATGTCGCCGCGGCTTACTTGTACTTGCGCCAGCCCGAGAAGGCACGGGATCTTTACCGGCAAGTGCTTGCCGACACCGACCTGAAAGCGGTGAGCGCGGGCGAACATCTAAGCAACCAGACCGGGCTCTTTTATTCACTGATAGAAAGCGAGCAGTTCGACGATGCGTCGCAAGTGATCGAAGCGGCACAGGTCGAGCAGCCCCGGTGGCGCTACATCAAGGGGTTGGTTGAACGCGTCCCCAACGAACTCTACCTGTATTCAGAGCAGACAGCCGCATTAAGCCTCTTTTACGTCGACGACACCGTCGCCGCGCAACATCGACTGGAAGAGATGGTCAATCATGCGCCGCGCAATGTGGGCCTGCGCACCGCCCTGGCAAACGTTTACCGCGGGCGCAGCTGGCCACGAAGGGCCGAGAAAGAACTGAAAATGGCCGAAGCACTGGAAGCGCGGGCGGTAGAGGTGGAAGCCGGCCAAGGCCTGACGGCCATGCAATTGCAAGAATGGGCGCAGGCACGCTCGCTCAGCCTGGATCTTGCCGCCCGCTTTCCTGAAGAGAAGGCCACCGACACGCTCGCACGCGAATGGGCTGTGCACAACAAGGCGGAACTGCGGGTGACGGGTGAGCGCGGGATTGCTTCAGATAGCCCCGTGTCTGGCAGTGGCGACCTGAAGATCGATACCGTCCTTTACTCCGCACCAATCAAGGACAATTTGCGCGTGTTTGGCGGTGGAGGTTACGCCACCGGTGAATTCGAGGAAGGCACCGGCCATTACCGCTGGCTGCGTACAGGCGTGGAATGGCGAAGCCGCGGCCTGACCACCGAACTGGAAGCCTCAATGCACCGCTATGGCTCCGGGACCCAGCCGGGTGCACGCGTTAGCACGGCTTACGACATAAACGACCACTGGATGGTGGGCGGATCAGCCGAATGGCGCTCCCGGGACACCCCGCTGCGCGCCCTGCGTTCGGATATTACCTCGAACACGGTCAGCGCCTTCGTGCGCTGGCGCGCCAACGAGCGTCGGGAATGGTCATTCGCCTATTCACCTTCGCGCTTCAGCGACGGCAACGACCGCCAGTATGCCATCGTCAACGGACGCGAACGCCTCTATACATCGCCCAAGATAAAGGCTGACCTTCACTTGACGGTGGCCACCATGCATAACTCGGAGGAAGACGCTCCTTACTTCAATCCGCGCGCCGACCTGGAAATCATGCCCAGCCTCAACCTCACCCATGTGCTGCACCGCAAGTACGAAACGGTATGGGAGCAAAACTTCCTTGTCGGCGCCGGTGTATATGCACAGCGGGGACACGGCACAGGCGGCATTTTGGCCCTGGGCTATGGGATGCGTTATCAATTCAGCGAAGCCTTCCAGATCGGCGCCAACATCACTGGCATCAGCCGTCCCTATGACGGGGTACGCGAACGCGAAGCCCGAGTCATGTTCGAAATGACCTTCCGTTTCTAGAGAATCTTCATATATGTTTGAACATTTTTTC
Organism: Candidimonas sp.; assembly: GCA_035515055.1. GTDB lineage: Bacteria > Pseudomonadota > Gammaproteobacteria > Burkholderiales > Burkholderiaceae_B > Pollutimonas. The sequence goes on from DATJBV010000045.1 coordinate 160,890, forward strand.
TGCCTGCGATACCTGTGCACCCTGTTCTGCTCTCTATTGTTTCTAAGCGGCTGCGCCAGGGATATTCCGGCCTTTGTCCCCCCCGAGCAGCGCCCTAGCCACGTATTCAATCAGGCATGGCCGGACAACAAATTTCTGGCTCTCGCTTACCACGATGTCGAGGACACGGATCCGGACCAGACGTACGTCAGCGTGCGCACCGACCACTTGGCACAGCAATTTGCGTGGCTGCGGGAAAATGGCTACCAGGCCGTCACAGTGGATCAGATACTGGAAGCCAGCCGGGGCGGCGAGCCATTGCCGGAAAAGGCCTTGTTTCTTACGTTCGACGACGGATACAGCAGCTTCTACACACGTGTCTATCCGCTGCTTCGTGCGTATCAATGGCCGGCGGTACTCGCCCCGGTCGGCAAATGGGCCGATACGCCCCCCGGAGAGTCCGTTGATTTCGGCGGCCGCCCCACCGAGAGAGACCGTTTCCTGACATGGGATCAGATAGCCGAAATGTCACGCTCGGGCTTGGTGGAGATCGGGTCGCATACCGACAACCTGCACTTTGGAATCATGGCCAACCCACAGGGGAATCTGCAACCGGCCGCCGCTGTGCGCAGCTACGATGCGACTACCGGCAAATACGAAACAGAGGCGGCCTACAAAGCCCGTATTACCAACGACGTGAAGCAGATCACGGCCAAGATCAAGCGGGTGACGGGAAAGACGCCGCGCGTGTGGGTATGGCCGTATGGCGCTGCTAGCGGGACGGCATTGAAGATCGTTCAGGACAACGGCTACCCCCTGGCCCTGTCGCTGGACCAAGGCTTGGGCGCGGTGGACCGCTTGATGGATGTTCCCCGAATACTCGTTTCGAACGATCCACAGCTGCGCACCTTTGCGAGCAACGCCATGGTGATGGAAGACAATTCCACCATGCGCGTGGCCCATGTGGACCTGGACTATGTATATGATCCGGATCCCGCGCAGATGGACCGCAATCTTGGCCAGTTGGTGCAGCGCATTGCCGATATGCAGATCACAACGGTGTTTTTGCAAGCCTATGCGGATCCCCAGGGCGACGGATTGGTGAAGTCGGTATATTTTCCGAACCGCCATCTCCCCATGCGCGCCGACTTGTTCAACCGCGCCGCATGGCAGCTCAAGAGCCGCGCGTTTGTGGAAGTTTACGCATGGATGCCCGTACTGAGCTTTGACCTGGCTCCAGAACTTACGCGCGTTACCAAATGGGATCCCCAGTCCGGCCGAGACGTTGTGGACCCTAAGCAGTATCGCCGACTGTCGCCATTCGATCCGGCTGCACGCCAACGCATTATCGAGCTGTATGAAGACTTGTCACGCTATTCGCTCTTTAATGGCATCCTCTTCCACGATGACGCCATCTTGTCGGATTTCGAAGACGCGTCTCCCCATGCTATTGCCGCCTACGCGGCGGCAGGCCTGCCATCCAGCATCGAAGCGCTTCGGGCCGATCCCGCGGTCATGCAACGCTGGACTCGCTACAAGAGCCAATACCTCATCGATTTTACCAAGACGCTAACCCAGCATGTGCGCGCCATACGGGGCCCGCAGATCCGCACGGCGCGCAATATATTCGCGGAACCCATTCTCCATCCGGAGAGCGAAGCATGGTATGCGCAAAACCTCGACGACTTCCTGATCACCTATGACTGGACAGCCCCCATGGCCATGCCGTGGATGGAAGACGTTTCCGAGACCGAGGCCGAGGCATGGCTGGATCGTCTGGTCAAGACCGTGGCCACGCGGCCCGGTGCGTTAAACAAGACCGTATTTGAAATACAGGGACGCGATTGGCGTCCGAAGCCCGGGGCCGAGGACTCTGGTCCGGTGGACTCCAGGCTGATGGCAAGTTGGCTGAAACGCCTGCAATTGAGTGGGGCGCGCAGCTTCGGCTATTACCCCGACGACTTCATTAACAACGAGCCCCAGCTGGACGTCATCCGGCCGGCCATCTCAAGCGCCTGGTACCCATACCGATGACTGATCGACTCATAGCGTTTCTTGTATTGTGCATCGTACTGGGTGCACCCTTCGGCCTGACCCTGGTCTTGACCAGCAGCGTGCTGCTCAACTTTGTGTTTTTCTATCCGCTGTTCATGTCCGGCATCTGGATGGCCGGCGGCCTGTATTTTTGGTTCAAGCTGGAGCGCAAATGGAGCTGGCGTCCGTATCGCGCTCCACAGCTTCACGGCGAACCGCTGATCACCATTGTCATTCCCTGCTTCAACGAAGAACCGCACGGCGAGGAAACCATACTGGCCGCATTGAATCAGGAGTACCCCAATGTCGAGGTGATCGCCGTCAACGACGGCTCGACGGATGGCACCGCCGTACTCTTCGACCGCTTGACCGCCGAACACCCACGACTTCGCGTCATCCACCTTGCCCATAACCAAGGCAAGGCCATGGCACTGCGTATGGGAGCGATGGCGGCACGCAGCGAGTACCTGGTTTGCATCGATGGCGACGCCCTCCTGGACCCCGATGCGGTGAATTATCTTGCAGCGCCGCTCATCGACAACGCCCATGTCGGCGCGGTAACCGGCAATCCCCGCATACGGACACGGTCCACGCTGATCGGGCGCATACAAGTAGGCGAGTTCTCCTCCATCATCGGCCTGATCAAACGCACGCAACGCGTCTATGGCCAGTTGTTTACCGTCTCGGGCGTCGTCACGGCGTTTCGGCGCCAGGCACTGGATGATGTCGACTATTGGAGCCTCGATATGATCACCGAGGACATCGACATCACGTGGAAACTGCAGCGCGCTCACTGGGCAATTTTCTATGAGCCGCGCGCCCTGTGCTGGATCCTCATGCCGGAGACGCTACGCGGCTTATGGAAGCAGCGCCTGCGCTGGGCACAAGGCGGTGCCGAGGTATTCCTGAAGAATCTGGTTTCTATCTGGAGCTGGAAATACCGCCGCCTTTGGCCACTGATGGCCGAGTACTGCCTGTCGATAGGCTGGGCCTTCGCCTTTGCGTTGTCCATTGCCCTATGGCTCATTGGCCACGTTGTTGTACTACCGCCGAATGTCCAGGTGTCGATTCTTATGCCGCCGGCTTTTACCGGCATGGTGCTCGCCATGGTGTGCCTGATGCAATTCGTGGTGAGCATACTGATCGACCGCCGTTACGAACGCGGCCTGGCACGGTCGCTGTACTGGATCATCTGGTACCCCTTCGCCTACTGGATCATCAATCTTTTCACCACGCTGTTCAGCTTTCCCAAAGTCATGCTGCGCATCCGGCGTCGACGTGCGCGCTGGTCCAGCCCGGACCGCGGGATAAAGGAGTTGACATGATTATCACGACACAACGCTCTCCCCTGGCCCTTGCCATCGATGCAGCCCTCACAGCCTTGGGCTGGGCCGGATTTTTCTACTTGTTCACCCAAGGCGTCGTCAACATACTGGCCGAAACATACACAGGCCCCGACGCCCCGCTGTTGGAGCCCTTTGTGCCCACGTTGACGACGTTAGCCGCCTACCTCCTGGTGGCCGCCTTCAATGCGCTTGTCATTGTGCTATGGGCGCACTATCACCGGATCTATTCGAGCGAAGCCATGCCCGCGACAGGCCTGGAATACGTGGATGATCAAGCCGTGGCGTCCCACTTTCACCTTTCGCGCAATCAACTGCACGAAATCCAGGATAGCCGCGTGACGGTCATTTATCACTCCGTGGACGGCGATATCGCTCACCTGGAAACCGATCAACTCCGTGTCGAGACCGCACCGGCTCTTCCCGCCTTCGGCGCGACAAAGGTCGCTTGATCAGTCACGAGCCTAGGGCTCATGGACGCTATCGGCCATTCGGCGGATAGCCGAGAGCCGCAAAGGGTAAGACATACAGCGGGCCGCAGCTTACGACGTATGCCGCATGTTCTGGCGGGCGTAGATCTTTAAGATACATCAATGCATTTCGTATCTCAAAGTCTTCGATAGACGCAGATATGAAACAAAAATAAATAAAAATGGGGGAAGACGATGGGCGTGACGATACCCGTGGCGGCTTTTTTGGCTCTTGCGCTGAGCAGCGTGACTGCGCATAGCCAAAATTTGTCTGTCACTCGCGACACGCCCACCCGCGTCGTAACGACGAAAAATGAGCCGGCCGATTCCGTTGCGGGCTCCGCCCCTGACAACGACCCGACACCACCCGCCGACCGCCGTAAGAGTGTGTTCGATGACCCATTGGCCGGGGTCGTCGTAAATCGGACTGTCACCGTCTTGGGCAAGGATTTTTATCAGTATTTTACCGCCATATGGCGCCAAAAGGATGTGAACAGCCAGTTCTCCATTTCCATCCACGAACGGCCTTCCGCGCGCTTCGGCAGCGAAATTTGGGTGCAGTTTGGACAAAAGCGCATGTTCCACACCTTCTTGCCGCCCGCTCGTTCAGCCACCAAGAAAATAAGTGCCATGGCAGTGAACATGGTCTACGACAACATTAAAAACAGCGAAGTCGAACGCCTAATGGTGAAGAGTCCGGATTTGGGCCCAGAGGAGATGTAAATGAAAGAAGCAGACGTATCTAACAAGAAAGAGTATCGCTTGCGCAGCGCGCTAATGCTGGTGAGCCTGGCGCTGGCAAGCCAGGCCGCCGCTACGGAGTTGGTTTATTACCCCTTCAACCCTTCCTTTGGCGGTAGCCCGCTGAACGGGTCGGTGCTGTTGAATTCCGCTTTGGCAACCAATAAGCACACCGCGCCCGACCTGGACGAGGATCGCTTCGGTATCGAGCAAAAGACCCCGCTGCAGCGATTCAACGAATCACTAGAGCAAAATATTCTCAGCAGGCTGTCGGCGGCGGCAAGCTCGAGGATCATGGATGCAAACGGACGGTTCATTCCGGGGCTGCTTGAAACGGAGAATTTCATTATCAATGTGGTGGTCTCAGCGACCAATCCGAACGATTTGACGATCACGACCACAGATAAGTTGACCGGCGCCACTACTGTCTTCCATGTGAGCAACCCAGTATGAACAAGCAAAATACTCCCGAGTACGCTTCATGGCGTGCCGTCAGGCTAGGCATGACATTGGCCGTATGTGGCGTCCTCGCTGCGTGCGCCGTGCCCAGCACCCCTGTAGCGGTCACCGCACAGGCCAAGCTTACGCCCCCCACCCCCTCGACCAGGGACTTGCGGCAATTGCCGCCACCCAAGGGAAAAGTCGTGGTGGCTGTCTACGGTTTCCGCGATCAGACTGGACAGTACAAGCCCTCGCCCGACAGCTCTTTCTCGACCTCTGTTACGCAAGGCGCCGCGTCCATGCTCGTGAAGGCCTTGAAAGAGTCCGGATGGTTCACTCCGGTCGAGCGGGAAAGCCTGCAGGAGCTGTTGACCGAGCGACGTATCGTGCGGGCACTGGATGGGTCGCAGGCACCCAACGCACCTGAAATCAATATTCCGGCATTGATGCCCGCCTCCATACTCATCGACGGCGGAATTATTTCGTACGAAAGCAATGTTCGTACGGGAGGCCTGGGAGCGAGATTCCTGGGGGTCGGTCTGTCCAGCCAATATCGGATGGATCAAGTAACAGTCGGGCTGCGAAGCGTGGACATACGCACGGGAAGGGTCCTGCAAACGGTATCCACGACCAAGACGATTTATTCCTATGAAGTCCGTCCCAGCGTCTACAAGTTCGTGAATTTCAAGGATTTGCTCGAGATCGAAGGCGGCATCACCAGCAACGAGCCTGCACAGCTCTGCGTGAAGGAAGCCATCGAAGCCGCTGTGCTGCACTTGACCGTACAAGGTTTGAAGGACCGCAATTGGGTACTGAAGAATGAAAGCGACTGGAACCTTCCCATCATTCAGAACTATTTGCGCGAGGAAATCAATTACGCCATTACACCCGACCTAGCCGCGGAAACGACAGCAACCGCCACCGCTGTCGCTCCGCAATACTAAGTCACTGACCGGCGTCACGATGTGTACGGCAGTCCGGTATCAAAGGTCGCCGGGTTCGCCTGTCATACGAGGCCTTTAACTTGAGGAGAAACATAATGAATATTAAATTGTCCGCGCTCGCCCTTGGCATCACTCTTGCGTATGGCGCAACAGCCGCCATGGCAGCCGATGTAGCCACGATCTATCAAAACGGCTATTTCAATGATGGCTCCATTGAACAAGTCGACAACAACGGAGCAACGGCCAGCATTACGACTTACGGGTATGGCAACGACGCCGTCGTCGTGCAAGAACAAGTCAATAACGCCATTGCAACCATCTACCAGGATGCCAATGCCGGGACCGCAACCATCAACCAGGGAGGTAGCTGGGGAACAGGTCACTGGGCATACACCGGTTGGTTTGGCCATAAATACTGGGTCGACGGCGCATGGACAGACGGAAGCAATCAAACCGCCGTCATCAACCAAACCGGCGGCTGGGGCAACGATGCGTGGGTCACACAAACCGGCCAAAACGTCGCTGGCTACATCAACCAAAGCGGGTTCCATAACGATGCAGGAATTGTCCAGGCCGGTACCGGTGCCATGGACACTGCCTCTATCACCCAAACGGGTTTCCGCAACGATGGTTTCATCAACCAACAGGGCAGTAATTTGGTTGCCGCTATTACGCAGAACGGCGTCGGCCATGACGCCGTAATCCTGCAGACAGGGGCAAACAAAACCGCCACTATCAGTCAAACCGGCGGCTATAACAATAACGCTTACATCAGTCAGCGTTAATTACGCGTCCACAGCAGTAAAGCCATGGGCATGCCAATTGCTCATGGCTTGCTTAAAAACACGCACATCTGATTAGAGCGAAATGCGATTGTGTTGTATCCGGCGGACAATTTTGAAATGAAATAGGGCGTAAATATGAATGCAGACAGCGATATTCAGGTTTGGTTGGAAACTGTTTCTAGAACCCAGCCGAGCATTATTATTCCGTACGTGAAGAGTGGCCGTGACAAAACTCTGCGTTATAAGCTGCGCACTACCCAGGAAAGTAATGGCGGGCGAGCTGTCATAGGGCAAGGCGGCATGATTGCACTAGTGGCGGACGTGCCAGCCCCACTGGTCGAAATGTCGCTGAATCGGCGTGTCGACGACACGTGTAGTATCAATTTGATATTGTCCGAAGCCGGTCAGGAAGATCGAACGTATGAATTCGATTGTACAAGTATGAAATAAGCAAATACTTTAACTTGTAAAGTTAAGGACTTGCGATCGATTATTAAGGTATATCACTACTTGCATATAAAGTGATGTATCAATACCATTCAAAATGTGGCGGTCGATGATGGCTGCTTTGTTCGGTGCGCCGAACTAGACAGATGGCTGAATATACTGCGAACATGCTGTATCTGATTGCCTTGTTATATTGACGTTGTGAAGGCACTCAGCTTATAACGCGGACGCAGTGCTTCAGCCTTCGATCGACGCCCGCACAACGGGATCGAACCAAGGAAGACCAAAGAATGATCAACATTACTGTCGTCGAGCCGCATCCACTTCTGCGCCTTGGCTTGTTGCAATTATTGTCCGATGTCACGCCCGGCTTGGCGCTCAGCGGCGCAGATTACACCGAACTGTCCCGCGACCCCGTCCCGGATGCGTCCTGCGACTTGCTCCTCCTGTCGGTGTCTTCCGGGGAAGACATACACAATCTCTGCAGCGCCGCCGAACGCCGGTATTCGCCGACAACCATGTTGCTTTTGTCGGAAACGCCGGACATGCCGCATTCCGCCAAGGGAATGCCGAGCTCGGTGGCCGGCTACGTACCCAAAAGCGCACCGCCGGAAGTATTGCAGGCATCTGTCAGGCTGGTATTGGCTGGTGGAACGTGTTTTCCATTGCGGGCAAATGTCGCCAGCCTACCCCAGTCCCTCGTTCCCATGTACGAACCCGTCAAATGGCCGCCAGGTCCGGAGTTGAAGAAAGAAATCAATTCCGACGCCAGCGCCGAATGCCAGTTGCTGGGTCTTACGCCCCGCCAATACGAAGTCCTGGTATTGCTGGCACGGGGGTATCCAATGAAAACGGTTGGGCGCTGCCTGAACATATCTGTCGCGACAGCCAAGGCGCACACTGAAACCCTGTACCAGAGGCTGGATGTGCATAATCGGAATGCCGCTGTCTATGCCGCCGTATCGCGCGGAGCAACGCTGGGATGGGCCTCGATTACGAGCGCACAAAAGGAAAGCGGGTCTGCCGGCGCGGCCCAGGCTCTGGGCGCCAGCCCCCGCAAAGTAACGCTCATGACGCCAAAGCCCACCACATTGTCTTCGGGCAACGACATTGCCCAGGAACGCGATACGACGTTTCTTGCTCGGTAGCGGGTTAGTTCAGGCAAGCCGTCGGCCTGGCGCTGCGGCTTGCCTGCCTTCAAGTGTTCAGCGGGATCAGGTTTGCAGGGATGCATCCATGCTTATGGTGGCATTCAAGAGCTTCGACACCGGACACCCTGCTTTGGCCTGGTTGGCGATCGAGTCAAACTGAGCGGCGTCCATGCCGGGAACGTTTGCAACGACTGTAAGATGGCTGGACGTGATCGTGAAGCCGTCCCCGACTTTCTCGAGCGTGACAGCTGCTTGCGTTTGTATTTTTTTTGGCGTGGCGCCAGCCTCGCCGAGCATCAACGATAATGCCATCGAGAAACAGCTCGCATGAGCCGCGGCAATCAGCTCTTCAGGATTGGTCCCCGGTCCATCTTCGAAGCGCGCCTTGAACCCATAGGGCGCGTTGTTAAGCACGCCTGTCTCCGTGGAAATAGTACCGCCGCCATCTTTAATGCCGCCTTCCCATACTGCCGATCCTTTCTTGATCATGACCTCTCCTTGTTTGAAAAAAAGGTACTGCTCTTGGGCGTCGCGGCATATGGAAGACTTTTATAGCAATCCCATTTGCAATCGCGCCGGCTCGCTGATCATTTCGCGGCTCCAGGGTGGATCCCATACCAGATCCACCGTAACCTCGTCCACGCCATGGATCGAGAGCAACTTGCTTCGCGCCTCATCGGCGATCATGGTGCCCATGCCGCATCCGGGCGCTGTCAGCGTCATTTGTACTTCGACGCGAAATTTTTCCGGACCAGCCGGTAACACCTTGCAGCTGTAAACCAGACCCAAATTGACGATATCCACGGGTATTTCTGGGTCGAAACACGTGGCAAGCAAGGCCCATGCCGAGTCTTCCACCGACTGCGCCGTGGCGGGGCCGTCGGGCACGTAAGCTACCGTTTCCGTAGGCTCGAAGCCCAAGGCATCGCCATCGGCCCCCTCGATGCGGTACAAATTCCCTTCGACGACGACCGTATAGCTGCCGCCAAGCTGCTGCGTGATCGTGGCGCTGCAGCCTTCTTCGATCGTTACAGGCGAACCGTATGGCACAGTTACCGCGGGGCAGTCACGGTTTACAATAACTTCCTGTCGTGCGTAGCTCATTGATATTCCTTTACTCTGTGCGTGCCGTATCTCTGGCCATCGTGATTGCGTTATGCAAGGTATGCCACGCCAGGGTGGCGCACTTCACGCGTGCGGGAAATTCCCTCACACCGGACAACACCTCCAGCTTGCCGAAATCGCGGCCTTCCGGGTGCGCCTCGGTAAGCATGGCATGCATGTCCCGGAACAGCCCCTCTACTTCGGCCACTGTCATTCCCTTGACGGCCTCGGTCATCAATGACGCCGAGGCGGTGGAGATGGCACATCCATGGCCAATAAAACTGACCTCCCGCACCACGTTGCCGTTCACTTGCGCATAGATGGTGAGCTGGTCGCCGCACAACGGATTGTGTCCGTCGGCGGTATGGCTGGCATCGGTCATGGCGTGAAAATTACGCGGGCGACGGTTATGGTCGAAGATAACCTCTTGATAGAGCTCGCGTAGATCGCCGTACTGTTCAGTCATCGTGGCTATCCGTTCCAAATAATTTCTGCGCCTTGCGCAGGCCCGCCATCAGCGCGCCGATGTCGTCCTGCGTGTTATACAGCGCCAGCGATGCGCGGGCCGTACCTGGAATGCCGAACCGGGTCATTAGCGGCATGGCGCAGTGGTGGCCTGCCCGGATGGCGACCCCTTCCATATCCAGAATCGTGCCGAGGTCGTGCGGGTGTATGCCGGCAACCATGAACGACAATATTCCGGCTTTGCTGGCGGCCGTACCGATAAGGCGTACGCCAGGCAGCGAAACAAGTTCGTCCGTGGCCACTTCGAGCAATGCGTGCTCGTGGGCGGCAATCGCATCGAGGCCGATGTCTTGCACATAAGCAATGGCTGCGTCCAGGCCGACGACGCCGGCGATATTCGGCGTACCGGCTTCGAAGCGCTGTGGGACATCGGCGTACGTCGTGCGCTCGAAGCTGACCGTGCGTATCATGTCGCCGCCGCCTTGCCACGGTGGCATGTCGTTAAGGATGTCGTAACGCACGTACAAGGCGCCTATCCCGGTAGGTCCGTAAAGCTTATGGCCGGAAAACGCGTAGAAATCGCAATCCAGGGCCTGCACGTCCACCGGCTGGTGGGCGACCGCCTGCGCACCATCGACCATGACCTTGGCCCCCGCCGCATGCGCGAGGCGGACCATGTCGGCAATGGGATTAATAGTACCCAGGGCGTTGGAAACGTGCGTGACAGAAACAAGTCGGGTACGCGGGCCAAGCAGCGCACGATATTCATTCAGGTCGATTTCGCCTGTTTCGGTTACCGGCACGACGCGCAACAAGGCGCCCGTCTGTTCGCACAGCAGCTGCCAAGGCACGATGTTTGAATGATGCTCCATGCCGGTAAGCACGATTTCATCGCCCTCTTTCAAAACGCTGCGTCCCCAGCTGAACGCCACCAGGTTGATCGCCTCGGTCGTGCCGCGCGTAAAGACAATTTCTTCAGGCCGCGCGGCGTTCAGCAACTGGCGCACACGCTCGCGACCTTGCTCGTACAGGTCGGTTGCATGCTGCGACAACCAGTGAACTCCACGGTGGATATTGGCGTTCGACATTTCATAGTACGCACGCTCGGCTTGTATGACGGCCGCAGGCTTTTGCGTGGTAGCGCCGTTATCCAGGTAAACCAATGGCTTGCCCTGGACCTTGCGCGAGAGTATGGGAAAATCGCCGCGACAGTCCAGCAATGCGGACGCCGCCGTTGCCAGCACAGGCGCGTTCATATTATTTCCCCCAGGGCGACGCCGCCGGGCAACAGGGTACGTATGGCCGAGGCAACGCGAAGCCGCAACGACTCATCGTCGATGCGCAGCAACGCTTGCGCGGCAAAGGCATAGGTAAGCACGCTACGCGCATGGACTTCGTCCAGGCCGCGGCAACGCAGGTAGAACAAACTATTCTCGTCGATCTGGCCGACGGTGGCGCCGTGTGCGCACTTCACGTCGTCGGCATAGATTTCCAGCTCGGGACGCGCATCGGCCTTGGCCATGCGCGACAACAGGAGACTATCAGAGCGTTGAACCGCGTCTGTGCCGTCGGCTCCCGGCGAAACGAGAATACGGCCGCCGAAAACACCACGCGCCGTATCCGCCAGTATGCCCCTGTAGTACTCCCGGCTTACGCCGTGGGGCTGGGCATGGCCAATGACTGTATGGTGGTCCACATGGCGACGTCCGTCGACATAATACAAACCGTTAAGCAAGGTCTCGCAGCGCTGGCCGGTAAAGCGGGTCGTAATATCATGCCGGGCAAGGCGCGCGCCGAAGGACATGGAATGCGAGTTGAATACCGATCCCTTTCCTTGCTCGACATCGAGTGCGCCAAAATGGAACGCCAGCTCGGTTTCCTGTTGCAGCTTTACGTGGGTGATGCGGGCATCCGAGGCCAGATTGGCGCGGGTAACCGTATTCGTGAGCGTCGCGCTACTGCCTTGACCTACATAGTGCTCGACGATGGTGGCCTGGGCCCCCGATTGCGCGCTGATCAGATTGCGGGGAAAGCTGGCGGCCTGATCCGATGCGGCGATAAACACCAAGTGTATCGGCAGGTCGAGGAGCACGCTTCTTCCCAGCTGGATGAATGCGCCATCCGACATGAGCGCGAGATTCAGCGCGCTCACGCTTGAGCCCTGGACCTCGGTACCGAAGCAGTCCTGCACATGATCCGGCGAGTCGAGCAGCGCCTGCGACATGCTGCGCACGTCAGCCCCGGCAGGAAGCGCGCCTACATCGGAAAGTGCGGGCGCATAGCGTCCATCGACAAAGACCAGCCAATGTCCAGGTTCATTCTGGCGTACCGACTTGGCCAAGGCTACGGCCGATACTTGCCCGGTGGGCAGGAATTCCTGCTTTTCCAGTGCAGCCAACGACGTATGGCGCCAGCTCTCCTGCTTGGGCGTAGGCCATCCCTCGTCCGCGAAACGGGCGATTGCACGCTTGCGCATGGCGGCTAACCACGGCACCTTCGCGCCCGCCAAACCCTGCTCGCGAGCCGTAAAATCGGTCACCCAGGTTTGTGCAGTGCTCATGCCGCCGCTCCTTTGGAGGCGGGAGCCGCATCGGTGATCCAGCTATAGCCACGCTCTTCAAGCTCTAATGCCAATTCACTGCCGCCGGAGCGGACGATCTTGCCCCCCGCCAGCACATGAACGAAGTCGGGGACAATGTAATCCAACAGACGCTGGTAGTGCGTGATCACGATCAGGGCGCGGTCGTCCGAGCGTAAACGGTTGACGCCGTCGGCCACCACTTTCAGGGCATCGATATCCAGCCCCGAATCTGTCTCGTCAAGAATGGCCAGCTTGGGCTCCAGCAAAATCATTTGCAGGATTTCATTGCGTTTTTTCTCGCCGCCGGAGAATCCTTCGTTGACGGAGCGATACAGGAATTCTTCCTTCATGCCGACCGCTTTCATTTCGGTCTTGACGCGCTTGAGAAAATCCATGGCGTCCAGCTCCGGCAAGCCCTGGTGGCGACGCACCGCATTGACCGCGGCCTTCAGGAAATAGGCGTTCGACACGCCCGGAATTTCGATCGGGTATTGAAATGCCATGAACAGCCCGGCACGCGCCCGTTCTTCGATGGGCATGGCGAGCAGGTCATGGCCCATCCAGTCGACCGAACCGCTTTCCACTTTATAGCTTTCGCGTCCAGCCAACACTTGCGAGAGCGTGCTTTTCCCCGAGCCATTGGGGCCCATGATGGCGTGCACTTCCCCGGCATTGACTGTTAAATTCAAACCGCGCAGTATCGACTTTTCTTCGATAGACGCGTGCAAATCCGTGATCTTCAGCATTAAAAACTCTCCTTAACCTACGCTACCTTCCAGACTTACCCCGAGCAAATTCTGCGCTTCGACGGCAAATTCCATGGGCAATTCCTTAAAAACTTCCTTGCAGAATCCATTGACAATCATGGATACCGCGTCTTCCGCTGTCAGCCCGCGCTGCATCGCATAAAAAAGCTGGTCTTCGCCAATACGGGAAGCCGTCGCTTCGTGCTCGACGCTGGCCGAGGGATTTTGAACCTCGATGGTCGGGAATGTGTGGGCTGCGCACCGCTTGCCTATGAGCAGGGAGTCGCACTGCGTAAAGTTGCGCGCGTTCTCCGCTTTGGGCGTCATGCGCACCAGGCCGCGGAAGGTATTGCTGCCGAAGCCCGCCGAAATTCCTTTGGAGATGATGGTGCTGCGCGTGTTGCGCCCCATGTGTATCATCTTTGAACCGGTATCGGCTTGCTGGCGATGGTTGCTTAAAGCGACCGAATAGAACTCGCCCGTGGAATCGTCGCCACGCAGGATGACACTGGGGTATTTCCATGTAATGGCCGAACCGGTTTCGACTTGGGTCCACGAAATTCGCGATCGTGCGCCGCGACAGTCGCCGCGCTTGGTGACGAAGTTGTAAATGCCGCCCTTGCCATCCTTGTCGCCGGGGTACCAGTTCTGCACAGTGGAATACTTGATCTTCGCGTCGTCCAGGGCAACGAGTTCAACCACGGCGGCATGCAACTGATTTTCGTCGCGCATGGGCGCCGTACAGCCTTCCAGGTAACTGACGGAAGCGCCCTCGTCGGCAATGATAAGCGTGCGCTCGAACTGGCCGGTGTCTTGGGCGTTGATGCGGAAGTACGTGGATAATTCCATCGGGCAGCGTACACCTTTCGGTATATAGACGAACGACCCGTCGGAAAAAACTGCGGAATTCAGGGCGGCGTAATAGTTGTCCGCGGTGGGCACGACCGTACCCAGGTATTTGCGCACGAGATCGGGGTAGTCTTTCACCGCCTCGGAGAACGAACAGAAAATGACACCGACTTCAGCCAATTGCTTGCGAAACGTCGTTGCCACTGAAACCGAATCGAATACCGCATCGACGGCAACGCCAGCCAGGCGGGCGCGTTCGTGCAAAGGAACGCCCAGTTTCTCGTAGGTGCGCAGCAATTCAGGGTCGACTTCGTCCATGCTCTTGAGCCCCTCTTTCTTCTTGGGAGCCGAGTAATAGCTGATGTCCTGGAAATCGATGCGCGGGAAACTGACTTGGGCCCATTCGGGCAATTCCATGGTGAGCCAGTGCCGATACGCGTCGAGGCGCCATTCGAGCATGAATTCCGGTTCGCCTTTCTTGGCCGACAACAAGCGTATGGTGTCCTCGGACAAGCCTTTAGGGATAGTGTCGGATTCTATGGCGGTGACAAAGCCCGCCGAGTACTCGCGATCAAGAAACGAGTCGATTTTGTCGGTGACGGTGTTCATTCAGAGTAACTCCATGTCAGGGGCTGTGCCGCGACGGTCTTGGCATTGGATTTGTGCACTGGCCGCGAAAGTAGCGGGAAGTCGATGGGCGTGGGGCTTAGCATATCGGCAACGCTTACGTCTTCCAGGGTGTGCCGGATGACCATATTGATGCGTTGCCAGTTGGTGCGTATGCGGCATCCCGCTTCAACGCTGCAAGCGCCTGGCACGGAACTGCATTCCGTGAGGCCGAACGGCTGGTCTTCAAGTGCGTCTATAATGTTGGCGATACTGATTTCCGATGCGGGCCTGCCAAGCACGTAGCCGCCCTTGGCGCCACGGCTGCTGGTCACCAGTTGATGCTGGCCCAGGGACTTAAGCACCTTGCTTACTGTGGGCTGCCCCAGGCCTAGTGTAGTGGCCAGGTCCGCGGCGCTGAACACACGTTCCGGCGAGCCGGCCATGTAGGTCAGCACCAGCGTGCCATAGTCGATGATTTTACTAATACGCAACATGTGCGTACTCCAGGTTGGATACAACAGGCCATATAGTACTGAATCGGTCCTATATTGTCAATTCACTGATTCCTCGTCTTGACCGGCTTGTTGCAGTGCCCACATTTGCGCATAACGACCCGCTTTCAACAGCAAATCCCGATGCGATCCTTGCTCAAGCACGGCCCCCTGGTCCAGGACAATAATTTCGTCGGCGTCGACAATTGTCGACAGGCGGTGGGCAATGATCAACGTCGTACGATTCTTTGCGATCTGTCTCAGTTCTTCCTGGATCGCCCTCTCGGTTCGCGTGTCAAGCGCGCTCGTGGCTTCGTCGAGTATGAGGATGGGCGGATTTTTCAATAGCGTCCGGGCAATGGCGACGCGCTGTTTCTCGCCGCCTGACAACTTCAGTCCGCGTTCTCCGACCTGTGTCTGGTAGCCATCAGGCAAGCCAAGGACAAAGTCGTGTATGCTCGCCGCGCGCGCCGCCTGGACGATGTCATCCAGGGATGCATCCGGATTTCCGTAAGCAATGTTGTACAGAATCGTGTCGTTGAACAAGACAGTGTCTTGCGGGACGATTCCAATATGGCGACGCAAGCTGGCCTGAGTAAGGCTGCGAACGTCTTTGCCGTTAATCGTCACGGCGCCGGCGTCCACATCGTAAAACCGGAACAAAAGCCGCGACAACGTGGACTTTCCCGCCCCTGATGAACCGACGACGGCGAGCGTCTTGCCCGCCGGAATCGTAAAGCTCACGTCGAACAGTATTTGGCGATTCGTCTCATAGCTGAAATTTACATGTTCGAATGCAATTTCCGCCTGCACCGTCGCCAGGTCGTGGGCATCGGGGCGGTCGGCGACTTCCTGGCCCTGGTCCATTAGTCCGAACATTCGCTCCATATCCGCCAATGAATGCTTGATCTCGCGATAAACAAACCCGAGGAAATTCAGTGGCGCATATAACTGCGTGAGGTAGGCGGACACCAGAACCACATCGCCCACGGACATGGACTTGTCGACGACGCCGGCCGCCGACAACCATAGAAGCAGCGTGATGCCCAAGGTAATGATGACGCCCTGGCCCATATTCAGGAAATTGAGCGAGACCTGGTTCTTGACGGCCGAGTCCACCCACTTGCCGAGGTTGGTATCGTAGCGATTCAGTTCATAGCCCTCATTGCCGAAATACTTCACCGTTTCATAATTGAGCAGCGCATCGATTGCCTTGCTGTTGGCCTTGCTATCCAGGTCGTTCATGCTGCGCCGGTAGACCATGCGTTTCTCGGTCACGAACAACGTGAACAACACATAAGTGGCGATGGTGCCCAGGGTCACCACGGCAAAGCTCCAGTCATACCGCCACAACAGGATGACCGTCACCATCGTGATTTCCAGCAAGGTCGGCAGAATATTGAAGACCATGAAGTTGAGCAAGAAACCAATGCCCTTGGTGCCACGCTCGATATCCCGGCTCAGGCCGCCCGTCTGGCGCTGCATATGGAAGCGTAGAGAGAGAGCGAACAAATGCTCGAATAGTCTTGCCGCAATACGCCTGATCGAGCCCTGCGTCACCCGGGCGAATAACGCGTCCCGGAGTTCACCGAAGACGCTGGTGGCCAGCCGGGCAAAGCCGTAGCCTAGCAAAGCCGCCACGGGCAAAACCATTAATGTCGACGGCAAGCTCAGCTTGTCGACAATATCCTTGAGAAAGAGCGGCAGTACCACGCTTGCGACTTTTGCCGCAATCAAGCAGGCTAATGCCAGGATCACCCTGGTCTTGAACTGCCAAACATACGGCAATAGGGATTTAAGCGTCTGCACGTCGTTACGATGGGCAGGCGCGGGACCGCGGTGGGAAAATCTCATGTAGGTTTATTCAGTCAGAAGTTCAAGGACGGCCCGGAAGTCCTTATACAATGTCGAGGCCCAGAATAAATCCGGAGTAGGTATGGCCGTTTTACCCTTTGACTACGAAGCCGCGCTGGCCGCGTGCGCCGACGGAGATCAGAGCGCATTCCAAGCGTTATACGAACACGAATCCCCGCACATGCTTGCATTATCCCTGAAATTGCTATCGCAGCATGCCGCTGCCCAGCAATTGATGGCCGACACCTTCATTTCGGTCTGGAAACACGCGCGCAGCTATCATGTGGATATCGGGCCAGCGCGTGCGTGGATCTACAGCATCATGCGTCACCGCGCGCTGGGTCAAATGCGCCAGCCGGGCGGCGGCTTTGGACAGGCCGCGGAACAAGATGCGCACTTGCCTGCGCTGGCTCCATCACCTGCCTATGAAGCCGGCAGCTTTGCCAGCGTCGTTGGACGCCTGAATGAAGCTCAACGCCGCGCCATACTCATGGCGTTCTACCATGGCCATACCTATGAACAAATCGCAGCGAAGCTGGGGCTACAGATCGGCCAGCTCAGGGATCAGGTACGCGATGGCCTGCTTCAGCTCCAGGAGTCTCAACCGGCATGATTCTTGATCCCACCGCCAATGCCAATATCCTGATCGCCGAGTACACGTTGGGCCTGTTGGGCAAACAGGAAGTCACCCAAGCGCATCGATTGCTTAGCCAAAAACAGCATGCCAAGGCCGCGCTGGAATGGGAGTCTCGCCTTCTGGATCTGGTGGATTTACTGCCTCCCGTTGCACCGCCGGCTTCCTTGCTGAAAGAAGTGCAAGGCAAGCTTGGGCATACGCCAACGGCATCCAAACCGCCACCGGCGCCGCCGGTTCACGTCCCCCCGGCCATGAACGCCGCAAGCCATCACGACATTTCCACGCCCAGGCTTCTTAAACGCAACGAGGCAGTAGCCATCACACCCGCGGCCGCTACGATTTCCGCCGCGCCTACGGCGATGACGGCAACGGCGGCAACCACGGCACCGATAGCAGCCGGTCCCACGGAACCCAAGGCGGCAGGCAATATCTGGGTCTGGCGCGCGGCAAGCATTGTGCTGGGCGCGATCGTCATTGCATTTGCTTTGATGCCAAGCGCGCCGGTCGCGCCGCCCATCACCATAGTCGAGGTCGCGCCCACGCAGGTTGCCATCTTGCAGGCGCCGGGGCAGAGCTCGACACCTGGCTGGGTCGTCACCGTCGACCCGAAAGGCAATGTTTTAATGGACCCACATGTCCGCAGCGACATCCCGGCCGAGGCATCCGCGCAACTATGGACGCGCAACAAGCACTCGCCGCAACCCCGGTCGCTTGGCCTCATCGATCCGAACAAGCCGGTAACCATACCGGCAAGCTTAATGGGGCCGATTGAACCAGACCAGTTGTTCGAAATCACTCAGGAAGCGTCGGGAGGATCGCCGACCGGCAGTCCTGGCGGCCCCATTCTTTTCATAGGCCGCGTGGTTGTGTTCGGAGCTTCCAGCCCTTAGCAAACCACGACATTGACCGCCAGGCCGCCGCGCGAGGTTTCCTTGTACTTGCTGCGCATGTCGGCGCCTGTCTGACGCATCGTTTCAATGACCGCGTCGAGGGAGACATGGTGCTTGCCGTCGCCCTGCAAGGCCAGCCGCGATGCATTGATTGCCTTCACGGCGCCCATGGCGTTGCGTTCTATGCAGGGAATCTGTACCAGTCCTCCGATGGGATCGCAGGTCAGGCCCAGATTGTGCTCCATGCCGATCTCGGCCGCGTTTTCGACCTGTTGTGGCGTTCCGCCAAGCACGGCGGTCAGGCCCGCCGCCGCCATGGAACAGGCAACGCCGACTTCCCCCTGGCACCCCACTTCGGCCCCTGAAATGGATGCATTGGTTTTGTATAGGAAACCGACAGCGGCCGCCGTAAGAAGAAAGTCCACCACCCCTTCGGAAGAGGCGCCTGGAATAAAGGTCTGGTAATAGCGCAACACGGAAGGCAACAAGCCGGCGGCGCCGTTGGTGGGCGCCGTTACCACCCGCCCATTGGCGGCGTTTTCCTCATTGACCGCCATGGCGAATAAATTTACCCAATCCATGGCGAACATGACGTCTTTATCGCCTGTATCGCGCTGCAGCTCTCGATACAGGGCCGGGGCGCGCCGCCGGACTTTCAGTCCGCCCGGCAATAGGTCGTCCGCCTGGTCGTTGCCAATGCCGCAGCCCCGATCAATACACGCGTTCATGACGTCGGCAATGTGAAGTACGCCGCTGACGAGCTGATCGGGCGGCATGAGCTGAGCCTCGTTGGCACGCATGATTTGAGCGATCGTCAGGCCTGTCGCATCACAGACGTTGAGCAGTTCGGCGCCTGTCGAAAAGGGATACGGCATAGGCGCATGCTCGGGCACCGTTTCGTCGGTTTCTATGACGTCGAGCGCACGTATGAATCCGCCGCCTATGGATACGTAGCGTTCGGCCAATACGGCGTTGCCTGCCTGGTCGCTTGCCGTG
The DNA here is from genome assembly GCA_035515055.1 of Candidimonas sp. Taxonomy (GTDB): domain Bacteria; phylum Pseudomonadota; class Gammaproteobacteria; order Burkholderiales; family Burkholderiaceae_B; genus Pollutimonas. The sequence continues at coordinate 180,447 of DATJBV010000045.1, forward strand.
AATCGCATACCGTTGGGATGCTCCACCATGGGTCGGATACGGAAGCTGAAGGCTTTTGCCGGATCGAAGTCGATGCCGTGGGCACCCCACAACATCAGCCGGCGGCTGGCGTGAACCTGATCGATCAATGCGGGAATATCCGCCGGCACGACGGTGTCGGGTGCGTGTCCGGACAGCCCAAGCATGATGCCCATATCCGTGCCATGGCCGCGCCCTGTTTCCGCCAACGAGCCATACAAATCGACGGTAAGGCTCGCGACGCGGCCAAGAAGGCCACGACTTTCGAGGTTGCGCGCGAAATTGCGGGCGGCTCGCATGGGACCGACCGTGTGCGAACTTGATGGACCTATGCCTATCTTGAAAATATCGAACACGGAAAGCGTCATACGACAGTCGCCTGCGTTATTTCATGGTGGATTCGAGGGCATCGGACAACATGCTGCTTATTGCGCTGAGGTCATTGCGGAGTGCCTGCAATTCCGGACCCGTCAAGCGAACCGCGGCGTCCTGGTCATGCGGAATGTCGTGCGTATCGCCAAGACGGTTGCGCGCGCCCGCAATGGTGAAGCCCTGCTCGTATAACAGGTCGCGTATGCGCCGTATAAGCAGTACTTCGTGGTGCTGGTAATAGCGCCGATTGCCGCGCCGCTTGACCGGCTTGAGCTGCGTGAACTCCTGCTCCCAATACCGCAAGACATGTGGCTTCACGCAGCATAGATCGCTGACCTCGCCGATAGTGAAGTACCGTTTGGCAGGGATGGGAGGCAGAACAACGGAGATTTCGCTAGAGCTCATGTGCAGTCAAATAGCCGATAAACAGATGGTGGATGAGTCGGAGTACCAGGGAATGCGCCCGAATCGACACACTGTCGATGGCCCGGTTTCAGGTACGGGCGCTGTCGGGCTTGCCAGCGTGCTCGACAACGCCTTTAAGCTTCTGGCTGGCGTGAAACGTAACCACCCGACGGGCCGCGATAGGGATGACTTCGCCTGTTTTTGGATTGCGGCCTGGACGCGGCGGTTTGTCGCGTACCTGGAAGTTGCCGAAACCTGAAAGCTTGACTTCCACTCCCCTGGCTAACGATTCACGAATTTCCTCGAAGAATGTATCTACAATGTCTTTGGCTTCGCGCTTGTTGAGCCCTACCCTTTCGAACAAAAGCTCGGCCAGCTCGGCTTTGGTAAGCGTACGATCGGAATTCATTATGTCGTTACTCCTTATGCGCGGTGGCGAACGCCATGCCCGCTAACAAGTGCCTGCAACAGTAGATTCATGCACTGCTCGACCGTGGCATCGTCGAGCGTCGTGTCGTGACCCTGCAACCGGAAACGCAACGCCATGCTTTTCTCGGGAGTGCCTGCAGACTTGTCGCGCCACACATCAAATAGCTTGATGTCCTGGACGATGCTAAGAGTAGCATTAGATGCAATTGTTTGGGTAAGCGTGTTCAACAATTCCTGATACGATACGTCGACGCGGGCCCATACGGCAAGATCGCGCGTAACCATCGGCTGGCGCGAAAGCTCGACAGGCGCGGGCATGGGCACGTCCGAAATGGCATCCAGGTCTATCTCGAACACCACTGGCGCATGCGACAAATCGGCCTGCTGAGCCCAGCGCGGATGCAATTCGCCGATCCAGCCCACCGGCTCGCCCGCCAATTCCAGCCTGGCGCTACGGCCAGGATGCAAGGCAGGGTGGACCGCCGGCACGCATACCAAGTCGGATGCCTGTATGCCCAGCAGCGCCTCCACATCGCTTTTTACATCGTAGTAGTCTACGTGGCGCAGCGGGACGCCCCACTGCTCTTCGACGGCGGGACCCCAGGCGGCGCCGGCCAGCCGTTGGGGCTGGCTGACACCCGCGACAGCGAGGTCTGCGTCCACGACGTCGACATCGCGCATGAACACCCGACCCAGCTCGAAAACCCGGACGCGCGTCTGTTTGCGGTTGGCGTTGTGAACGATATTGGCGAGCAATCCGCCAATCAGGCTGGAGCGCATGACGGCAAGCTGGCTGGCGATAGGATTCAAAAGCCTGATCGGATCGAGGTTGCCCGCGTAATCGCGCTCCCAGGCCTCTTCCACGAAGGTGAAGTTGATTACTTCCTGGTAATCGAGACCCGCCATGCGCGCACGCAGGGCATGAGGGCCGCGCAGCGTTTCCCGATCGGTGCGCATTTGCGCGCGTGCCACCGGAGGAAGGTCGGGAATACGCTCGAATCCATAGATGCGCGCCACTTCTTCGATGAGATCTTCCTCGATGAAGAGGTCGAAGCGATACGATGGCGGCGTGACCACAATTACATCGTTGTCGATGGTGAACGCCAAGCCGAGCCGCGTGAATATCTGCGACACTTCCTGCGGCGAAACCGGCACTCCCAGAACGCGATGGCAGCGGCTCAGCCGCATGCTGACAGGCTGGCGCGCCGGCAAATTGATGATTTGATCGTCCAGAGGGCCAACTTGGCCACCGCAGATATCGATCAATAAGCGGCTCATGAATTCCAGGTGTTCGGTCACCGACTCGAAATCGACGCCGCGCTCAAAGCGGTGGCTGGCCTCCGAACTGAATTTGTAGCGGCGCGCCCTGCCCATGATGGCTTCGGGCCACCAAAATGCAGCTTCCAGATAGATGTCCGTAGTGTCCAGCGTAACGGCGGTTGCTTCGCCGCCCATAATGCCCGCGAGGCTCTCGACGCCGTTGGCGGCGGCTATGACGCCCACCGCGGGATCCAGCTGCACCGTCTGCCCGTTGAGCAGTTCCAGGGTTTCGCCGGGCAATGCCCAGCGCACCGTCAGGCCGCCTTGTATCTTGTTCAGGTCGAACACATGGGTGGGCCGGCCTAATTCCAGCATCACATAGTTCGATATATCGACCAGTGCCGAAACGGACCGCTGGCCCGCGCGCTCCAGGCGTTCCTTCATCCAGGATGGCGTTTGGGCGCGGGCATTCACCCCCTTGATGACCCTGCCGGCAAAACGACCGCAGAGATCGGCGGCCTGGACATCGACCGGCAGGCGGTCGTTCAATGTGACGGCAACCGGCTTGAAGGCGGGTATAGTAAGCGGCGCACCGGTCAATGCGGCGACTTCGCGGGCAACCCCAAGGATGGACAGGCAATCGGCGCGGTTGGGCGTAAGCTTCAGCGTGAATATTGTATCGTCCAGATCGAGCAGGTCGCGTAGCGATTGGCCGAGGGGCGCGTTCGGGCTTAACTCGAGCAAGCCCGCGTGGTCTTGCGAAAGCCCAAGCTCGCGCGCCGAACAAAGCATGCCGGCGGACTCGACGCCGCGCATTTTTGCGGTGCCTATCTTCATGCCGCCCGGCAATTCGGCGCCTACGCGGGCCAATGGCACCTTGATGCCGGCCGCCGCGTTGGGCGCACCGCAAACGATCTGCAGCATCGTGCCGGAGCCGTCGTCGACCTGGCATACGCGCAGCTTGTCTGCATCGGGATGCGGGGCGACCTCGGCAATGTACGCCACGACTATCCCACTGAAAAAAGGGGCCGCCGGCATGGTTTCTTCGACCTCAAGACCCGCCATGGTCAGCCGATGGGACAATGCGTCGGTATCGAGCTCGGGATTGACGAAAGCGCGCAGCCAGGATTCTGGAAATTGCATAGTGGACTCGTTTTGACGTTAGCGGTTGAATTGGCGTAGAAAGCGCAGATCGCCTTCAAAGAACTGGCGCAAGTCGTTGACGCCATAGCGCAACATGGTCAAGCGTTCCAATCCAGATCCAAAGGCGAAGCCAATGTAACGTTCGGGGTCGAGCCCATAGTTTCGGATCACTTGGGGATGTACCTGGCCCGAACCGGAAATTTCCAGCCATCGGCCCTGGTTGGGTCCCGAAGTGAACATCATGTCGATCTCGGCCGACGGTTCAGTGAACGGGAAGAATGACGGACGGAATCGCACCGACAAGTCGTCCGTTTCAAAGAATGCGCGTAGAAAATCGGTGTATACGCCCTTCAGGTCCGCGAAGGAGATGTCCTCCGCTATCCATAAACCTTCCACCTGATGGAACATGGGCGAGTGGGTGGCATCGCTATCGACGCGGTACGTACGTCCGGGAGCGATCACCTTGATGGGCGGCTTGTGCATACGTGCATAGCGCACCTGCATGGGGCTGGTATGCGTGCGCAGCAATAAAGGCAACCCTTGCGCGTCCTGCATGTCCACGTAGAACGTATCCTGCATGGACCGCGCCGGATGATTCTCGGGATTGTTCAATGCCGTGAAGTTGGTCCAGTCGTTTTCGATCTCCGGGCCGTCGGCCACATCGAAACCGATGGAACGAAAAATGGCTTCGACGCGTTGCCAAGTCTGGATGACCGGATGAATCCCGCCAAAGCCGCGACCGCGGCCCGGCAGCGTGACATCGATCGTCTCTTGCGCCAGGCGTTTGTCCAGCTCCGCCTGCGCCAGTTCGGCGCGCCGGCCGGTGAGCAGTGCTTCAATTTGTTGCTTCAACTGGTTGATGCGGGCGCCTTCGGCTTTTTTTTCATCGGGCGGCAGTTGCGCGAGCCCTTTGAGCATGACCGTAAGCGCTCCTTGTTTACCCAGGAACTTGGCTTTTTCATTTTCCAGGGTGGCGGCGTCGCCCGCCTGGGCAAATTGTTCTTTGGCCTGGTGAATCAGGTCATCAACCACAGAAGTCATAATGTAGGTCTTCCAAATGCAAACGGAGCCCGACAGAGCCCCGTTTTGCAGCAATACAGAATCGAAAATCGATTAAGCGGCCAAAGCAGATTGTGCTTGAGCAACCACGGCAGCGAAGCCGGCTTTATCGTGTACAGCCATGTCGGCCAATACTTTGCGATCCAGTTCGATCGAGGCTTTCTTCGTGCCAGCGATGAAAACGCTGTACGTAACGCCAAGTTCGCGGCATGCAGCGTTGATACGCGTGATCCACAAAGCGCGGAACGTACGCTTCTTGTTGCGGCGATCGCGATAGGCATACTGCCCAGCTTTCATTACCGCCTGTTTGGCGACACGGAACACATTACCGCGGCGACCGCGATAACCTTTTGCTAATTTAATGACTTTTTTGTGACGAGCACGGGCAGTAACGCCGCGTTTTACGCGAGGCATAGTAGATCTCCGTTAATCAAGCGAAAGGCAACATTGCCTTGACCGAGGCGACATCAGCTTTATGCACTGCGGTGGAACCGCGCAACTGACGCTTGCTTTTGGTGGTTTTCTTGGTGAGGATGTGGCGCTTGAACGCCTGGCCCCGCTTGATCGACCCACTACCGCGAACCTTAAAGCGCTTGGCAGCGCCTTTCTTGGTTTTCATCTTAGGCATGATGCAACTCTGTTTATTTATGAAGGTAGGTGGTTCCCAAACGAACTGGCAACACTTGCACGACCCAGCCATCCACTTATTGATTTCTTCTCCAACACAGCCGGAAAAGCCCTTGATTATACGACGTAATTTAATCGTTTGTCGAATAGCGCAGGCAATTTTGTTGGTGCAACGTGAGAATGTCCGGTCCCTTGCGGTTAAAACGATGCCGACACGGAAAGGACAGCGGCCGATCGGCCGGTGTATTTGCCTTTCGTGTTCCTATAGAAGTTCCGATCAGCATTCGTATCGATATAAGCCAGCGACACGCCTATGCCATTGTCGAAGGTCTTACTCACCCCAAGTGACCAGTCGGTGTAGGAAGCATCATCGACATTGCGGACATGCTGGTGACCGACATGCGCGTCGGCGGAAAGACCCCATATCCCAATGGGCAAGCTTGCGCCCACTTCGTAATATTGACTGTTCTTCGAATCCGGCGTGCCAAACAAGTTGGTCAGCGCATGCGAATACTTGAACGTCACCGGGCCATAACCCACGCCCACATAGAGTTCGGTCGTGTCGGGATCGGTGAATCCGCCTGGATAGCTACCGGGATAGTAGTACTGCATAACGCCCGCATCAACCGACACATCGCCCCAAAGCTTACGAGTGTATCCCGCATAGAAGTCCATTTCGATCGAGGACGACACATCCGGGTCCATGTCATCGAGCCAACTTATGCTGGAATTCCAGTTTCCAATATAGAGGCCGGACGAATGCACAAGGTCGAAACCACCCTGCACCGCCGGCTTATTATTCGTTTGCATGATGCCGCGAAAACGGTACTGGCTCGCCAACGACAAATTCGCGCTGAACGTGAAGTCCGATGGCGTTGCGGAGGCATTCGACACGCCGCCGCTCTGAGCCGCGGCATTAGCGCTGGCGAAAATGCCCATGACGAGCACCGATGTAGAAACGATAGACCGAACCATGAAATGCTCCTTCGAGTACTTGGAAAAGGGAGTAACAAGCACTCATACGCAACATCCATGCCACTATTTATGGTTTGTAGGGGTAGGGAAAAGATCGGCGTCTTCAGAACGCCAGCCCCGTGGCGGGGCACGCCTGCCCCGCCACGGGGCTGGCGTGCTCCGAAAGCGGTCAGCCGATGTCATCGACGCGGCTTGATGGACGCCATGGCTGGCGATACTGAATGGCTTCCGCGATGTGGTCGCGGCCTATTGCCTCTTGTTCCGCCATATCGGCCAACGTGCGCCCAACGCGCAGCAGGCGATGAACGACGCGGGCCGACCAGCTCCAGCGCCCCATGGCCTGTTTCAGCAAGGCCGCGGCCGGCGCATCCAGGCCGCAATAGGCGTGCACGTCGTTCACGTCCAGCCTTGCGTTCTGGCGCCCCTGCCGCTTGCGCTGGCGCTCGCGACAACGGATTACGCGGGCTCGCACCGCCGCCGACGGTTCGCCGGGCGGCGCATCCATCCAGTCCGCATCGGTCGCCGGCAGCGCTATTTGCAGGTCGATGCGATCGAGCAATGGGCCCGACAGCTTGCTTCTGTATCGCTCCAGCCGGTCCGGCGTACAAATGCAGCTCTTTTTGGCGTGTCCTGACCAGCCGCAGGGACATGGATTCATGGCGGCAATGAGCTGAAACGCTGCCGGGAAACTTGACGTGCGCGCCGATCGGGCAATGGACACGTATCCCGTCTCTAGCGGTTCGCGCAGCGATTCCAATACGCCGCGCTGGAACTCCGGCATCTCGTCCAAAAATAAAACGCCGCAATGAGCGAGACTGATTTCACCCGGCTTCGGATAGGAGCCCCCTGTAAGATTCATAAATAAATGAGAATATTCGTTTAGAGTCCAACAAAATATGAGAATGACAACCCCACAAAAGCCGTTTCCTGTCCGTGATATACGCCCGAACACCCGGAGCGTCACTGGGACTGTGCCCAAACTTGGTAAGTATGAGTCGACATTGGAGCGGGATTTGATGGAAATCCTACGCTTCGATCCTGAGGTAGAGCAGTTTCTCCCTCAACCGTTAACTCTTGAGTACCTAGCCGCCGGCGGAAATAAACGCCGTTACACGCCAGACGGCCTGATCCGCTTCAAAGCAACGACAGGCATTAGTCCTCCGCCCATCCTGTTCGAAGTTAAGTACAGAGCAGACTTTCGCAAGGACTGGAAAATTCTGTTACCGAAGTTTCGAG
>DATJBV010000046.1:0-48982 GCA_035515055.1 Candidimonas sp.
CGGCGATTTCATCGAACGGATTCATGGACATCTTCACATTGGCGATATCCACGCCGGTTTGATCGGACTTGACGCGCACTTTGACGTTGTAATCAACCACACGCTTGACAGGCACTAATACCTTCATCGAGCATCCTCCAAAAAAATAAAAAAACAGTAAATCGGAACGGGCCTCTTCAGAGGACTAAAGCAATAGGCCCGCCGTCGAACGACCGGAAACCAGTCTACAAAGCAGAAATATGATGGCCAGGAGAATCGGCGCGACCAGCCATGCGAAGGCCGCGTCCATGCCCATATAGGTGGCGATCCAGCCGAAGATCGGCGGGCCAAGCACGACGCCCAGGAAGGTGAAGAACAGCGCGCCCCCGGTCATGGCCGCCACTTGACCCTCCGGAGCAAGACGCGCAACTTCACTAAGATAGACACCATTCCAACCAATGGCCGATGCGCCCAGCGCCATCACCACCAGCCCCAACGGCACTACACCCCACCCGACATCGACGAGGCTTAGCATGAAGGCCGAGCTGCCCATAAAAAAGGCTATCAACAACAAGACGGCAACAGCGGAACCTGTCCGGTCGGCCAGGTATCCCCACAATAGTCTTCCGCCAATACCCGCGCCTTGGGCCAAGGCGTACAAAATACCGGCGCGTATCAAATCGATGCCGACGTCGCCGGTAAGATAGACCATCAAGTACCCGCTCAGGCAAAGCTGCACGATCGAAAACATCATCGAGACAATGGCCAACGCGCGCAACCGCTTGTCACCCAAGACCGCAAGCAGCGGCGATATCCAGCTACGCGGCGTCACACGTACAAACGGATGATCCAGCATCCGGCGCAAACCATTGCAGGACAAGGCGATTGCAGCCGTCGCGCCCGCCAGTGCCACTAAAGCGGCTTGCCACGACAGCGCCGTGGCAAGCGACGGCAGCAGCGCGCCGGCCAGCAGGCCGCCCAGGGGAACGCCTGTTTGCTTCAATGAAAAAACCAGGCCCATGCGCGCCGATCGCGTCGTACGCGCAAGTATTTGCGAACTAGCGGGATTGATCGGCCCGTAGGCAAGACCACAAAGAAGCGCACCGACCCACGGCCAAGGAAACAACTCCGCCGTCATCAGGCACAAGGCAGCGGCTTGTACGAATAAAGACAGCTGCGATGCCCGTAGCGGCCCGTACCTTTCAATAAACCGCCCACCGAAAATACTCCCAAGCGCGGCGCCCAGGTAGACGATGGCCACGAAAAGGCCAACAACGCTGACCGTCGCGCCCTGAATCGCCGGCGAAAGAACCGGATAGGCCAGCACACAGGCGGTAGCGGCCACTTGAATCGCCAGTGTCCCGGCCAGCGGCCCGAACTGGCTCGCTTGATCGTGAGTACTGGCACCCTGTAAAACCGCAGGCGAAGCTTCATCGTTATGCATTCTCGGTCCTGTGCGCAGCCCTTACTATGTTATCTTTGGTGCCAGAAACGGCATCTTGCCTATTGATCATTTGCGGTGTTCTTTTCTCTATGCCACTCCCAACCAGACCTGCCAATAGGCCCGTTGCACGCATCGCTCGGTATCTGGACGTCGCAAACAGCCTCATCAAGGAAATTGCCGACGGCCGGCACGTCGTCGGAAGCCTGCTGCCAACCGAACACGATCTTGCCGAACAATATGGCGTCAGCCGGCACACCGTGCGCGCTTCCCTCAAGATTCTGCAAGACAAGGGCTACATCTCCCGGAAAAAATCCGTTGGAAGCAAAGTCGAAAATGCCAATCCCGAGGCCGCGTACACCCAGTCCTTCGGCTCTATCGACGACCTGGTACATGTTGCCGCAACGGAAGTCAGGTCGTTGCAAGACAAAACCCGCGTCACCATAGATCGCCCCACCGCCCGGCGACTGGAAGCGCCAATCGGCAGCGACTGGATACTATTTACCGGAACCCGGCACGATGTCAGAAAACGCGGCACCCCGATTTCGTGGGTCAGCATTTACATCAATCCGGCCTTCGAAAAAATCACGGCCCATATTCAAGAAAGCCCGCATATATTGGTCAGTTCGCTGATAGAACAAGAATGCGGACAATCCATTGCTGAAGTTCGGCAAATCATCTCCGGCACGCTCATTGATCCGAAGTTGGCCCAGGCATTGAATACCCAGGCCAACTCAGCAGGGCTGAGGGTGGTCCGTCACTACAAGGATCAGCATGGCAAGATCCTTGAAATCACCGAGACGATATATCCCGCCGAGAGGGTTTCCGTCTCTCTTCAGCTGCGCCGCGGCAAAAGCAGCACCTGATCGGATCCGTCAGCCCTTAAAAAAGCTGGCCTCAACCTCTGGCGACAAGCTCATTCCCGTAGCGTTGGCCTTTTCCAGAATTCCCCAGAAATAACGGTACGTTGCGCGATCATGCAGTTCGCCTTTGTACTGAATGGGACCCCACTCGGCCCTCTGGGCGGCGAGCAATATTTCGCCCGCATCCGCCACCTCATCGAAATCAGGCTGCATGGCGCCAACGATAGGTTTGATCTGCGCCGGATAAATGCTCCACATACGCTGAAAACCGAATTCATTGCGGGCGCGCCGAGCGTCGGACTGAATAATCTCGGTGTCCTTCAGGCTCAGGCAGACGTTATGGGCCGGAACAATGCCATTGGCCAGCGCTGCGGCAACGACCTCGGCCTTGGCACGAACCAATAGTCGATGCTCGAACTGTCCCGGGCTACGCATTGCCTCCGCCGGAATCGCGCCATGATGCCCGCTGACGAAATCCATCAATCCAAAGTCCAGAACCTGGATTTGGGGCAATTCGGCAATGCGGAATACATCTTGCAATGCGCCATGTGTCTCGATCAACACATGAATGGGTAATGCACGCGTGACACCCGACGTTTGCGCGACGGCCTGGACGTACTCGATCACCTCTTTGACTTGCTCGAACGACGTTGCCTTGGGGATGGTGATGTACGCAATACGGCTGCCAGCTTGGCCAACGACAATGTCCACATCCCGCCGCCAGGCCGGATGCGCGGGGTCGTGAATTCGCACACCCGCCATGTTCAACGTATTGCTATCGGAGTTGATTGCATTGGCAACCATGGTGGCGTGAGCGACTTCCTGCCCGGCGGCCGCACCGTCCTCGCAATCGCATGTAATATCAAAAATCGGCCCATATTCGGCTTGAAGCGCCATGGCCTTGTAGATCAATTTTTCGCTACCTGCGAAATGCTCGCAGACAGGCAAAACCGGAAAGGCTCGTTCCCCTGAAAAAAGTGCGTCTCTAGGGTGTGTTGCCGTAGTCATAAGTAGCTCCTGTTAAATTCTTTTGGGAAGGGCGATCGTATAGTCGAGATCGAGGACGATGGCCGGCTGATAAGCTGCCTTGCCGTCGATGATGGCCGGCGTTTCGATGGAAGTTGCCGCCATGTTTTTGGCGGCCAGCATACGCAGCCTGAGGCCGCCTACATTCGGAGCACCCAGGTCGAACTTGTCGATCACCGTCGTCATGCAACTGATGGTGTCTCCCGCATAGCTGGGCGCAACATGACTGCCGCCGTTTATCGCCAGAATGCTCAACGCGTTCTCCAGACCGTCGTAGGAAAGCGCCTTGCAAATCGACATAATGTGGCCGCCGTAAACCAGCCGCTTTCCTGCTGGCGTTTGGGACATCGCGAAACCGTCGAAATGGGCTTTGGCCGTATTCTGATATAACCGCGTGGCGGTACTGTGATCGCTGTCGTTTATGGTCATTGCAGCTAGATGATTGATTCGTTCACCTACCTGATAGTCTTCCCACAAATCGGTTATCCCGGTCACTGAACAAATGGCAGCCGGGTCGTTGTAGGTGCCGCAGCGCAAACGCGAAGGCGCGACCACAGCCTCGAAGTCGGGGACCGCGGGCGCGGCGTCAATCGGCGCACTCCCGCGCTTGCGCACCATGACCCAGCGCGTCCAGCTCAACACGTCCTGGTCGTATTGATTGCGTGCGACGCAATGCACATAGACCACACCCGTCTTGCCATTGCTATTTTCTTTCAAGCCGATGACTTCGCTTTCCACCGACAAGGTGTCGTTGGCATAGACGTGCTCCAGGAAGCGGACGTCCGCATATCCCAGATTAGCGACGCCATTCAGCGAAATATCTGGAACCGTCTTGCCGAATGCCGTGTTGAATACCAGCAAATCCTCCATTGGACGCCGATCCAGCCCCAATAGCCCAGCCGTGGTGTCGGCCGTGCCCAACGCGCTTCGGCTGCCTGTCAGTCCAATATAAAGACTGCGATCCCCCTCTGTCAGCGTACGGGGGGTCGCGTGCTTCAACCTCATTCCAACATGAAAGTCTTCAAAGTAATTTCCTAACCGATCCTTGCTTGCCATGCTTCCTCTTTCCTCTTTCAAGTGTGACCTGAACCACGGGTTATCCGCTATGCTTCAAGGAGTATATGTACGCACATATTAAACACGGCAAAGAGCGCTGTCAATTTGATCAGCTTGCTAGTCATGCCCTTAACGTCACGTTAACTAAGGGTTATTCATTTAGAAAGACAGGATGGAACCCCAAGGGGTATTGCCAAAACGACGTTTACAGTAATACTATGTACGTACATTTAAATGCCAACTAAATAATTCATGTAGGAACGGAGCCCCAGTATGCAGACACTGACCGAAGAACGCCGGATGATCCGAGAGGCGGCACAGCAGTTCACCATGGAACGAGTACTGCCTTTGGCCAATAAGTTGGACCCGGAAAAGGGAGCCATCCCCCGTGACCTGATCGATGAAATGGCTGAGCTGGGCTTTTTTGGCATTTTGATCCCCGAGGAGTATGGCGGCCTGGGCTTGGGAGCATACGAATACTGTCTGGTTGCGGAGCAACTGTCCCGCGGCTGGATGAGCGTGGGCAGCCTGATTGCCCGGGGCAATGGGTTGATCGGCGCTCTTAAATACTTGACACCCGAGAAGAAGGCTGAATACCTCCCACGTATGGCACGCGGCGAGTTCCTGGGCGCATTTTCGCTTTCAGAACCCAATGCGGGTTCCGATGTATCCAATATCAGCTGCCGGGCAGTGCGTCACGGCGACGAATGGGAAATCACGGGCAGCAAATACTGGTGCACGTTCGCCGACCAGGCTGACTTCATCCTGGTGATGGCACGAACCGATTTCAATATCGACCCCAAGGCGCGCCATCGCGGCCTTACCGCGTTCCTGATCGAGAAGCCTCGCGGAGAACTGCCTGAAGGCGTCAATGGCAGCATCATCCCGAAAATTGGTTACCACGGCTGGACAACCTGGGAGTTGGCGTTCGACCAATTCCGCGTATCCCATTCTCAAATGGTGGGCGAAGAGGGCCGCGGATTCTACTTGGCGACATCGGGGTTGGAAACCGCCCGGGCCCATACCGCGGCACGCTCCATCGGGCTGGCCCAAGGCAGCCTGGAAGACTCAATTCACTATGCCAAGGACCGCGCCCAGTTTGGCGAACCCATAGGCAACTTCCAGGCGATTCGCTTCAAGCTCGCCGATATGGCGACCCAGATCGAAGCCGCGCGCAGCCTTTTGTACTCCGTCTGCGAAAAGATCGATCAAGGCGTCCGTTGCGATACCGAAGCCGCGATGGTCAAGCTCTTTGCAAGCGAAATGTCCGAACAAGTGACCAGCGAAGGTCTTCAGATTCATGGCGGCGCCGGCTACACGACGCACTTCGCGGCGGAACGCTACTGGCGCGACGCACGGCTTACCAAAATTTTCGAGGGCACGTCGGAAATTCAGAAACGAATCATTTCCGACTCTTTGCTGGGCAAAGTCGCCAAGCCGTAGAAGAAATCCATGCTGATAAATATGCAAATCGGAAACACGAAATGAGCAACACCGGAGCACTCTCGGATCTGAGGGTCGTAGATCTTACCCAAATGCTGGCGGGTCCATTTTGTACCCAGACGCTCGCCGATCATGGTGCGGAAGTCATTAAAGTAGAAACCTTGACCGGTGACGGCACGCGCGCGACCGGGCCATTTCTGGAAGATGATGCATTACGTGATTTCGGTGGATATTTCCAAAGCGTCAATCGCAACAAACTGTCCATCGCCATCGACCTAAAGACGGAAAACGGCAAAGCCATTCTTCGCAAATTGATAGATAGCGCCGATGTGGTGGTCGAGAACTTCCGCGCCGGCGTCATGGATAGGCTGGGCCTGTCGTACGAAACGCTTCGTGAAACCAACCCGGCCTTGGTGTATGGCGCAATTCGCGGCTTCGGAGATCCCAGAAGCGGCGAAAGCCCGTACGCCCATTGGCCTTCGTACGACGTTGTAGCGCAGGCCATGGGGGGAATCATGGGCATTACCGGGCCTGACCAGCACTCGCCCACAAAAATCGGCCCCGGCGTCGGCGACACAATACCAGCGCTAATGTTGGGCATAGGGATACTGGCGGCAGTGCACCATGCGCGGCGGACCGGCGAAGGCCAATTTGTCGACGTCGCCATGACCGACTGCGTGCTTGCGCTCTGCGAGCGTATCGTCTATCAACGGTCATATACCGACAGCAATCCCAAGCCTCAAGGCAACCAGCACCCTCTGCTTTGCCCTTTCGGGCTATTCCGCGCGCAAGACGGCTGGGTTTCCATCGCCTGCGCACACGATGAATTCTGGCGCAAGCTGGCGGCGATCATCGAGCGGCCAGACCTGATGGAACACCCGGAATATGCCACGAATGCGGCCCGCGTCCAGCATTCCGCCAAGGTCATCAGTGCTATCGAAGCATTTACCGCGTCGCGCACCAAGGCGCAATTGGCGACCATCCTGGGCGGGATTATCCCGTTCGGCCCGGTATATACGGCCGAAGACATATTCAACGATCCGCATTATGAAGCGCGCAAGATGCTCGTGGAGCTGGAGCATCCCGGCTCAAGCACACCTGTACGCGTCACCGGTGTGCCCATCAAGCTCAGCGTTACGCCGGGCAACGTCAAGCGAAGAGCACCCTTGCTGGGCGAGCAAACAGACGACATTCTGCTGCGCGCCGGTTATGACGTCCAGGCGATCAAGAGCCTGCGGCACCAAGGCGTAGTCCGGTAACCCCCACCAATTTCACACCCCGTCCAGGACGGTTTTATATACAGTAACGATGCACAAGGAGACACAATGAAACTAGTAAAGTCCGCGCTGGCGCTGCTGCTTACCGCAGCCGTCACTTATCAGGCGCAGGCCAACGAGCCGGCACCCGCCACCGACTACCCAACCAAGGCGGTCCGCGTCCTGGTCGGCTTCCCACCCGGACAAACCACCGACGTCATTGCGCGCAAGCTGGCCCAGAGATTGACGACAAATCTGGGTCAATCGTTTTACGTCGACAACAAACCCGGCGTAGGCGCCGGCTTGGCCGCGGAAGAAGTGGCGCGGGCGAATCCAGATGGCTACACCATCCTGGCCACATCCAGCGGCCCCATTGCCGTGAACAAATGGATTTATAAAAGCCTTCGGTACGACTCGTCGAAAGACTTCGAGCCGATTGCTTTCCTGGGACTGTTCCCATTGGTGATGTTCACCAATACATCATCAAAGTTCAACACGCTCGAGGATGTGACGACTTACGCGAAGAAAAACCCGGGTAAAGTTACCTACGCATCCGGCGGCAACGGCGTCACCAACCACCTCGTCATGGAAATGTTCAAGAAGCGTGCGGACATAGACCTGCTGCATATCCCCTATCGCGGCGGTGTCGCCGGGATGACGGATGTCATTGGCGGCCAGGTAGATTTAATGCTCGAGGTAATTTCTATTGCCGAACCCTTGGTAAAGCAAGGCAGGCTGAAGCCCCTGGCAGTCGCCAGCGAATCGCGCGTGCCCACACTGCCCAATGTTCCCACGATTTCAGAATCGGGCTACCCCGGCTTCCGAGGTGATCCGTGGATAGGCGTGGTCGCACCCAAGAACATCCCCAAAGAAGTCCAAGCAAAGCTTTTCAGCGAAATTAAAAAGATCGTGGACAGCCCCGAATGGCAGCAAGAGTCGGCGGCCCTTGGCGCCATGACGCAGTTGAAGGGACCTGCGGAGTTCGGCGAGTTCATTAAATCCGAAACGGCGCGTTGGGGCGAAGCAGCCAAGCAAGCCAACGTTACGATGAACTGAATCCACACTACGACGTAGCGGAATGGAAAAACCCGGAAGGCCAGACGCCTTCCGGGTTTTTTTGCTGTGGAGACCAACTGCGGGAAACGGCGAATCAGAAGGGGACGTCGTCGTCCATATCGGCCAGGTTGGCCGCGGGCGACGCCTGCGGTGCCGCCGGGCGGGGTTGCGCGGGCCGGGCCGCGCGCGCCGGAGCCGGCGCCTGGTTGTATTCGCCACCGCCGGGTTCGCCTTCCCGACCACCCAGCATTTGCATTTGGTCGGCGACTATGTCGGTGCTGTAGCGATCGGCGCCCGTGTCCTTGTCTTGCCACTTGCGAGTCTTCAAGCGGCCTTCCACGTAGACTGAACGGCCCTTCTTGAGATATTCGCCGGCAATTTCCGCCAAGCGATTGTAGAAAACGACGCGATGCCATTCGGTTTCTTCGCGCTTTTCGCCCGACGCCTTGTCTTTCCATTGCGACGTAGTGGCAATGGAAACGTTGCAAATGGCCGCGCCGTCGGGGCTGTAGCGTACTTCCGGATCCCGTCCGAGGTTGCCGACGAGAATGACTTTGTTCACTGAGGCCATGACTATACCTTTACCGTTAAAATTTCACTTAGCGTCATTATCGACGATAACCGCTGCGCTTTCCATAGATTTGAGTACTAACACCGGGACTCGAAATTGTCCTTTCAAGAGGGCGATTTAAAGCCGCGGGCGGTCAGGAACCAAACAAACGCCAGGCCGCTGGCCACCAGGAAGACCGCTGTCGGGCGGTCGTATGACGCCAGCAGGCCGCCGGTCACGCCCCCCGCAAATATGCCCAACGACTGAGCCGTGTTGTAGAAGCCCAGTGCCAGGCCCTTGTATTCCGGCGGCGCTACGCGCGACACCAGCGAAGGCTGCAGCGCTTCCAGGATGTTGAATGCAATGAAGAAGCCCACCAGCATGGCAACGAAGCCGAAGAAACTGCCGCTGGCCATGGGCATCAGGGCAAGGAATACCACTAGCCCGGCCACAGAGGTTTCCATGGCGACTTTATGGGCGTGCCGTGTTTCCGTATAAAAAACCGCCGGCACCATCAGGACGAACGACAACAGAATTACCGGTAAATACACTTCCCACAGGTGGGCCGAATCGTAGCCGCCCAATGTGGCGAGAA
Organism: Candidimonas sp.; assembly: GCA_035515055.1. GTDB lineage: Bacteria > Pseudomonadota > Gammaproteobacteria > Burkholderiales > Burkholderiaceae_B > Pollutimonas. The sequence continues at coordinate 9,266 of DATJBV010000046.1, forward strand.
GCCCGGGCGCCACTATGAAGATGGCCATCAAGATGAAATGCAGGCAGAACACTCCGAAATTCAGCCGCAATAAATCCGCATGGCCAAGCACATCGCGCGGCCTGGCCTGGACAATGGCGGCCTTGCTCTGAGGAGCGGCGGGCACGGCAAACGCGGCGATCAACAGGCAGATGAACCCCAGCAGGCTGATTGCCCAGAACAAACCCGACAAACCGAACTCGCCCACCAGGACGGGGGACAACACCAGCGATACCGCGAATGAAATGCCGATAGACCCGCCGACCATGGCCATGGCGCGCGTGCGCACCTCGGGCCGCGTGGCGTCGGCCACCCATGCGGTAATGGCGGCGGAAATGGCGCCCAGTCCCTGGATCACGCGTCCCGCAATGATCCAGTCGATGTTCTCGGCCAACGCGCAAATGACGCCCCCCAGGATGAAGAGCAGCATGCCAAACACAATCACCGGCCGGCGCCCGTACCTGTCGGATGCCATCCCCAGCGGGATCTGCATGATAGCCTGGGTCAGGCCGTAGGCGCCTAGCGCCAAGCCGACTTTCGCTGCGTCGTTCCCGCCGGGTATGCTCAGCGCGGCCACGGCAAAAATAGGCGTCAACAGAAACAGGCCCAGCATGCGCGAAGCAAACAGCAACGCCAGCATGATGCTGGCGCGGCGTTCGACTGACGTGAGCTTGAGCTTGGCCCGTGGGGATCTGTCTAGCGGGGCGGAAGGCGTGTTCATCAGGGAAACTCGATTGGGTGGGCCATGTCTGGCCCTGTATCAAAACAAATCAGGCAAGCTGCCCAACGCACATAAAGGCGCAGCAAGCTATAGTAGCAAGTTAGCCTTTGAAAGACCTTAATGAACCTGATGGAAGCGATCCGCATCCGGGGCGCCCGTACGCATAACCTGAAAAACATATCGGTGGACCTGCCGCGCCATAAACTGGTCGTGGTGACAGGATTGTCGGGTTCCGGCAAGTCGTCCCTGGCGTTCGATACACTTTATGCAGAGGGCCAGCGCCGCTACGTGGAAAGCTTGTCGGCCTATGCCCGCCAGTTCCTGCAACTGATGGACAAGCCCGATGTGGACCTGATCGAGGGCTTGTCGCCGGCGATTTCCATCGAGCAGAAGTCGGCGGGACACAACCCGCGCTCCACCGTCGGGACCATTACCGAAATCCACGATTATTTGCGGCTATTGTACGCGCGCGTCGGCACGCCGTATTGCCCCGACCATGGACTGGCGCTGCAAGCGCAGAGCGTCAGCCAGATGGTCGACAAGGTCCAGGGCTGGCCAGCCGAAACGCGCCTGGGCATACTCGCCCCCCTGGCGCGCTCGCGCAAAGGCAGCTTTGAAGAAGAATGCGCCAACCTGCAGGCCCAAGGTTTTGTGCGATTGCGCGTCAATGGCGAGATGATCACGATCGACCAGCTCGCTCCATTGAGGAAGACCGAAAAACATGACTTCGATGTGGTGGTGGACCGGTTGCGCATCAAGCCCGAAAGCCAGCAGCGCCTGGCCGAGAGCTTCGAGACCGCACTGAACCTGGCCGAAGGCCGCGTCATTGCGTTGAATATGGACACCGGCGAAGAGCACGCATTTTCCAGCCGCTACGCATGCCCGGTCTGCCATCACAGCCTCAGCGAACTCGAGCCGCGGCTGTTCAGCTTCAATAATCCCGTGGGTGCATGCCCATCGTGCGACGGCTTGGGCTGCGTGGACGTGTTCGACCCCAAACGCGTCGTGGCGTTTCCCGAGCTAAGCCTCGCCAGCGGCGCCATCAACGGCTGGGATAGGCGCAATGCGTTTACCCACACGCTGCTCACCAGCCTTGCCGCGCACTACGATTTCGACATCGAGACGCCTTTCGAAGACTTGCCTGCCGAACTGCGCGAGCGCGTGCTCTTCGGTTCCGGCGAGGAAGAAATATCGTTCCTGTACCTGAACGAAAAAGGACGCACGACCGTAAAGAAACACCCCTTCGAAGGGATCATTCCGAACCTGGAGCGCCGCTGGCGCGAAACCGACTCTAGCGCTGTGCGTGAAGAGCTAGGCAAGTACCGTCAATCGCGCATCTGTCCCGACTGCGAAGGATCGCGGCTGCGCCCCGAGGCACGCCATGTCCTTATTGGCAATGAGCCCGGTGAAGCGCAGCGCCGCGGCCGGGCCATCTTCGAAGTCGAAGCCCTGTCCCTGTCGGCCTGTCTTGCCTGGTTCCAGGCGCTGGAACTGAGCGGCGCAAAGAAAGAAATTGCCGATCGCATCGTGCGGGAGATCGAAGCGCGCCTGCAGTTCCTGAATAACGTGGGCCTGAATTACTTGTCGCTCGACCGCAGCGCCGACACCATATCAGGCGGAGAGGCGCAACGCATCCGGCTGGCCAGCCAGATCGGCTCCGGCCTGACGGGCGTCATGTATGTGCTCGACGAGCCGTCCATCGGCCTGCACCAGCGCGACAACGACCGCCTTATACAAACGCTTCAGCACCTGCGCGACCTGGGCAACAGCGTCATTGTGGTCGAGCACGACGAAGACATGATACGGTCGGCCGATTACGTCATTGACATGGGACCGGGCGCCGGGGTGCATGGCGGCCAGATCGTCGCGCAAGGAACGCCCCAGGAACTCGCTGCCAATACAGCTTCGCTTACGGGCGAATATCTTAGCGGCAGGCGTCGCATCCAGATACCGCCGCGCCGCCCTGTGACGCCGGATTTGAATTGGCTGGAACTCAAGGGCTGCACAGGCAACAATCTTAAATCCGTCGACCTGGCCATCCCGGCGGGGCGCCTGGTATGTATTACCGGCGTATCCGGTTCGGGCAAGTCGACCTTGATCAACGACACGCTGGCGACCGCCGTGGCCCAGCGGCTGCACCGCGCGCAAACCGAACCGGCGCCGTACCTTACACTCGACGGTTTATCGCATTTCGACAAGATCATCAATGTCGACCAAAGCCCCATCGGACGCACGCCGCGCAGCAACCCGGCAACCTACACCGGCATGTTCACGCCCATACGCGAACTCTTTGCCGGTGTGCCCGAATCCCGCACGCGCGGATATGACCCTGGCCGATTCTCGTTCAACGTCAAGGGCGGGCGATGCGAAGCCTGCCAGGGCGACGGTGTCGTCAAGGTCGAGATGCATTTCCTGCCAGACATGTACGTGCCTTGCGACGTCTGCGCCGGCAAGCGCTATAACCGCGAAACGCTCGAGATCCGCTACCGGGGACGCAGCGTCAGCGAAGTCCTGGACCTGACCGTCGAGCAGGCCCTGACCTATTTCGATGCCGTGCCGACGGTATCCCGCAAGCTGCATACCCTGATGGATGTGGGCCTCTCGTATTTACGCCTGGGCCAGAGCGCAACCACCCTGTCGGGCGGGGAAGCGCAGCGCGTGAAGCTTTCCCTGGAATTATCCAAGCGCAGCACCGGCCGTACCCTGTATATCCTGGATGAACCGACCACCGGCCTGCATTTCCAGGACATTGCCTTGCTGCTGGACGTGCTGCGCAAGCTGGTCGACGGCGGCAACACCGTGGTCATCATCGAACACAACCTCGATGTGATCAAGACGGCGGACTGGGTCATCGACATGGGTCCGGAAGGCGGCAATGGCGGTGGCGAAATCGTCGCACAAGGACAGCCTGAAGACATCGCGGCAAATCCGTCCAGCCACACGGGCGGCTATCTTAAGCCATTGCTCGGCGCGCGGTAGCTGCGCGCTACATGTGGAATAGCTGGCGGTGCTCTCGTATCGCGTAGCGGTCCGTCATGCCCGCGATATAGTCGGCAATGGCGCGCGCCTGCGCAACGGCGTCGTCCCTCCGATAATCTTCGGCCAAGAGCCGCGGATCGTTCAGGAACCCGACGAACAGGTCTCGCACGATAACGCGCGCCTTGGTCGTCATGCGCATAACCCGATAGTGCCGGTACAGGTTTTCCATAAGGAATGCCTTGAGCTCGTCGGCCTGGCGCCGCATGGGAACGGAAAATGCGGCTAGCGGGGGCGACTGGCGCACCGCGTCGACGCCATCGGGACGATGCGCCTGGATATTGGCCAGCGTGGTATCGGTGAGATCGATCACCAGCGTGTTGATCATGGCCCGAATGATTTCCGCGACCAGCCGCTTGCGTTCAATATTGGGGTAACGCTTGCGAACCTGGGCTTCGTGGCTGGCGAATATTTCCAGGCCTTGCAACTGCTCGATACCGATCAGTCCAGAGCGCAAGCCGTCGTCGATGTCGTGATTGTTATAGGCGATCTCATCGGCCAGATTGGCAATTTGCGCTTCCAGCGACGGCTGCCCGCGCGCCAGGAAGCGCTCGCCGACGTCCCCCAACAAACGCGCATGCTTCACCGAGCAGTGCTTCAATATGCCTTCGCGCGTTTCAAAGCAGAGATTCAGTCCATTGAAGGCGGCATAGCGCTCTTCCAGCTCGTCCACCACGCGCAGGCTTTGCAGGTTGTGTTCGAAGCCCCCCGCTTGGGGCGCCAGCTCGCGCAGGCAAGCGTTCAGTTCGTCCTGGCCGGCGTGGCCGAACGGAGTATGGCCCAGATCGTGCGCCAGGGAAATGGCTTCCGTGAGGTCCTCGTGCAGCCCAAGATTGCGCGCGAGCGTGCGGGCAATCTGGGCAACCTCGATGCTATGGGTGAGCCGGGTGCGAAATAAATCGCCTTCGTGGTTGATAAACACTTGCGTCTTGTATTCGAGCAGCCGAAAGGCATTGCAGTGAATGATGCGGTCACGATCCCGCTGGAACTGGCTGCGCCCCGTGGGCGGCACCTCGTCATGCTGGCGGCCCTTGCTCTTGGATGGGTCGCAGGCGTAAGGCGCAAGTTCAGTCACTGGCATTCTCCGTGGCCACGGCACTGACCGTTTTTTCGATAACGGTCCGGACGGCTTCCATGGGGGCCGACATAATGCGCGCCTCGCCAATGCGGGGCAAGAGCACGAAACGCAATTGGCCGGCCTCGGTTTTCTTGTCCACCTGCATAAGGTCTATCCAGCGCTGAAGCCCGAGATCGGGCGCTGTGACCGGGCAGCCTATGGCCCGCACCAATGCATGAACGCGCGACACGCTGGCTGCCGGGAACCCCAGCTCGACAGACGACAATTCCGCCGCCATGACGATGCCGCAGCCCACGGCCTCGCCGTGCAGCCATTGTCCATAGCCCAGGCCGGACTCGATAGCGTGGCCGAACGTATGACCTAGATTCAGAATCGCACGCAGACCCGATTCGCGCTCGTCTTGCGAAACCACGTGGGCCTTGAGCTCGCATGAGCGTTGAATGGCGTGCGTGACCGCCCGCGGCTCAAGTGCCCGCAAAGCGGCAACGTTTGCTTCGCACCAGTCGAAAAAAAGCTCGTCGATAATAAGACCGTACTTGATGACTTCGGCGAGACCGGCCGATATCTCGCGAGCCGGCAAGGTGGCCAGCACATCGGTATCGATCTCGACCGCGATCGGCTGATAGAACGCCCCTATCATGTTCTTGCCCAGCGGATGGTTGATGGCGGTTTTACCGCCCACCGACGAATCGACCTGGGCCAGCAAGGTCGTGGGCACCTGCACGAACCGAATACCGCGCATATAGCTTGCCGCCGCATAACCGACCATATCGCCGATGACGCCACCGCCGAGCGCCACCAGCACGGCCTTGCGGTCCAGACGCTCTTGTAACAAGACGTCAAAGATGAGATTCAGGGTTTGCCAGTCTTTATAGGCTTCACCGTCCGGCAATTCGATCCTGATGACACGCTTGCCGCTATTGGCCAATGCCCGTTCGGCGCGATCGCCATACAGGGCCGCCACTGTCGGATTGGTCACGAGCGCGACGGCCGTGGCGTCGGCCGGAATGCTATCGCCCAGCAAGTCCAGGCGTCCGGCGCCGATATGGATGGGGTACGACCCGCCTGGGGTCTGGACCTGCACTGTGCTCATGAACAAACCTCGTGACGTTGAAGCAATGAAACCAGCGACTGAACAGCATTCGACACTGGCATGGCGCCGGTTTCGAATGACAAGTGAGCCACCTCTTCGTATAGCGGTTCGCGCTGGTCCAGCAAGCCTCGCAGGCTGGCGCGCGGGTCGGCCGTCTGCAGCAGCGGCCGGCTGCGGTCGCGTGCCACGCGCCGGTACAGCTCGTCGGCGTTGGCTTTCAGGTAGACCACCACGCCGCGCTCTTTTAAAAACCGCCTGTTTTCCGGCGAAAGTATGGCGCCTCCACCTGTGGCCAGTACAATACCGCGACGACGTGAACACTCGTCAAGTAAAGTTGTCTCGCGTTTACGGAATCCTTCTTCACCCTCGATGTCGAATATCAACGACACCCTCACGCCGCAACGCGCCTCGAGTTCATGATCCAGATCGACGAATTCCCTGCTTAGCAGCCGGGCCAGGCAGCGTCCGATAGTCGTTTTTCCAGCCCCCATCATGCCCACCAGAAAAATGGGCCGGTCATAAGGTAAAGGCGTGACAGACTCGCCGTTTGCGTCGGTGGTGTCCATGGATTCAGACCCTGCACAGTCCAAAGGTAAAGATTGATTCATTTGTGTATTATCCCACTTGCATTCCGATCACACGCCGATACACTGCATTGTTCGGTTACATAAACTTGATGCGCCAATCATAGTCTGACCCTGGTTAGACTTAAAATCGCCTGTAATGAGTTCCTCTACTACTTCCCCAAAAAACAATGCCGGCGCATCCAGTACGTGGGTGGCCCGCTTTTTCCTCAAGTCAGCCCTGTTCGTTGCCGGCCTTGGCCTGTGCGGTGCGCTGCTCGGTTCGCTCGCGTTGGCGCTGGCGTGGCCTAACCTGCCGGACCTGGGGGCAATGATCGATTACCGCCCTCGGGTGCCGTTGCGCATTTACACGGCTGACAAGGTCATGATCGGCGAGTTCGGCGAAGAACGGCGCAATGTGCTGCGTTTCAACGAAATACCCGACGTCATGAAGTCGGCAATTTTATCAGCCGAAGACGACCGCTTTTACCAGCATGGCGGCATCGATTGGACGGGTGTGGTGCGGGCGGTCGTCGCCAACCTTACCAACATGTCCAAGTCGCAGGGCGCCAGCACCATCACCATGCAGGTGGCGCGCAACTTCTACCTGTCATCCGAAAAAACCTATACCCGCAAGTTTTACGAGCTGCTGCTTACCTTCAAGATCGAGGCCACGCTCAGCAAAGACCAGATCCTGGACTTGTACATGAACCAGATCTACCTGGGCCACCGGGCATATGGCTTCGCCTCGGCATCGCGAACCTATTTCGGCAAGCCGCTGGGCGAGATCACGACCGCGGAAGCCGCCTTGCTGGCCGGTATTCCCAAAGCGCCTTCCCGCTTCAACCCCATCGCCAATTTCGAACGGGCAAAGTCGCGCCAAGGCTATGTGCTGGGCCGCATGCGCAACCTGGGTTACCTGACGGAAGAGGAATACCAGCAAGCCATGAACCAAGAGATCGTCCTGAAGTCAGCTCCGGGTACGCCGGCGGGCGGCTATGCCATCCACGGGGAATACGTCGCTGAACTTGCGCGCCAGCTTCTTTATGGCGTCTACCAAGACAACATCTATTCACGCGGCTTCAACGTCTACACGACCGTCAATTCAAAAGAACAGGAAAAGGCCTACGACGCCGTGCGCGAGGGCATTCTCGACTACACCCGCCGCTCGGTTTACCCAGGTCCGGCAGCCAATCTGGACTTGCCCGACGGTATCGAGAACGACCCCACCCGCCTGGACGCCATCCTCGACGAACTCCAGGACAAGTACCCAGATAGCGGCGACGTCCTGACCGGCGTCGTGCTCGAAGCAAGCCCCACCAAGATTACCGTCGCACGTACGGCGCAACAAATCGTCGATGTCACAGACAAGGGTGCGCTGCGCGTCGTCGCGCGAGGACTCGTCAAGAACGCCAAGGACAACGTCCGTATCCGTCGCGGGTCCGTTGTTTATTTGCATAAAAACGACGACCACTGGGAAGTCATCAACATGCCGTCGGTCCAGGCCGCTTTTGTCGCGCTGCGCCCGCAAGACGGCGCCGTGCAAGCAATGGTCGGCGGCTTCGACTTCGAAGAGGGCAAGTTCAACCGCGTTACTCAAGCCTGGCGCCAACCTGGCTCCGCATTCAAGCCATTCGTCTACGCCGCGGCCCTCGAGCGCGGCCTGACGCCGGCCACCCAAGTGTCGGACGAACCGTTTTTGCTGACCGCTGCGCAAACCGGCTCCAAAGCATGGGCGCCCAAGAATTATGGCCGCACGTACGAACCCATGCTCACCATGCGCCAGGGCCTGTACAAATCCAAGAACATGGTCTCCATCCGCATCATGCAGGCGGTGGGTCCGAAGTATGTGCAAGACTACCTGATGCGTTTCGGCTTCGATCGTGAACGCCAGCCAGCGGTGCTTCCCCTCGCCCTCGGCGCGGGTAGCGTCACTCCCCTGCAGTTGGCGGGCGCCTATGCCGTCTTCGCCAACGGCGGCTATCGCGTGCCGCCTTATCTGATCGATCACGTCACCGACAGCAACGGCAAAGTCATCATGCAGGCCAAGCCTGTGGTGGCGGGCGACGCCGCCGCCCGCACGGTCGATCCGCGTACCGTCTACGTCATGAACGACATGATGCGCGGGGTTGCCACGTCGGGCACGGGCGCACGCGTCTACCGCGAGCTCAAGCGCGGCGACATTGGAGGCAAGACCGGAACCACCAACGATTCCCACGACGCCTGGTTTGCCGGCTTCACGCCCAATCTGGTCGGCGTCGTCTGGATGGGTTACGACCAGCCGCGTTCACTGGGTTCGGGCGAGACGGGCGGAGGCGCATCCATGCCGATCTGGCTCGACTACATGCGCTTCGCCCTCGATGGCAAGCCCGTCGCTCCCCCCGGGCCTATGCCCAACGGCCTCAGTAAAATCAATGGCGACTACTATTTCGCTGAATTCCCGCCAGGCCAGGCTGTCGCCAGGGTCGGCTTGCCGTCCCCCTCCGACGTCCCGGTCGATGGCGGGGGCGGCCTCGATGGGATTGGCAATCTATTAAACGAATTGACTGGGGGATCGTCCGAACCGCCCAGGGCCCGACCTTCCTCCGTCCCCTTCTAGCAACTGGAAACTGTTCATGCATGCAACCCGCGCTCACTCTCCCGGCAAGCTATTCTTTCGCCTAGCGGGCAGCATTGCGCTGCTTTCCAGCCTGTTGGCCTGCGGTTACAAGGGGCCTCTATATATGCCACCGCCGCCGGCCCCAGACGCATCCCTGACGACGCCGCCCCAGCCTTCGACACCGCCGAAAGCCGAATAACCCTCGATCAAATTCATACGCATGACTGTCGCTCCCCATTTCCAGTTCAGGAACGGTGTACTGCACGCCGAAGATGTTTCGCTTCGCGAACTTGCCCGCCAGCATGGCACCCCCCTGTATGTTTATTCGCGCAGAGCGCTGCGCGACGCCTGGGAAGCGTATCGCACCGCATCTAAAGACCGGAATGTGCTGGTTTGTTTTGGCATGAAGGCCAATTCCAATCTTGCCGTCCTGAAGGAATTCAAAGATCTCGGCTCAGGATTCGACATCGTATCGGGCGGAGAGCTCGCGCGCGTACTGGCAGTCAATGGCGACCCGTCGCGCATTGTCTTCTCGGGCGTAGGCAAGCAGGTCTGGGAAATGCAGGCCGCACTGAAAGCCGGGGTCAAGTGCTTCAATGTGGAATCCGAACCCGAACTATTGCGGCTGTCGACCGTTGCAAAGGAAATGGGCGTCGTGGCTCCCGTGTCGCTACGCGTGAATCCCGATGTGGACGCGCATACTCATCCGTATATTTCCACAGGCCTCAAGGAAAACAAGTTCGGCATTCCCATCGATACGGCCGTACAGGTCTACCAACGCGCGGCAGCGCTGCCCAATCTGGAAATCGTGGGCGTGGACTGCCACATCGGTTCGCAAATCACCGATGTCGCCCCCTACCTGGACGCGCTCGGCAAGCTAATCGAACTGATCAAAACCCTGGCAACGGCCGGCATCACGCTCAAGCACCTGGACTTGGGCGGCGGCATAGGCATACGCTATACCGACGAAACACTACTGCCTCCCAGCGTGCTGCTCGACAACGTATTTCAGGCCCTGGACGATCATGGCCTCGACTATCTTCAAATCGTCCTTGAACCAGGGCGGTCGCTGGTGGGCAATGCCGGCGTGCTGGTAACGACGGTCGAATACTTGAAGCACAACGACGCCAAAAACTTTGCCATCGTCGACGCCGCCATGAACGACCTGCTTCGCCCCACGCTTTACGATGCGTGGCATGGCGTCGAGGCGGTCGAACCCCGTACCGGAAACCAGGCGCCGCAAGTCTATGACATTGTCGGGCCCATTTGCGAAAGCGGGGACTGGCTCGCTCGCGGCCGCAGCTTGCGCCTGGAGCAAGGCGACTTGCTCGCCATCATGTCGGCGGGAGCCTATGCCTTCAGCATGGCCAGCCAGTACAACACGCGTCCGCGTGCCGCCGAGGTAATGGTCGATGGCACATCCGTTCATGTTGTCCGCGCCCGCGAGACCGTGGAAAGCCTTTATGCCGGGGAAAGCGTCCTCCCCTGAGGATTTCCCTAACCTACCTGTCTTTTTCTAAAGAAAGGTGGGCCACGCCCGTTAACTGAATGCCGTTGCCCCGACCAAGGGCAACGGGTAAAAACTGTTTATGCTCGTCACGCTGTGACTCGAATAGTAATAAACGTACTATCATGCATTACTCGGTTCCTATTCGTTTACAGGCACAGGCTTACCAAGATAGCTCATGACGGGTACCAACGCGCTTCGCAAAAACTTGACCAGGAAGCTCGCCGCCACGGCGGAAAGGTGGGTTAGCCACTTCTCGCTCTACGTGTTGCCGGCCGTCATCGTCGTCGTATCTGTGCTGGCGTTGTTTGCCCTGCGCAACCAATACCCGGTCACTGCTGGCCATCCGGTCGCCCTGCGTGTGGTCGCGGAAGCGGGCGCACCCGCCACGCCCGACACAATGCTCGCCGCACTCAGGTCCCAACCAGCGCACACGACCGATACCATTCCCGAGATATCCGGTACGGCATGGCTATTGGCTGAACTCACCCAGACATCAGACCGTACCGAACGCGCGCTCGATTTTCCATCGCGCCGCATCAGTACCCTGGAATGCTGGAATGCCCAGGGTAACCAGGCTCTGGGACACGCCGACAAAGCACAGACGTCAGGCTCGATGCGGCAAAGTAGGCTGGGTTATGCCGTGATGCTCAGCCGCTTTCCTCCGCCCGTATCCGTCTTATGCCGCGCCACGCTAGCCGAACCGACCCAGTTATCGGCAGATCTATGGTCGATCACCGACTTGCGCCAGGCGGTTAGCCGCTTCGACCGGGGTATCGGCCTGCTTGAAGGCGGCCTGCTCACTATTTCGTTGTTCATCCTTATCATTGCGCTGACTACGCGCGAATGGGTTTATTTGCTGCTGGCAATGTGGCTGATGGGCAATCTGCGCCTTGGGGCGCTCGCCATGGGCTGGGACGCGCAGTGGTTGGGACGCGCTATCCCGGTGGAGTGGATGCCCTTTATCCGGCAAGTCACCGTCGCGGCTTATTACCTGCTCACGCATACATTGCTTACGCAGCTTTTCCGGCGTGGGGACACGTGCCGCTTCTCCCAACTATGGCGGGCGGCCCAATGGGCTGGCATTGTCTTGTTGGCGGCAGCGCTGGCATTACCTTATTCGGCCTTCCGGCCCATCATGTGGGCGGTGTGCGGCTTTGGCATTGGAGTAGCCTTTGTCGTGCTGTCGCATGCCGTTTACACCACACGATCCCGCGTCTGGCTTTGGCATGTCGTCTCCCTCAGCATGGCGCTGTGCGTAATGGCGTCCGGCATGCTTCTGCTGATTTTCGGGCGCAACGAATTTCTCGATGCCTTCAACGGCGTCATCGCCTTGCTGCTATCGAGCGTCATGGTGGCCCTGGCCGTGGCCGAACGCATGCGCGAAGAACGCCAACACCGAATACGCGCCCAAAACGAACTCATCAGCACCTATAGCGTCACCCCCATCGGCATGTTCACCCTCGACCACGAGGGCGTGTTCTCGCGCGCCAACCCGGTGCTCGAGAAAATGCTGGGGTTCGCCATGGACCAGGGCGCACCGGTCCGCTGGACCGACTATTTCCCTCCGCAAGATTGGCGCGACCTTGCCAAGAAAACAGATGCCCACGCTGAAACCGAAATTGAACGGCTCGGTTCCCCCGAACGTTCCAATGCCGAAACGGCACAACACTTTGTCGTGCGCATCTCCATGGCAAGCGGCCGGATCGAAGGTTCGCTGCAAGATATCACGGCGCGCATCCAGACCATCGAGAAGTTGCGCCGCATCGCCGATAACGATCCGCTTACCGATGTGCTCAATCGGCGCGGCATCGAGAAAGCGCTCGATGCATCCTTGACGGGCTTGGCCCAAGGCATGCCGTGCGCGCTGGCATATATCAATCTAGATCACTACAAGCGTATCAATAGCCTCTTCGGCCACACCTCCGGCGATGAAGTTTTGCAGCAAGTATGCGAACGTATCAAGAAAGCCGTGACAGACCAGGAACACATTGGCCGCATAGGCGGCGACGAGTTCATAATTCTTTTCCCCGACTCCACCATAGAAGAGGCCCGCGAAGCCGCCGGTCGGGTGATCCAGACGCTGAATGGCTCGGCGGTCTATGCCGGCGGGCGCGCATTCCAGATCAAGAGTGCCGTGGGCATCATCGAAATCGACAGCGGGATGTCCGCAAAAGAAATGATTTCGGCGGCAAGCCGGGCCTGCCGCGATGCACGCAAGCTGCACCAGGATATCGTGGTCTATCAGCAGGACTCCCACGAACTGCAGGAGCATACGGAAGAACTCCGCTTGTTCGATGAACTGGAAGGCGGCGATTCGCCACGCGGGCTGTACCTTGAAATGCAGCCCATCATGTCCCTGAAGAACCCGCTGCAAAGCCTGAACTTCGAGATTCTCCTGCGTGTACGAAACTCGACCGGCACGCTCGTCCCCACCGGAAAAATCATTGCCGCGGCTGAGGAAAGCGGCACGATCACCATCATCGACAAGTGGGTTTTTTCAGCTACGCTCGAATGGCTGGACAAACACGAGCACCGCCTGGCCAGGACCGAAATGGTCACCGTCAACCTTAGCGGCGTCTCGCTCAATGACGACAAGTTCATAGAGTCATTCTTCACTACCTTCGAACGCTATGCCCACCTGGCATCGCGCTTATGTATCGAAATCACCGAGGGCGTCGCGCTGCAAGACCTCGCGCGCATGCGCCGCTTTATGGAACGCCTGCAACGCATGGGCGCGCGCGTCGCCTTGGACGACTTCGGCGCCGGATATACCTCGTTCTCCTACCTGAAGGAATTGCGCGCCGATGCCATAAAAATCGACGGCGCCCTGATTAAAGACATGATGGCCAACGAGACGAACAAGGCCATCGTCAGGACTATTGTGGAACTTGCCCGCAACCTTGACATGAAAAGCATCGCCGAATGGGCCGAAGATTGCGCAACCCTGCGCGCGCTTCGCGAAATGGGCGTGGACTATGTGCAAGGCTTCGTTGTATCCCGCGCCAAATCACCTGCCGAGATACTGAATGCCGTCACCGTGGTCGATCTGATATCAAATGACGAAGTCATTGAAATCATCCACGAAATCATGGACGGCGCCCAGGAAGACGACACCTGGCGCTAGCGGCTACTGCGCGCCTTTCCAGGCGTCAGTCCGCAACAATCCTGCCACCACGAAATACGATCGGGGCACGGTCTGGAGCGGGCTTGGTGCGTTTGTCGGCATACATGCGGGTGTCGGCAAGCTGCATGGTGGTCTTCAGGCTCCCGGTTTCCGACTTGAGCGCCATGCCTATGGATATGTTTATGCCCATGGCGTCGAGTGCATGCCGCAGGCGCGCAACCAGCGCCGCCGCAACGGTGGGGTTGGCGTGTTGCGCGACAACCCCAAATTCGTCGCCCCCCAGGCGCCCGACGGAGTCGCTGCTGCGCAATACGGATGCGATGGTTTGCGCGGTGAGGCGGATCAGGTCGTCGCCGGCGGAGTGGCCGTGCGTGTCGTTTACCTGTTTTAGATAATCCAGGTCCAGCATGACGATGGCGGCATCTTGCTCGCCCTCGCCCAACATGGCGTCGATATGCGCAAGGCGATTGATCCAGCCGGCGCGATTGAGCGTGCCCGTAAGCGGATCGAGGAAGGCGTCGCGCTGGAGTTCCACCATGAGCTGCTCGGCCACATTCAGCTCGGCATGCAAGGCAAGCGTAAGGGCAATGGTGGTGAGGCACAGTCGCACTTCGCCCGCCAGGAAGGGACGATGCGAAGGCAAGGTGGACGACAAGCCCACCAGGTATCCTTTGCTTGGCATGTCCAGTGCCTTGAGATCTATCTTCAATAGATAACCCGATACGGCCTTGGTGTCGGTCCCACCGGGCCGCAGCGATTCTTCTTCGCGCCTTAGCGGGCGGTAGCGGAAGCCGTCGGGATCGGCTCCTTCTCGCCAATCGTGGGCGCAGATACGCGCTAACGCGTCTTGCGGCAGAGTCCGAAACATGCCGTCGACCGCAATGACCGCTTCCAGTTCGGCATTGGTACGCACCACCATCCAGCCATCCATAGGCAAGAATGCCTGCAGGATGCCTAACTGCGCGGTTGCGGCCGCGCCGGCCAGCATGTTTGCACGGGCCTCAATTCCGGGACCTTCTTTAACGATAGACATAATTGTTTTGAAAGAAGATGGAGCTGTGAACAGGCAATGGCCGCTACTGCTGCTTGATGGCGCCGAGCAGGATATGTAACTGCGGCAATTTTTTGATACCAGATTCTATAGCATCCATGCATTAATTCAACTGTTATTTTCCTCCAACGGAAAAAAGCCGCGATTGGACGCTATGCGTCGTCGCGGCTTTGCCTGTGCGCCGGGCATGCGTGCCCGGCCATCAAGCGTCGTTAGAGTTCGCCATAAGAATGCAGCCCCGACAAAAACATATTGACGCCCAGGAAAGCAAAACTGGTGATGAGCAATCCCGCAAGCGCCCAGTAGGCAGCCATGGTGCCGCGCAAACCTTTCATCAGGCGCATGTGCAGCCAGGCCGCATAATTCAGCCACACGATAAGCGCCCATGTCTCTTTGGGGTCCCATTGCCAGTAGGTTCCCCAGGCGTCGGCCGCCCACAAGGCGCCCAGAATGGTTGCCACCGTGAAGAATGCAAACCCCACGGAGATGGAGCGGTACATGATGTCGTCAAGGATTTCGAGCGATGGCAGCTTGTCGGCAATGGGCCGGCGCATGGCCAGTATGGAGCCGACAACAATTGCTCCTATCCCGAAGTACAGCATCCATGTGGCTGAAAACTCCCCAGTACTGAAGATCAGGGGTTCGGCACACAGAATGGCTCCCAGCAAGAATACCGGGACGAGCTTGCCCCATGATGTGGTCTGCCCATGTTCCTTGACCAAATAGGCGAAACCGACCATTGCCGCCAGGGCAAACGTCCCATAGCCGATGAAGTTGGCCGGCACGTGCAGCTTCATCCACCAGCTTTTCAGCGCAGGCACCAGGGGCTGGATTTGAAAGGCATCACGGGTGAACGAATACCAAAGCAGGAATACGACGGTCGAGCTGATCACGAGCAGGACGAAACCGCCCAATGCTCGCGTGGCGTAGCGCCGTTCATAATAAAGATAGAACAGCGCCGTGATCAGGGCAAACAGAACGAAAACCTCGTAAAGATTGCTGACGGGTATATGGCCAATATCGGGACCCAACAAATGCCCCTCGCGCCAACGCACCAGCAGGCCCGTCGTACCGGCGTACACGGCGCCCCAGGTCAGCGCCGTACCGAGCCAGGCGGCCGTGCCGCTGAATATGCCTATCCAATAGCAGACCGTTGCCAACGCAAACAACGCGCACATCCAAAGAATGGCGGATTGCGACGAGTACAGATACTTAAGAAAAAAGACAGTCTCGGCTTTTGTTATATCGCCGGTGGCCAGTCCCGTGCCATCGCTGTAAAGCCAGATGGCAAAGACCGCGCTCGCGCCGCTCAACACCATGATGGTGCGTAACGGGCGCCATAGCCACGCCATCCAGGCGAAGCCCATCACGGAACCGCCGAGGATCAGCTCTTCGTAATAATCCATGCTCTCGCCATAGGCCGACAACACATATGCCGCGCCCACTGCAAGGAGCAGGAAAAATATAATATCGGTCCAGTCGGGCTTGCCGCGGCGACCGCGCGCATCGCCGCTGGAAGACATGGATTCTTGCCATGTGGGTGACTGGATGACGGACTCGGACATGAGAGTACCTTTTTACGTGGCGAGGCGCTTGAACGCCTCTTTGAAGCGCTCGAATTCTTGATTGAAGTCGAGCGTGCGTCGCTGTGAGGTCATGGCCGCAAGCAGATCACTGCCTTGGCCGTTCGGCTTGATCCACACCCATATACGGCGGTCCCGGATATAGAACATGGAAAACACGCCAATAACAAGAAACAGGCACCCCAGGTACACCGTGTTCTTGCCCGGACTGCGCGCCACTTGGAAAACACTGGCCTGCACCTGCTCGAAGCTTTTCAGTGTCATGAAGACCGGCGAAGGATAGTCGGGCAGGTTGGCCATTGCCAGCAATGTCATTTGCACCCACCTGTCGGCCTTTTCCGCGGCGGGACCATTATGATCGATGGGTTCGCGCCCCATTTGTTGGCGGACGATTTCGCGCAGCTCCATGAGGGACAGCTGGATCATGGGAACGGCAAACCCGAGCACGTTTTCCCGATCCTGTTCCGGCACCTTCTCGATAATACCGTCAAATCCCGCACGCGAGAAGGTTTCGAGCGCCCCCACCGCGGCCTTGTGCAGCAATGGCTCCTGCAATTCGTTGTTGGCGTTCTTCTGCGCAAATCGGGAAGCGGCAAGATTGACCAGCGCGGGGTTGTCCAGGGCGGCCCGCAATTCCATGAATTCCGCCACCGTACTTTTCTCGTCGGCGGGAATGCGTATGTAGCGATACGGTTGGGACGCGGTTTCGCGCACCCCGGCAAGGAACACCATGCTGCCGTCCAGCTCCATGGGGAGCATATAGTTGGTGTACTCGTGCGCCTGCCCGTCGCGCCCGACGATGCGATACTGGACGCTAGGCCCCACGTTCCGCAGGCTTTCGTTCTTCGTTCCCGCCGCGCTGCCCGTGACAGCGGCCACATGCTCGATCATGGCTTTGGGCTGCGGCTCGACATCGCCAGACAGGTTCTCCACGTTGATGACGCGCAGCCCGGAAAACTCAATTTCCAGCCCGGTTTCGTGACCGCCGTCGCGGGCGGATATTTGCGTGGATTTCCCGACCGTTCCCGCGATGTCGAATGGCCGGCTGAATGCCCCGGAAAGCGGGTAGCCCACCAGGTCCAGCTTGCTGCCGCCATCGTCGAAGCTGGATTGGTAGACCGTAACGCCCTTGAAACGCAGGGGTTCGTTCACTTCGATCGTCTGCTCGAACTTATGGCCGGTGTCCGGATCCGTGACTTCCACTTCGCTCTTGAAGCTGCTGGGCATGCCGGTGGAGTAATAATCGACAACGAACTGATTGAGCTTCAGGCTGAATGGCAGCGGCTGAACCAGCACCCCGTTATCGACGCTGATGATGCCATTGCTGCTTGAAGCGCCATCGGGCACCAGCAGGTTGGCGCGGAAGCTGGGGTTGTTGGGCGACAAGCGGCCCGATTCCGGCACCTGCGATATCAGCATGTTTTCGGTAATGGGCACCTTGCCGCCCAGCCATACTTGCAACCGTACCGGCAACTCGCTGTCGAGCAGGCCGCCAACGCATATGACGACAATGGCCGTATGCGCAAAGATATAGCCCAGGCGATTGGCGCCGCCCTTCTTGGCGGCCAGCATCACGCTGTCGCCATCGTGGCGCAATTTTGACTTATAACCTTGGGAGCTTAGCCACTGTTGAAGCCGCGCCACGCTTTCGGCGGGCGTGGCCGCCGTGGAGGCTTCCACGCGGTGATGAAACGAACGCAAGCTGCTGGCGCGTATGTACTCGCGGAACGAGCGCGAATCGCGCAACATTTTCGGCGTGTTGCGGATCACGCAAATGCTGGTTGATACGACCAGGAACGCCATGATCAACAGAAACCACCAGCTATTGTAGATATGCCAGATGGAAAATTTATCGAAGATGGCAAACCAGTAAGGGCCGAACTTGTCGATATAGGTATTGCTGGCCTGGTTTTGCTGCAAGACCGTCCCGATAAGGCTTGCCACGCAAATGAACATTAGCAAACTGACGGCGAACCGCATCGAGCCTAATAATTCAAAAACATCGGCGCCAAGGCGACGCGCAGGGGAAATAGGTTTCACAGTGCAAGCTTATAGAAATGGGGGATGCCCAAGGAGAGCATCCCCCATTTTAGACCAGCACCGCGGAATGAGTTCCGCGGCATTGTGTCGAATTAACGCAGGCCCGCCGCGTAATCGGCTACAGCGGCGATATCCGAGTCGGACATACGGTCGCCGATGTCGTGCATCTGCGCGCTATTGGCCCGATCGCCGCTACGGAAAAGCTTGAGCTGCTCGACCAGGTAGGCGGGGTGTTGGCCGGACAGTCGGGGATAAACACCGGGCACGCCAGCGCCATTGGGCGAATGGCATCCCGCACAGGCCGGTACCTTGCGCTCGGGCAAGCCGCCACGCCAGATTTTTTGACCGCGTTCCATCGATGCTTCGTTGGTGGCGGTGGCTGCCGTCTTGGGATCCAGGGGCTGCTGTGCCAGGTAGTACGCAATGTTCTGCCTGTCTTCCGGGGTAAGCGGTGCGGCGAACATGGTCATGACGGTGTCCGCACCGCCGGGACCGCGGCGCGCCGCCGGCGTCTTGTCGTCTTTGGGCTTGAAGTCCGTTAGCTGCTTGACCAGGTATTCGTGCGGCATGCCGGCAAGATTCGGGTTGACCGGAATGACACTATTGCCCGCCGCGCCATGACAACTGGCACAGGCAAGAATGCCGCGCGCGGCATCGCCGTTTGCGTAGAGCTGTTCGCCTTTGGCGGCATCGGGCTTGGCTACGGCCACATCGGCGGCATAAGCCATGGAAACTACGGAGGATCCCAGCAGCAAGCCGCTGGCAACTACTATTCTGGAAAGCATGCGCTTCATGAAGACCTCAACGATCGCTATTCGACCCGGTGCCATGGACACCACTATGAAAATGCCAGATCCCCATAAAACTGCCTTCAGGGAAAATGACGCAACTGTTTCAAACGTGCGATTATACAATAGCAGCTACATTTACCCCTTCCAGGCAACTACGTGTCCATTCTGCATCGCGCATCTTTCACCGTTTCGGCAGCCCGACTCGACCAGCTTCCCGAGCCCACCACCGCCGAAGTCTGCTTCGTCGGTCGTTCCAATTGCGGGAAATCGTCGGCAATCAATGTGCTGACCAACCAGCGCCGCCTGGCCTTCTCCAGCAAGACGCCGGGCCGTACCCGCCTCATCAACTTGTTCGGCATACCCGACCCCGTCGATCCCAATGCCCACCTCGGTTTTCTTGTCGACTTGCCCGGCTATGGCTATGCGTCGGTGCCGGTCCAGGCCAAAGAAGAGTGGGCGGATGTCCTCGGCGGATATCTGCGCAGCCGGACGTCGCTGGCCGGCATCGTGTTGCTTATCGACATCCGCCGCGGCGTCACCGAGCTCGATCGCCGCCTCGCCGACTGGATTGCCCCCACGCGTATCCCCGTCCTGGCCTTGCTCACCAAGGCCGACAAGTTCCCCTACGGCCAGCGCATCAAGGCCGTCGCCAAGGTCAAGCAAGAACTCGCCGACATTGGCGCGCTGAACGCCATGCCCTTTTCCGCCACGAAGCGAATTGGCCTGGATACGGCCACCGCCCAAATCGAAAACTGGATTTCTCCGAAGGTTGTTCCATGACATCGTTTATCGTTAACGCCGATTTCCCCGCCGCCCGTCCGCGCCGCAACCGCCGCGACGAGTTCTCGCGCCGCCTGGTGCGCGAAAACGTGCTGACCGCACACGACTTCATCTACCCGGTGTTCGTCAAGGATGGCCAGGGCATCCATGAGCCAGTGGCTTCCATGCCCGGCGTGCTGCGTTATTCGCCCGATACCCTCATGAAAGTGGCGGAGCAATGCATGGCGCTGGGCATTCCCGTCATCGCCCTGTTCCCGGTCATCGACGCCAGCCTGAAAACCCCGGACGGCATCGAAGCGGCCAATCCGGAAGGCCTCATCCCTCGCGTCGTGGCGCAACTGAAAAAGCACTTCCCCGACCTTGGAGTGCTGACCGACGTCGCGCTGGACCCGTACACCAGCCATGGCCAGGACGGCGTGATCGACGACAACGGCTATGTACTCAACGAGCCCACCGTCGCCATCCTGACGCGCCAGGCCCTTACCCAGGCACAGGCGGGCGTCGATATCGTGGCGCCCAGCGACATGATGGACGGACGCATCGGCGCCATACGCACGGCCCTAGAGGCCGACAAGCACATTTACACCCGCATCATGGCGTATTCGGCGAAGTATGCCAGCGCCTTTTACGGTCCATTTCGCGATGCGGTCGGGTCCGCGGGCAACCTGGGCAAGTCCAACAAGTTCACCTACCAGATGGATCCGGCCAACCGCAACGAGGCGTTGCGTGAAGTGGCCGCCGATATCCGCGAGGGCGCGGACATGGTAATGGTCAAGCCGGGCATGCCTTACCTGGATATCCTGCGCGACGTGAAGAACGCGTTCGGCATGCCGACTTATGCATATCAGGTCAGCGGCGAATATGCCATGATCAAGGCCGCAGCCGCCAATGGCTGGTTGGACCACGATAAGGTCATGATGGAGTCCCTGCTGGCCTTCAAGCGGGCCGGTGGCGACGGCATACTCACGTATTTCGCCATAGCCGCCGCCACGCTGCTGAAAGAGCAGGCCTGATCAGTACGCGAATGCGCAGGCTGGCCGAAGCCAGGCCGGCCTGCGATGCCCGATCTACGATCCGTTCAGAACGCGGCCCAGGACCGCGCCAAACGCCGTCGCGTTCTTGAATCCCACAACGCGCGCGTCATCCAATTCAGTTCCTTGCGCATCGAAGAATATGATCCCCGGTGGACCGAAAAGACTGTAGCGCTTAAGCAACGCACGGTCTTCCGGCGTGTTCTTGGTGACATCGGCCTGCAGCAATAAAAAGCCGGACATCTGCCGCGCAACGTCGGGATCGCTGAACGTGAACTTTTCCATCTCAATACACGACACGCACCAGTCGGCATAGAAATCCAGCATTACCGGACGCTCCGCGCTTGCCAACAAGGCGTCGAGTTGCGCCAGCGAGCTGACCCGCTGGAACTGCGGCTTTATGGTCGGCGCGCTTGGCGCCTGGCCGGCCAGAACGCCCGCCCTGGGCAGTGTGCCGCCAGTTGAATATGCCGTTAGCGGCGCAAGCGGGCGGAATAATTCCCGTCCGCCAGCCGATACCCCAACCACTAGAATGACCGCCCAGAGCGCAAGCAGCAAACCCATGGACTTATTGAAGAACGAACCGGCGCCGGCTCCCGCGCGTATGGGTTCGAACGCGCCAAGCATCACAGCGCTCCATAAGGCAAGAAACGCCCAGCCCAGCATCATCAGCCAGGCGGGCAGCAAGGAATACACCATCCACCAGGCGGTGGCAAGCAGAAGGATGCCAAAGAATCGCTTGACGCCGTTCATCCAGGGTCCCGCTTTTGGAAGCAACGCGCCCGACGACGCGCCTACTGCCAATAACAACAAGCCTTCTCCCCAAGCCATGGCGAAGAGCGCGGTACCGCCAAGGACCAAGTCGCCTGTCTGCGATATGAATAACAACACGCCCGCCAAAGGCGCCGCAACGCAGGGCCCGACGATCAGCGCAGACAACATGCCCATAAGGAACACGCCGCCATACCGACCACCCGGTATCCGCGCCAGGCGGGCATTCAGCGCCGTCTGCATTCCCGTGGGGGCCTGTAGCGTGAAGACATCGAACATGGCCAGGGCGAGTAGCGCCAGGAGAATCGCAAACAAGGCCAGTACCCAGGGCGTTTGCAACCACACCGCCAGGCTGGCGCCTATAAGCCCAGCCGCAACACCCAACGCGGTGTAAACCAGGGACATACCCAGGACGAAGACTGCGGCAAGCGCCAAGCCCCGGACCCGCGTGACCTTTCGGGGCTGACCGGCATCCCCGGCCACAATGGCCAGCAAAATGGGAACCATAGGCAACACGCACGGGGTGAACGACAACAACAGACCCAGCACCAGGCACAAGCCGATGACCTCCAACCAGCCCGCGCTGGCCAGATGGGCGGCAAAGCCAGTGTCGCCAAGGGCGAGCGCGCCGCCGAATCCGGTGGCGCCGGCCGCGGCGGCGTCGCCGGCACCGCCCTTGGACCCGCGCGGCAATTGGGCTGCCGGTCCGGGAACGTTATTTGTGACGCCCGGGCCGCTTGCCTCGTAGCCGGTAAGCGTGGGCGTGAGACTGATTTCTTGCGTCATGGGCGGGTAACATAAACCCGCGTCGGCGCAACCCTGGCTGGTTACCGAGAAGGTCAGCGGACCGGTGGTGCCCGCCTGCAGCGGCACGTGTATGGTGACCTGGTCGTAGTAGACCTCCAGGTCTTTTTCGAATGTTGGGTCGTACGTGACAATTCCAGCCGGAAATACGGCCTGCCCGATCACGCTCGGGTCCGAGTCGGGCGTGACGGTAAACGCAAAGCGCTCACGATACATGTAGTACCGCGGCGCAATCTTGAAGTGGACATCGATTCCGGCCGGCGCGGCGATTGCCGCGGAGAACGAAAAGGCTTTCTCGGGATCAAGGAATTCGTCTTCAGCATGAGAAGGCGATGGGTAGAGGAACGACAAAGCCAGCACCATGCTGGCAAGAGCGGCGAAAATAACGTGCAAGGCACGGGCCATGGGCAACATTCGGACTTCCTGAACAGCGGCGCATTGCGCCTGTTAGTGTTGTGTGGGTGCTATCCCGGCGTGCTTGCTTCCCGCACCCACCCAAGATAGCTTGCCAAACCCGCCGCAACGGGCAGCACCAGGATTTCTGGAACCTGGTAAGGGTGTAGCTGCTTCAAGCGCTTGGCGAGCGCTACAACCCTTCCCGCTGTCGTTTTCATTGTCAGCGGTATCTCTTGCGTGCCTTCGAGCTTCCCTTCCCACATATACATGGACAGTCCGGACGGACCAAGGTTCACACACGCGGCAAGTCCTTCTTCAACCAGGATATGGGCAATTCGCTTGGCAAGCAAGGCGTCGGGCGCATTGCCGACGACGATGACCACATCGTCGCACGCCACCAGCGTGTCGATATCGGGCGGTGTATCGTGGCTCAAGACATGATCCAAAGCAGTTGGCGACACGTTCATTCTACCCATAAAAAACGGGCCCTGAGGCCCGTTCTTACGTACTGCGGCGCTTATTCAGCGTCGACTTCCTCGACTTCGGGGCGATCGACCAGTTCCATGAATGCCATCGGAGCGTTATCGCCCTGACGGAAACCCATTTTCAGTACGCGCGTATAGCCGCCGTTGCGCTCTTTGTACCGCGGGCCGATTTCAGCAAACAGCTTGACGACAGCATCGCGGTCGCGCAGGCGGGCAAACGCCAGGCGCTTGTTTGCCAAGGTGGGCTCTTTGCCCAGGGTGATTAGGGGCTCGACCACGCGACGCAATTCCTTGGCTTTCGGCAAGGTGGTCTTGATGGCTTCGTGCGTGAGCAGCGATACGGCCATGTTGCGGAACATGGCAAGGCGGTGACTACTAGTGCGATTTAATTTACGCAATCCACTACGGTGACGCATGATGACTTCCTTCGAATCTAGTTAACGGATGATTCCGTTGGTTATCCGGCTCTTCTATCAGCAAAGCTGCGGGCCGGGTTCGGGCGGGACTTTACCACAAATTACGGACGTTCCAGGCCAAGCGGTGGCCAATTCTCGAGCTTCATGCCCAAGGTAAGGCCGCGCGCCGCAAGAACTTCCTTGATCTCGTTCAACGACTTGCGACCCAGGTTAGGCGTCTTGAGCAATTCGTTCTCCGTGCGCTGGATGAGATCGCCGATGTAGTAAATATTTTCGGCCTTCAAGCAGTTGGCGGAACGAACGGTGAGCTCCAGGTCGTCGACCGGACGCAAAAGTACAGGATCGATCTGAGGCGTGCCACGCGCTTGCGCATGGTCGACAAAGTCGCCTGCGCCTTCGAGCGCGGCAAAGACGGAGATCTGGTCCATCAGGATGCGTGCCGACTGGCGCACAGCTTCTTCGGGCGAAACGACACCGTTGGTCTCGATATCGAGCACGAGCTTGTCCAGGTCGGTGCGCTGTTCCACGCGAGCGCTTTCGACCGAATAGCTGACGCGGCGCACAGGGCTATAGGACGCATCGAGGACGATACGGCCGATGGTGTGCGTACGGTCATCGATCAGGGCGCGCACGTTGCCGGGGACATAGCCACGGCCTTGCTCTACCTTGATCTGCATTTCCAGCTTGCCGGCTTCAGTCAGCGTGGCGATGACGTGGTCGGGATTGATGATCTCGACGTCGTGGGGCAATTCAATGTCGCTCGCCAGAACCACGCCTTGGCCCTGCTTGCGCAACACCAGTGTGACTTCTTCGCGATTGTGCAGCTTGAACACCACACCCTTCAGGTTCAACAACACATCGACGACGTCTTCACGAACGCCCGCAATGGTGGAGTACTCGTGCACGACACCGGTCATCTGGACTTCGGTGGGTGCATAACCTGTCATGGAGGACAGCAGGATGCGGCGCAGCGCATTACCCAGTGTGTGGCCATAACCGCGTTCAAACGGCTCCATCACGACTCTGGCGTGATTCTTGCCAACAGGCACGACTTCGATTGAACGGGGCTTTAGAAAACCTTGTGACGACATGTGTGTTCCTTTTCAATACCCTCGGCTCGTTACGCCGATAAGGCTGATGGACTGACCGGGCCGGCCGGAAGTGGTCATCGCAAAGCCCACTTGCCAGCAAACGCTGGGCAAGTGGGCTGTTGCGAAAACTGCAATACTACTTTCAACGATTAACGCGAATACAGCTCGACAACCATGGATTCGTTAACATCGCGAGCCACGTCAGCACGATCCGGAACCTGTTTGAAGGTACCGGTCAGCTTCGTGGTGTCGACGTCGACCCACTGGGGCAAGCCCTGGCCTGTCGCCAGATCGAGCGACTCGCGAATGCGCAATTGGGCCTTGGCCTTTTCGCGAATCGAGATGATGTCGCCAGCCTTGACCAGCATCGAAGCGATGTCGGCGGTGTGGCCGTTGAGTTCGATCGAACGGTGGTTGACCAACTGACGTGCTTCTGCGCGCGTCGAGCCAAAGCCCATGCGATACACGACGTTGTCCAGACGCGATTCCAGCAATTGAATCAGGGTCTCGCCAGTGTTGCCACGGCGACGCTCAGCTTCAAAGAAATACTTGCGGAATTGCTTTTCCAGAACGCCGTACATGCGCTTGAGCTTTTGCTTTTCGCGCAGCTGCAAACCGTAGTCGGACGTGCGAGCGCCCGACGTGCGGCCGTGCTGACCAGGCTTGGATTCAAGTTTGCACTTGGAATCCAGCGAGCGGCGCGAGCTCTTCAAAAATAGATCTGTACCCTCGCGGCGCGAGAGTTTGCATTTAGGTCCAATATAACGTGCCAAGATGCTTCCCCTTAGATGCGACGACGCTTGGGCGGACGGCAGCCGTTGTGCGGCACCGGCGTGATGTCTGAGATGCTGGAAATTTTGATTCCCAGGGCATTCAGTGCACGCACCGATGATTCACGGCCAGGACCGGGGCCCTTGATGCGAACTTCGAGTGTTTTGATACCGTATTCCAACGCGACGCGTCCAGCCGATTCGGCTGCGACCTGCGCGGCGAACGGTGTGGATTTGCGCGAGCCCTTGAAGCCCGCACCACCGGAAGTCGCCCATGACAAGGCATTGCCTTGACGGTCGGTAATGGTGATGATCGTGTTGTTGAAGGACGCATGGACGTGCGCAATGCCGTCCGAAACGCTCTTCTTGATTTTCTTGCGTACGCGTGATGCGCCGCTGTTGGAAGCTTTCGCCATCTTCTATTCCTCGATTATTTCTTCAGGGAAGCAGCAGCGCGACGCGGACCTTTACGGGTGCGGGCGTTGGTACGGGTACGTTGACCACGTACAGGCAGGCCACGCTTGTGGCGCATGCCCCGATAAGTTCCCAGGTCGATCAGACGTTTGATCGACAGTTGTACTTCGCGACGCAAATCACCTTCGACCGAGAACACGCCAACGTGTTCGCGGATACGCTCGAGCTCGGCGTCCGTCAGGTCTTTCACTTTCTTGGAAAGCTCGATACCGGATGCTTCGCAGATTTTGCGAGCACGGGTACGACCAATACCAAAAATCGCGGTAAGACCGATTTCGGCGTGTTGATGCGGCGGAATGTTGATGCCAGCAATACGGGCCATGACTGTTCCTTGTTAATTCCGTTGCGTTTCGGCGTTAGCCTTGACGCTGCTTATGACGTGGGTCGGTGCAAATTACACGCACCACGCCGTGACGTTTAATGATCTTGCAGTGGCGGCAGATCCGCTTTACCGATGCCATTACCTTCATGGTTGACTCCTAGTTTCCTGTAACCGGCCCGCTTATTTAGAGCGGAAGACGATTCTGGCACGCGATAAGTCATAGGGCGTGAGCTCCACTGTGACTTTATCACCCGGCAGAATCCGGATGTAATGCATACGCATCTTGCCCGAAATGTGGCCAAGTACTATGTGGCCGTTTTCAAGCTTGACGCGAAAAGTTGCGTTGGGGAGGTTCTCGATAACCTCACCTTGCATTTGAATGACGTCGTCTTTTGCCATTATCTTTTTTTTACCGCATTGGCAGTCCCGCGCCCTTGAAGTTGGCCTTCTTGAGCAACGAGTCGTACTGGTGGGACATCATGTAGGCCTGAGCCTGAGCCATGAAGTCCATGGTCACCACCACGATAATTAACAGGGATGTGCCACCAAAGTAAAACGGTACATTCCAACGCATCTGCATGAATTCGGGCAATAAACACACCAGGGTGATGTAAATTGCGCCCGCCAGGGTCAGCCGCATAAGTATCTTGTCGATATAACGCGAGGTCTGTTCACCTGGGCGTATGCCCGGAACGAAAGCACCGCTTTTCTTCAGGTTATCCGCCGTCTCGCGACTGTTGAATACCAGTGCTGTGTAAAAAAAGCAGAAGAAAATGATCAGTGCCGAAAACAACGTGACATACAGAGGCTGGTGCGGCGCCAACGCGGCGGCCAGGTCACCCAGCCAGCGCATGTTGGGGTTGCTGGAAAACCAGCTGGTTACCGTTGCCGGAAGCAGAATGATCGACGAAGCGAAGATGGGAGGGATGACACCCGACATATTCAGCTTCAACGGCAAATGCGAGCTTTGGCCGCCGTAGATCTTGTTGCCTACCTGACGCTTCGCATAGTTCACCGTGATGCGGCGCTGGCCGCGTTCGACGAACACAACGAAGTAGGTCACCGCTACCACCAGGACCAGAATGAACAGCGCCGACAGTATGGACATGGCATCAGTGCGAACCAAGTCGAGCATACCCGCCAAGGCACTTGGCAAACCCGCCACGATACCGGCAAAAATCAGTATGGAAATACCATTGCCCATACCGCGCTCGGTAATTTGTTCGCCCAACCACATGACGAACATCGTGCCAGTCACCAGCGTAACGATAGTCGTGAACCGGAACATGACGCCCGGGTCGATGACCAGGCCAGGCTGCGATTCAAGCGCCACCGAAATCCCGACCGCCTGGATCAATGCCAGGAACACCGTGCCGTAGCGGGTGTACTGGGTGATCTTGCGACGCCCGGATTCGCCTTCTTTCTTTATGGCTTCCAGGGTCGGCACCACTACCGCCATCAACTGCATGATGATGGAGGCGGAGATGTAGGGCATGATCCCCAGCGCGAACACGGAAAAACGCTCCAGCGCGCCGCCCGAAAACATGTTGAACAAGCCCAGGATACCGCCCTGGTTTTGTTGGAACAGATCGGACAGCGAGTCGGGGTTGATTCCAGGCACGGGTATGTGCGTTCCCAACCGATAGACCACCAGGGCGAGTATCAGGAATACGATGCGGCGTTTGAGGTCGCCGTATCGTGAGCCCGATTTACTCTGTGCCTGAGCTTTAGCCACCGTAACCCCTTAAACCAGCGAACCGCCAGCGGCTTCGATTGCGGCGCGAGCGCCCACCGTTGCCGTAATCCCTTTCAGGACGACCTTGCGCGACAATTCACCGGACTTGATGACTTTGGCGTAGCGCACGGCTTGACCCACGATGCCGGCTTGCTTGAGCACTTGCACGTCGATTTCGTCGACAGGCAGGCGCTCGAGGTCGGACAGGCGGATCTCGGCGGACAGGTGGCGGCCCAATGGCGTGAAGCCGCGTTTCGGCAGGCGACGTTGCAAAGGCATTTGACCGCCTTCGAAACCGACCTTGTGAAAGCCGCCCGAACGCGATTTCTGGCCTTTATGGCCGCGGCCACCGGTTTTACCGAAGCCTGAGCCTATACCGCGACCGACGCGGCGGCGGGCACGGTTGCTGCCTTCTGCCGGCTTTAGCGTATTAAGTTGTGTTTCTGACATCCCGATTCCTTTCAGGCTTCCGAGACGGTAACGAGGTAATCCACCTTGCGGATCATCCCACGCACCTCGGGCGTATCGACCAATACGCGGCTGCTATTGATGCGACCCAGGCCCAGACCGCGAACAGTGGCGCGGTGTGATTCCTTGGTGCCGATAACAGAGCGCACGAGAGTTACTTTAATTTGCTTCTGTGCCATGACTTACCCCAGAATATCTTCTACCGACTTGCCGCGCTTGGCAGCCACGTCGGCAGGAGTCGAGCAGGCACGCAAGCCATTAAGCGTTGCGCGGACCATGTTGTAAGGATTGCTTGAACCCAGGCTCTTTGCAACCACGTTACGCACGCCCATTACATCGAAGATGGCGCGCATTGGGCCGCCGGCGATAACGCCAGTACCTTCGGGAGCAGGCGAAATCATGACAGTGGCGGCGCCGTGCTTGCCAACTACCGTGTGGTACAACGTGCCGTTCTTCAGGGCAACCTTGACCAAACCGCGGCGGGCCTGTTCCATTGCTTTCTGTACAGCGACGGGCACTTCACGGGCCTTACCTTTGCCCATGCCGATGCGGCCATCGCCATCACCGACCACGGTCAATGCGGCAAAGCTCATGGTGCGACCACCCTTGACCACTTTGCTGACGCGATTGACTGCGATCATTTTTTCACGCATACCGTCGTCGTTTTCCTTCTCGACGGCGTGTTTGCCTTGTGCTTTAGCCATTTGACAATTCCTTGCTTAGAATTTCAAGCCGGCTTCACGCGCGGCGTCGGCCAACGCTTTCACGCGGCCATGATAACGGAAGCCCGAACGATCAAACGCAACCAGCTCAATGCCGGCAGCCTTTGCCTTTTCAGCGACGCGCTTGCCGATCAAACCCGCGGCGGCAACGTTACCGCCGTTGACACTTTGGCTGGCCAGCTCTTTGCGTACTTCCGGCTCAAGCGTGGAAGCGCTGACGAGCACACGATCGCCTTCCGGCGAGATGATATTGGCGTAAATGTGCAGATTCGAGCGGTAAATCGAAAGGCGATGAACTCGCAGCTCGTTGATTTTCCGACGGGTCGCAACTGCACGACGCAAACGGGAGATTCTCTTGTCCATAATTCGTCCTTGCCTGCGCGCTTATTTCTTCTTGGTTTCTTTGATGATGACGCGTTCATCGGCATAACGTACGCCCTTGCCCTTGTAAGGCTCGGGTTCACGATAGGCGCGAATTTCAGCAGCCACCTGACCAACAACCTGCTTATTGGAACCCCGGACAATGATTTCTGTCTGCGTGGGGCACTCAATCTTGATGCCTTCAGGCATTGCGTGCAGGATGTCGTGGGAATAACCAAGTTGCAATTTCAGCGCGTCGCCCTGGACTTGTGCGCGAAAGCCCACACCGACCAGGTTGAGTTTGCGTTCGAAGCCCTTGCTTACGCCGGTTACCATGTTGGCAACCAGTGCGCGCAACGTACCCGACATGGCTTTCGCCTGGCGGGAATCGTTGGCGGTGGCGAAAGTCAGCTGGCCGTTTTCCTGATGAACGAGCACGTCGCCCGTCAGGGTTTGAGTCAACGAGCCCAGGGGGCCCTTGACAACGATCTGGCCGGCGCTGATGCTGGCTTCTACGCCTTGGGGCACGGGGACTG
Source organism: Candidimonas sp. (assembly GCA_035515055.1). Taxonomy (GTDB): domain Bacteria; phylum Pseudomonadota; class Gammaproteobacteria; order Burkholderiales; family Burkholderiaceae_B; genus Pollutimonas. Next base: position 39,634 of record DATJBV010000046.1, read on the forward strand.
GGTACTTAGCAATACGTGACATGTGATTCTCCTTATGCCACGTAGCAAAGTACTTCGCCGCCCACGCCATTGGCGCGAGCTTTGCGATCGGTCATGACACCGCGCGGAGTCGACACAATTGCGACGCCCAGGCCATTCATCACGGGAGGAATGGATTTGCTGCCCTTGTATATGCGCAGCCCAGGACGTGAAACACGGTCGATACGCTCGATGACCGGACGGCCAGCGTAGTATTTCAGGGTAATTTCCAGGACAGGCTTCGCCTTGTCGTCGGAAATTTGGAAGTTGTCGATATAGCCTTCGTCTTTCAGCACAGCGGCAATTGCCACTTTCAGCTTCGAGGAGGGCATGCTAACCGACGTCTTGTTGACTTGCTGTGCGTTACGCACCCGGGTCAACATGTCGGCGATGGGATCGCTCATGCTCATGTGTATTTCTCCTACCAGCTGGCTTTGGTCATGCCCGGCACTTCGCCACGCAGCGTCATTTCACGCAACTTGTGACGAGTAAGACCGAACTTGCTATAAACGCCACGCGAACGGCCGGTGACAATGCAACGATTGCGTTGACGAGTCGGGTTCGAATTGCGGGGCAGTTGTTGCAGTTGCAAACGGGCCTGATAGCGCTCTTCGTCAGTCTTGGACTGATCGTCGATGATTGCCTTCAGTGCGGCACGTTTAGGTGCAAATTTCTCTGCCAGCTTGGCGCGTTTGATATCGCGATTAATGAGTGAAAGTTTTGCCACGTCATCGCCCCTTAATTGCGAAACGGGAAGCTGAAGGCGGTAAGCAATGCCTTGGCTTCGTCGTCCGTCTTGGCTGTAGTGATAATGCTGATGTTCATTCCACGTACGGCGTCGATTTTGTCGTATTCGATTTCAGGGAAAATGAGCTGCTCTTTCACCCCGATGTTGTAGTTGCCGCGACCATCGAATGCACGACCCGAAATACCGCGGAAGTCGCGAACGCGCGGCAGAGCCACGGCGACAAGGCGGTCCAGGAATTCGTACATGCGCCGGCCGCGCAAGGTGACCATGCAGCCGATGGGATAGTCTTCACGGATCTTGAAACCCGCAATAGCCTTTTTCGTCTTGGTGACGACAGGCTTCTGACCGGCAATCTTGGTCATGTCGGAAACAGCATGCTCAATGACTTTCTTGTCCGAAACCGCTTCAGACACACCCATGTTCAGGGTGATCTTGGTGATACGCGGCACTTGCATGATGCTTTCGTAGCCAAACTTCGCTTGCAGGTCGGCAACGACCTTGCTGCGGTAAAACTCTTGTAAACGAGCCATGTTCTTCGCCCCTTAAGCCTTGGCGCCAACGACAGCGCCGCTGGAACGGAATACACGGACCTTGCTGCCATCGACTTCTTTGATCCCTACACGATCGGCCTTGCCGGTTTCGGGATTGAAAAGCGCCACATTCGAAATGTGGATGGGCATGGTCTTGTCGATAATGCCACCTTGCGAGCCAGCCATAGGATTGGCCTTGACGTGCTTCTTGACGACATTAATGCCTTCGACCAATACATGGTCGGCGTCAATACGTTGCAATACGGTGCCACGACGTTTTTTGTCGCGACCAGTCAGGATGATGACTTCGTCGCCTTTACGGATTTTTTCCATGGTTCGCTCCTTACAGCACTTCTGGAGCCAACGACACGATCTTCATGAACTTTTCTGTACGCAATTCGCGCGTGACAGGTCCGAAGATACGGGTGCCGATGGGTTCCAGCTTAGCGTTGAGCAACACGGCAGCGTTGCTGCCGAATTTGATCAACGAGCCGTCTTTGCGGCGAACGCCCTTAGCGGTACGAACCACTACTGCGTTATAAATTTCGCCTTTTTTGACGCGACCGCGTGGGGCCGCATCTTTGACACTAACTTTGATAATGTCACCGATGGCCGCATAACGGCGCTTCGAGCCGCCTAGCACTTTGATGCACATAATTCTGCGTGCACCTGTGTTATCGGCCACGTCCAGCGTGGTCTGCATTTGGATCATGATTTTTCCTGTGCCAACTTAGCCGCACTTCCCTGTTACCAATTAACAGGGCTACGCAACCAGTTTTGGTCCCGTCAGATTTGATGGTTTCCGGTTTGCCGCGCTTGCCCCGAAAAAATCGGAAAGGCGCGCGGCCTAAACCTGAATCCACCAAAGCCTGGGTTGAAATCTTGCTAAAAAACTCGCTTGATGCCTCTTGTTGCAGCAACTAGTAAGCGCTTATGGCTTATTAATTTGCTAGCAAGTTGGCCATAATAGCGTATTGGTGACGTTTATGCAAGCAAGGCCGTAATTACAACACTATACCTGCTCGTCAACGGCAACAAGTACGCCGTGTTCGCGAAGCAGCACGCCGACATTGGGCGCCTGCACGGCATCCGCATAGACTTTCATGTCCAATAGGCGCGCCGTTGTTGCAATTGCGATCAACAGTTGCGCGCCTCCAGGCCCCGCATCGAGACTATCCAGGAAATCGCCGCCCAGCTTGACATAGTCCAGCGGCATGCGGTGCAAATGCATGATCGCAGCCGGCTGCTGGGCCAAACGACGCAAGCCCACCCGCACGCCAGCCCCAACGGCCTGACGGCAAAAGACCTCCACTTCCGTACCAAAAGCCACTAGCCCGTGGGCGTCTATTTCCAATACCATGCGGCGTAGCGGCCCCGATGTTTGTGCAGCAGCCTGCAATAAGCAATTCATTTCAGGAAGAAATTTTGGCATCAACAGGGAGGGCAATGAAATCATGACCACCAGGTCCCCCTTGTTGTCCCCCAGCCATTTGAGCCCAAGCGCAATAGCGCGCAAGTCGCAATCGGCGGACAGATCCAGGCGCACCGCGGCAGGCATGAAGGCGGCGGCAGGTAATTCCGTTCCGTCTGTGTCGAGCAGGCACAACGAAGCCTCGTGTCTGCGCTCCAGTGTCGTTCCTTCGTAAACCAGGCTGCGCACGGCAAGAGCCAGCCGATTGCCGTCCAGCGCGCCCGCCAACAATGAACGCCAGGCTGTTTCGCTGGTGCCTCCGCGCAGCGAGTCCGCATGGCCAATCGGTACATATTCAATATCGCCATGTCCGGCGCTTTCGGCGCACATCAGCCCATGATCCAGGCGCGCCAGAAGCCGGGCGACATCGCAGTCCGCCGTGTAGTCGGTCAACGCAAAGGCCCAGCGGCACAGCTGCCCCTTCTTGACAGTCACACGCAACGGCTGCAGCACCTGGCGTATCCTCTGGACGAAACGGGTCGCCTGCGGGCCGCTGAGTCCGGGCATCAATATGGAAAAATCGGAGCCGTTCAGGCGCGCCACCTGCGGCCGCGGTACAGACAAGGCATCGACCACCTGCATCACGCGCTGGGCGACCGAGCGCAACCATTCATCGGCGTCGTTACGCGACATGGAAACGTTAATGGAAGCCAAGTCCCGCTGCCTGAAAATGAGGACGTGGCCGCCCGGGACGCCGTAGTCCAACTGCGCTGTCGGCTGGGCCAGTTCACGCCGCAACTCGTTCAGGAAGTACTTGCGGTTGGCAAGTCCTGTGACCGGATCCTGGTTGACCTCCACCTGCAACGACTCGATGCGGCCGCTTTGCTCTTGTGCATCGGCGCGGACCCGTTCGCGCACATCGCTGATGACGCGCGACACGGAGGCAAGCTCGGCGACCCGGGCGCGACGGGGTACGAGCGGCTCGTCACCATCCGCAATAGCGCGCACCTGCTCGGCAATTTCATCGCGCAGGGCTCGCTTGAGCCAGCGCACGAGCAGCAATGCAAACAGTCCCCAGACGATACCCGCCCCGACTACTAATAGCAGCACGCGCACGCTGCTTTCCCATAGGGCGTCCTGAGCGTATGCATTATCGACGGTGAGCGATACTTTCCCCAACTGACGCCACCCATCGCTGACATCTCGCACAGCGGTCGGTGCGCTTAGCGGAAGCAAGCGGTTAAACCAGTCAGGGGCGGTTTTTGTGTCCCGGGCGGCCTGCCGTTCACGTTCGAAGAGCACGGCACCATCCGGGTCGTCCATGCGTATGCCGCGAAAGTGCCCGCTGTCATACAACGCCATCATCAACAGTTCACGCGTCGTCTCGTCCTGGCTGCCGGGCTGGGACAGCGAAAGGGCAAGCGAAGATACCGCGTTTTCGCTTTCCGACCGAAGCTGGCCATCCAGATATTGCCTCGCGGCGTCAATACTGAACGCCAGCGTTCCCGCCAGGATACATACGATGGCAATCGTGACGCTGAGCAAAAGCTGTTTTAGCAGAGACATGTTATTGGCCTATCGGCTGTCAATATTCATAACGCCAGTGCGCCCCCATGGCGCGTGGCACGGATTCAAGGCCGGAAGCCTTCTTTTTGCATGCGGACAAGCAAACCTTGCCAACGGCTTATGCGTTCAACCGACGCAGGCGCGGCGCCAGCCACATAAAGCCCTTGCGCATTAAAACTGAATACTGGCGTCAGGTCGCGGCGCTGACTGGCTGGCGCAATTGTGCCCACCAGATTGTCGAGCACCAGTGGGTCGGCATGCGGCGTTGCGTAATATCCAAGGACCATGTGGGCAATGCTTTGCGAATTTCCCATGCCGCCGACTCGCGCCCTGACATAGATAAGACGCAATTTTTCGGGAGCCACTCCAATATTGATCAGGGAAAAGTACTTCGCGATGACGAAGTCTTCGCAGTCGCCGGCACGCTTGGCAAGGGTCTCCAGCGGTGTGGCCCAATAATCGGCCTGCCGCCAAATGATGGGATCGTCGCCTCCGAGCACCTTGGTATTCCAGAAATCGTTGATCGCGCGCAGCCGCTGCGGCTCGGGTTGCAACCGCTCGCGTGCGAGCAGATCCATCCATTGATCCACGTCGCGCGCCGCCGCTTCGCCGAATCGCTGTTGCGCGGCTCGCCGCACGCTCGACACGTCGAGCTCCATCGCGAATGCCGCCATACCCGCAACCAACACAAACGCCGCACACAAAGCAAACAGTGTGCGGCGCAGGTACCCATCAGCTGGCATCGATCTTCAGCTTTCCGTCGTTGATCATCTGCTGAATCAGTTGGTTCTGGTCGCTGCCGTAGGCGTCGACCAGATCGACTCCATCGAGAACGATTTTCTGATCGAATTGGCTGGCCGCGCCGTTGCCATGCGCGCTGACCTGGATGACCGTGTTCGTCGCACCGTCCTTGCCCTGCTCCGTACTGAAATGCAGATACTGACTCAGATCGGCGTCTTTCGCTTCTTCACCCATCAGCAAATCGCCAAGGTCCAGTACGTCGCCGACAGCATCGGAGGTCTTTATCTGGAAGTCGAGTATCGTGTCGACGGCAGGCACGCCTAGCGTGCCTTCATCGCCCAGTTCCCACTTGAAGGTGTCGTTGCCGAGCCCGCCGCTCAGGATGTCGTCGCCCTCGCCGCCAATAAGGAGGTCGTTGCCGCCTTGCCCAAACAGCACGTCATTGCCCACACCGCCGTGCAGCGTATCGTCGCCGCCCTCGGGGCTATCGAGCAAGCCCGCGAACTCATCAGGGTTGGCCGTGATATTGGCATGAACGTCCTGTATCGACACGTCGGCAGCCTCTTTACCCAGGCTTTCGGCGACTTGCGCCTGCAATGCCGCCATGCCGCTGGCTTCACGCCCAGCCAGCTGGACCTGGTCGCCGAAGAGAATATCGGCCCCTGCCCCGCCCATGACAGTATCGTCTCCGGCGGGCAGGACGCCCTCCTCGCCAAGGATGGCCTGTGCGATGTCGCTGGGATCGATGCGGGACTGAACATGACCGTCGGCATCGTAGTGCTTAAGCGCCTGCCCGTCTAAATCCTGGCCAATGCCGATGGCTTCCACGGTAGACAACGCGCCGAGCAAGGCAAAAGCCGCCTGGGCGTTCGTGTGGCTCTTTGCCGCGTTCCAATTCCCCACCAAGAAGCCATCGTTATTGCCGATGCCGCCCAGCGTCGACAGCTCATACGTGCCATCGCCTTGAGCATGCACCGTCCCCAGCTGCGTACTTTTCCAGTTGCCGTTCTTATCTTGCGTCCATCCGGAGACTCGGCCGCCACCGTCGACTACCACGCGATCGCTGCCGCCGAGATTCGTGCGGACAATATCTCCGGGTTGATAATCCTTCAATAGCTGGTCGAGCGTCACATCGGTGTTGTTCTTGTAATCGATCACCACCGGATTGGCCTTTTCACCGCTCTGGTAATACGTTGGCTCGCCATCGGTAATGAAGTACGTAAGATTAGTCCCCGGGTTGCCGGCAACCGCCTCGCCATGGAACCAGTTGGCGGTAGTCTTGAATACATCTTCGTAATTCGTACCACCGCCAAGTTGGCTACCGCCGACCATAGAATCCATTACGGCCTGCAGGGCTGCCAGCGCGCCTGGTTCGGCCAGATTGACTGCGACCGACTGCTGCGTCTGAGTATCGAAATCGACAAGAAAGACATTAACCTGACCAGCGCCGTCCTGGCCTGCACTGGCCATCAACGTGTTGAAAACCTGGAGAAGCGACGCCTTTGCGCTCGCCACATCCTGCGCCGACATGCTGCCCGACGTATCCATCATGACCGCGATGTTGTAGTTATGACCCGGCAAGATTTGCAGGCCGCTTACATCGCCAATCATTACGTCGTTCGATTCAGTCCCTGCGAGAGTGTCGTTATAGGCGGAACCGACCAAGAGGTTATGAGGTTCCACATTCGAGGCGACGACGGTGGTGGCCGTATCGCCGCCGATTATTTCGGTTGACGAGACGCTGGCGACCAAATTGAATTCGCCCGTACCCAACGGTAGCTTGAGCGTCAGATTGCTTAGGCTATCGACCGGCACCGTCCACGAACCGTCGTGTTGGCGCGCACCGGCGCTAAGTTCTCCGCCTTCCGGAATACCCGTCAACGTAATGTGTGACAGTATTTCGCTGCCATCCGTATCCGCCAGGGTTACCGAAAGATGGACATCACGGGTCTCATAGCTGTGTGTCGCGGCGTCCACAACTATGCCGTTGTCAATATACGACGCGCCATCGCCAAATACGATGTTCTCGATATCGTGATAGTTGATCACTTTTCCGGTGCCGAGATCCTTGATGGTGCCCCATCCATTGCTTCCATTCTTTGGCGGAGTAATGATGTAGGAGGCACTGCCTTTGCCAAGATAGATGACGTCGAAGTCACCGCCTGCACCCCCGCCGCCATTGACCTCGACGCCATCTTTGAAGTCGTCTCTGATGACGAATAAATCAGGCGCATTGCCCGATGTGCCCGGACCCTTGCCTCCCGCAGAGACTTCATGCATCGTAACGCCGGCGCCAGCGATCACCTGTCCGTCGACCACGGAAAACCCGCTGCCCGACGGGTATGCGACGGTGAGATCCGTTCCCGTTGCGGTCAGGACTGGCTCGCCCAATGCCAACGTGAGGTGTGCCGCATCGGCCTTTCCGACTATATCGACGCGCAGCGTTGCTTCCGGGCCAACTAATTCGCCATCGGTGGGCTTGAAGAGGATTTGAGCATAGTCGGCTTGCTTATTACCCACGCCATCGCCCCCGTGCGCGTCGGCACCAGATTCATTTGCATCGGGAACAAAGCGCAGTTTTCCATCCGCAATGTCGTTCTGGCTGATGCTTTGATTAGGTTCGACCGGCTTCCATACACCATCGTCATCGCGATACTGCAACACGCCATCGGCAGGTAGTCTCGTGACGATAATGCCCAGGTCGGATAGGGACGAGTCGGCGTCGGACACGCCGAAGTGGCTCCAGTCCAGGCCGAGAGCCGTATCTTCCACACCCGTGGCCTGCGCAGGGGTTGCCTCCGGGGCCTCATTGCTTGATACAGCCGCCACATCGACCGACTGGCTTGTTTGCGCGGATGCGGATGGATTGCCAATCTCGGTGGAATGCACGGTGGCAGTCACACTGAATGCCGCGGTACCGACCGGCACTCTCATTGTGACGGTCATGTCCAGCGATAAGCTGCCGTTCGCATTGCCCACCAGCCAGTTGCCATTGCCCATATCCACGGCACCGATGACGGTGACGCCTTCGGGAATGCCGCCAAGCGTGATGCCGGATAAGGATTCACTGCCGTCCCGGTCCGTTAGTGCGGCACTTAACGTGACGGGAATCTCGTCATAATTGCCGCCACCGCCCACGGTCAAGCCGGGAATCGGCGCGGGCTGGCCGGCATGCTTGCCGCCTATGCTTTCTCCATCGCCGAAGAGAATGCCGGCGAAGTTGTTGACGTTGATCGACCGCGTGCCGTCATTTATTGCGGCGCCGATATTCGCGACACCATTATTCACGTTGATATTAAGATTCGAAATGGTGTAGCTGCTGCGCGGTTTGTCGAGGAACAAATAATCGTTGCCGTTGTCTCCGCTAATACCGTTGAGCTGCGTATTACCTTCATACAGCTTATTGAAACTGCCGATTAAGCCGATAATGTCGGCCTTGCCGCGAGTAACGTCGCCATCATTAATGTTCCCGCCCGTGCTCGGCGGGAATGGGGGTAAGAATAGCTTGCCCGACATGCCGGAAGCGCTGATGTCGTCACCAGCCACCGCAACGGTGATGCCTGCAAAGGTGAACGATGTTGCGGCGCCGGGACCGCTTCCCGGGCTGCGGACTTCAACCGCTTCGCCCAGCGTAATCGACAATTCGGGCGCATCGGCCACGGGCCGTATGTCGATACCCAATGTAGCGGAATTCCCCTCGCCCTGGCCATCGGTCGGCTTGAACGAGAGCTGAATGTCGGTGGCCGACTTGTTGGCCTCCGGGACAAAGCGCAACTTGCCGCTGGCAATGTCGATCTGGCTAATATTCTGGCCTTGCGCGACGGTGTTCCATGCACCCCCGGCGTCTTGCAACTGCAACTGACCACTGCCGGGCAACCCCGTAACGATAATGCCTAGATCGGATATGGACGAGTCGGCGTCGGATACGCCAAAGTGGCTCCAGTCCAAGCCAAGAACCGTATCTTCCTGCCCTGTTACGGTGGCATTTCCGGCAACGGGCACAACGTTGGCGTCGACAATCGTCGTTGTTACCGAATCGAACCCTTGCTCAGCCCGAACCAGTTCAAATCCTCCACCAGTTATTGTGTCGATAGTGACCACAATGGTTTCAGCGCCTTCGTGAGTCTGATCCAGCAGGGTGGCGAGATTGAACGTGATCTTGCTCTCGCCTGCGGGAATAGTGACCGAAGCCACGCCGGTGAAGTCGCTGCCATTGGCCGCAGTACCGGAATACTTGAATGTGGCGGTAAGCGGTGTAGCGGTTTGCTCACTAAGCGAAACCGTATAGTCACCGGTCACGGCTCCTTCATTGACGCTGTCCGGGCCCTCGAGGCG